>NZ_JBEZLQ010000002.1:0-683222 GCF_040652235.1 Streptomyces sp. NPDC048277
CTCCGGGACACTCGCAATGGCTTCGACACCATGCGAACTACCAGAGGTCCCGCCCTCTTGACAGGGCGCACACATCCTTAACGCACTGGCGTTGCACGAGAAGGGACACGACCGGCGACGACGTACCCGGCACGGACGCGTGCTCTCGTCGGACACGGAACTGGGCGTTGAGTAGCCACTGTACGAGCTGGTCGCCGCCGACGCCGACGTTGATCTGCTCTCTCAGCAGTTCGCACACTCCTCGCCCTTAGCGCCCCACTTCCACCCCAGTTGCTCCCGGCGGGGCCCCGGTGAACCACCGCCCTCCAAGTGTGTCGGCTCCCACCACGAGTGTGCTCGCGGGGGACAGGGGGTGGCGGGCCCGCCATGGACAGTCCGAGCGCCATGGCGGGTGGTGCCGGCCGGGATTTCCTGGGCACACTGCCCGCCAGACATGAAGATCACGGTTTGCAGTTGGAGTATTCGGCTGCCTGGCGTAGCGGATTTTCTGTTCCTGCCGGTGTCTGGGGCAACAGAGGAAACCTGTCATGCCGAGGGGCGTGCAGTGTCACTCCCGGGAGTGAAAGGGGTGCCATTCAGGAACCCGGTGACGGTGTGTCGAGTCCGAACAGGCATGTAACGGTTCATGTTGTTGGGCACCGAGGTGCGAGAGGTTCCTGATTACCGGTGCCGCATTCTTGCGCGAACGCGTGCCGGGAGTCCTGGGGCTATAGATTGTGTTTCCGTCCGTGCGTGGCTGTCCGACGGGGTTGATGGCGGGACGACGTGCGGATGGGCAACGGCGATCAGGGGATCGTCGCAGGTTGTGCCTGATGCGTCTGCGGTGTGCCTGTGACCGGCGGTGGAGGAACCGCTCGGTGTGATGGGGGCGGCGCACGCTGCTTCATGTTGGTGTGTATCAGTCAGGAGTTCCCGGTGCCCGATTCTGTTCCCACGGCATCAGGGATGCCTCAGTCCGGTTCTGGAACGCCGGATATCCCGTCGCAGAACGGGGCCGGTCTGAATGGGCGTCGCGGTTCAGGCCGGGAGGAGGTCGGATCCGACTCCTCTGTGGGCGGCGCATATATCTACAATCGGAGAACGGGGGCGTCGAATGACCGTTCAGACACTCCGCCTGAAAGCTTTCTGGATTTTCTGGACCGTCTTTCGGAGCGGGTCTTCACAAAGAACGACACGGCGTGGCCTGCCGTGTTCCAGTTCGCGCTGCTCGTGTTATTGCTGCCTGCATCGTTGATCGGAACCGTGATGGCGGCCCACGCTGCGGGCGTCCCCGGCTGGGCGATCGCCTCGGGGACAGTGACATCGGTCGGTGGAGTGGGGGTGGCGACCGCGAGCCGCCGCCGCAGCGCCGGCCGCGGGACGCGCCAGGGGCCGGGACGGCGCGGAGCCGGTCGCGGTTCTAGCCGGCGTCAGGGATCGCACCGCCGCCGTTGACGGTCGTGCGCTGGAATTCGCCTGTCGTGGTCCAGGCAACGCCGGGCGGGGTGTCTGGCGCACGACGTGTGCGGCGCAGCAGCCCCAGGACCACTGCGAGGAAGGTCGCCGCCGCTTGCGCGGCCAGGAACACGGCCGTACGCCCGGTACGGGGCACGGCGAGGGCTGCCCCGGTGGCCACGGCGAGCCCGAAGACCGTACAAGCGGCGATGAACACGGCGGACGACACGGCCCGGCCGCCCTCGGCCTGCGGGCGCCGGTGTGCTCCGCCCTGGTGGTGCGCAGAGGACCGGCGCGGAGGGAATCCCTCCGTGTGATCAGTTTCCTGTGTGGTCATAGTGGCCCCCACGGCATCGCCCCTCGCTACTTTCCGTCACTGGCTAGTTACCCATCATCCAGGGTGTAGGACATGCTCCGCTGGATATCGCCGCATGCAACAACGCAACTTTTGTCCAATGGGTTCTCCCGCTCCGGATGCAGGGAGCGATCGGGTCGTGTGGACCCCCTCACCGTCAGGCGCCGGCCTTCGGCTCGCGGAGCGCCTGCCTGGATCCCCCTCAAGCGGGCTTGCCGCAAGCTGGGCGCACCCGCCGTATCCCCTTCACCTGGGTGCTACCCCTCGCCGCCCCGGCCGTTGTCGTGAAGGCTCATGACCGTGGTGGTGGGCTCGTCCAACAAGGGCAGGCCGCCTGCCTGGACAGCGGCCTTCAAATTCTGCTCGATGTCGTGTGCCTTCGCGACCGGGTCCGCGACCTCGGTCGTGGACGTACCCGTGGACGTGGATTCAGCCGAGGATGCAGGTGCCGTGCCGCAGCCGGCGAGCAGAGTCACCAGTACGCCCGTGGCGCTCGCGACGACGGCAGCCCTTGCCGGCTGCGGCCCGGGGCGGCGGGTCTCAGCCCTGGACGAGTTTCGCAACGCCTTCGCCTGCCTGATCGGCCGCGACGTAGAGATCGCGGACGTCCTTCAGGTACCGGCCGAGGACCACTAGGTGGTCGTCCGGGATATCGCCGTGGCGAAACGTCCTCGCGAGTTCGTCGGCGTGGTCGGCGACGGACCGTTCGGCGTCGACGGCGACCAGGAAGCGGGCTGCGACCGCCACCTCGTCCGGCGGGAGGTAGAAGCAGGCGGTGCCGAGGTCATCGTCACCGAGGAGGTCGCCCATGGTGATGGGAAGTTCGCTGATCTCCTCGGGCCCCTGAGTCAGCAGGATCTGCTCCAGGACCTTCCACTCACGGCCGAGAAAACACTCGCTCTCCACACCGCTGCGTTCACCCGAGAATCCGGACACGACATGCCGGAATCCCTTGTCCGCATCCGCGGCGGAAACCCGTCGAAGTGTCATATCCATCGCCGACTACTCCGATCCACAGGTCTCAGGGGTCCTCAGTGCCCGCGCCAGGCGATCAAGGAACAGTCAGCTCAACGCTACCTTGTGATCATGGCTTCAGACCGGCGCGCGGGGACTGTCCGCCATTGAGTGCGAGGCATGGATCGCACCCGGTTGGGTGGCAAGTGCGGGATCGACGGTGTCCGGCGCCACGACCATCACACAGGAGCGCTCGACCCGGCGAGCCCGCCGGCCTTCGTCCGTATGCCCCGTGGCCCGGATCGAGCAATGGGCCGAGGGCGACGTCGGTAAGGCCGCTGGGTGGTCTCGAAGATGCAGAAGGACGGCTGGGAGCTCGTGGAAGAGACCCAGGGCCCGCTTCCGCTCCACACTCACCTTCCGTCGGCCGAAAAAGCCGTTGCCGTGGCTTCTGATCGGCATTGCGGCCGCCGTCCTCGTGATCCTGGCCATCGTCATCGGAGTTGCCTCTGCACTCAGTACCGGGGGCAAGAAGAAGGACGGGTCAGACAAGTCGACGGCCGCTGCGAGCGAGAAGCCATCCGATACCCCGAGTCCGGCTGTGGCCGAATCGGCTGCAGCTGATGTGATCACGCCTCAGAACAACCCGGACGATTGCGTTCAGCGGCTCGATCGTGAACATGGCGCACCACGGTGACTACGACACCCATCGACCTCTGAGCCACTCCTGGCGCTCACAGCGGGGCGCCAAACTCTCACACAAACGCTCTTCCCGCACGTTTGCGCAGGTCGGATAACGAGTTTTCACCTTGGGTATCGACCTGGGTCGATACCCAAGGCTGCGTATGTCTCCTTTTTTTGGGGGGGGCGGGAGGCCGGGGCCGAACACAGCGACCGCCTGGCCGGCGTAGGCCGCTCGGCCCCGGTCCTCACCTCATCCCACCGCCGGACTCGGTGAGACCGTGCTGTTCGCCGGCGGAGTGAGGGCGACCTGTGGCTGGCCCGCGACCGCGGGTGGTGGGGTCAGTTGCTGGGCCGGGAGGTTGGGTGAGGTGGTCTCCTGGACGAGGGCCTGGCCGAAGTCGACCAGGCCGGTCTTCTCCATGACCGTGATGTGGTCCAGGACCGTGTCGTTGGCCTGGGCGGCCAGCGCGCGGACCAGCGAGTTCCTCGTGGTGGTGCGGACGCTCGCGATCGTGGTGAGGAACTGGCCGTTCGTCGCGCGCACGGTGGTGGCCAGGTCCGTGTCGAACTGCTTGCCGCTTTCACCGTTCAGCCGGGACTCGAAGCTCTGCTGTTGCGAGGACGGCTGGTTGGGCAGCGTGATGCCCAGCTGATTGGCGACGTTGCGGCAGGCGGCGTCCAACGCGGCATCCCCGTCGACCAGATGCTCCCCGGCGCTCCTGACGGCCTTCGTCGTTCCCTTCTTCAACGCCGTCTGGCCGACGGGGTACTCCCACAGTCCGGCCGAGCGCACCTGGACCACGAAATCCCGGTCGGCTTCCGTCAGCGGCCCGGTCGCCGGCTTGGCGACGACCCGGTCGGGTGCGCTGCTGACCTTCTGAACTCCGAGCATGGAGGGGTAGAGGAGGGAGCTGAGGGTGAGGCTGAGCGCACCACCCACGAAGAGAGTTCCAGCCGCCTTCTGTGAAACGAGCACCGTGTCTCCTGATCCGGTTCTTCGGATCCCGCACGCATGGTCATACGGATGCGAGGGTTCCGTAGAACCTTTTGGGCTCGTCATGGGTTGGTAAAGCGACTGGCTCGGCGGCGCGAAGAAGGGCCGTTCGGCCCTATCGGCGGCCAGGGAAAGGGCTGTTGGGCCCTATCGGGACCGGGTGCCGCACGGTCGACCATGGAGCGGCGGCCGGGAAGGGCCAGGCCCATTCCCGCACTTCTGGTGCTTCCCGGCTCGTCGACGACACCAAGTGAGGGGGAGGACGCCGTTCGGCCGACGGGACACGACGCGGCGTTCGTGGCGTCACCGGCACAACAGGGCTGGGGTGGCGTACCGGATGACGATTCCAGGTCGCGCACTCGGAAAGTGCTGTGGTTCCACGGGACAGTTGTGCTGGAAGGGGCTACTGCGCCGCAATGGACTGCTCCAGCACGCACAACCTTCCGGATGGCCGCGGGTCTGAACAGGCACACACCTACGCGAACTACTGGGGGGTAGTCATGCGACGGATAGGTACTGCACTGGCCGCGATGATGCTCGCGGGCGGCGGACTGTTGGCCGGCACGGTGCCGGCGGTGGCCGCGTCGACGGCGGTGGACTGTGCCGTGACGTGGGGGAGCCTGGACAAGACCGGGGACGCTGTTGCCTCCAGGCGACTGACCGACGTGAGGGCCGGGCAGCACGAGTGCTTCGACCGTCTGGTCTTCGACGCCGAGGGTACGGCGGCCGCCCCGATCGGCTACAGCGTCCGCTACGTCGACGTACTGCACCAGGACCCGAGCGACGTCGTCGTTCCGATCAAGGGCGGAGCCATTCTGGAGATCTCGTTGTTCTCCCCGCGCTACGACGCGGCGACCGGAGAGCCCTATCCGCCGCTTCCGTCCGTCGACGTGACCGGGTACCGGACCTTCCGGGAGTTCAAGTTCACCGGTGGCTCCGAGGGCTACACCCAGGCCGGACTGGGTGTCCGCGCGCGGCTGCCGTTCCGGGTCTTCCAGACGGCCAACCATCTCGTCGTGGACGTGGCTCACACCTGGTGACCCCCTACGGTCGGCCAGGGGGCGCGTTTCCTGTGACGCGCCCCCGTTGAGCCCTCCTGTGAGCCGGTCGTGCGGTCGCTCGGTGTGCTGTCGGCGGACTGTCTGGTTCCGGATCTGGGCCCTTGCCGCACGGTCCTGTGCTTGTATGCATGGAGAGTCGCATCCACCGCAGGGAGTTTCATGGGCGGGAAAGAGGAGTTACGGGCACCGGACCACAGCGGGGTCCTGGACGAGCGGTCGGCGGGGCCCATGGTGCCGCGGCTGGCGCTGGGCGCACGGTTGCGGGGGCTGCGGGAGGAGCGGGGGATCTCCCGTGAGGCCGCGGGGGAGGTCATCCGGGCGTCCCGGTCCAAGATCAGTCGGCTGGAGGCCGGCCGTCACGGGGTCAAACTGCGTGACGTGGCCGACCTGCTCACGCTGTACGGAGTCACGGAAGCAGCCGAACGCGCCACCCTGCTCGCACTGGCGGAGCAGGCGAACGTGCCCGCCTGGTGGCAGGACTTCAACGACGTGGTGCCCGTCTGGATGCAGGCCTTTCTCGGGGCGGAGCAGGCGGCGAGCGTCATCCGCTGCTTCGAGGTGCAGCGCGTTCCCGTCCTGCTGCAGACCCCCGACTACGCGCGTGCCGCCGTCCGGTCCGCCCACTCGGGTGCCTCCGCGGAGGAGACCGAGCGGCGCGTCCTGCTGCAGATGACCCGCCAGTGGATCCTCCGCCGGCACCCGGCGACCCAGCTCTGGGCGGTGATCGACGAGGCCGCGCTCCGGCGCCCGGTGGGCGGCGTCGCGACGATGCGCGCCCAGCTCAGGCATCTCATCGAGATGTGCCGGCTCCCGCAGGTCACCGTCCAGATCATGCCGTTCGCCGCCGGCGGCCACGCCGCGGAATCCGGGCCGGTCACCATCCTGCGCCTGCCCGGCGGGCAGTTGCCCGACATGGTCTGCCTGGAACGGCTCGGCACGGCCCTGTATCCCGACCGCCCGGCCGACGTCGAGTGCTACTGGGATGTCATGAACCGTCTGGTGGTCGAAGCAGAATCACCGGACGACACCCCGACGATTCTGCATCGCGTCCTCCAGGAGACCTGAGGACCTGAAGGCCGGAAGGCCGGAAGGCCGGAAGTCCTTAGTCCTTAAGTCCTGATCAGCGCTTCAGGGCTACACCGCCGTACTGGTGGACCTGCTCGGGCAGTTCCCAGGCGCCCGCGTCAGGGCGCCAGCGCGAGCACGATGCCACGCCCGGCTCCAGCAGTTCCAGACCGTCGAAGAAGCGCGTGATCTGCTCGGGGCTGCGCAGGATGTACGGGAGCGAACCGCCCTCGTTGTACTGCCGGATGGCCTCGACGTAGTCCTTGCTCGTGTCCGTGCTGTCGTACTGCACGAGGTAGCTGCCGGGGGGCAGCGCCGCCACGAGTTCCCGTACGATCTCCCGCGCCTGGTCGTAGTCCTCGATGTGGCCGAGGATGCCCATCAGCATGAGGGCGACGGGCTGGTCGAAGTCGAGCGTCTTCCTGGCCTCCCGCACGATGGTGCTCGGGTCGCGCAGGTCGGCGTCCACGTAGTTGGTGACGCCCTCCGGCGTGCTGGTGAGCAGCGCGCGGGCGTGTGCCAGGACCAACGGGTCGTTGTCGACGTAGACGATGCGGCATTCCGGGGCCACCCGCTGGGCGATCTCGTGGGTGTTGTCCACGTTGGGCAGCCCGGTGCCTATGTCGAGGAACTGGCGGATGCCTTCGTCTGCGGCCAGGTGACGGACGGCGCGGGCGAGGAAGTAGCGGGCGGCACGGGCTCCGGTCTCGATTCCGGGGAAGATCGTGCGGAACGCGTCGCCGGCCACCCGGTCGACCTCGTAGTTGTCCTTGCCTCCCAGCCAGTAGTTCCAGATCCGGGCCGACTGCGGCACGGTGGTGTCGATCTTGGAGAGTGCCTCCTGCTCGGAGTTGTCCGCCTCGTGCGCCATGGAAGCTCCTGTGTCTGCGTGTGGTGAGGACGACCGAACCGTCGAACATCGTTCGTGGATGTCCACGCTATTCCGCGACGCGACGACTCAGGTGCATCAGTGGCCCTCAGTGGCCCCAACTGCCGCTGTTTGGCTGTCCGTTGGCTTGAATTCTTCGCCGGAGGAGATGGCGTCGGCGGCTGTGCTCGGTCCCCGAAGCCCGGCATCCGCATGCCGCGGCCGGCTTCGTGCTGCCTCTTGCGTGATGCGCCGCACGCCATCCATCATCAGGAATCCTGTTTGTTTAACTTTACAGCGATGGGTGGTCGCGCCATGCCGTTCAGCCCCAGAGTCCAGGCCAGGGGGGTCCAGTTGCTGCTCGGCCGTGTGATGAGCCGGGTGCACAAGGATCTTCGGTTCGGTGAGATTCCGAAGCACACCGAGGCGCTGACGGTCGAGACCGGGGCGGGGGCGGTGGCGTGCACCGTCTACCGGCCTCGGCCGCGGTCGTCGGCCGCCGCCGAGGCCCCCGCTCCCGTGTACGTGAACTTCCACGGGGGCGGGTTCGTCGTCGCCCGACCCGAGCAGGACGATCACATCTGCCGGTACATAGCCGCCACGGCCAACTGCGTCGTCGTCAACGTGGACTACGCCGTCGCCCCGCAGCAGCCGTACCCCGCCGCCGTCACCCAGGCCTACGACGTCACCGCGTGGATCGTCGAGAACGGTGCCGCGCACGACTGGGACGGCTCGCGCCTCGCCGTGGGCGGGCACAGCGCCGGCGCCAACCTGACCGCCGCGGTGTGCCGTACGGCCAGGGACCGCGGCAGCTTCACGCCCTTGCTGCAGATCCTCGACTCGGCGCCGCTCGACCAGGTCGCCGACCCGGCCACCAAGCGGTCACCCATCGCCAAACCACTGCTCACGCCCTCGCTCATGCGGATCTTCACCGCCGCCTATGTCCCGGACCCCGCGGACCGGGCCCTTCCGCTCGTCTCGCCCGGACTCGCCGACGACCTCGGCGGACTGCCGCCCGCCCTGGTCATCACCGCGGAGCACGACCGGTTGCGCGACGAGGGCGAGGCCTACGCCAAGGCCCTGGAGGCCGCCGGTGTCCCGGTCGTCCACCGGGTCTTCCCGGGCGTCGACCACTACTTCACCCACACCGGGCCGGTACCGGCGGGGAAGGAGGCCATCGAGTTGATGGCCACCAGTCTGCGGACGGCGTTGAGCGAACACTGACCGGACGGCGCTGGCCTCAAGCCGTCGTGCCGAGGTCCAGGTCGTCCAGTACGGTGATCAGCCGGCCGCGGGCGTCGGCCGGCAGGCCCCGGAGCGGCAGCGGCAGGTTGGGCTCGGTGGTGAGGCCCAGGTGGGCGGCGGCCGCCGACATCACGCGCAGGCCGCCGTACCGTCGGGTGAGGTCCCAGAGGGGTTCCAGGCGCGCGGAGCGGGCCGTGGCCTCCTCGGCGTCACCGGCCTGCGCGGCGCGGGTGAGGGCGAGCGCAGTGCGTGGGAACAGGCCGCCGAGGACCGAGTACCACGCCTCGCATCCCGCGTTCAGGCCGCCGGCCGCCGCCCAGTCGCCGCTCACGCCGATGCTCACCGTCTCCGGGAGCCGTGCCCGCAGCGCTGCCACCCGCTGCTCCGCGGCGGCCGGGTCGTCCGGCACCGGCGGGATCTTGACGGCGGCGACGTTCGGCAACTCGGCGATACGGCCGTGGAGTTCGTCGGTGAAGTCGACATGGGTGGTGCGCGGGTTGTCGTACACGCACAGCGGCACCGACAGCTCACGCGTGACGTCCTCGTACAGGCCGAACACCTCGTCGTCGGTGAGCGGTTGATACGTCATCGGGGCGAGCAGGACCGCGGACGCGCCCGCCTTCTGGGCGTCCTCGGCGTGGGCGAGCACCTGTGAGGTCCGCAGCGCCCCGATGCCGGCCATGACCGGCACACCGTCGGCGGCCTCGACCGCGAGCGCCGTCACGCGGGCGCGCTCCTCGCGGGTGAGGTAGGCGTAGCCGCCGGTGGAGCCCAGGGCGCCGATGGAGTCGACGCCGGCGGCGGCGAGGCGGGAGACGAGGGTGCGGAAGGCGTTCTCGTCGATGCCGTCCTCGGTGGTGGGGGTGAGGGGGAAGGCGCTGAGGCCGCGGAACATGGAGAACTCCTCGGAGGTCAGGACGGGGTCGCCGCGCGCGGGTTGTGGGTGCGGACCGCGGCGGCGAGCGCCGTGTCGTCGGCCCGGCCGCGGGCTTCGAGGCCGTCGACGACACCCTCGACGTTCTCCCGCGGCTGGTTCTGGCTGAGCTTGAACTTGGCCTCGACGCGGCTGATGACCAGCTCGACGCCCACGACGGCCCGCAGCTGACCCTCGATGAACTTCGCAGGGGCCTGGTCGACGGACCATGGGTCGGCATGGCTGGCGTGGTTGGCGTGGTCGGCCTCGTGGCGGTCGGTCAGGCGGCGTATCTGCGCCTCGGTCCAGGCGGGGTCGTCGTGCACGACGAGCTGTCCGTAGACATGCGCGGTGATGTAGTTCCAGGTCGGCACCACGCGGTGGTGCTCGCGCTTCGTGGCGTACCAGTTCGGCGTGATGTACGCCTCGGGCCCGCGGACGATCACCATGGCCTCGCCCTGGACAGGCTCGCGCCACTGGCCGTTAGCACGGGCCATGTGCCCGATCAGGGCGCCGTGTTCGCCGGCGTCCGGGTCGTACTCGAAGGGCAGCAGAGTGGACAGCAGGCCCTGCGGGGTCATGGTGATCAGGTCGGACGCGCCGTGGTTGACGAGGAGATCCCGGACGGCGTCCTCGGCGGGTGCGAAGTGTCTGGGGACGTACACAGTCGATGTCCTTCGTGAATCGGCGTGGATCGGCGTGGATCAGAGGGCCTTCGGAGGGCTTTCGGAGGGCCTACAGCGGGTTGTCGCGCAGCCAGTCCAGGACCTGTCGGGCGTGCTCGTCCGGTGGGAAGACCGGGTAGAAGGCGTGCTCGACCGTGCCGTCGCGGACGACGAGGGTCAGGCGCCTGAACAGCCTCGCGCCGTCGGCCTCGAAGGTGGGCAGGCCGAGCGCGTCGGCGAGAGTGAGGGCGGGGTCGGAGAGCATGTCGAAGGGCAGGCCGAGCCGCTCCACGACCTCGGTCTGGTAGTCGGCGTCCTGGCTCGACAGCCCGTACACGCGGCCGGCGCCGGCTTCGAGAAGGTCCTGGAAGTGGTCGCGGAAACCGCACGTCTCGGGGGTGCAGCCGCGGGCGCCGGGGATGGAGTTCCAGCCCTCCGGCAGGTCGGTGCCGGGGCGGCCGGTGAGAGGGTAGACGTAGATCACCGTACGGCGGGGCCCGAGCGCGTCCAGAGGGACGGCCCGGCCCGCGGTGTTCGGCAGGGCGAGGGGCGGCATGGCGGTGCCGGGCAGGTGGGCGGCGGCGCCGTCGTCCCCGGGGACGGGAAGGTCCGCGGGGAGGGTCAGATAGTCCTCACCCGCGGTTCCTTCCGGCGGTACGACGCCGCTGCCCCGGTGGGCCGCGACATGGAGGTTGGTGATCAGTGTCGAGCGGCGGGCGTTGAGGGCCTCGATGCGCTCGGTCAGCTCGTCGATGGCCTCCCGGTAGGTGGCCAGTGAGGCGGGGCAGTCGTCGGCGTGCAGGCTCCCGGCGGCCAGGCACTCCAGGAAGGGCCGGGTCCGTTCGACGGGGATGCCCAGCCGGTGCAGGGCCTTGATCTCCCGCACGAGGCGCACGTCGTCCTCGGCGTAGTCCCGGTAGCCGTTCGCCAGACGCTCGGGCGTGACCAGCCCCAGCGATTCGTAGTACCGCACCGCTTTCGTCGTCACGTCGGCCCGATGCGCCAGCTCACCGATCTTCATGCCGTTCACCTCCCTGCTCAAACGCTAGACCCTGCCCCCAGGGGCAAGGTCAAGCGCATGCGCGGGGCCGATCAGGCGAGCGGCTTCACACCGACGGAGCCGACGGAGCCGGCGGAGCCGACGCGGCCGACGGACCCAGTGGCCGGTCCCCGACACCTTTCAAGTGGGCCTCGAACACCTCCCGCGCCTCCGGCGTCAGCGTCCGCAGCGCCACCAGCGCCGTGATGACCACGTCGCACAGCTCCCCCTGTACGTCCTCCCAGGTGTGGGTGACGCCCTTGCGCGGGTTCTGGCCGGTCGCGCCGATGACCGCCTCGGCGACCTCGCCGACCTCCTCGGAGAGTTTGAGGATGCGGAGCAGTACGCCCTCGGGGCCGGCGTGCTTGCGGGTCGCCTCCAGGCGGGCCCAGAGTTCGTTCACGGCCGGCCACAGATCGACGGGGGCCGTGGTGTCGGGGGTGTCCTGGTCGCTCATGGACCGTAGCTTGCCCCACCCGGCGCTCTTCCTCGAACAGCGCCTCACGCTTCGAACAGCGCCTCATTGCTCGAACAGCGCGCCTCACTCCTCGAACAGTGCCTCCTGCTCGCCCTGGCCGGTCCGCCGCACCCGGCAGTTCCGTGCCCCGATCACCGCTGACGTCACCGCCGCCGTCACGCCCAGCGCCACCGGGACCATCCAGCCCCGGTCGAAGACATGGCCGAGTGCGTGGTCCAGGGAGAGCCGGCCGGGGCCCGAGACGGCGAGGCCCGCCGCGGCCAGGCCCAGGGTCGCCGCGTACTCGTAGCCGCCCTCCTGGGCGAAGAAGCCGTTGGGCAGGAGGATCGCTGCCGCGCCCGCCATCGCGCCGGCCGCCGCGGCGCCGGCGGCGGGGGTCGCCAGGCCCAGGGCGAGGAGCGTTCCGCCGCCCGCCTCCGCCAGGCCCGCCGCCATCGCGCTCTGCCTGCCCGGTGCGTAGCCCACCGACTCCATGAACTGGCCCGTGCCCTCGATCCCGCCCCCGCCGAACCAGCCGAGCAGCTTCTGCGCACCGTGTGCCGCCAGCACGCCCCCCGTACCCAGCCGGAGCAGCAGCAGGCCCACATCACGTCGGTCGTAGCAGGTCACGGTGGCTCCTCGGGCAGCGCGGCGATTGAGGTCGGGTCTCCACCGTCGCACCAGCCCCACCCGGGTGGCCCGTCCTCACAGCCGTTCGGGTGGCGGGCCCCCGGCCCCGGTGTGAGGCTGGCCGGTATGACGATCAAGACAGCCAAGCTCAGCGACCCGGCCGTCCGGGCCTTCGTCACCGCCGTCAACGCCCATGACCGCGAGGGCTTCATGCACCTTCTCGCGCCCGGCGCGACCATGTCGGACGACGGCGCCGACCGCGACCTCGCCGACTGGATCGACCGCGAGATCTTCACCTCCAACGGTCACATGGACGTAGAGAACGAGACCTCCGGCGGCCGCGCCCTCGTCGCCCGCTACCGCAACGACACCTGGGGCGAGATGCGCACCCGGTGGTCGTTCGTCATCGAGGACGACGGACGGATCTCGCGCTTCGAGACCGGCCAGGCCTAGTAAGTCTCCTTGTCCTCGTGTGCGCTTCAACTCCTAGTCTTCTCAGACATGGAAACGGACAGCACCACCAGGACCCTGGGACGTTCCGGCATCCGCGTCAGCGCGCTCGGCTTCGGCTGCTGGGCCATCGGCGGTGAGTGGCAGGACGCGAGCGGGCAGCCGCTCGGCTGGGGGAAGGTCGACGACGAGGAGTCCGTACGGGCCGTCCGGCGCGCCCTCGATCTCGGCGTCACCTTCTTCGACACCGCCGACACCTACGGCACCGGACACAGCGAACGCATCCTCGGCCGCGCCCTCGGCAAGCGGCGCGACGACGTGGTCGTCGCCACCAAGTGGGGCAACGTCTTCGACGAGGAGAGCCGTACGCTCGTCGGGCGCGACGACTCGCCGGGGCACGTCCGGCGTGCTCTCACCGCCTCGCTCCGCCGCCTCGGCACCGACCACGTCGACCTCTACCAGCTGCACATCTCCGACGCCGACCCGGTCCGCGCCGCCGAACTCCGGGACGTCTGCGAGGAACTGGTCGAGGAGGGGCTCGTCCGCGCGTACGGCTGGAGCACCGACGACCCCGCCCGCGCCGCCGTCTTCGCGGAAGGGCCGCACTGTACGGCCGTGCAGCACACCCTGAACGTGCTCCAGGATTCGCCTCGACTCATCCAAACCTGCGAGCAGTCGGACCTCGCGAGCATCAACCGCAGTCCGCTCGCCATGGGGTTGCTCGGAGGGCGGCGGGAGAAGGCCACCGCCGGGGACATCCGCAGCAGGCCGCCGGCCTGGCTGCCCGGGTTCGGGGACGGGGACGGGGCCGACCCCGAGTGGGTCGAGCGGATCGACGCGCTGCGTGAGGTCCTGACCAGCGGCGGCCGTACTCTCGCGCAGGGCGCCCTCGCCTGGATCTGGGCGCGCAGCCCGCGCACGGTCCCCATTCCCGGGTTCCGGTCCGTCACCCAGGCCGAGGAGAACGCCGGCGCGATCGCGAAAGGGCCGCTCGGCGCCGAGCAGTTGGCCGAGATCGACCAACTCCTCGGGCGCTGAGCGGCCCCGCACCGACAAGGGTCAGTGGTCAGTAGCCCTGACCGCTGCCGCCGCCGTACTGCTGCTGCACATACGGCTGCTGGCCGTGTCCCGCCGCCTGCTGCGCGAACCGCTGTCCGCCGCCCTGCTCGGTGAGGGTGATCTGGCCGGCCTTGATGGTGGCCAGGCGCGGGGCGCGGCGGGCGATGGAGGAGTCGTGGGTGACCATGATGAAGGTCAGCCCGTACTCGTGCCACAGGCCTTCGAGGAGGGCCATGATGTCGTCGCGGGTGCCCTCGTCGAGGTTGCCGGTCGGTTCGTCGGCGAGGAGGACCTTCGGCTTCTTCACCAGGGCGCGGGCGATCGCGACGCGCTGCTGCTGGCCGCCGGAGAGTTCGGAGGGGGCGTGCCCGAGGCGCTCGCCCAGACCCACCGAGCGCAGGGCCTCCGCCGCACGCTCGCGGCGCTCGGCCGGCTTCACGCCCAGGGGCACGAGGGCCGTCTCGACGTTCTCCTGCGCGGTCAGCGTCGGGATGAGGTTGAACGCCTGGAAGATGATGCCGATCTTCTCGGCGCGCAGCCGGGTCAGCTTGGTCTCGCTGATCCGGGCGAGGTCCTCGCCGTCCAGTTCGACACTGCCCTCGGTCGGGCGGTCCAGGCCGCCGATCATCTGGAGCAGGGTCGACTTGCCGCCGCCGGTGGGGCCCTGGATGACGAGCTGGTCGCCGTCCTCGATGGTCAGGTCGATGCCGCGCAGCGCCTCGATCGTCTCCTTGCCCCGCGTGTAGCGCTTGGTGACACCGGTGAGTCTGTACATGGGTTCTCCACAGGGTGGTAAGGCCGCAGGTGGTAAGGGGGGCGGGGCGCCGCGTCCCGGGGGGAACGGAGGCGGCGCCCCGGTCTGGGGAGGGGCGAGGGTGCTACGAGACGCTGCGCAGGGCGTCGGCCGGGCGCATCCGGGAGGCGCGCCAGCCGCCCATCGCGCCGGCGATCAGACCGCCGGCGACCGCGAGGCCGACCGCGAGGGCGATGGTGGTGAGGGAGACGGGCGCGGTCAGCGCGATCTCCAGGGTGTTCTGGGTGGACTGCTGGCCGGGGCCGCCGCCGCCCGGGCCGCCGCCCATGCCGCCACCGCCGCCGGTGGAGCCCAGCTGGGCCGTGAGCTTCGGGCTGATCGCGGTGACCGCGTAGGCCGCGCCGACGCCGAGGGCGATACCGAGGGCGCCGCCGATCAGACCGTTGACCATGGACTCGCCGACGACCTGCCGGGTCACGTTCCGCGAGGGCCAGCCGAGGGCCTTCAGGGTGCCGAACTCACGCACCCGGCGGGACACCGCGGAGGAGGTCAGCAGGGCCGCCACCAGGAAGGCCGCCGCGAGGACCGCGATGGACAGCCACTTGCCGACGCTGGTCGCCAGGCTGGAAGCGGTGGAGAGCGAACCGGAGACGGTGGACGCCAGGTCGGCGGAGGTGGTGACCGTCGTACCGGAGATGTTCGACTGGATCTCCTTCTTCACCGTGGAGATCTGCTTGGAGTCGGTCGCCTTGACGTAGATCGTGGTGACCTCGTTCTTCGCGTCGCCCAGCGACTGCGCCAGCTTCAGCGGGATGAAGAGGTCGGTGTCGGACTCGCTGCTGTCCGGCGTGGCGATGCCGATGACCGTGAACTTGGTGCCGGAGATCTTGAAGGTCGAGCCGACCTTGTACTTCTTCGACTTGGCGTACGACTTGCTGACCAGCGCGACCTTGGCGCTGGTCTGCGCCGAGGTGAACGTCTTGCCCGAGGTGACCTTCATCGACGCCAGCGGGCCGAGGCCCTGGTGGGCGACGTCGACGCCGACGACCGAGTAGCTGTTGACGTTGAAGTTGGCGCCGCCGCCCTGGACCTGCGGCTGGCCGCCCGAGCTGCTGCTGCCGCTGGTGCCGCCCGGCTGCCCCTGGCCACCGCTGCTGCCACTGCTGCTGTTGCTGCTGCTGCCGGTGGTGGTCTTCGCCTTGCCCTGCGTGAAGGAACCGTCGACCTTGGTGACGTTGAGGGAGAGCGCTCCGACCGCGCTCTCCACGCCCTTCTGGCCGGCGACCTTGGTGACCAGGGAGGACTTCAGGGCCTGACCGCCCTGAGTCATCACCCGGTCCGAACTCTGCTTGGTGCTGCTGCTGGACTTGGCGCCGAACTTGAAGCTCGGGCCGCCCGAACTGCCCGAGGTGGGGGCCGACTGCGCCTTGGTCACCGTCATGTCGGTGCCGAGGCCGTAGAGCGACTGAAGGACCTTGTCCTGCGCCTTGGACATGCCGGCCGACACCGAGCTGACCGTGATGACCAGCGCGATTCCGAGCGCCAGACCCAGTGCGATGACCAGGGCCGCCTTCTTTCTGCGGCCCAGCTCGCGCTTGAGATAGATGCCAAACATCCCGTTCCTCGCAGGTTCTTGGCGCCCGCTGTGGGCGCTGGCTCAAGCTAGGGAGAAACCTTTGAGGCGCACTGAGTAAAAGATGTGTCAGAGCTGAGAAAACGCGCACTCTTATCAAACTTTCATAAGACAGCAAATTCCTATCTCGGGGAGGGGGCCCTCCAAGGAAAGTGCTGTTGGATGCGGTGTACGGTCCCGGGATGCGCGATTCCTCTCGGCTGACCCGGCGTGCCGCCCTCGGACTGACGGCCGCCGCTCTGCCCGTGTACACGGCCACCCCCGCATCCGCGACCACCGTCATAGGCGGCGAGCGCCTGGCCGGCGGCGGCATACAGGTACGCGGCGCCACCGGCCTGCCCAAGAAGATCACCGCCCGGGCCTGGCTGCTGGCCGACTGCGACAGCGGAGAGGTGCTCGCCTCGTACAACGCGCACCGGCGCCTGCCGCCCGCGTCCACCCTGAAGATGCTGTTCGCGGACACCGTGCTGAAGAAGTTCGAGCGCAGCGGGCGCTACAAGGTCAAGGACTCCGACATCTCCGACGTCCCGTCAGGCTCCAGCCTGGTCGGCATAAAGCCCGGCATCACCTACACCGTCGAGCAGCTGTGGCAGGGCGTCTTCCTGCGCTCCGGCAACGACGCCGTGCACGTCCTCTCCCACATGAACGGCGGGATCGCGAAGACCGTCGCCGAGATGCAGGCCAAGGCGGTCGACCTGCAGGCCCTCGACACCCATGTGGTCAGCCCGGACGGCTTCGACCACAAGGGCCAGCTGTCGTCGGCGTACGACCTGACCCTCTTCGCCCGCCATGGGCTCAAGGACGACGCGTTCCGGGGCTACTGCGGGACGAGGACCGCGAACTTCCCGGCGGGCGGCAAGAAGACCTTCCAGATCCAGAACACCGACCGCCTGCTCACCGGCGCCTGGGGCCTCGACGTCTACAAGGGCCTGTTCGGCGTCAAGAACGGCTACACCAGCAACGCCGGCAACACCTTCACCGGTGGCGCCACCCGGGGCGGCCGCACCCTGCTGGTCACCGTGATGCACCCGGCCCCCGGCACCAACGCCGTGTACGAGGAGACCGCGGCGCTGCTCGACTGGGGCTTCGGGAAGGGGAGTTCGGCGCAGTCGGTGGGGGCGCTGGTCGATCCGCTGAGCGAGGGCGGGGCGAGCGCGAGCCCGTCGCCCTCGAAGGGGGCCGCGGGGGCGTCCGGGACGTCGGCGGCGGCTTCGGGATCGTCCCGCCCGTCACCGTGGCGGCTCGCGGAGGGCGGGGCGGGGACGCTCGCGCTGCTGGGCGGCGCGGGGGCGTGGGCGCTGCGCAAGCGGCGGCGGCGAACGGCTGTCGCCGGTGCCGATACCGGTGCCGATACCGGCAGTGGCGCCGCTGTTGAGTCCGACTCGGGGGACCCGCAAGGGAGTTGACGTACGCGGCTCGGCTCGCGTGCACGCGGCAGCCGCCCCACCCACCGGTGTGTACCCGCGGTCCCGCACGGGCCCACCCCCACCCGGTCCGGTGGAACGGCTGCCGCCTCCCCCCTCGGTGTGGTCGGCGGAATCCCAAAGCCTCAAGTGTGAAGGTCTGGTGTAGGAGAGTTGAGCATAGGCTTCTTACCGGCCGCAATACCGCGGACGTTCATATTCCGCTTGTGTAGGTTGTGGAGATCCGGACTGAACGGCGGTTCAGCCCCGGCCCACGTACGGCATCGCCGTCGCCAGGACCGTCGCGAACTGCACGTTCGCCGCCGACGGCAGCTCGGCCATGTGCCGCACGGTCCGCGCCACATCGGCGACGTCCATCACGGGTTCCGGGGCGATCTCCCCGTTCGCCTGGAGCGCACCGGTCTCCATCCGGGCCGTCATGTCGGTGGCCGCGTTGCCGATGTCGATCTGCCCGACCGCGATGCCGTACGGCCGCCCGTCCAGGGACAGCGACTTGGTGAGCCCCGTCAGCGCGTGCTTGGTCGCGGTGTAGGCGACGGAGCGCGGGCGGGGCGTGTGCGCCGAGATGGAGCCGTTGTTGATGATCCGCCCGCCCTGCGGCTCCTGCTCCTTCATCTGCCGGAACGCCGCCTGCGCGCACAGGAACGCCCCGTTGAGGTTGGTGTCCACGACGTGCCGCCAGGCGTCGTAGGGGAGGTCCTCGACCGGCACCCCGCCGGGGCCGAAGGTGCCCGCGTTGTTGAACAGCAGGTCCACCCGCCCGAACCGCTCCACGGCCGCCGTGAACAGCGCGTCGACGTCATCCGGTTCCGACACGTCCGTGCGTACGGCGACGGAGGCGCCCTCGGGTGCCAGCGCGGCGGTCGCTTCCAGCGTGGCCGGGCGGCGGCCGGCCAGGGCCACCGACCAGCCGGCGCGCAGCAGTTCCACGGCGACGGCGCGGCCGATGCCGGAGCCGGCGCCGGTGACGACCGCGATCTTTGGTTGTTTGGGGTTCATGGGCGCAGCGTAGGCGCTGTGTTGGGCGGCGCCGGGTTGCGTTGTCGGTTGGCTGCGGCTGCGTTGTGGCTGGTCGCGCCCACGCGGCGGAGCCGCATATCAGAAACAGCCCCGCGCCCCTTACGGGGCGCTTCGCTGACGGGGTGTTTTACGCCTCCCCGGCGTACCGCACGCCGATCTGCTCCCGGAGTGTGTCCAGGGTGCGCATGACCGCGAGGGTGCCGTCGAGCGGGACGAGGGGGGACTCGGTCTCCCCGGCCCGCAGCGCCCGCATGACCTCCCGGGCCTCGTGGCGCAGGGTGGTGCGCGGGCCGTCGGCCGGGTTCATGGCGAACTCCTCCGGGTCGCGGCCGTCGCGGTGCAGGACGAAGTGCTCGGGGTGGAAGAAGCCGTCCGGGATGTCGATCCGGCCCTGCGAGCCGGTGATCGAGGCGGTGGTGCCGGTACCGCCGACGATGGAGCAGTGCACCATGGCGAGAGCGCCGCTCTCCCAGGAGAGCAGTGCACCCGTCTGGAGATCGACGCCCTCCTCCGAGAGCACCGCTCGCGCCGACATCCCGTCCGGTTCACCGAGGCGACACCGGGTACACGCCCAGGTCGAGAAGCGCGCCCCCGCCCAGCGCCGGGTCCCGCAGCCGGTGCGCCGGCGGGAACGGGCCCTCCAGCCCGAAGTCCGCCTGCACGGTCCGTATCTCCCCGATCGCCCCGTCCGCGACCAGCGCCGTCAGCCGCCGCACCAGCGGGTTGCAGTACGTCCACATCGCCTCCATCAGGAAGCGGTCGTGCTCCTTCGCCAGCGCGACGAGTTCCTCGGCCTCACGGCTGTTGATCGTGAACGCCTTCTCGCACAGCACGTTCCGCCCCGCCTCCAGGCACAGCCCGGCGGCCGCCCGGTGCGCCGAGTGCGGAGTGGCGACGTACACGACATCGATGTCCTCGTCCCGGGCCAGCGACTCCCAGTCGCCGTACGCCCGGCCGATCCCGAACCGCTCCGCGAACGCCTCGGCCGACTCCGCCGACCGCGAGGCCACCGCCGCGATCTCCGCGTCCGGAAGATCCACGAGGTCCGCCGCGAAGGCGGCCGCGATCCCGCCCGTCGCCAGGATCCCCCACCGCACGCTCTGCTCCGCCATCCCGGCCGCCCCACCCTCGCTCATGTGTTTCCAGGCAGTGTCTACGAGCTGAGAGCATAGGTGGCGGACATCGGGGTTCACCAAGCAAGGGAATCAGCGAGCACGAGACACACGGAGAGCGAGGGGCAATGCCCGAGCAGCCGGCGCCGCCGACATCGGACACACAGGACACCGCCGCACCCCATGGATCCCCCGCAGCCACCGTCACCGCCACCCCCGCCGCCCGCCGCACCGGTCTCCTCCTCGTCCTGATCCTCGGCGGTCTCACCGCGACGCCCCCGCTGGCGATGGACATGTACCTCCCCTCCCTGCCGGAGGTCACCCGCTCCCTGCACGCCCCCGCCGCGACCGTCCAGCTCACCCTCACCGCCTGCCTCGCCGGAATGGCCCTGGGCCAGCTGGTCGTCGGCCCGATGAGCGACCGCTGGGGCCGCCGCCGCCCGCTGCTGACCGGCCTCGCCGTCTACGTCGTCGCCACCGCCCTGTGCGCCCTCGCCCCGGACGTCGGGACCCTGGTCGCCTTCCGTCTCGTCCAGGGACTCGCGGGCGCGGCCGGCATCGTCATCGCGCGAGCCGTCGTACGCGACCTCTACGACGGGGTCGCCATGGCCCGTTTCTTCTCCACCCTGATGCTGGTCTCCGGGGCCGCCCCGATCGTCGCCCCGCTGATCGGCGGGCAGATCCTGCGGGTGACGGACTGGCGGGGCGTCTTCGTCGTCCTCACCGTCGTCGGCGCGGTGCTCGCCGCGCTGGTCTGGGCGAAGTTGCCGGAGACCCTGCCGGTCGCCGACCGGCACGGCGGGGGAGCGGCCGGTGCCGTACGCGCGATGCGCGCCCTGCTCGCCGACCTCCCGTTCACGGGCTACATGCTCGCGGGCGGGTTCGCCTTCGCGGCCCTCTTCGCCTACATATCCGCGTCCCCGTACGTCATTCAATTGATCTACGGCGCCTCTCCGCAGACCTTCAGCCTGCTCTTCGGCCTCAACTCGGTCGGCCTGGTGATCACCGGGCAGGTCAACGGCAAGGTGCTGGTCGGCCGGGTCAGTCTGGACAAGGTGCTGGGCGCGGGCCTGGTGGTGACCGTTCTCGCCGCGACCGCGCTGCTGCTGATGGCGACCGGCGCCCTCGGCCCGGTCGGACTCGCCCCCGTCGCCGCCGCCCTCTTCGTGCTGATGTCCGCGATGGGCTTCACCCTCCCCAACGCCCAGTCCCTCGCCCTGCTGCGCACCCGGCACTCCGCCGGTTCCGCGTCCGCGCTGCTCGGCACCTCCTCGTTCCTGGTCGGCGCGGTCGCCTCGCCGCTGGTCGGGGTCGCCGGGGAGAGAACCGCCGTGCCCATGGCAATCGTCCAACTGGCGGGGACACTGGTGGCGCTGGCCTGCTTCGTGGGAATGTGCCGTCCCTGGGCAGCACGTGGGAACACACGTGCGGGGACGGAGGGAGCGGAGCACTGAGCGTACCGAGACTGCGCGTCGAGACACCGGAACGGGCCGGGCTCGACCCCGCGGAACTCAGGCACCTCGTCCGCGACGTGCGCGACCTCACCACCGGTGAGCGGCCATGGTCGGCCGGGGTCGTCGTGGTCGCCGGGCGCGGGCCCGTGATCGCCGTGCAGGAGGCGGCCGGCTGGGCCGTGCGCTATTCCGCGTACGACCCCGAGGCCGACGCCGGTGTCGAACTGCTGCCCGCCGCCCGGGTCCCGATGACCGTCGGCACCCCCTTCGACCTGGCGTCCCTCACCAAGCTCTTCACCGCGGTGGCCGCCGTGCAGCAGCTGGAACGCGGCACCCTGGGCATCGACGCCCGCGTCGGCGCCTACCTCCCCGACTTCCACGCGGCCGCCGCCCACGGCATCACCGTCCGCCAGCTGCTCACCCACACCTCGGGCCTGCGCCCCGAACTCCCGCTCCACGACTGCCCCGACGACACGGCCCGGCTGGAACTGCTGCGCGCCGAGGCACCGAGCAGCGCACCCGGCGCGTACCGCTACTCGGACCTGAACATGCTCCTCCTCCAGTACGTCCTGGAGCGGATCACCGGCCGCACCCTCGACGTCCTCGTCCGCGAGGGCATCACCCGCCCGCTCGGCATGACCGCCACCGACTTCGGCCCCTGCCCCGGCGCGGCGGCGACGGAGGACCAGCGGCGGCCGTGGGCCAAGGCGGACCGCGGGATGCTGCGGGGGGTCGTGCACGACGAGAACGCCTGGGCGCTGGGCGGCGTCGCCGGGCACGCCGGACTCTTCTCCACCGCGGGCGACCTGGCGATCTTCTGCCGGGCGCTGCTCGCGGGCGGCGCGTACGGCCCGGCGCGCATCCTCGGCCCCGACTTCGTGGACCTGCTGCTGGGCCCGCCCGGCCTGGGGTTCCTGGTGGACCAGCGGTGGTTCATGGGCGAGCTCGCGGGACGGGGCGCGGCGGGCCACACCGGGTTCACGGGGACGAGCCTGGTGCTGGACCGGGCGACGGACACGTTCCTCGTGCTGCTGGCCAACACCGTGCATCCGCGGCGGCGGCCAGGCGACAGCGCACCCCGGGCGGCCGCGGCGACCCGCCTCGCCAGAGCTGTCCATACAATCGCCGGGTGAACCACCCCGCAGCCCCCGGCTCCGTGTCCCCGGCCGAACAGCTTCGCGCCACCCTCGACCGCCTCCTCGACGGACTCCCGCCCAAGCAGGCCGCCGGAGCCGTGCAGCGGCTGATCGCCAACTACCGGGGTGCCACCCCGACCGACGCGCCGATCCTGCGGGACCGGGCGGACGTGGTGGCGTACGCGGCCTACCGGATGCCGGCGACCTTCGAGGCGGTACGGTCCGCGCTGGCGGCGTTTGCCGACGTGGTGCCGGAGGGGTGGGTGCCGGGGAGCCATGTGGACGTCGGAGGCGGGACGGGCGCGGCGACCTGGGCGGTGACCGACACCTGGGCCGGGGTGCGGCCGGTGACGGTCCTCGACTGGGCCGAACCGGCGCTGGCCCTCGGCCGGGAGATCGCCGCGGCCAACCCGGAGCTGCGCGACGCGGTGTGGCAGCGCTCTCGGATCGGAGCGGCGCTCACCATCGAGAGCACTGATCTCGTCACGGTGTCGTACGTCCTCAACGAACTCGACGAGGCCGACCGGGCGACCCTCGTCGACACCGCCGCGGCCGCCGCCCGGGCGGTCGTGATCGTCGAGGCCGGCACACCGGCCGGCTACGCCCGCATCATCGAGGCCCGCGACCGGCTGACCGCCGCCGGCTTCCGCATCGCGGCCCCCTGCCCGCACAGCGCCGGCTGCCCGATCGTCCCCGGCGCGGACTGGTGCCACTTCTCGGCCCGGGTCAGCCGCTCCTCCCTGCACCGCCAGGTCAAGGGCGGCTCACTGGCCTACGAGGACGAGAAGTTCAGCTACGTGGCCGCGACCCGCCTGCCGGTCACCCCGGCGCCCGCCCGGGTGGTCCGGCGGCCCCAGATCCGCAAGGGACAGGTGCTGCTCGACCTGTGCGAGGCCGACGAGCAGCTGCGCCGGACGACGGTCACGAAGCGACACGGCGACCTGTACAGGGCGGCGCGGGACGCGGACTGGGGCGACGCCTGGCCGCCGAGGTGACACCACCCCGGCACCACCCCGCACCACCCCCGTACCCCCCGCTTCGCACCCAGATGGGACCATAAGGCATGCTGTCCGCACCACAGGGAGGCGAGGCGATAGATGAGCGCGACGTTCGGCGGCCGGAGCGGCCGACAGGGCAGACTCTCCCAGTGGCTCCTCGGACGGCGCTCGAAGGAGACCGCCGCCATCGACGACGGCGGCCGTGAGGCCCTGCTGCTCGCCGCCGCCGGAGCGGGCCTCCCGCTGGCCCCCGCCGCGCACCCGGCCCCCGGCTACGGCTGCTCCTGCGACCGCGTCGGCTGTCCCACCCCCGCCCGGCACCCGGTGTCCTTCGCCTGGCAGACGCAGTCCACCACCGACCACGCGCAGATCGAGCGCTGGGCCCGGCACCAGCCGCAGGCCAACTTCATCACCGCGACCGGGATGACCCACGACGTCCTCGACGTGCCCCTGGAGGCCGGCCGGCAGGCGCTGGAGCGGCTGCTCGCCAACGGCGTCGAGGTCGGTCCCGTCGCCGGGAGCGACGACGGCCGGATGCTCTTCTTCACCCTCACCCGCGGCACCCCCGAGGACGAGGACGAGTGGTGGCCGTGCGAACTGGACTGCCGCCCCGAGACCATGGACGAGCACCCGGGCCTGCGCTGGCACTGCCGCGGGTCGTACGTCCTGGTCCCGCCCGCCCGGCTGCCCGGGGACGACGACCGCCGGGTGCACTGGGTACGCGGCCCGGAGCACGCGCTGCCCGACCCGCTGACCCTCCTGGAGACCCTCACCGACGCCTGCGCACGGCACGCCGGCGAGGAACCCGACGAGGTGGCTGCCGCCTGGCCGCTCGGGCGCTGAGCGCTCCGCCGGCTGTGCCGATGTGCGGCTCCGCCGCGGGGCCGCGAGCGCCGTGGATCGTCTGCGGCGCCGTCGTGGCTGGTCGCGCAGTTCCCCGCGCCCCTGTCGGGGCCCTGCCGAACCTCAGAACTGGCTACGACCCCTCCGCGGACGTCATCCCCTGGATGCGGCCCAGGATCGAGACCTTGCCCGTGCCCGCCGGGTCCAGTGCGACCTGGTTCGAGACGAACTGCATGGTCAGCGACTGCTTGATCTCGCCCTTGGTGAGGGCCTGGACGTCCTTGTTGGGCGTCGGCACGGCGGTGCCGGCCGCCGCGGTCTGCTTGGCGTAGTAGCGGGTGGTGAAGAACACCATCGCCCCGCCGTCGGCGGTGCGCAGCGCGAGCGGCGCGTAGTCGCCGTTGGTGAGCGGCTCGTCGATGTACTGGGTCGCCAGGCCCGGCTTGGTCGACTTCTTGCGGTCCGCGCGCCAGCCGCTGGTGTGCGCGCCGTCCGCGAAGTCCGTACCGCCGCTCTTCAGGTAGTCGACGTACTTCAGGCTCAAGTCGCCGGGTACGACGGCGAGTTGGGCGCTGTTCGCCGGCACGGCCTCGGCCCAGCCGGCCTTGTCGGTCTTGAACTTCGGTACGGCGTCCGGCGCGACCAGCGTCAGATACGCCACCTGGAACGGCTCGGAGAGGCTGTTGCGGGTGAAGACCAGCACCCAGCGTTCGGTCCCGCCGATGTTGCCGTGCGCGTCGGCGACGAACCAGCGCGGCCAGCCGGCCTTCTTCGGGATGGTGAACTTCGCGTCGTCGAACTCCAGGTCCGTGTGGCCGGAGTTGCCGCCCGGGCTGTTGGCGTGCCCCGCCTTCAGGCGCGCGGAGTCGATGTCGGCGAGGGCGCCGGTCGTGTAGTCCGCGTCCAGGGAGCCGTCGTAGGCCTTGTCGGCCTTGTTGTACGCGTCCGTGAACTGCTTGAGCGCCTTGGCGGCCTCGGCGCGGGTGGTGGCGGGGAGCACCTCGCGCTCCCCGTGCACCACCACGCATCCGCTCGCCGTCATCGACAGGGCGGTCAGCGAGACCGCCATGAGTGCGTTCCGGTCACGCCTGCGGAGCCTTCGAGGGCCGCGATCCCTGGTCGTCAGGTGCGTCATCAGGTGCCTTCACCTTCCCCTTCCCGGAGGCGAACCCTACCGGGGCGAAGAAGAGTACGAGCGTCGGGACCAGGTACAGCAGCCACACCGTGACCTGGAACACGGTCGGGTCCGGCTGGAAGTTGAAGACGCCCTTCAGCAGGGTGCCGTACCAGCTGTCCGGCGGGATCGTGTCGCTGATGTCGAAGGCCTGGTTCGTCAGCCCCGGGATCCAGTCGGCCTCCTGGAGGTCGTGGAAGCCGTACGCCAGCACGCCCGCCGCGACCACCACCAGCATGCCGCCGGTCCAGGTGAAGAACTTCGCGAGGTTGATCCGCAGGGCGCCGCGGTAGAACAGCCAGCCGAGGAACACCGCGGTGGCGAGGCCCAGCGCCACGCCGATCAGCGGGCGCGGGGTGCCGTCGCTGGCCGCGTGCACGGACGCCCACACGAACAGCGCGGTCTCCAGCCCCTCGCGGCCGACGGCGAGGAACGCGGTGGCGACCAGCGCGCCGGTGCCCATCGCGAGGGCCGCGTCCAGCTTGCCGTGCAGTTCCGACTTCAGGTGCCGGGCGGTGCGCCGCATCCAGAACACCATCCAGGTCACCAGGCCCACGGCCAGGATGGACAGCGACCCGCCGAGCGCCTCCTGCGCCTGGAACGTCAGTTCCTGGGAGCCGAATTCGAGCGCGCACCCGAAGCCCATGGCGATCAGCACCGCCACGCCGATACCGATCCAGATCGGCTTCAGGGCGTCCGTGCGCCCGGTCTTGACCAGATAGGCGATGAGGATGCAGACGACGAGCGACGCCTCAAGGCCTTCGCGCAGGCCGATCAGATAGTTGGAGAACACGGTTTACGCCTCCTCGCTCAGCAGTGTCCGGCCCCACCAGTCGTCCTCGTCCCGGACGCCGGGCGGGACGGCGAAGACGGCCGAACCCACGTGCTGGATGTACTCGTTGAGCGCGTCGGACGCGGACAGCCTGCGCTGCAGCGGGATGAACCCCTTGCGCACGTCCCGCATGTAGGCCAGGAAGAACAGCCCGGCGTCGAGCCGTCCGAGCCCGTCGGTGCCGTCCGTGAAGGAGTAGCCCCGGCGCAGGATGGTGATCCCGCCGTTGGAGTCCGGGTGCGCGAGGCGCACATGGGCGTCGGGCTTCATGGCCTTCAGGAACGGCTCGTCGTGCTCCTTCGCCTTCCCGACGGGGGCACCCTCGCCCTTGTCCCGCCCGAACACGTCCTCCTGCTCCTGGAGCGAAGTCCGGTCCCAGGTCTCGATGTTCATGCGGATGCGCCGGGCGACGAGATACGACCCCCCGGTCATCCAGTCGGATCCGTCCCCCTCTCCCGCCCACACGAACTTCTTCAGCCGGTCGGTCTCGGTGCCCGCGATGTTGCGGGTGCCGTCCTTGAACCCCATGAGATTGCGCGGGGTCTGGGCGTCCGGAGTGGTCGACGAGGTCTTCCCGAAGCCGAGTTGGGACCAGTGGATGGCGACCTTGCCGAAGCCGATGCGGGCGAGGTTGCGGATGGCGTGCACGGCGACCTGCGGATCGTCCGCGCAGGCCTGGATGCACAGATCGCCACCGGTACGGGACCGGTCGAGATTGTCGCCGGGGAACTTCGGCAGATCGACGAGCGCGGCCGGTCGTTTCCCGGTCAGCCCGAACTTCTCGAAGAGGGACGGCCCGAAGCCGATGGTCAGCGTCAGCCGGGACGGCTTGAGCCCGAGGGCCTCGCCGGTGTCGTCCGGGGGCGCCTCGGCGAGCCCGCCGTACGCGCCCTCGCCGACCGCCTTGCCCGCGGTCATCCGCCGGGCCGCGGCCGTCCAGTCCTTCAGCAGCCGCCCGAACTCGGCGCGGTCGTCGGTCTTCACGTCGAACGCGGCGAAGTGCAGCCGGTCCTGGACGGGAGTTGCGATGCCGGCCTGGTGGGCGCCGTGGAACTCGACCGCGCCCCCGGCCTCGGCGGCCGCCGGGTCCATGTCGTCACCGGTCCGGGTCATCGCCACCGTGCCCCCGGCCGCGGCGGCCCCGAGCGCGAGCCCGGCCCCGCCCCAGCCGATGAGGGCCCGACGCGAGGGAGTCGTTTTCTCGCTCATGTCCCGCCCCTACTTCACCACGGCCGCGGCGAGCTTCGACAGCGGCTCCGCCAGGGCGTTGACCGCGTCGGACAGCTCCTTGCGCTGGTCCTTGGCGACCTTGTCGTACGACACGAAGTCGTACGACGTCCTGTCCGCCCGGTACTTGTCCAGCAGCGTGTCCAGCGCGCCGAACTGCTTGTCCAGCTCGGCGGTGAGCGACGGGTCGTTCTTCGACGCGACCGGCTTCAGCAGCTCGTACGCCTTCTGGGCGCCCTCGACGTTCGCCTTGAAGTCGCTCAGGTCGGTGTGGGAGTAACGGTCCTCCTCGCCGGTGACCTTGCCGGTGGCGACCTCGTCGAGGAGCTCCTTGGCGCCGTTGGCCATCGAGGTCGGGGTGATCTCGGCCTTGCCGACCCGCTTCTGCCAGTCCTTCAGATCGGTGACGAGCTGGCCGGCGAGGACCGCCTCGGTGGCGCCGATCTTCTTGTCGGCCCAGAGGGCCTTCTCCAGCCGGTGCCAGCCGGTCCACTTCTGGCCCTCTTCCAGGCCGTCCGCGCGGGTGTCGGTCTTCGGGTCGATGTCACCGAAGGACTCGGCGATCGGCTCGGTGCGCTCCCAGCCGAGGCGGGAGGGGGAGTACGCCTTCTTGGCGGCCTCCAGGTCACCGGCCTTGACGGCGTTCGCGAAGGTCTCGGCGAGCGGGACGGTGGCGTCGGCCTGCTCCTGCGCGTACTCGCGGTAGTCGGCGACGGCCTTGTCGAGCACCGGGTTGCGCTTGGCGACGGTGCCGGAGCCGGTGACGGTCAGCTTCTGCCGGACGCCGTGCCCCTTCATTCCGGGCCGGCAGGCTATCTCGTACGAGCCCGCCTTCACCTCGGCGGTCAGCGTGTACTTCGTCCCCGGCCCGATGTTCTCCTTCTCGGAGACGATCCGGTCGTCGGGGAAGAGGATCTCGACCTCGGTGGCCTTGGAGCCCTTGTTCTCGATGGCGAGCGTGACGTGCCCGGCCGGAACGGACTTGGTGGACGTCTCGCACCTGGAGTCGGCGGCGGTGACCTGGATCGCGTCACCGTCCTTGGCGTCGCTCTTCGCCGTGCAGGCCGGGAGGGCGGTCAGGGCGGCCGCGGTGGCGGCGGCGGTGACGGTGAGTCGGACGGCACGCATGCAGGCTCCAAGCGAGGGTGGTGTGGTGAGGCTTGCCTAACTTACCTGAGGCTTACCTCACTCTTACCCATGCGGGTCGTGATTCATCGGACACGGATAGATCACAGACGCGGCTTGATATCGACGACTCAAAGTGGACGTCAAGGGAGAGTAAAGGGCGGGTCAAGGGGTATCGCGCGGCTCGGCCGCCGCGCCGAATGCTTCAATGCCGGGGTGACTGACTACGACGTGCTGCGTGTCTTCTGCGCGGCGAACGGCGGATACGGCAACGAGCTCGGCGTCGTCCGCGACGGCTCCGTGCTGCCCGAGCGCGAGGACCGGCAGGCGCTGGCGGCGAAGCTCGGGTTCAGCGAGACCGTGTTCGTGGACGACCCCGAGCGCGGGATCGTCGACATCTACACCCCCACCCTGCGGCTGCCCTTCGCCGGTCATCCCTGCGTCGGCACGGCCTGGCTGCTGGACGTGCCCGAACTGGTGACACCGGCCGGCGTGGTCGGCGCCCGCCTCGACGGGGAGTTCAGCTGGATCGAGGCGCTCCCGGAGTGGGTCCCGCCGCGCACCCTGCGCCAGTACGCCACGGCCGCCGAGGTGGACGCGCTGCCCGTGCCGCCGCCGGGGGAGTGGATCTACGCGTGGGCCTGGGAGGACGAGGCGGCCGGGCGGGTGCGGGCGCGCGGCTTTCCCGGCCGTGACGACGGCATCCGGGAGGACGAGGCGACCGGGGCGGCGGCGCTGCTTCTCACCGACCGGCTGGGCCGGGCCCTGAACATCACCCAGGGCAGGGGTTCGCAGATCCTCACGGCACCGCAGCCGTACGGCTGGGTGGAGATCGGCGGGCGGGTCCTGCTGGAGGGCGAGGAGAGGCAGCCGCGGCTCGGCCTGTGATCAGCCGGTGACCGACTTGTCGGCGCGGCCGCGCTTCACGTAGTACCAGGTCATGTTGGACGACAGGCCCGTCAGCAGCACCCAGACGACGCCGATCGGCCAGCTGCCCTGGACGAAGGAGACGACGGCGGCGACGGCGGCGAGGACGCAGACGACCAGGGCGTACAGGGCTAGGCGGGGCATAAGTCGTTTTCCTGACGAGTGCGGGGGACACTGCTGGCGCCCACCAGTGTCCCCCATCCGCTCAGACGTCCGTGACGCGGAGCCCGGCGTGTGCCTTGTAACGGCGGTTGACCGAGATCAGGTTCGCGACCAGGGACTCCACCTGGTGCGCGTTGCGCAGCCGCCCCGCGAAGACACCGCGCATCCCGGGGATGCGCCCGGCCAGCGCCTGCACCATCTCCACGTCCGCCCGCACCTCGCCCAGCACCATCACATCGGTGTCGATCTCCTCGATCTCCGGGTCCTGGAGCAGCACGGCCGACAGATGGTGGAACGCGGCCGTCACCCGCGAGTCCGGCAGCAGCGCCGCGGCCTGCTCCGCCGCGCTGCCCTCCTCGGGCTTCAGCGCATACGCGCCCTGCTTGTCGAAGCCGAGCGGGTTGACGCAGTCCACGACCAGCTTGCCGGACAGTTCCTCGCGCAACGACTCCAGCGTCTTGCCGTGTCCGTCCCACGGTACGGCGACGATCACGAGGTCGCTGCGGCGCGCGCACTCGGCGTTGTCGGCGCCCTCGACACCGTGGCCGAGCTCGTCGGCGGCGGCCTGCGCGCGCTCGGCGGCCCGGGAACCGATGATCACCTTCTGGCCGGACCGGGCCAGCCGGTAGGCGAGGCCCTTGCCCTGCGGGCCGGTGCCGCCGAGCACGCCCACGACCAGTCCGGAGACGTCGGGCAGGTCCCAGGGGTCCTTGGCGGGGGCCTTCGCGGCCGCCGGCTGCTGTGCACTGTCGGTAGAGGTCATGGGCCGACTCTACGTCCGTGCCGGCGGCCGAACCCGGTCAGGTGAGCCGGTTCACCGGTACCCGCCGGAACGTGATCGTCGTGTACGCGCTGAAGTCGCCCGTCTCGTACAGCAGTCCGACGGTCGCCGCGTCGATCCGGGTCAGATCGGAGTAGGCGGCGGGCAGTCCGTCGACCGTGTACGCGGGCCGCCAGGTGGTGCCGCCGTCGGCGGAGGCGCGGATCGTCATCAGGGCGCGGAAGGCCGGGTCGGCGGGACCGGAGTACAACAGCACGTCCGGGTCGCGGAGCTGGAGGACACTGGCCTCGCAGACGGGCGCGGCGATCCCGGCCTGCGGCCGGAACGGCTTGACCAGCGTCCTCCCGCCGTCCTCCGAGTGCGCGTCGGCCCGGTTCCCCGGCGCCGGGGAGTCGTTGCGCGTATTGAAGTAGACGCGTCCGTCGGGGAGTTCGGCGGCGGTGGTCTCGTTGACGTTGATGTACCCGTTGGTGTTCTCGTCGAGGTACCCGAGGTACCAGGTCTCCCCGTGGTCGTCGCTGAGCAGACAGTGCCCGCTGTTGTACTTCCCCTCGGTCCCGTTGTCGGTCCCGGCCGGCGGAAGGCTGTGGTTGCCGGGTACGACGACCCGCCCGGACCGCAGCTGCAGGCCATGCCCGGGGGTCGTGGCGTACCACCGCCACCCGTCCCTCTTCACGGACTTGGTGATCTCCTTCGGGACGGACCAGGTCACCCCGTCGTCATCACTGTGCTGCACCCACACCCGCCGCCCGTCCGCGTCCGACACCCGCCCGCGCAGGATGGCGTCCTCGGTGGCGGAGGCGGCGCTGCGGACGTGGACGAGCAGGATCCGCCCGGTGTCGAGGACGACGGGGGCGGGGTTGCCGGCGAGATCGGTGCCGTTGCCCGCCGCGACCTGCAACGGCCCCCAGGTGCGCCCCCCGTCCCCGGACCGCTTCAGCACGATGTCGATGTGCCCGTAGTCGGCGGAGGAGTTGACCCTCCCCTCGCAGAAGGCGAGCACGGTGCCCGTCCGGGAGACCACCACCGCCGGGATCCGGAAACTGGCGTAACCCTCTGTGCCCGCGCGAAAGGGAATGCTTGCTTCTACGTCGCTCATGGGCCGCGTTCTCCCCGGGTCGGGCGAATTCGGGGTGAACTCCGCGTCACGAGTGGCCGATTGCGGCAGTATGCGGGGGCATGGACGCCGTACGGGTCGCGTTGTTGCGTGAAGTGCTCGCCGGGACCGAGTGGTTGGGGGCGACGCGGAGATTCGCGGGTGCGCTGCGCGGCTCGGTGGTCACCCACGGCGGCGGACTGCTGCTGCTCGGCACCCCGGACCACGAGCCGTGGCATCTCGCCGCGCACCTGGTGGACGAGGCGGCGTGGTCCGGTACGCCGGAACTGGCGCCGACTCTCGTACGGCACGACGCGCGCCCCACCGACCCGGCGCACCTGGCCGTGGGCCCCGGCCGTATCGAGGCGGCTCGGCGCGGGGAGACCCTGCTGGTCGTGGCGCCGGGGGAGTCGGCACCGCTCCTGGAGCACGTCCACACGGCCCGCCGGGCCGGGGTGACGGTCCTGGCGCTCTCCACCACCGCCGACGACGCGCTGACCACGCTGGCCCACGAGACGCTCACGGTCCCCGAGGGCGCGGAACTGGACCTGGACACGGTCCAGCACCTGGTCAGCGCCGCGACCGGCGAGAACGGCCCGTCCCCCCGGGGGCGCCGCCGCTTCAGGGACCGCCTGGCCACCCTGGCGGAAACACTGACGGCACCGCCTCCGACCCCTTGGTGATCTCCCACCCGCCTTCGGCAGCAACGCGCCCTGAAGGGGCGCGGGGAACTGCGCGACCAGCCCCCACCGGGCCGCACCCGGGCGAAAACCGTTTGCTGCCGCCGAGCGCAGCGTTCAGCATGGCTCACCGGTTCCGCGGCCGCCGTAGGGGCCATCGGCGCCGTCGAGCTGCTTCCGCTCATCCTCTTCGGGCTGTACGGCGGCGCCCTCGCCGACGCCCTCGACAAGCGCACGCTGATCGTCCGGACCGAGGCCGGTCAGGGCCTGCTCAGTGCGGGGCTGCTGGTCAACGCGCTGCTGCCGCACCCCGCCGTATGGCCGCTGTACGTCGTCGCCGCCCTCTCCGCCGCCCTAGGGTCGGTCCAGCGCCCGGCCCTCGACTCGCTCTGGCCGAGGATCGTCGCCCACGACGACCTCCCGGCCGCGGCGGCCCTCAACTCGTTCCGCTGGACGGTCGGCGGCGTCGCGGGCCCCGCCGTCGCCGGCCTGGTCGTGGCGTACGCGGGGCTCGGCGGTGGGGGTCCCCCCATGCCCTTAAGGCTATGGGGGAATACGGCGCCGATCTCCTCACGTTCCTGGTCTCCGTCGTCCTGATCGTCCCCATCGCCGCGTCCCCCGCCTCCCACGAGGCCGCGAAGCCCTCCCTGCGCTCCATCGCCGAGGGCGCCCGCTATGCGTGGAGCCGCAAGGAACTCCTCGGCACCTACGCCGTCGACCTCGCGGCGATGTTCCTGGCGATGCCGCTCGCCGTACTCCCGTTCCTGGCCGACGAGTTGGACGCGGAGTGGTCGCTGGGGCTGATGTACGCCGCCGTCCCGGCCGGGGCCCTCGTGGTGAGCCTGGTCAGCGGCTGGACGGGCCGCGTGCGCCGGCACGGGCGGATGGTGGTGCTCTCCGCCGCGCTGTGGGGCCTCGCGATCGCCGCCGCCGGCGCCGTGGCGAACGTATGGCTGGTGCTGCTCTTCCTCACCGTCGCGGGCGGCTGCGACATGGTCAGCGGGATCTTCCGCGGCGCCATGTGGAACCAGACGATCCCCGACGAGCTGCGCGGCCGCCTCGCCGGGATCGAACTGCTGTCGTACTCCGTGGGCCCGACCCTCGGTCAGGTCAGGGCCGGTGGCATGGCCGGATGGCTCGGCGTACGGGCGTCCGTCGGCGCGGGCGGCCTGCTGTGCACGGGTGCGGTCGGCCTGCTGGCCCTGTGCCTGCCCGCCCTGATGTCGTACGACGCGCGGACGAACGAACACGCCGTACGCCTGCGCGCCAGCCGCACGGCCGCCGCCCCCACTCAGCCCTGATCAGCCCCGTTCAGTCCTCGTCCGCGGAGTCCCCCGCCGGCGCGTCGTGCCACCGCGGGTCGTTCTCCCACTGGAGGTTGCGCTCCCGCGCGCTCTCCATCGCGTGCTCGGCCTCCGCACGCGTGGCGTAAGGGCCGAACCGGTCCTTGGCGGGGCACTCGGGGCCCTCCTCGACCTTCTTGTGCTGCAGGCAGTAGTACCACTCGCCCGCCTTCGCGACGGTCCGCTTCTTGAACAGGGCCATGACCGGCTCCTTTCACCATCCACATGTTCCCCCATGCCCGCTGGTTAGACTCGCTGGCATGTCTGGCCAGTCGCTGCTCGTACCAGGGGAGCTCTCTCCCACCCGTTCGGTACCCGGAAACATCCGCCGCCCCGAGTACGTCGGCAAACCCGCGCCGACCCCGTACACCGGGCCCGAGGTGCAGAACCCGGAGACCATCGAGGCGATGCGGATCGCCGGCCGTGTCGCCGCGCAGGCGATGGCCGAGGCCGCGAAGATCATTGCGCCGGGGGTGACCACCGACGAGCTCGACAAGGTCGCGCACGACTACATGTGCGACCACGGGGCCTACCCGTCCACGCTCGGCTACCGGGGCTTCCCCAAGTCCCTGTGCACCAGCGTCAACGAGGTCATCTGCCACGGCATTCCGGACTCGACCGTGCTCCAGGACGGTGACATCGTCAACCTGGACGTGACCGCGTACATCGGCGGGGTGCACGGCGACAACAACGCGACCTACCTGGTCGGCGACGTGGACGAGCAGAGCCGGCTCCTGGTGGAGCGGACCCGGGAGTCGCTCGACCGGGCGATCAAGGCGGTCAGGCCGGGGCGGCAGATCAACATCATCGGCCGGGTCATCGAGTCGTACGCCAAGCGCTTCGGGTACGGGGTGGTGCGGGACTTCACCGGCCACGGCATCAACTCGTCGTTCCACTCCGGGCTGATCATCCCGCACTACGACAGCCCGCACGCGACGACCGTGATGCAGCCCGGGATGACCTTCACGATCGAGCCGATGCTGACGCTCGGGACCCACGACTACGACATGTGGGACGACGGCTGGACCGTCGTCACCAAGGACCGCAGGCGGACCGCGCAGTTCGAGCACACGCTGGTGGTGACCGACACCGGCGCGGAGATCCTCACCCTGCCGTAGCGGTCCCGTGACCCCGCCCCTGCCGGGGCGGGGTTTTTCTCGTACGCTTTTACCGACACTCTGTCGGTAACTTTACCGACGAAACGTCGGCAAGGCGTTGACTTAGGTAAGCCTTACCTTAGAGGATGTTGCCCATGGACTCCTTCTCGACACTCATCCGCACCGCGTCCCACGAACAGCATGTGGAGGCGGAGACCTCGACGTTCATGAGCGACCTGCTCGGCGGCCGGCTGGGGGTGGCGGCGTACGCGCGCTACACCGAGCAGCTGTGGTTCGTGTACGACGCGCTGGAGGGCGGCGCCGCGCGGCTGACGCCGGACCCGCTGGCCGGGCCGTTCGTGCGGCCCGAGCTGTTCCGGCTGGCGGCGCTGGAGCGCGACCTCGCGCATCTGCGCGGGCCCGGGTGGCGGACGGGGCTCACGGCGCTGCCGGCGACGCGGGCGTACGCGGCGCGGGTGCGGGAGTGTGCCGAGGACTGGCCCGGCGGCTACCTCGCCCACCACTACACGCGCTACCTCGGCGACCTCTCCGGCGGCCAGATCATCCGCGACCGGGCCGAGCGGACCTGGGGCTTCGCGCGCAAGGGCGACGGCGTCCGCTTCTACGTCTTCGAGGACATCGCCAACCCCGCCGCCTTCAAGCGGGGCTACCGCGAACTCCTCGACGCGGTGGACGCCGACGACCTGGAGAAGCAGCGCATCGTGGCCGAGTGCAGGCGGGCGTTCGCCCTGAACACCGCGGTGTTCAGGGCGCTGGGCGAGGAGTTCCCGCTGTCGGCGTGAGGGGGCGGGGGAGGGTCAGCCGACGGCGGAGCAGTACTCGTTGGTGCCCTGCCAGAAGCGGTAGAGCTCCTGGCCGCAGTACTGCGAGAGGTCGTCGACGCCCAGTCCGCGCAGCAGCGCGTCGATCACGTCGAAGAACGCGCTGTTGATCGACGGCACCCACAGCAGTGCGAACACGAACAGCAGGCCGAACGGGGCGAACGGCTCCACCTGCCGCTTGATGTTGTACGACAGCCAGGGCTCGATCACGCCGTAGCCGTCCAGGCCCGGCACCGGCAGGAAGTTCAGGATCGCGGCCGTGACCTGGAGCAGGGCGAGGAAGGCGAGGGCGAACCGGAAGTCGGCGGGGACGCCGTCCAGGGCGTGCAGCCAGAACGGGGCGGTGCAGACGGCGGCGAACAGGACGTTCGTCAGCGGGCCCGCGGCCGAGATGAGGCTGTGCCGCCAGCGGCCGCGGATCCGGTTGCGCTCGATGAAGACGGCACCGCCGGGCAGACCGATCCCGCCCATGATCACGAACAGCACCGGGAGCACGATGCTCAGCAGCGCGTGCGTGTACTTCAGCGGGTTCAGGGTCAGATAGCCCTTCGCGCCCACCGTGATGTCGCCGCCGTGCAGGGCGGTGCGCGCGTGCGCGTACTCGTGCAGGCAGAGGGAGACGATCCAGGCCGCCGTCACGAACAGGAACACGGCGACGCCGGGCTGCTCGGCGAACCCGGTCCAGGTCGCCCACCCGGTGACCGCGGTGACGGCCAGGATCCCGACGAACACGGGACTGACCCGGCGGTCGCTGTGGCGAGTGGCGGCGGTGGTCATGGGCAGGGCTCCTGGAGGACTGGGGCGGTCGACGCGGGTCCGACCGTACCCGGCGCGGCGGAAAAACGCCTCGGGTGCTGGGGAAATACCTCTCGGCGCAAGTGAAAACGGATCGCGACCGGCGTTCGGTTCCTGGAAGCTGGGGCGATGCCACTGCTGAAGGTGTTCTACGAGGACTGGCAGCTGGAGTGCTGCGGCACCCCGTTCGCGGTCGGCGACGAGGTGGCCTGGAAGCTGGTCGCCTACGGGGCCGCGGCCACGCGGGAGAACGCCGGGTACGGCGCCGAGGCCTGGGTGGAGAACCACGGCGGACCCGACCGCCCCACGGCCGGGCGGGTGCACGCAGTCCGCCTGGTGCACGAGGAGTACCGCTTCCACCGGCCCGACCCGGTGCCGGCGGCGCCGGGGGAGGGGCTCGTGATCCGGGGCACGGGCCGCGGCCTGGAACCGGTGCCCGGGACCGTCACGCTGGAGCCCGCCGACAGCTGCCCCCGGTGGTTCGGGGAGGTGGACCGCGGCACGGTGGACGGCCTGGGCCGGGTCCGCCGCACCTGCGGCGCCCTGGTCACGCTGGACACCCCGGACACCGCACACGTCCTGCGCCCCTGACGGCGGCGGGCGTGCCCTTCCGGTGGCGCGACACCCCCGCTGTCGAAACCCCGTGACCGTCACTGGCGTCCCCAGGGAGAATGGACCCCGTGCGCTACCGGATCCTCGGCACCACCCAGGCACTCCGTCCCGACGGCACGGCCGTCCCCGTGGGCGGGGCGCGGCTGCGTGCCCTGCTGACCGTGCTCGCGCTGCGGGCCGGGCGCGGGGTGCCCGCCGGACTGCTCGTCGACGAGGTCTGGGGCGAGGAGCCCCCGGCCGACGCGAGCGGCGCGCTGCAGGCGCTGGTCGGCCGGCTGCGGCGGGCGCTCGGCGCCGGGGCGATCGAGTCCACCGAGGGCGGCTACCGGCTCGCCGCCGCCCCCGACGACATCGACCTGCACCGCTTCGAGCGGCTCACCGGCGAGGGCCTGCGCGCCCTCGCCGACGGCGACCCCGCCAAGGCGGCGACCGTCCTCGACGACGCCCTCGGCCTGTGGCACGGCCCGGCCCTCGCCGACCTGCCCGACCGCACCGCCGAGGCCGCCCGTGTCGACGTCCGCCACCTGGACGCGCTGCGCGCCCGCCACACCGCCGGCCTCGCCCTCGGCCAGGCCGAGCAGTCCCTGCCCGAGCTGATCGCCCTGTGCGACGCCCACCCCCTCGACGAGCCCCTCCAGGCCCTGCGCCTGCGCGCCCTGCACGGCACCGGCCGCACCGCCGAGGCGCTGGCCGCCTACGACGACGTACGCCGCCTCCTCGCCGACCGCCTCGGCTCCGACCCCGGACCCGAACTGCGGGCCCTGCACGCCGAGTTGCTCGATCCGGCGGCGGCCGTGGCGGAACAGCCGTCCCGGCCCGGCAACCTGCGCGCCCGGCTCACCTCGTTCGTCGGGCGCGAGGCCGACATCGAGGCCATCCGGGGCGACCTCGGCGCCGCCCGGCTGGTCACCCTGCTCGGGCCCGGCGGGGCCGGCAAGACCCGGCTGTCGCAGGAGGCCGCCGAGACCGTGCGCTACGCCGCCCGGGACGGGGTGTGGCTGGCCGAGCTGGCCCCCGTCGACGACCCCGCCGGCGTCCCCGAGGCCGTGCTCAGCGCGCTCGGCGCCCGCGAGACCGTGCTGTACGGCGCCGGCGCGGAGACCATGCGGGCCGCGGCCGACCGGCACGACGACCCGGTCGAGCGGCTCGTCGAGCACTGCGCCCGGCGCCGGATGCTGATCGTCCTCGACAACTGCGAGCACGTCGTCGACGCGGCGGCCGACCTCGCGGCCCGGCTCCTCGAACGCTGCCCGGACCTGACGATCCTGGCCACCAGCCGCGAACCCCTCGGTGTGCCGGGGGAGTTGCTGCGGCCGGTGGAGCCGCTGCCCGAGCCGAAGGCGCTCCGGCTGCTCGCCGACCGGGGCGGCGCGGCCCGGCCCGGCTTCACGGTCGACGCCGACGAGGAGACCGCGGCGGCCTGCGCCGAGATCTGCCGCCGCCTGGACGGACTGCCCCTCGCCATCGAACTCGCGGCGGCCCGGCTGCGGTTGCTGACACCCCGCCAGATAGCCGACCGGCTCGACGACCGGTTCCGTCTCCTCACCTCCGGCAGCCGTACCGTGCTGCCCCGCCAGCAGACCCTGCGCGCGGTCGTCGACTGGTCCTGGGACCTGCTCGACGCCGGCGAACGGGACGTCCTCGGCCGCCTCTCCGTCTTCGCCGGCGGCTGCGACCTGGCCGCCGCCGAGGCGGTCTGCGGCCCCGCCGCCCTCGACGCGCTCGGCTCTCTGATCGACAAGTCCCTTGTCGTGGCGGCCCCTTCGGGCGAGGAAGGGATGCGCTACCGGCTCCTGGAGACCGTCGCCGAGTACGCCGGGGAACGCCTGGACGAGAGCGGTGAGCGGGCCGCCGCCGAGCGCGCGCATCTGACGTACTTCCGTGAATTCGCCCGTACCGCCGAGCCGTTGTTCCGCGGCCCCGGCCAGCGGACCGCCATGGCGCGGCTGCAACTGGAGTACGAGAACCTGCGCACCGCGCTGCGGCACGCGGTCGCCGTGCGGGACGAGCAGGAGGCGCTCTGCCTGGTCCACTCCCTGTTCCTGTACTGGCAGCTGCACGACCAGCGCATCGAGACCCGCACCTGGTGCGCCGACGTCATGGCCCTCGGCCCGGACCCGTTCGCCACCCCGGTCCGCCGCGCCGAACCGGTCTGGCGGCGCTGCGTCGACACCCCGCCGCCGTACACCGGAGAGGTCCTCGCCGAGGCCCGGCGCGGTGTCCATATGGCCCATCTGGCCTGCATGGACACGGAGTTGGACGCCTGGCAGACGCCTCAGGCGCAGGACAGGCTGCGTGCCGTCACCCAGGTCTACGAGCCGGGCCTGCCGCAGACCTGCCGCGCCCCCGGCATGTTCTGGTTCTTCGCCGTGATGCTGACCGGCGGCATGGAGAGGCTGCGGGTCATCCTCGATGCCAATGTCGACACCTGCCGCCGGACACCCGGGTACGAGTGGGAGCTGGCCGGCTCGCTCGCGATGCGCGCCAACCTGCTGGCCAACCGCACCGCCTGGGCGGCCGACGCCACCCGCGACGCCGACGAGTCCCTGGACATCTTCCGCCGCCTCGGGGACGACTGGGGCGCCGCCGAGGCACTCTCCGGACGCGCCGAGTCCCGGGAGCGCCGGGGCGACTGGCAGGCGGCCGCCGTCGACTACCGGGCCGCCGTCGAGTGCGCCGAACGGCTCGGCGCCCGCGCGCAGGTCGCCGTGCTCAGCGCCCGCCTCGGCAGCGTCCTGATCCAGAACGGCGAGACCGAGCGCGGCGAACGGATGCTGCGCGAGGTCATCGCCGGCAACGACGGCGGCACCAACGAGGCGATGCCCGCCGCCCGGCTCTTCCTCGCCAACTGGCTCGTGCTGGAGGGCCGCGTCACCGAGGCGCGTCTACAACTCCGCCTGCTGCGCGAGGAGTTCAAGATCGCGCACTTCGTCGTCTTCGACGCCCTGATCCTCACCCAGGAGGCCTGGGTGGACGCCCTCGAAAGCCTCCACGCGGACGCCCTGGACAAGCTCCGGCAGTCCCTGCGGCTCGCCTCGGACCCGTTGACCGACGCCATCACCCCGCATCTGCCCTCGGCCTGCCTGGTCGTCGCCGCGGTCGCCCTGGCCGGCGCCGACGGGGGCGCCCGCGCCCGGGACGCCGCCCGCTGCCTGGGCGCCGCCGACGCCCTGCTGCCGCACGGCCACGTCCTCGTCGGCATGGAGCGCACCGTACGCGACCGGTCGGAGGCCGGGGTCCGGGCCGCCCTCGGCGACGACCGGGTCTACGAGTCCGCATACGCCGAGGGCGGTGGCCTCTCCCTCGCGGAGGCCACCGCCCTGATCTGATCCGCTGTGCGCGGCGTCGACGTCAGGCCTTCGTACGGAACTTGTGGATCGCGTACGGCGCCGCCACCGCGGTGATCGCCACCGACCAGCCCAGCGTCACCCACAGGTCGTGTGCGACCGGGCCGCCCACCATCAGTCCGCGCGCCGCGTCGGCGAGCGTGGAGAGCGGGTTGTAGTCGGTGAAGGACTGCAGCCAGCCCGGCATCGAGTTCGTCGGCGCGAAGATCGACGAGCCGAACTGCAGCGGGAACAGCACCAGGAACCCCATCGCCTGCACGGACTGCGCGTTCTTCAGGATCACGCCCAGGGTGAGGAACACCCACATGATCGAGGAGGCGAACACCGCGGACAGGCCCACGGCGGCGAACAGCCCGGCCCAGTGGGTGATGTGGAACCCGACCAGCACGGCGACGATCATGAGCACGGCGGTCGCGAACAGCATCCGCACCAGTTCCACCGAGATCTTCGCGAACAGCACCGAGCCGCGCCCGATCGGCAGCGACCGGAACCGGTCCATCACGCCGGAGTTGAAGTCCTGGCTGAACCCGGTGCCGACACCCTGCGAGAGCGTCATGCTCATCATCGCGATCATGCCGGGGATGACGTACTGGACGTACCCGTCCTGGCCGCCGCCCAGGGCCTGCCCGATCGAGCCGCCGAAGACGTACACGAACAGCAGCGTGAAGACGACCGGCATCAGCAGCGCGTCGAACATGGACTCCGGGTCCTGCCGGATCCACAGCAGGTTGCGGCGGATCAGGGCCCCGGTGTGCCGCAGATGCCCGCGCAGCGGGATCCGGGCGTCGGCGGCGGCGGGGGTGGTGGCGACGGCGCTCATACGGCGACCTCCTCGCGGGAATCGGCGGGTGCGGCCTTCTGCGGGTCACCGGCACGGTGGCCGGTGAGGGACAGGAACACCTCGTCCAGGCTGGGCAGTTCGGTGGTGATGGAGCTGATGGTGATACCGCGCGCGGTGACCGCGCCGACGACGGCGGTGAGCTGCTCGTCGCTGAGGATCGGCACCAGCAGGGTGCCGCTCTCGGTGTCCACGGTGGTGGAGGCGAGCCCGGTGATCCCCAGCTCGTCGATCATGACGGCGAGCGGCCGCATCTCCAGCGGATCGACCGGCCGTACGCGCAGCGTCCGCCCCCCGACCTTCGCCTTCAGCTCCTCCACCCGGCCGTTCGCGATGACCTTCCCGTGGTCCACGACGGTCAGCTCGGAGGCGAGCTGCTCGGCCTCCTCCATGTACTGGGTGGTCAGCAGCACGGTCACCCCGTCGCCGACCATCGCCTTGACCTCGGCCCACACCTCGTTCCGGGTGCGCGGGTCGAGACCGGTGGTGGGCTCGTCCAGGTACAGCACCTGGGGGTGCCCGATCATCGAGGCGGCGAGGTCGAGCCGCCGGCGCATACCACCGGAGTAGGTGCTTGCGGGGCGCTTGGCGGCGTCGGTCAGCGAGAACCGCTCCAGCAGTTGGTCGGCCCGGGCCCGCGCGTCCTTCCGCGGCAGGTCAAGGAGCCGCCCGATCATGTACAGGTTCTCCCAGCCGGGCAGCTTCTCGTCGACCGAGGCGTACTGCCCGGTCAGCCCGATCACCCGGCGCAGCTGGCGGGGCTGGCGGAGCACGTCGTACCCGGCGACGGTCGCTTCTCCCGCATCCGGCTTCAGCAGCGTGGACAGAATGCGTACGAGGGTCGTCTTGCCGGCCCCGTTCGGTCCGAGCACCCCCATCACGGTGCCCTCACGGACGTCCAGATCAACTCCGTCGAGCGCCTTGGTGTCGCCGTAGTGCTTCACCAGCCCCCGAACGGACACGGCGTAGTTGTCGATTCGCGTCATGGGAAGAACCGTGCCAGCCCCCGCCGACAAACCACCGACAGCCCGCCTACACCCGCCGACAACCCGGTGACATCCAGGCGTGAAAAGCGGCAGCCGGCCCGCCGACGGGGGAAGATCGGCGGACCGGCCTCGGTGTTTCCGCAGTGGCTCTGGACAGCGCCCCGCTAGGGGCGCGGGGAACTGCGCGACCAGCCACGACGAAGCCGTCAGCCGAACGACGGCCCATCGCGGCTCGTCCAAGCGGCGCGCTCAGTGCACGGAGTGCTCCTCCAACGGGAACGCCCCGCCCACGACGTCCTCGGCGTACGCCCTCGCCGCGTTGCCCATGACCTCGCGCAGGTCCGCGTACTTCTTCACGAACTTGGGGACCCGGCCGGAGGTCAGACCCAGCATGTCCGTCCAGACCAGGACCTGCGCGTCGGTCTCGGGGCCCGCGCCGATGCCGACCGTCGGGATGTGCAGCACCCGGGTCACCTCGGCCGCCAGCTCCGCCGGGACCAGCTCCAGGACGACCGCGAACGCGCCCGCGTCCTGGATCGACTTGGCGTCCCGCAGCAGCTGCTGGGCCGCCTCCTCGCCGCGGCCCTGCACCCGGTAGCCCATCGCGTTGACGGACTGCGGGGTCAGGCCGATGTGCGCCATCACCGGGATGCCGGACTCGACGAGCAGCCGGATCTGTTCGTGCGACCGCTCGCCGCCCTCCAGCTTGACCGCGCCGACGCCCGCCTCCTTCACCAGCCGGGTCGCCGAGCGCAGCGCCTGCACCGGGCCCTCCTGGTAGGAGCCGAAGGGGAGGTCGCCGACGACGAGGGCGCGCTGCGTGCCGCGGACCACGGCCGCCGACAGCATCGTCATCTCGTCCAGGGTGACGGGCACCGTCGACTCGTACCCGAGGTGGCAGTTGCCCGCCGAGTCGCCGACCAGGAGTACCGGGATCCCGGCCTCGTCGAAGACGGAGGCGGTCATCGCGTCGTACGCGGTGAGCATGGGCCACTTCTCGCCGCGTTCCTTGGCGAGGGCGAGGTCGCGGACCGTGATGCGGCGGGTGCCCTTCCCCCCGTACAGCGTCCTGCCGCTGCCGTCGGAGGGGCTGTTCTGCACAGTCTGGGCAGCCGGAAGCTGCGTCATGACAACGGCTCCTTCAAGTCATCTCGAGGCACCCTGACGGTGTCCCCGGACCGGTTCCATGGTGGCACTTCGTGCCGTCCTCGGCCAGGGGACCGCCATGTGATCCATCGAGCACGGCCGCGCACCGTGCGGCCCGCTTCCGTAAGGCCTGGGTAAAGGAATTCAGATACGAGACGGTGCCGTATTGAAATGGGCCTAGGCTCGACCCATGACAACTCCTGCCGACCACGCTCCACCCGGCCCCCGGATACCCGAGGAGGTACACCGGCGCCGCTGGGCGATCCTCGGCGTACTGATGCTCAGCCTGCTGATCGTGGTGCTCGACAACTCGATCCTGAATGTCGCGATCAAGACCATCTCCACCCCGGCCCCCACCGGCCTGGGCGCCACGCAGAGCCAGCTGGAGTGGGCGATCAACGCCTACACCCTCGTCTTCGCGGGCCTGCTGTTCACCTCCGGTCTCGTCGGCGACCGGCTCGGCCGCAAGAAGGTGCTGATCGGCGGACTCGTCGTGTTCGGCGTCGGCTCGGCCCTGGCCGCGGAGTCCGGCTCCGCGGACCAGCTGATCGCCTACCGCGCCCTGATGGCCCTCGGCGCCGCCTTCGTGATGCCCGCCACGCTCGCCGTCCTGATGAACGTCTTCGAGCGCCAGGAACAGCCCAAGGCCATCGGCATCTGGGCCGGCGGTGTCGGCCTCGCCATCGCCATCGGCCCGATCACCGGCGGTGTGCTGCTCGACCACTTCTGGTGGGGCTCGGTCTTCCTCATCAACGTACCGATCGTGATCACCGCGCTCGCGCTGATGCTGTGGCTGGTCCCGGACTCGCGCGACCCGCGGCCCGGCCGCCTCGACCCCGTCGGCGTGGTCCTGTCCGTCGTCGGCCTCGTCCTGCTCGTCTACGGCATCATCAAGGGCGGCGAACTCGCCGACTTCACCGACGCCAAGGTGCTCGCCACCATCGCCGCGGGCGTCGTCGTACTCGCCGCCTTCGTGATCTTCGAAGCGCGCAGCGACCACCCGTCCCTGGACGTCGGCTACTTCAAGAACAAGGTCTTCTCGGCCGCCATGGCCGCCATCGCGCTGGTCTTCTTCGCGCTGATGGGCGTGACCTTCTTCTCCGTCTTCTACACCCAGAGCGTGCGCGGCTACTCGCCGCTGCAGTCCGGTCTGCTGCTGCTCCCGCTGGCCGCCGCGCAGATGATCTTCGCGCCGCGGGCCCGCCTCGTGGTGGAGCGGATCGGCAACAAGGCCACCACCGCGGGCGGCCTGGTGCTGATGGCCCTCACCCTGGGTGCCTTCGCCACCTTCGAGGCCGACACGCCCATCTGGATCCTCGAGATCGTCTTCTTCCTGATGGGGACCGGCATGGCGCACATCATGACGCCGACCTCGGTCGTCATCATGCAGGCGCTGCCGCGCGAGAAGGCCGGTTCCGCCTCCGCGCTCAGCAACACCTTCCGCCAGGTCGGCGGCGCCCTCGGCATCGCCGTCCTCGGCTCGGTGCTCTCCGCGTCGTACCGCAACGGCATCGAGGGCAAGCTCGGCGCGCTGCCGCCCGGGCTGCGCGAGACCGCCGGCGAGTCCATCGAGGCCACGCTGGGCGTCGCCGGGAAGCTCGGGGCGCAGGGCAGGGCCCTGGTCACGCCCGCCAACGACGCCTTCCTGCACGCCATGCACCTGACCGCCCTGTGCGGTGCCGGCGTCGCGCTGCTCGGCGCCGTCGTCGTGACCCTCTTCCTGCCGGGCAGGCCGCCGGCCGGCCAGAAGGGCGAGCGGGAACAGGAGCTGGTCGCGGCGGGGGAGTGAACCTCCGAGAGAACAACCGGGCTGACGGCCGGGTGAACGACCGAGTGGCCACTACGGGGTGAGGCGGCGGCTGCGGGAGAATTCCCGCAGCCAGTGAGAGGACGGTACGACGTGACGCTTGCCGACAGCCGACCGCGGAGCCAGGGTCCCGCCCGGGGCCGCCCCCGCAGCGAGGCGGTGGAACACGCCATTCTCGAAGGGGTGATGAAGCTCCTGGAGGACGGCGTACCGCTCGCCGAGCTGTCCATCGAGCGGATCGCCCGGACGGCCGGCGTCGGCAAGGCCACCATCTACCGCCGCTGGAACGGCAAGGACGAGCTGTTCGTCGACGTCATGCGCGCCGCCGAGCCCCCGGACCCCGAACTCCCCGGCACCTCCATGCGCGACGACCTCGTCGTCCTGCTGGAGTCGCTGCGGCAGCGCGGTCTGATGAACCGTTCGTCGGCGATCCTGCACAACGTCTACGCCCAGATGAAGAGCAGCCCCCGGATCTGGAAGGCCTATCACGCCAACGTGGTCAACCCCCGGCGCGCGCTCGGCATGGAGGTGCTGCGCCGCGGCCAGCAGAACGGCGAACTCCGCGCCGACATCGACCTGGACGTGGCCAACGACATGTTCACCGGCCCGATGCTGCTCAGGGCCATCCTGCGCCCCGAGGCGGAACTCCCCGAGGGCCTGGCCGAACAGATCGTCGATTCGGTGCTGGACGGTCTACGCCCCGTCAGCTCGCCCGAGTCGCCCGAGCCGTAGGCCGGGAGTGTGCGCGTTTCGTCACAGTGCGCGCCGACCCGCCGGTAACCGGAACCCCCGCCATCGGCTTGTTCGTCATCGTCTTGCGTACGGCCGTCATGTGACGGCGGGATCGGAGCCCATCATCCCCTAGGGTCGTACACCGGGGGACGACGGTGTGCACGGCAGGTTGTGAGGCAGGCGGTATGGCGCAGCAGGCGTACATGACGGAGACGGACAACGGAGGCTCGGGACCCGAGCGCCGGGGAGACCGGTTCCGACGCCTGGTGAACCGCTTGCTGTCCGGCTGGCGCGACGATCCCCGCATCTGGCGCCGGGGCGTCGTCACCGCGGTGGTGGCGCTGCTCCTCGCCGGGGTGATGCTGCTGCACTCCCGCATCCCCAACCGGATCGGCAACCTGGGCAGTCTCACCGAGACGTTCCTGCCCTGGCTGGGCCTGCTGATCCCGGTGCTGCTGCTGATCGGCGTCCTGCGCAAGTCGGCGACCGCGCTCATCGCCGTGGTGCTCCCGGCGATCGTCTGGCTGAACCTGTTCGGCGGACTGCTCACCGACAAGTCCGGCACCGGCGGCGACCTCATGGTCGCCACGCACAACGTGAACGCCGAGAACCCCGACCCGACCGGTACGGCCGCGAAGCTCGCCGCGTCCGGCGCCGAGGTGGTGGCCCTGGAGGAGCTGAAGGCGACGGCCGTACCGACGTACGAGAAAGCGTTGGCGTCGACGTACAAGTACCACGCGGTCGAGGGCACCGTCGGCCTGTGGAGCAAGTACCGCCTCACCGGGGTGAAGGCCGTCGACATCAAACTGGGCTGGACGCGCGCGATGCGCGCCACGGTCGCCACACCGGACGGCCCCCTCGCCGTCTACGTCGCCCACCTCCCCTCGGTCCGGGTGAAGCTGAACGCCGGGTTCACGGCCCGGCAGCGGGACACCAGCGCGGACGCGCTCGGCGAGGCCATCGCCGACGAGACCCTGCCCCGGGTGATCCTCCTCGGCGACCTCAACGGCACGATGAACGACCGCTCCCTCAACGCCGTCACCTCGCAGATGCGCTCCACGCAGGGCGCGGCGGGCAGCGGCTTCGGGTTCAGCTGGCCGGCCTCGTTCCCGATGGCCCGGATCGACCAGATCATGGTCAAGGGCGTGGAGCCGGAGAGTTCCTGGACCCTGCCGAAGACCGGCAGCGACCACCTCCCGATCGCCGCACGTGTGAACCTGACCACATCGGGTTCGTAAAAACCCCTGGTCGGCGCAGCATTGTTCCCCATGCCAGGACAATCGGACACCGCGCCGTAACCTGTCGGAATACTTGGGCTGGGACACTTTGTTCCGTAGCTGAACTTAGAACGCACGGAACCCTGCTCCCCGAAAGGCAAAGCCCTTCATGCCCCTGGCCCTGCTCGCACTGGCCGTCGGCGCTTTTGGTCTCGGCACCACCGAATTCGTGATGATGGGGCTGCTGCCCGACGTCGCCGACGACCTGCACATCTCGATCCCCGCCGCCGGCCACCTGGTCTCGGCGTACGCGCTGGGCGTCGTCATCGGCGCCCCGCTGCTGGCCGCGCTCACCGCGCGCATGCCCCGCCGCACGGTCCTCGTCTCCCTGATGGCCCTGTTCGTCGCGGGCAACGCGCTCTCGGCCCTGGCCCCCGGCTACGACTCCCTCCTGGCCGCCCGCTTCCTGAGCGGCCTCCCGCACGGCGCGTTCTTCGGCGTGGGCGCGGTCGTCGCCACCAACCTGGTGGCGCCGGAGCGCAAGGCCCGCTCCGTCTCCCTGATGTTCATGGGCCTGACCATCGCCAACATCGCGGGCGTTCCCGTGGCCACGCTCATGGGCCAGCACCTCGGCTGGCGGGCGACCTTCCTCGGCGTCAGCCTGATCGGCGTGGCGGCCATGGCCGCGGTGTTCCTCCTCATCCGCCCCGCGCACACCCCCGCCCCCACGACCGGCCTGCGCGGCGAACTCACCGCGCTGCGCTCCCTCCCGGTCTGGCTGGCCCTTGCCACCACGGTGGTCGGCTTCGGCGCCCTCTTCTCCGCGTACAGCTACATCACACCGATGCTGACGCGGTCCGCCGGCTACGGGGAGGGGAACGTGACGCTCCTTCTCGCCCTGTTCGGCGTCGGCGCCACGATCGGCAACCTGGTCGGCGGCCGCCTCGCCGACCACGCGATGCGCGGCACGCTCTTCGGCGGCCTGGCGTCGATGGTCGCGGTCCTGCTCCTGTTCCCGGTCCTGATGCGAGCGGAGTGGAGCGCGGCTGTCGCGGTTGTGCTGCTGGGAGTGGCCGCGTTCATCACCGGCTCCCCCCTCCAGCTGATGGTCATGGAGCGGGCCGCCGCGGGCCCCTCCCTGGCCTCCTCCGCCAACCAGGCGGCCTTCAACCTCGCCAACGCGGGCGGCGCCTGGATCGGCGGCGTGGCCCTCGCGGCGGGCTTCGGCGTCACCTCCCCGGCACTGGCCGGCGCGGCCCTCGCGATCCTCGGCCTGGGCGTCGCGAGCGTGGCGTTCGCGGTGGACCGGCGCCGGGCGGTGCCGGTGCCGGTCCGCGAGCGGGTCATCGCCTCGCACGTCCCGGAGACCGCGGAGCCCCTGCACTCCGCCTGACCGCAACGCGAAGGGGCGTGAGGTCGCTCGGACCTCACGCCCCTCCGTTCAGCGGATCAGCGGTTCAGCGCGTCAGCGCTTGTTGCCGCGGTACGACTCCAGGTAGCCGCCCGCCGGCGTGCCCACGCCGGTGACGTCGTCGTAGCCCTTCACCGCGGACAGGGAGCTGTCCTTGCCGAGGCTGCGGACCGAGGTCAGCAGGCCGTTGGTGGCGTCGTAGCCGTTGGCGAAGTCGACACGGGCCTCCGCGAGGCCGGAGCCCGTGGGGTTGTCCGTGACGTCGTGGTAGGCCTTCGTGCCGTACTTGGAGTAGATCAGCGGGTTGGCGAAGCCGATCGCCTTGCCGCCGCGCGCCTCCTGGGCCAGGGCCTGGACCGCGGCGATCACCGGCGCCGCCAGCGACGTGCCGCCGATGCGGTACTCGCTGTACGCCTCGGTGCCGTCCGCCTGGGTCTGGGTCTGGCCGACCTTGAAGCCCGTGTTGGGGTCGGCGATCGCCGAGATGTCCGGGACCACGCGGTTGCCGGAGGCGCTGTTGGCCTTGGCGAGCGAGTCCGGGACGACACCCTTCTGGTAGTACGGCTCGTTGACCGTCTTGCTGGTGCCGCCGCCCGCGCCCGAGGTGAACGCGCCGGGGAAGTTGGTCCAGCTCTTGCCGTCGGCCGACAGCGAGGCCTTCTCGGTGCCCCAGCCGGTCTCCCACAGGTACTTGTCGCCCTTGCCGACGGCCAGCGACGTACCGCCGACCGCGGTCACCCACGCCGAGTTGGCCGGGGTGTCGACCTGCTTCGTACCGGTGTTGGCGACCTCGTCACCGTTGTCGCCGGAGGAGAAGTAGAAGCCGATGCCCTGCACCGCGCCCAGCTGGAACACCTGGTCGTAGGCGGCGGCGACGTCCGGGGTCTCGTTGGCCTCGATGTCGCCCCAGGAGTTGGAGACGATGTCGGCCAGGTGGTTGTCGACGACCTTGCTGAGCGCGTCGAGGAGGTCGTTGTCCATGCAGGACGCGGCGCCCACGTAGGTGACGTCGGCGTCCGGCGCGACCGCGTGCACGGCCTCGACGTCCAGGGTCTCCTCGCCGTACCAGCCGGAGGCGTCGCACTCGTCGGCGCCGGTGTTGGTGTAGTTCGCGGGCAGCACCTGGTGCAGCTGGCTCGTCTTCCACGCGGCGTCGCCGTGCGCCTTGGCGTAGGTGCCGGCGTCGTAGGCGATGGTCGGCGAGGCGAACGCGTCGGTGATCGCGACGCGGACGTGCTTGCCGGTGTACTTGCCGGCGCCGTAGGCGGCGCGCAGCTGCTTTCCGGTGTAGCCCTCGATCGCGTACGGGATCTTCGTGCCGTACGCGTCCGGCAGCGTGGTCGCGATGTTCGAGCCGTAGTACGAGGAGAACGGCCCGGAGTTCTTGAACACGGTCGCCGGAGGCGGCAGCGTGTCGTCGTGGGTCGCCTTGTGCGGCGCGTTGTCCAGGCCGGTGACGGTCAGGACGGCGGCGCTGACGGAGGCCGGCACCGACGCGGTCTTCGCCGGGGCGTGGTACGTCTTGGAGCCCTTGGCGTAGTTGTGCAGCTGGGTGCCGAAGGCCTGCTCGACGGCGGACACGGCACCGGAGACGGCGATGTAGTGCGAGGTGACCTCGGTGACCGTCAGGCCGGACGCGGTCAGCCAGGACCTGACGGCCTTCACCTGGGCCTTGGTGGCACCGAAGCGGGCCTGCACCTGCTTGGCGTTCAGGTACTTGCCGTACAGCGGCGAGCTGGGGTCGGACACCGCCTTCGCGTAGGCCGCGAGGCCCTTGGCGTCCTGGCCGGCCAGGTAGACCCGGGCCTTGACCTGGGCGCTGTTCGAGGTGGCGCCCTTGTCCGCCTTGGCCGTGGCCCAGGCGGGCTTGGTGCCCGCCAGGGCGTCACGGGCCGGGTTGTCCGCGGCGTGCGCCGCGGGTATGCCGAGCGCTAGCGCGCCGGCGATCATCGGCAGTGTCGCTGCCATGCTCACGCTGGCCCGCACCTTGGCACGGTTCGATCTCATACTGCCCCCTGCTATGCGGTTCGTCGCATGGAGTGGTCGGTCGTGCGTGATCACCGGGAGGCCGGCGGCGGAACGGCCCGTGAATCGATCACGCGGTGGACGTCACTCTTTCGGTGAACTGTTCATGCCAGGGGAATGAAAGTCCCAAGGAAGCACCAAGTGGGGGTTGCTTAGGGGTATTTGGCTGGTTATCGGCGGCGCATGGAACGTTACGACTTCATTGCGATTGCCGGTAAGCCCTTGCGGTGCCGTTAAGTCGACAAATCCCCCTGGGTGAAGGCGAGTTGGGCCGCCCGGCCCGGCGCTCAGTCGCGCGGCTTCGCGCCCCGCTCCTTCAGCATCTGCTTCATCGTCGTCAGCTCCGACTGCTGTGCGTCCACCATGCCCTGGGCGAGGTTCTTCTCCACCTCGACGGTGCACTTGGCCACACATCCCTCGGCCATGTGGATGCCGCCCTTGTGGTGGTCCGTCATCAGCTGCAGATAGAAGATCTCCGCCTGCTTGCCGTTCAGGGTCCCCAGCTTCTTCAGCTCCGTGTCGGTCGCCATGCCCGGCATCAGCGAACCGTCCCCGCGCTCGGGCATGTCGCCCATGCCCATCCAGGACATCGGCGGCTTCGCCGACACCTTCGGCAGGTCCCACAGATCCAGCCAGCCCAGCAGCATGCCGCGCTGGTTGGCCTGCGTCTGCGCGATGTCGTAGGCGAGCCGCCGTACGTCCGTGTTCGTCGTACGGTCGCGGACGATGTACGACATCTCCACGGCCTGCTGGTGGTGGACCGCCATGTCGCGCGCGAAGCCCGCGTCCGCACCCTCGGCGCTCGGGATGCTCAGGCCGCCGCTGCCACTGCCGTCCTCGGCGACCGCGTAGGTGATCGCGCCGGCCGCGACGAGCACCGCGGCCGTGGTTCCGGCGATCCAGCCGATGTGCTTCTTCACGTCAGATCACGTCACATCGTCCCGCCGGTGCACGAGGCACCCGGCTCCGGGGTCTGCTTGCCCTGCACATACGTCTCGAAGAACTTCGCGACCTTCGGGTCGTCGGCGCTCGTCACGCTCAGCTGGTGCCCCCACGCCGACAGCTCGATCGGGGAGGTCTGGTTCGTGTACGGGCTCATCAGCGAGTACGGCGTCTGCTTCACCTTCGCCGCCAGCTTGTCCACGTCGGACTTCGCCGCCTTGTCGGTGTACGTCACCCAGACCGCGCCGTGCTCGAGCGCGTGCACGGCGTTCTCGTCCTTCACGGCCTTGGTGTAGACGTTGCCGTTGCAGTTGAGCCACACCGGGTTGTGGTTGCCGCCGACCGGCGGGTGCATCGGGTAGCTCACCGTCCCCGTGACATGGGTGCGGGAGAGCTTGCCCGTCCAGGTCCGCACACCGTCGCTGCCGGTGGTGAAGTGCCCGGAGTCCCCGGAGCTGCCCTTCGCGTCGCTCGAACTGTCGCTCTTGTCCGACTGGGAGTTGACCAGCACCACACCGCCGACGATCAGACCGGCCACCACCACCGTGCTCGCGGCGATGGTGAGGATCCGGTTGCGGCGCTCGCGGGCCTGCTCCGCACGCCGCATCTGCTCTATGCGCGCCTTGCGCTCGGCGCTGGCGGCCTTGTTCTTCGCGGAACCCATGGGGCGTGTCCTTCTGGGGGAAAGGGACGTGGACGGTGGGGCTCGCTGATCGTAATGGGGGAGATGGGGTCAGTCGTAGGGCGGGCACAGGAAAGAGCTGGAAAGGCCTGCGAATCGACAGGAAAACGATAATTTGAATCAGGGATGCGCATTACCTACGCTGGCCGTCATGAGGCTGTTGCGCTCCACCGACCTGGCTCTGCGTCTCCTGATGCGGCTCGCCGTCGCGGGCGGGTCCACCCCGACGACCCGCGAGGTCGCGGCGGACATGGACGTGCCGTACACGCACGCCGCGAAGGTGGTGGCCGAACTGCAGCACCTGGGGCTGGTCGACGCGAGGCGCGGCCGCGGCGGCGGGCTCGCGCTGACCGAGAAGGGGCGTACGGCCTCGGTGGGCGCGCTGGTCCGGAGGTTCGAGGGCGACGGCGACGTCGTCGACTGCGACGGTACGGCAACCAACGTCACCCCCTGTCCGCTCAACTCCGCGTGCCGGCTGCGCGGGGCGCTGCGCCGGGCCCAGGAGGCGTTCTTCGCTGCGCTGGACCCGGTGACGGTGGCGGACATGGTGGCGGAGCCTACGGGGCCGTTGCTGCTCGGTATTTCCAGGCGGCCGGGGTTGGTCTAGCGCCCATGGGGGTGCCGCGGTCTGCCGTCTGGCGGGTGCGGCGCCGTGGGGGCTGGTCGCGCCCACGCGGCGGTAGCCGCATATCAGACACAGCCCCGCGCCCCTGGCGGGGCGCTGAAGCTCAGGCCGCTGCCAGCCACAGGTCCGGGCCGAACACCTCGTAGTGGATGTCGGCCGGGGCCACGCCCTTGTCGATCAGCTGGGTGCGGACCGCGCGCATGAAGGGGAGCGGGCCGCACAGGTACGCGCGCGTGCCGGGCGTGACCTCGATGCCGGTGAGATCCACCAGGCCGGTGCGGGTGCCGGGCTCGGCGTCGCGCTCGTAGAAGAGGTGGACGGCGGCGTCCGGGAGCTTCGCGGTGTAGGTGTCGTGGTCCGCGCGCAGGGCGTGGTCCGCGGGGGAGCGGTCGCCGTGCAGGACCGTCACCGGGGCCTCGTGACCGTCGGCCGCGAGCGCGGCCAGCATCGCGACCATGGGGGTCACGCCGATGCCGGCGGAGGCGAGCAGGAGAGGGCGGTCGTCGCTGTCCTCGATGACGAGGTCGCCGTACGGCTCGGACAGCTCCAGGACGTCACCTTCGCGCACGCGCGCGTGGAGGTGGTGGGAGACCTCGCCGTCCGGCGTCGTGCCGTCGGGGCCGCCGGGCACCCGCTTGACGCTGAACTGGCGGACCGACTCGCCCGGCGCTCCGGAGAGGCTGTACTGGCGTATCTGGCGGGCGCCGTCGGGGAGCGTGACGCCCACGGAGACGTACTGGCCGGCGCGGAAGCCGCGCACCGCCGCCCCGCCGTCCACCGGCCGCACCCGGAAGGTCACGACGTCGGCGGTCTCCACGATCCGCTCGACGACCTCCCAGGGCCGCAGACCGGGCTCGCCGCTCTCCTCGTACAGCCGCTTCTCGATCGCGATGAGCGCGTTCGCCATCAGCCAGTAGACCTCGTCCCAGGCCGCCGCGACCTCGGGGGTGACCGCCTCGCCGAGCACCTCGACGATGGCGGCGAAGAGGTGCTCGTGGACGACGTCGTACTGCTCGGGGGCGACCCCGAGGGAGGCGTGCTTGTGGGCGATACGCCCGAGCATCGCGTCGGGCCGCTGGTCCGGGTGGTCCAGCAGGCGCGCGGCGAACGCGGCGATGGAGCCGGCGAGGGCCTGCCGCTGGGTGCCGGCGGCCTGGTTGGCGCGGTTGAAGAGGTTCTGCAGCAGCTCGGGGTGGGCGGCGAAGAGCCGGGCGTAGAAACGCTCGGTGATCTCGCCGATGGCCGCGCCGACGGCGGGGAGGCTGGCGCGGACGGTGACTGCGGACGACTCGGACAGCATCGGGGCTCCTTGTGGCTCGACCGAACGGCTCGGCTGATGTCCACGCTATTAAAACTTGCATCTGAGATTCAAATTTAAGAGCCGTGGTGTCGGTCACCCCGGAACCGGATCGGCCATTACGGATGTCGGCGCGAGCAGGCAAGATGGGCGCAAGATGGGCGGTAGGGAAGTACACCTGCCGTATGGGAGCCGTTCAGGCCGAGGACGCCGGTGCGATCAAGGTCCGCAACGCGCATGAAATGCTGTTGTGGTGTGATGCTCAGGTGCCCGACCGCCTTCCTGTGGGACCAGGAGCAGGCGGCCTGACCAGCAAGGATGGGGAAGCGGAAGATGGACAAGCAGCAGGAGTTCGTGCTCCGGACCTTGGAGGAGCGCGACATCCGGTTCGTACGCCTGTGGTTCACGGACGTGCTGGGCTTCCTCAAGTCCGTCGCCGTGGCCCCGGCGGAGCTGGAACAGGCCTTCGACGAGGGCATCGGCTTCGACGGCTCCGCGATCGAGGGCTTCGCCCGGGTCTACGAGTCCGACATGATCGCCAAGCCGGACCCGTCCACGTTCCAGGTGCTGCCGTGGCGCGCCGAGGCCCCCGGCACGGCCCGGATGTTCTGCGACATCCTGATGCCGGACGGCTCCCCGTCCTTCGCGGACCCGCGCTACGTGCTGAAGCGTGCCCTGGCCCGCACCTCGGACCTGGGCTTCACCTTCTACACCCACCCGGAGATCGAGTTCTTCCTCCTGAAGGACCGCCCGCTGGACGGCTCACGCCCCACCCCCGCCGACAACTCGGGCTACTTCGACCACACCCCGCAGAACATCGGCATGGACTTCCGCCGCCAGGCGATCACCATGCTGGAGTCGATGGGCATCTCGGTCGAGTTCTCGCACCACGAGGGCGCGCCGGGCCAGCAGGAGATCGACCTGCGCTACGCGGACGCGCTCTCCACGGCCGACAACATCATGACGTTCCGGCTGGTCATGAAGCAGGTGGCGCTGGAGCAGGGCGTGCAGGCGACGTTCATGCCCAAGCCGTTCTCCGAGCACCCCGGCTCGGGCATGCACACGCACCTGTCCCTCTTCGAGGGCGACCGCAACGCGTTCTACGAGTCGGGCGCGGAGTTCCAGCTCTCCAAGGTCGGCCGCTCCTTCATCGCGGGCCTGCTGAAGCACGCCGCCGAGATCTCCGCGGTCACCAACCAGTGGGTGAACTCCTACAAGCGCATCTGGGGCGGCTCCGAGCGCACGGCGGGCGCCGGCGGCGAGGCCCCCTCGTACATCTGCTGGGGCCACAACAACCGCAGCGCGCTGGTCCGCGTCCCGATGTACAAGCCCGGCAAGACGGGCTCGGCGCGCGTCGAGGTCCGCTCCATCGACTCGGGCGCGAACCCGTACCTGGCCTACGCCCTCCTCCTCGCCTCCGGCCTCAAGGGCATCGAAGAGGGCTACGAACTCCCCCCGGGCGCCGAGGACGACGTCTGGGCCCTCTCCGACGCGGAACGCCGCGCGATGGGCATCGAACCCCTCCCGCAGAACCTCGGCGAGGCCCTGACGCTGATGCAGCGCAGCGACCTGGTCGCCGAGACCCTGGGCGAGCACGTCTTCGACTTCTTCCTGCGCAACAAGAAGCAGGAGTGGGAGGAGTACCGCTCCGAGGTCACCGCGTTCGAGCTGCGCAAGAACCTGCCGGTGCTGTAGGCGCTTGGTCGGCGTCAGTCCTGCTCCGCTGTGATTGGGGTCCGTGGTCGTCGGCCGCGGGCCCCAATCACAGCTGGGTGATGTGCCGATCGTGCCCCACGCAACGATCGATCTCCTGTAGTCCGTGCGGTGGGCACAGAAGCTGTTTCCTACGCGGACCCGGGGTGGTTCTCCGGTCGTAAACTTGCCCCAGTTGTGCTGGGACGCGGGGCATTGTGTGCGCCGCGCGGTGAGACCGGGGTGTATTGGTGTCGGACGTGAGTGCGGGCACAGCAGTGGCGATCACATCCGGAGGCGGGGGCGATTCGCGGACCGGCTCTCCCGTCCCTGGTCATGGACAGCTCGTGACCGTGCGCAACCGCCGCTGGGTCGTCTCCGACGTGACCCGTTCCTCTGTGACCAGCGAGGACCCTGCCCGTTCCACCGGCGCTTCGGCCTCCCACCTCGTACGGCTGGTCTCCATTGAGGACGACGCCCGCGACGAGGAACTGCGCGTCATCTGGGAGCTGGAGCAGCAGGCGGTCGTCTACGACCAGCATGCGCTGCCGTCCCCGGTCGCCGGATACGACGAACCGACGCGCCTCGACGCCTTCCTCGACGCCGTCCGCTGGGGTGCGATCGCCTCGGCCGACCGCACCGCCCTCCAAGCCCCGTTCCGCTCCGGCATCGAGATCCAGGACTACCAGCTCGATCCTGTTGTACGCGCCCTGTCGATGCCGCGTACAAATCTCCTCATCGCCGACGACGTCGGTCTCGGCAAGACCATCGAGGCTGGTCTGGTCATGCAGGAGCTGATGCTCCGGCACCGGGCCCGCACCATGCTGATCGTCTGTCCCGCCGGTCTGACGCTCCAGTGGCGCGACGAGATGCGTGACAAGTTCGGCCTCGATTTCCGCATCGTAGACACCCGGATGCTCCGAGAGCTGCGCCGGGCCCGGGGCCTCTACACCAATCCGTGGACGCACTACCCGCGACTGATCGTTTCCGTCGACTGGCTCAAGCGTGAGCGCCCCATGCGGATGCTGCGCGAGATCCTGCCTCCGATCCCCGAGTATCCGCGCGCCTTCGACCTGCTGGTCGTCGACGAGGTCCACACCTGTGCCCCCTCAGGCACCGGCAAGTACGCGGTGGACTCACGACGCACCACAGCGATCCGCGCTCTTGCCCCGCACTGCGAACACCGTCTCTTCCTCTCCGCGACCCCGCACAACGGCTACCTGGAGTCGTTCACGGCGCTCCTCGAACTCCTCGACGACCACCGCTTCGCCCGCGGAGTACGCCCCTCCCAGGAGCAGCTCAAGCGGGTCATGGTGCGTCGGCTGAAATCCGAGCTGCCGCCGGGCTGGGACGGCAAGCCCCGTTTCCCGCGCCGCGTGCCACACGCCCTTGAGGTGTCGTACGGGAGGGAGACGCGCGATGCGTACGCGAAGCTCGCCGCCTACGCCCGCTCCCGCCGAGAGGGCGGGGACGGCGCCGCCGACCGCACAGCCGCGGACTTCGTCACGACGCTGTTGAAGAAGCGATTCCTGTCCTCGCCGAAAGCGTTCGCCGAGACCATCGCCGTCCACCTGGAGACGATGCGCAAGGGACCGGCGAGGCAGGGGCCGGAGCGTGGCATGGACGCGGCCGTGCGCAAGGCGGGCGAGAAGGTTCTGAAACCCCTGATCGCGCGCGTGGACGAGACCGCCGAGAGCGACGAGGAGCACGCCGAGGCGGCGACCGAGGCGCTGACCGCCGTCCGCGACATCACCCGATCGCTCACCACCGAGGAGGAGTCCCTTCTCGGCGAGCTCAAGACGTGGTCGCAGCTGGCGAAGGACCGTCCGGACGCCAAGTTCGAGGCCTTCCGTGCCTGGCTCGACCCCGTCGTCTGCCCCGGCCCCGAAGGGCCGAAGGGTGAGTGGGGGCGGGAGCGCGTCATCGTTTTCACCGAGTACCGCGACACCCAGCGCTGGCTCTTCGACCGTCTCGTCCGGGCCGGCTACCCCGCCGACCGTATCGCCCAGCTCTACGGCGGCCAGGACGAGAAGGAGCGCGAGCACATCAAGACGGTCTTCCAGGAGGACCCGGCGCTCGCCCCTGTCCGCATTCTGCTGGCCACCGACGCGGCCAGCGAGGGCATCAACCTCCAAGCGCACTGCCACCGCCTGCTCCACTGGGAGATCCCGTGGAACCCCAACCGCCTGGAACAGCGCAACGGCCGCGTCGACCGGCACGGCCAGAAAGCCGACCAAGTCGACGTCTTCCACTTCGTCCCCGAAGGCTGGCGCGAGGCCCCCGCAGGCCGCGACCCCGAGTCCGCCCACGCCGACGGCACCCTTGAGGACGAGCTCCACTTCCTCGCCGTCGCCGCACGCAAGACAGAGAACATCCGCGAGGACCTCGGCAGCGCGGGCGAGGTGATCGCCGCGCAGGTCGAGCAGAAGATGCTGGGCCGCCGCTCCGACTGGACCACCGCCGACGCGGAGATCCGCAAGCGGGCAGGCAAGGCCGTCCTCAAGGTCGAGCGCGACCTCGCCCGCGACCTTGAGAAACTCGTGGCCGAGCTGTCCGGCAGCCGCGAGGCCCTCGGCCTCGGCCCGGACACGCTCGAACGCGTCGTCCGTACGGGACTCCAGCTCGCCCACCGCAAGGATCTGACGGAGGTCCCCGACCCGGACCCGCAGCGCACCGAGGGCCGCCGCGCCCGCTGCTTCCGCCTGCCGGAGCTCCCCGGTGCCTGGGCCCACGCCCGCAACGAGGGCCTGCGGCACCCGTTGACGCGCGCTGAGCGCCCGGTCGTCTTCGACCCCGACGAGGCCGCGGGTCGCACCGACGTCGTCCTGCTCCACCTCGGTCATCGCCTCGTCCAGATGTGCCTGCGCCTGCTGCGCGCCGAACTCTGGTCCGGCGGCACGGGGGCCGAGCCCGACCGTACGGCCGCCAAGCTGACCCGCGTCACTGCGAAGACCGTCCCCGGCGATCTGCTGCGCACACCCGCCGTGGTCGCACACGGCCGGGTCGTCATCTCCGGCAGCGGTGGCGCCCGCCTCCACGAGGAGATCATCATCGCCGGCGGCCTCATCACCGAGGGCCGCCTGGAGACCGCCCGCCAGGACGAACTCGAAACCTGGCTGGCCGCCGCCCACGACGACCTCCCGGCCCCCGCGCTCCTCGACCGTCTCACCCAACTGTGGCCGGACCTCGACGAGCGCCTCGCCCGCGCCCTGCGGGCCCGCGCGAACACCCGTTTCCGCAGCTTGGAGACGCTGCTCGCCAAGCGCTGCGAGGAAGAGGTCGACGGCATCACCAAGGTCCTCGCCGAACTGGAACGGTCCATCCGGGAACGCCTCGGCGACGCCGCGCACTGGCAGCAGGGCAACCTCTTCGAGATCGACGACGAGCGGCAGCAACTGCGCGCCGACCACGAGGCCCTCCAGGAGCGCCTGGCCGACATCCCCGACCTCGTCGCGTCCGAGACCGCCGCCCTGCGGGCCCGCTGGTCCGACCCCACCCCCCGCTGGTTCCCCGTGTCGGTCACCTTCCTCGTCCCGTCCGCCCTCGCTCGTGGAGACCACCGCTGATGCCGCCCGCCGCCCGCAAGTTCCCGCCGAAGGCCGCACAGCAGACGCCTGCCCAGCAGCACGAGGAGTGGCTCCAACTCCTGCGCCCCGACGGCCCGTTCATCGCCCTGCCGGTCCTCACCGAGGTACTGCCCCAGGGACTGGACACCGTCGAGACCGAGCAGCGTGCCCGTATCCGCCAGGCCTGGGCGGAGGTCCAGGAGGACCCCGCCCTCCTCGGCCCCGCCTGGCAGCAACTGATCACCGGCGAACTCCTCGGCTGGACGCCCGGCCTGCGTGAGGGCGCCGCGATCCCGGAGGCGCTCCGGGCTGGCGAGAACACCCCTGACGCGGTGCTTCTCGGCCCTGGAGGTCCCGACGGCCCACAGCCACGCGTCCTTCTTTATCGCGCCGACTGGGGCGAGCCGATCACCCGGGCCCGCAAGAACAGCCCCGCGCTCACCGCCCGCGCGGCCGACCTGTGCCGCTGGCGCGGGGTACCGCTCGCCCTGGTCACCAACGGCCGTGAGTGGGCGCTGGTCCACGCGCGCCCCAAGGAGGCCGAGACCGTCGCCGTCTTCGACGCCGACCTGTGGCTCGAAGAACCCCTCCTCCTAAGGTCGTTCGCGACCCTCCTGCACGCCCGCCGGGCCGCGCTCCCGCCCCTCGACAAGGAGGGCAAGGACACCACCAGCCTCGCCGCGCTCTTCGCCCGCACGGCGAACCGGCAGTCCGAGGTCACCGACACCCTCGGCCGTCAGGTCCGCGACGCCGTCGCCCTGCTCGTAGCCGAGGTGTCCCGCCTCGACCGCGAGTCGGGCGGCGAACTCCTGGGCGCCGTACCGGAGAAGAGCGTGTACGAGGCCGCGCTGACGGTGATGATGCGCCTGGTCTTCCTCCTCTACGCCGAGGAACAGCGGCTGTTGCCCGCCGAGGACTCCCTCTACTCGGACTCGTACGCCGTCTCCCCCATGCACGATCTGCTGCAGACCGACCAGTCCCTGCACGGCGGCGAGATCGGTGACCGCCGCAAGGCCGCGTGGCCGCGCCTGCTCGCGGTCTTCGCCGCGCTGCACGCCGGCTCCACCCATCCCGACCTGTGGATCCCGGCGTACGGCGGCTCCCTGTTCGACCCGGCCCGCTTCCCGTGGCTCGCCGACGCGAAGGTCACCGACCGGGTGGTGTACGAGATCCTCGACGCGCTCCTCACCCTGCGCCGCCCCGGGAAGGGGCGCGAGGCACTGTCGTACAAGGGCCTCGACGTCGAGCAGATCGGCCACGTCTACGAAGGTCTGCTGGAGTACGGATGCGTACGCGCCGACCGGCCGTACGTAGGCCTCACTGGCAAATACGAGGCCGTCTTGCCGCTGCCGAGCCTGGAGGCGTGGCGGGAGGAGGGCGCCGGGGTCCTGGAGCGGGAGCTGAAGGAAGCGAGCGGCGCGACTCCGAAGCAGATCCAGAAGGCGCTGGCCACTGAGCCCGACCTCGCCGCGATGGCGGACCTGGACGCGGCCTGCGACAACGACGAGGCGCTGGCGCAGCGGGTCGCGCCGTTCTTCGGTCTCGTACGGTCGGATCTGCGCGGGCAGCCGATGGTGTTCCCCGCCGGTTCGGTCGTCATGGTCCGCTCCGGTGACCGTCGCAACACCGGCACGCACTACACGCCGAAGAACCTGGCGGAGGAGGTCGTCGAGCACACGCTTGCGCCGCTGTGCTACTCGCCGGGGCCTGCGGAGGGTGTGCCGGCGGACGGGGTGTGGCGTGCCAAGTCGGCTGACGAGCTGCTGAAGTTGAAGGTACTCGACCCCGCGATGGGGTCGGGGGCGTTCCTGGTTTCCGCGTGCCGTTATCTCGCGGACCGGGTGGTCGAAGCGTGGGAGCGGGACGGGCTTCCGGATGACGTGCGGAAGTATGTCGCCGACGACGACCATGACGAACTGCTCCGTGTGGCGCGGCGGTTGGTGGCCGACCGGTGTCTGTACGGCGTCGACCGGGATGCCATGGCCGTCGAACTGGCGAAGCTCTCTCTGTGGCTCGTGACGCTGGCGAAGGGGCGGCCCTTCTCGTTCCTCGACCATGCGCTGCGGTGCGGGGACTCGCTGGTAGGGACCATCGACATCGAGCAGATCAAGGCGTTCAGCCTTGATTCCGAGGCGCGGCAGATCTCGGACGAGGTGGGGCGGGCGCTCGACGTGACGGAGACGCTGCTGTCGCGCGCCGCCGAACTGCGGCGCGAGATCGAGGCGATGCCGGTGCTCGACATTCGCGACGCGCGGGCCAAGGCGGACAAGCTGAAGGAGGCCGAGTCGTTGGCCGAGCGTCTTCGGCTGGCTGCTGACGCGGTGGTGGGGGCGGCGCTTGCGGCCGAGGGTATCGATGACGCCGAGGCCGAAGATCTGAGCGGCGAGCGGAATGTCGGGGGCAACCGGGCTTCCTTCCGGGCGGGGAAGGAGGACGCGAAGGCCACGGCTTACGAGAATCGGCTGGCGGGGGTTGCGGGGCTGGTGGCGCGGGCCCTGGAGGAGGACGGCGATGTGGTCGGCTCTTCGACGGCCGGGGTCGAGGCTCGGGCGATTGTCGATGGGTGGCTGAAGGGGGAGCGGGCTGCTGCGGTGCGGCCGTTGCATTGGCCGTTGGAGTTTCCGGAGATTATGGGGGTGGGGGGAGCGGTTGGGTTTGATGTTGTGGTGGGGAATCCGCCGTTCAGTGGGGGCAAGAAGCTGACGACCTACCTTGGCAACGACTATCGAGAGTATCTAGTCAATCGGATCGGTAGCGGAGTGCGAGGTAACGCTGACCTCTGTTCGTACTTCCTGCTCAGAAATCTGAGTCTTGCCCCCGGGAAACGCACGGGCATCATCGCTACGAATTCGATTGCCCAGAATCAGACTCGGGAGGTAGGGCTTGATCAAGCGACGGATGCTGGCTGGACTGTTTATCGTGCCATCAAATCTCAACCTTGGCCGGGCACGGCAGCGCTTGAGGTTTCACTGCTGTGGTTGGGGCGTACGGATGGGCGTGAAATCCTAACTTTGGATGGACGTGATGTTCATGGCATCACGTCAGCGCTGGACCCTGTGTCCAGGGTAAGTGGCAGGCCGCACACGCTGGCTGCAAATATCGCACAATCATTCCAAGGGGTAATTGTGCTCGGAAAGGGGTTCGTTCTCGGGTCGGAGGAGGCTGAAGCGCTGATCGAGAGGGACCCGAGAAATGCAGATGCATTGTTCCCTTATCTCAATGGTGAGGATCTGAATTCGCGACATGATTTCTCTGCAGGTCGCTGGGTAATTGATTTCCATGACTGGTCTGAGGGGCGTGCGCGTGAATACCCGGATCTGTTTGCGATCGTAGAGCGAGAGGTGAAGCCAGCCCGCGAAAAGGCTGCGAATGGAAAGGAAAAGAGCCTTAGGTGGTGGCAGCATTGGAGGCGTCGTCCCGAGATGCTTGAGGCGATCAAGGGGTTGGAGCGTGTGGTTGCGATTGCCCGGGTTAGCAGCACCGTTGCACCCGCTTTGGTGTCTGCCAAGCAGGTTTTGAACGAGAAGTTGGTCGTGTTCGCCTCCGACAGGCCGGCGAAATTGGCTCTTCTGAGTTCGACTATTCATGTCCTGTGGGCTTGGAAGTACTCATCGACGCTGAAGGCTGACTTGCAGTACACGCCGTCTGGTTGCTTCGAGACGTTTCCGCAACCAGAACTCAATGATGCCTTGGAAGAAGTCGGAGTCCGTCTGGAGCGCGTGCGCCGTGATGCGATGACCGCACGAGAAGTCGGTCTCACCAAGCTCTACAGCGAGGTGCACGATCCAAGTAAGCAGGTAGCCGATATTGCCCGCATCCGCGCGACCATCGCCGAAGTCGATCAAGCGGTCGCCGAAGCGTACGGCTGGACAGACCTCGACCTCGGCCACGGCTTCCACGAGACCCGGCAAGGCACTCGTTACACCATCCTGCCCGCCGTTCAGACTGAAATCCTGGACCGGCTGCTGGAGTTGAACAACGCCCGCTATGCCGAGGAAGTCAAGGCTGGGCTGCACACCCCCAAGGCCAAGAAGGCGGCGTCCCCGGCGGGCAAGAAGCGGCAGGCCGAAGCCGAAGACACCTTCCAGGACGGGCTGTTCGCGCAACCCGATGCCTTGTTCTGACCGGCTTGTGGCTCGCGACCAGCACTTGGGATCAACCGATGGCGGCACGCGGGATGTTGAAGCGGATCAGCGCTTGGTCGCGTACGCCAGGAAGTCGGTCCACGGACCGGGCATGAACGCGAGCTGCGCCGCCTCACCGTCCTTCGAATCCCGGACATGGACGGTGCTGGGGGTAGCCGCGACCTCGACGCACTCGGGCCCTTCATTGCTGCTGTAGCTGCTCTTAGTCCAGGTCAGCGCGGTGTCGTTCCCGGCAGAGGGCTTGATAGTCATGTCTCTCCCAGCAGTTTTTCGATGAAGGCCAACGACTCACGAGGGGTGAGGGCCTGCGCGCGGATGATCCCATACTGGATCTCCAGGACCTGTACCTCGGGTGGTGCTGAGATCAGTCGATTGAAGCGCTGTACCTCTACATGCCCCACCGTGGTGCCCGACTTGAGCTTCAACAGCTGAAGCTGGCCCCCCATGCCCGCGTGATCATCCCGGTCTGTCGGCATTACCTGAAACTCTACGTTCCGCAACTGTCCTAGCTCCAGCAGCTGTTCAAGCTGTCGTCGCTGGACCATTGTGCCTCCGAGTGGGCGGCGCAGCGTCACCTCTTCCTGCACGAAACTGAAGATTGGCGCAGGCTGCTTCCCGAAGATCTCCTGGCGGGACATGCGCGCTGCCACCTGGCGCTCGATCGACTCCTCCGACAGTAGGGGACGCCTCATCCGGTACAGCGCCCGCGTGTACTCCTCTGTCTGCAGCAACCCATGCACGTTGTGGTTGCTGTAAGCCCCCAGCTCAACAGCCTCCCCCTCCAGCTTCGCCAGATCCCGAACCTTCTTCGGATACCGCGCCTCCTCCACGTCCCGCTTCATCGCGGAGATGATCCCGCCCGCCCCCAGAACCTCGTCCGCCTTGTCCAGGAACTCAGGGCTCGGCACCCGCCGCCCCCGCTCCACGGACGACACCTGCTCCTCGCTGTACCCGATCGCCGCGCCCAACTCGCCCTGCTTCAGACCGGCCCGCTCCCGCCACGCCTTGATCTGCCGACCGACCGTCTTCAGTACGGCCCCGGAGTCGCCGTCCCAACCGGCGCCATCCGTGCTCTCCCCCACCCTCTGGTCCATGCAGCCCGCCTCCGCAACAGACACGGGGTACGGGCCGTACAAGCACCGACCGGCACCCGGACAGTAACGCCGAGTCCCGGCGTCGTCACTGTTCAGCGTACGCACGGATGACCACGCTGAGTGACGTGAACCAGCAAATCACCCAAACCACCACCCCCATCCCCACCCATCAGTTCACGGTGCTGCTCTCGTCCACCCGCAGAGGTGCCCGACTCGCGCGGCTGCTCACCGTGCAGCAACTCGCCGACTGGGGGCGACCGTCCGATGCCGCAGCGCAGATCGTCGCGGAGCTCGCGGCGAATGCCGTCCTTCACGGCCACGTCACCGGACGTGACTTCCGTCTGACGCTCGCGCTTTCCGTCACCGGCACCCTCCGGATCGCCGTGACCGACACCCGGGGCGAACGCATCCCGCACGTCATCCGACGCGACAGCCCCGACGCCGAAACAGGCCGCGGACTCCTCCTCGTGGAGGCGTATTCCGACCGCTGGGGCACCGACGACGGACCCGCCCCCTGCAAGACGGTCTGGGCCGAACTCGACGACCTGGAACGCCCCCTCTGAGACCGCGTCCCACCGGGTCGTGCCCCTCGACGGTCCGGCGGCCCCCGCCGCCAAAAGAAGAAAGAACCAGGGAAAGAACCAACCAAACCCGCCCCCGACCCCCGCCGCTCACCCGTACGAGTGATCAACGCCAACTCGGCTGGCGATCATGGAATTTGGTGAGGCAGGGTCGGCCGAGACACACCACGTGCAGTCGCACTGTCACACAGTCGCGCGACCGTACGACAACACCCACACATGCGACGGCCCCCGCCGGGACGGCAATCCCAGAGCGAGGGCCTGACCACCGAGGAAGTAGGAGCTTCCCGATGGCTGAGCAGCACTTTAGCGCGCCCACACGCGCAAAGTTCGCCCGTTCCCGCCGTTCACCCCACCGCTCCCGGAACGGAGTTGGTCACGTGGCCGCACGCCACCCCGAGCAGTTCACCGTGGTCGGAAACCACCTCGCCCAGCACCCTGAAATGTCCCTGACCGCGATCGGCCTCGCCACCCACATCCAGTCGCTGCCCGAAGGCACCCCGGTCGGCATCAAGGCCCTCGCCGCGAAGTTCCCCGAGGGCGAGACGCGTATCGCCGCCGCCCTGCGCGAACTGGAAGTGCACGGCTATCTGGCCCGAATCAAGGAACGTACGCCGTCCGGTCACATCGTGACCCGCACCATCTCCTACAACAATCCCCGCCTCAACCCCGCCGTCTCGGGGCAGTCCGCCTCGCCGCCAGGCCCCCGCCGCGAACCGGCGCCCGAGCCCGAGGAGCCCGAACCAGCCGCGCCCGCAGCCGAGACGCACGCCGTAACCGCGCCGCAGCCACTCGCCGCCGAGCGCATCAGCTCGGCCGAAGTACAGCATCCGAGCCCCACGGCCCGCTCGGAGCCCCATCACGCCCCGCTCCCGACACCCCGAATCCCCGTCCACGCCTCGCCGTACGAGCACGCAGCCACCGCCCTGCTGGCCGCCCTCCGCGCCGACGACCCCCGCCTCCTCCTTTCGGCCCGCGACATCCACCGCCTCACACCCGCCCTCTGCGCCTGGCTGGAACGCGCCGTCGACCCCGCAGCCGTACGACGCGCCTTGACCGCATCTCTGCCGCAGAACCTGGGCAACCCGGCCGGGCTTCTGGCCCACCGCCTGACCGAACTGCTCCCGCCACCGCTGCCTGCGGCGACCGTCGGACTCACGCCACCGCCGCGCCCGGCCCCGTTCCAGACCTGCGACGGCTGCGAGCGAGCCTTCCGCGCCACCGAGCCGGGCCTCTGCCGCGACTGCACCCCACTCCTCACCGCCGCGTAGCGCAGGCACGCCCACTTCCGGATCCTTCCCGACGACCTTTGACTCCCAGTGTCAGTGCGGCGCCTTAGGCTGACTGCGGTCGGTGACGGAGGGGGAACGGGGAGCATGGAGGGGGAGCGGGGATGAAGGCGTCGGAGACCATCCTGGCGGATTTGATGCAGGGGAGGGCCCAGCAGTTCCAGATTCCGCTGTACCAGCGCACCTACACCTGGGTGGGAAAGGAAAAGGGCAGCGGGCGGGACAAGGCGGGCGAGCGCCGGCACCTGGTTCAGCTCTGGGACGACATCCTGGAGCAGGCCCGGATGCTCCAGGAAGGGAGGCCGGGGACAACGCACTTTCTGGGCTCGATCGTGCTCGCGCCCTCGCCGGACACGGAAGCCGCCTTCCCCAGGCACATCGTCGTGGACGGACAGCAGCGCCTGACGACGTTGACGCTCGCCCTGGCCGCGATACGTGACCACCTGGAGGAGCGTGACCCCGAGGCCGCCGAGCGCATCAACGAGGACTACCTGATCAACAAGCGGCGCAAGGGCGACGAGTACTTTCGGCTGCTGCCCACCCAGGCCGACCGCCCGGCCTACGGCGAGTGCGTCCGCTCCTCGCACGCCGGCGGCGACGACCTGGTCAGCCGCGCGTACCGGTTCTTCCGCGGCAGACTCGAAGCGGCCGAGGACCCTGCCGATCCGTACGACATCGGATGCATCGAGCAGGCCATCACCACCCGGCTCACCCTGGTGTCCGTCAGCGTGGACAAGGAGGACAACGTCCACCGGATCTTCGAGTCGCTCAACAACACGGGGGAGAAGCTCAGCCAGGCCGACCTGCTGCGCAACAACCTCTTCATGCGCCTGCCCAAGCGTGCCGAGGAGGTCTACGAGGCGTACTGGCTGCCCATGCAGGAGATTCTCCGCAAGAAGACGGACGATCTTGAACACCTGATGTGGCTCCAGCTCGTTCTGGGCGGTGATGATCGAGTCCGGCGCCAGGATCTGTACGCGGCCCAGCTCGCCCGGTTCGACTTCGACGGCAGCCAGGAGCCCGAGATCGAGACGTACATCAAGGAGTTGTACCGGCGCGCCCACCACCTCAGGACCGTCCTCGAACCGGACCGGGAGCAGGATCCCGAGGTGCGGGCATGCCTGGAGCGCCTCGTGGAGTGGGAGGCGCGGCCCGCCCACCCGGTGGTGATGCTGATGCTCGACCTTCGCGAGAAGCGATCCATGGACAGTGCCGACGTCGTCCGCGCGCTGACCTATCTGGAGAGCTTTCTGGTACGCCGGATGATCTGCGGCGTACACACGAACAGCCTCGTGCGCATTTTCCAGGCGGTCCCGGCACAGATGCCGGTCGGTGTCGCGCCGGCCGACGGGCTACGGCAGGTGCTCTCGGCGGACCAGCGTTTCTGGGCCGACGACGAGGAACTGCGCGACCACATTCGGCGCACCCCGTTCTACCGGCCGAGCAGCCATCGTCAGTTCGTCCTGCGACGGCTGGAAGAGGCGCACGGCCATCCGGAGCCGGTGGACTTCGCCAAGGCGAATCTGACCATCGAGCACGTGATGCCACAGACTGTGGGGGAGGAATGGCTGGAAGTCCTCGCCGAGGAATGCGATCAGGACGAGACACCGGCCGAACTGCACGCCCGACTGCTGCACACCCTCGGCAACCTCACCCTCACCGCGGTGAACTCGTCCCTGTCCAACCGCCCCTTCGAGCGCAAGCAGGAAATCCTGCGGGTCAGCGGCCTGGAGATGAACCGGCGGATAGCCGCGACCGAGCGCTGGGGTGCAGCCGAGATCCATGCCCGAGCCGATGAACTCGCGGACCTCGCGATCCAGTTGTGGCCCGGACCCCTGGCCGGCGTGCGCAGGGTGGAGCGCGGTCGGGACTGGGGTCAGCTGCACCAGGTCCTGGCCATGATGAAGGACGGCACCTGGACCACATACGGAGCCCTCGCCGCACTCATCGGCTCCAGCGCGCAAGCGGTCGGCACCCATCTGCTCAACACGTCTGGTGTGCCCAACCCACACCGTGTGCTGAACGTGGAAGGCCGCATCGCGGAGGGCTTCCGCTGGGCGGACGGCAGGGACGCGGACGACGCCCGCGAGCTGCTGCGCTCCGAGGGCGTCAGGTTCATGCCGTCCGGTGCGGCCGACCCTGCGCAGCGGCTGCTGGCGGACGACCTTGTTCTGCTCCTGGACGGTGAGGAACCGTCCGGATCAGCGGCGCACGAAGGGTGAACCCACGCTGTCAACCGGCTTCGGCGACCGGCTCCGATGTCGGCGGCAGCAGCCGTCCCTGCGCGGCGAGAACCTCGCGCCAGCGGTCGTTGACTGGCCGAGCCCAGTCAGGGTCCGTGCCGAGTGCGTACGCGAGCAGACCGTCGACGTGATTCACGAGTCCGTCCATCGAGGCGAAGCCACGATGCTCCTGATGGGCCCGAAGTCCGAACCTCTCGATCCCCCGCAGGTGGGTGAGCACTCGTGATCTGAACTCCGAGCTCATACGGAGGGCGTCACCATCGACGAGTAGACCGAGGACCGCCTTGCGGGCCCCAGGCGGGACGATCCGTGTCTTGCGGCTGTTGATCCTGAAGCCGTAGGCCGTCACAACGTGACTGAACTCCCTCAACCTGGCGACAGCGTCAGGACGGGAGAACTCGTCGCCCGACGAGAACACCATGTCGTCGGAGTAGCGGGTGTAGACCATGCCGTATCCGGACGCGATACGCGACAGGCGCTCGTCCAACGGGCGGACCATCAGATTGGCGAGCGCACCGCTCGTAGGAGCACCCTGCGGTAGATAGCCGCCCGTGCCGCACTGGTAGGCCGTGATCTTGGGATAGCGGTCCTGGCGCATGGGCTCCAGCTCGTGCCGCCGGTCGTCCCAGGTGCAGAGCCGAGCCAACTCGAACGCGGCCAGCGGCTGGTACCCGGCGCGTTTGAACACGCCGTGCACGTCACGCTCGCCGATCGAGCCGAAGAAGTCCTTGAGGTCGAGCTTGATCAGCCATCGGGCGCCCAGATGGCGTCCGGCGCAACCGGCGACGGATCGCCCGCGAACGTAGGCGAAGGCATTGCCGTGAACCGGTAGCCGGTCCAGGACGCTGTGCAGGATCCACTTCTGGGCCGCCATGAGGTCAGGATCCGGAGCAAGGAGCTTCCGCGGTTCACCGCTCTCCCCACGCGGTTTCTGCAGCGCTGTGTAACTAGTGCGCCGACGTGTGACCGTGTTTCGCAACGGCCAGTACGGAACACCGGTCAGGTGTGCGAGGTGCCCAAGGGAGAGGATCGGTGGCAGACCGTGTTGCCGTATCGCCTCGGCCTGGCTCAGGGCCCGCTCGGCGGCAAGGCGCGGACGGGGCGCGGGGACATCACGCAGATAGAGATGTGGGGAGGCGTTGACCATCTACCTTTGTTCCCCCGACGTACCACCCAAGCCTGGGCGCGGAGGATGAATCCTGGGCGGTGCCCACGGCACCGCCCGAGCATCCAGGCGACCAGCAGGTCGCCCGGCCGGGCCGACCCCGACGGGACCGGCAGTACTAGATGTCAACGCCCCTCCCTGAGGGAGAGAGGGTAGTAGGGCTGATCACTGCCGAGCAACCCGCGGGCGAGGCACGATCCGCACGAACACGGCTGTGGGCGGCGGGAGTTGGCCGAATTTCGGCGCGCTTTCCAGTGGGCCGGTCCGCCGAGCTGCACGCGTCCGGCGTCCGTCAGATGGTGCCGTGACGTGAGCAGTCCGAGAACCTGAGCCTGCGCCAGAGCGTCCGAGAGGCGGTTCGGGCTCAGTCCTGTGGCAGCGGCCAGTCGTTGATTGTCACGTATTCCCTGAGCGACGGCACGAAGCACCGTGCACAATTCCGCAGGAGTGACTGCCTCCTGGGCGTCCGGCTCTGACACGGGTTGGCTCTCCTTGCCGAGGCGCGTGCCGGTCAGGTGTGCTTCAGGCTCGACGGATACACCTCGTGCTTCGGGTCCCACCACAGGACATGGAACACATTGCCCTCTAAGAACCCGTACAAGCGCTGGGTACCGGTGAACCGAAAGCGTTGGATCCTGGTCATACCGTCGTGCCCGAGATCGGACAACCGAGCCAGTGCTTCCTTGCAGAGGCCGCTCGGCAGCTCGTACTCCGTGAAGCGGCCGGGCTGGGTGCGTAGATCGTTCAGTGTCATGGTCTCGAAGTCGGCGAGCTTGCGCAGGACGTCGCCGAGTGTCGCGGTGTCCATGCGGTCGAAACTCCACCGACCCTCGTGGTCGACGTGCGTGAACCGCCAGCAGACCCGCTCGTTGGAGCCGCTCGAACCGGGCAGGAGCGAGGCCGGATCACCGGTCCGCTTGCTGTCCCTGGAGACGCCGGCCTGCGGAACCGCCACCTTCTTCTTGGCTTTTCCTCCCCCCTTTGCCATCAGCCCTCGCGATCGATCAGCGCGTTGAAGAAGTCCGAGATCTCCAGATCGAGGAGTTCCTCGTTGCTCCGCTCCAGATGCTGGGCCCCCGCGCGCTCACGGGCATGAACCCATGGGCCCTCCCGATGGGTCATTGACGACAGCTCATGGGCGGAGAAGACGCCCATGCTCTCCAGCACGATGTCCACGGACTCTCGTTCGTCGTCGTCCAGGGCCGTGGCGTCACCCTCGACATCGCCCCTCTTGAGCTGGAAGCGACCGCGGTGCTTCGCATGGAGGGCAGGAGCCACCGGACCGTTCGCCCAGGCCTCGAACCGCTCCGGGAACAGCTGCCGCTCCTCCCACGCCAGGTGGTAGCCGTAGGCGAAGTAGCAGAGCTTCTGCAGCTTCATGGCGGTCATCGGTCCGGCTTTCGCCAGGATGTAGGCGGCTACGTCCTGAACAGTCGCCATGGTCACTCCCCTCTGATTCCCCGTGCGGGAGGAATCCCCCCAGTGGCTTTCACAATAACGAATCGGTATGACAGTCGGGCACGCTGAGTAATCGCGGGCTCTTGCTCACTCCGGCGAATGGATCACGGTGAATGTGCTGACCGGTTCGAGCCGCGCTGCGTTGCCACGCATCACCAGATCACCCTTGACTCCCACTTCGAATCCCTGGTCATGGGCGAAGGCAGCTCGCGAGTAGGCCTCCTGGTCCAGGACCATGCGCAGGCGACGAGGGCGCCGCTCGTCCTCGACGTAGCCGGAGACGGTGACCTCACCAGGACCCTCGGGCAGCTCGCGATGGAGGCGGACGACCGTCCCGCGCACATATACGTTGCGCTGGCCCAGCCGGGCCCTCAGATCCTTCGCGCCCTCGGCCAGCACCGGCAACAGCCTCGTGGGCAGTTCGATCGGCGGGGTGCTCCCCTCCAGGGGCAGATCGGGTGACCAGTCGAACTTGAACGAGTAGCCGCGCCCCTCCTCGCCGCCGATCCTGACCAGGGCCTCGCACAGATTGGCCGAGAGGCCGTGCAGGGTGAACAGGTCGAAGTCCGAGAGCGAGTCGTCACGTACGGCGGTCAGCGCGGCCCGCTGGGCGAGTTTCACTCCTGCGTACAGGCGCCGGGACACCAGGCGCTCGAACGGCTCGGGGCCGGAGGGCGGACCGTCGAGCGACAGCTGGGTGATCGGTGGCGCGGAGAGCGGTGTGTGCGCGGCGATGACGTAGCTGCCGACCCGTGTCTGGTCCAACCGTACCGAGCTGATGTAGTCCTTCACCCGCTGCGGCTTCTGAGCCGGTTGTACGGGCTGTGGCTCGGGAGCCGCAGCGGTCGCAGCGGCTGAGACCAGCAGGTCACGTAGGCCGGCGAGGGCCGGTACCAGATCCACGAGCGGGGCGGTGCCGGACGGCCCCGGGGGAGTCAGCCGCAGGTACTGCCAGTCGGCGGACGGCAGTGTCATCTCCCGCAGCACGTCGCCGGGGCGCCGGGCCTCGACTGCGGAGAGAGTTTCCAGCACGTCGGCGACGCGGGCGGGATAGTCGCGCAGCTGGCGCGCCAGCGGCACCGTCACCTCGTACGGCGGTTCCGGGTCGTCGTCGGGGACGGGCAGTACCCAAAGCTGCCCGCGCCCGAAATTCTCGGCCGCGACCCACCCTCGGCCGCGAAGGTAACGCAGCACGTCACTGGGATCCAGGGCCGCAGCCCGGTCGAACTCCGCGTCCGTGATGGCGCTCATGACTCCACCAGCATGTCCCGGAACCTCCGGTCGAAGAGGTTGTGCAGGGCGGGCACCGTCAGCAGGTTCTGCTTGGGGACGGGCACAGTGTAAGTACCGTCCAGGCGCCGGTCAGGGCCCAGTGGCGCGAGGTCGTGAAAACACGTCCAGTAGACGGCATGCCGCATCAGCAGATGGTCGGGGGTGACCTCGACCCACTGGTGGACGTCCTTGGGGACGACGACGAGGAAGAGGAAGCGCGGTTCGAACCAGTCCTGGCCCGCCAGATTGTTGAAGTTGTGCACCCGGAGCGGATAGCGCCACTCGTTCTCGTTGCCGGCGGGCGTCGACCAGCTCTTGACCTGGGCGACGATCTTCGGATGGCGTCTGGTGCCGGCCCGGCCGGGATACGTGAACTCCCAGTCGATGCCCAGTCGGTCGCGCGAGGGCTTCGTCGAGACGTCCAGATTGGCGGCGATGGCGAGCGACTGGACCAACTGCTCGCCGAAGTCGCCTTGGTGGCCACGGTCTCCCATGGGCAGCTGCCCCAGGTAGGGACCAGCCGGGGGCGCGCCGTGCTGCTGCGGGATACTGCCGGCTAATCCCTCAGTCATGTGCTCCCCGCATCTCCCCGTACCCGACTGATGGCACAGGGTAGCGAGTGGTGATCGCTGCGGGAAGTGGGGGGTCACGTTCAGTACCAAGAGCCGTGCCCACTGTCAGTGCCCGCGGTTAGGGTGACGATCGTGAGCGAGCAGAGCAACTCCACGAACCCGCCGGGCGCCGGTGACCAGCCGGTCCTCGTCGTTCCCGAGCCCCAGGACATCCGGGCGGAACTGGAGCGCCTCGTCGTCACCGACCTGCTCGGGCCGATCGGCGGGGAGGACGAGGAGCTGTCGGGCAGCCCCACCGACCACTACATCATTGGGCGTCTCGCTCCTGGCGGAGCCCAGATCGAGCCGGAGGAGTTCGACGAGGGGCACCTGGCCGAGGTCCCCGACGGCGAGGAAGGCGATCGGGAGCCCGACGCGCCCAGTGTCTCCAGTCTCCAACCGTCCGCGACCGGCTTTACGGCGCGGGTCGACGGAACTCTGGAGGAACTGCGCGTGCGCTGCTCCTGGGCCCGGTACAAGGCGGGTGCCTCGTCCGACCCGGCGCGGACCAGGACAGTGTGGCGGCGTTCTGCCTTTTCCGGGCAGGTGACAGTCAAACTGCTGGAAGGAACTCTCGAAGCGCAGTCCGTGCTGGACGATTTTCCGGGCATCGTGGTCCGGGGCCGGGTACGGCGCTTCGACGGTGACTGGCTCGTCTCATTGTTCCTCGTCAACGGGCAGGAGGACACGCCCGGTTCGGCGAACTGGCTGTTCCAGACGGAGATGACGGTTCACGGGGCCCCGGGTACCGCGCCGTTCAGACCGCGTCGCGAAACCGCCGTACGCGGCGGTGACTCTGCTGATCGTGGCGAGCAGAGCGCGCTCGCGATGACGTACCGCTTCCACCCGGAGTTCGCCGTGGGCCACGGCACAGGTGTACACGCCGTGGCCGATCCGGCTGATCCGCTGCGTGCTGTTGAGATTTCCACCGCCGCCGCACCTTCGTACGAGGTGCCGTTCACCGACGTACCGCACCCCGACACCGAGGGGGATGAGGATCTCGCCGAACTGCGCGACCTGGTGGTCGACATGAAGGAACTCGCCGCGTTCGAGCCTGGTCGGCTCCAGGCCGCGCTGCGACCTCTGGTCGACGGCTACCGAGCTTGGATCGCCCGGACGAAGCAGCAGATCGGATCTCCTGAGGCCCGATTGGAAGCGTACGAAGAGGAAGCCCGCACCAACCTGCGACGAGCGGGCGAAGCGGCGGACCGGATCGAGGCGGGCATCAACCTGCTCGTCCCGGGCCCGGCGCTGGACGCCTTCCGCTTCGCCAACCGCGCCATGCACCTCCAGCGCATCCACACGATCGCCGCGGCGCGCCGCCGCCGCGAACCGGACCTCGGACTGGATGCCGCGGTTCAGGACGCCGACCAGCCGGCGAACCGCAGTTGGCGCCCCTTTCAGCTGGCGTTCCTCCTGCTCAACCTCCCGTCCCTCGCCGACCCGGACCATGACGAACGGGCGGACGACAACCGGGCGTTGGCCGACCTGCTGTGGTTCCCCACCGGTGGCGGCAAGACGGAGGCGTACCTCGGCCTCACCGCTTTCACGCTCGCGATACGGCGCCGGATGCCGGACCTTGGTGGCCTTGACGCAGTGAACGGCGTCGCGGTCCTGATGCGCTACACCCTGCGCCTGTTGACCATCCAGCAGTTTCAGCGAGCCGCAGCCCTCATCTGCGCCTGCGAGACGATCCGCAGAGAGGATCCGGGCACGTGGGGCCTGGTGCCATTCCGGATCGGACTGTGGGTCGGTGGCGGAGTCACCCCCAACCGCACCGACCAGTCGGACGAATGGCTCAAGAACCGACGCAGTTCGAAGGGGCGCGCTCCCCGGGGAGCCAAGGGCTCCCCGCACCAGCTCACCAGCTGCCCTTGGTGCGGGACCCAACTCGACCCGGGCCGCGATATCACCGTCGACACGACTCTGCGCCGCACACGCATCACGTGCCCGGATCCCTTCGAATGTCCCTTCGGCGGCTTCGCCCTCGACACCGACGATCCGGGGCTGCCCGTGCTCGTCGTGGACGAGGAGATCTACCGGCTGCTTCCGGCGTTGGTCATCGCCACCGTCGACAAGTTCGCCCAACTTCCCTGGAAGGGCGAGACCCAAGCTCTCTTCGGTCAAGTGGCCCGTCGTTGCACGCGCCACGGCTATGTCACGGCAGACGCGGTGGACAGCGAATGGGAGCGCCCCAGCCACCCGCCGCACGGGAACCATCCCGCGGCCCGCACGGAGGACGCTCCACGTGTCAGGCCGCCGGATTTGATCGTGCAGGACGAGCTCCACCTGATCTCCGGTCCGCTCGGTTCGCTCGTCGGTCTCTATGAGGCGGCCGTGGACCGGCTCGCCACCTGGGACATCGCTCCCGGGCGGGCAGTGCGACCCAAGGTGATCGCCTCCACCGCGACCGTCCGCCGGGCCGACCGCCAGATCCATGACCTGTTCAACCGCCGCACCGCGGTGTTCCCGCCGCCCGGCCTGGAGGCACGCGACAACTTCTTCGCACGTCAACGGCCCACGACCAGGCGCCCTGGGCGTCGCTACGTCGGTATCTGCGCCCAGGGCGTACGCACCAAGTCGGTTTTCATCAGGGTCTATGTTGCGCAGCTCGCCGCGGCGCAACTGCTCCACGACAAGTACGGACAGAACGAGATCACCGACCCCTACATGACTCTCGTCGGCTACTTCAACAGCCTGCGAGATCTCGGCGGAATGCGCCGCCTGGTTGAAGACGATGTCTCGACCCGTCTCACCCGTGTCGAACAGCGCGGTCTTGCAGTGCGGTTCCTGGGCGAGCCTGCGGAGCTCACCTCGCGCATGTCGTCGGGGGCGATCCCGGGCATCCTGGAGAAGCTGGAACTGCCCTTCGGTAAGCGGAAGAAGGGGGCGCCACGCCCCATCGACGTTCTGCTCGCCACCAACATGATCGCCGTTGGTGTGGACGTGTCGCGGCTCGGCGTGATGGTCGTCGCCAACCAGCCCAAGTCGACCGCCGAATACATCCAGGCGACCAGTCGTGTCGGGCGCCGCAGTCCCGGCCTCGTGTTCACGGTGCTCAACTGGGCCCGCCCGCGAGACCTTTCTCACTACGAGACGTTCGAGTCCTTCCACGCGTCGATCTACCAACACGTCGAAGCCCTTTCTGTGACGCCCTTCGCGGAGCGAGCCGTCGACCGGGGGCTGACCGGTGTACTCGCGGCGCTGGTACGTGACTTGAAGCAGGAATACAACGCGAACCGGGGAGCCCAGTTCTTCGACACCCGCGGAGAACTTGCCGATCATGTCGTCCGATTCCTCCAGCGGAGGGCGGAAGCGGTCACCGCCGATCGGCGCGTAGGCAATGACGTTCTCAACCGGCTGGCGTCCCGGCTCGACTACTGGGAGCGCAAACGCAAGTCGCCTGGTGCTGTGCTCGGCTATCGCAGACCCCGACGGCAAGGGGATGTCACACCGCTGCTCAAGGAACCTGATGGCACCCGTTGGCAGCTCATGACATGCCCTACCTCGCTCCGCGAGGTCGAGCCGGCCATCCGGCTGATCTTCCACAACGACGGATCCGCTTATCCGGCCGACGAGCCGCCCTTCTTGCCTCAGCCTGAGCGCGACGACCCGTCCCAGAACAACTCGGAGAACCAGTGAGCAGCCCCGCACCCGCACCCACGTCGCTGCGTGTCGGCGAGCTGCGTCCCAGCCAGCTGTTGCACACCTATGGAGTCGGCTCGGTCGCCGACCTGCCGAACCTGTCCGTCATGGTGCTCGGTCTCGACCGCTGGGAGCTGGGCAACGCGACGACCCTTCAGGAGGACCGGCTGCTGGCCGCCGTGCGCCGTCGCCTCGGTGCGCAGGTCACCACCTTGCGCACCCCGCCCTACACGCCCGAGACGACGGAGGTGTTCGGAGACTGGACCCGGGTCGGCGTTCCAGTGGGGCTCTTTCCGCGCTGGCTGCGTTGTTCCCGTGAGCAGTGCAATCAACTCGCGCCCGCCGACTCGGGGCTCTTCGACCTTGTCCCGGGCTTCTATCGTCCGGAGGAGACCCGTTTCGTCCACGGCTGCTTCGGCAACAAGGGGGGCAGGCCGACTGCGGTGCCCGCCCGCTTCCTGACTGCCTGCCCGGCCGGCCACATGGACGACTTCCCCTGGATGTATTTCGTCCACCGTGGGCAGGAGCATCCGTCCGACTGCACACTCACCTTGGTCGAACGCGGCACCACCGGCGAGGCCGCGAACATCTTCGTGCAGTGCACCTGTGAGGTCGACGGGCGGCCGAGGAGCCGCTCCATGGCCGAAGCCATGGGGGTCCGCGGTGAGCAGGAGTTGCCCGCCTGCCGTGGTCATCACCCTCACTTGAGCAGCTTCGAGTCGTGCGGCGAGCGCCTTCGCACTATCGTCCTCGGCGCCACCAACAGCTGGTTCGCAGCGCAGCTGAGGGTTTTCAGCCTGCCCCGGGCAGAGGAACCCCTCGCCCAGGCCGTTCGCGAATACTGGCAGTTGCTCGAGCCTCTCGCTGCCGTTCCCGCCGAGGCGGCCAGAGTGCTGCTCCCCACCCAGACATCCTGGCCCGAGCTGGAACCGTACGGTGTCGAAGCGGTCTGGCAGGAGATCACCCGAGAAGCCCAGCGACGCGCTGCGGAACACGCTCCGACCCCATCGGGGGCCGGCGAGGACTTCGACCTGGCCACACCGGAGTGGGAGGCCTTCACATCGCCGCATCAATACGACCTTCCGGACTTCACCACGGCACATGAGCGTGTCCCGCAGAGGGCCACTGACTGGCTTGACCGGGTCGTACTGGTGCATCGGCTGCGCGAGGTCGCCGCACTCACGGGCTTCACCCGCATCGACGCCCCTGAGTGGATGCCGCAGGACGATTCGGCTGAACAGGCCGCGCCCCTCTCGGCTGAGCCGCCGACCTGGGTTCCCTGCGCCGAGCTGCGGGGCGAGGGAGTATTCCTCAAGTTTCGCGAAGACCGCCTGGCGCAGTGGGAGGCCCAACCAGAAGTCAAGGTCCGTGAGGCTCTGCTCAAGACGGCATACAACGGCTGGTGCGCGGCGCGCGGCGTAGAACCCCACTGGCCTGGTGTCCGCTACGTGCTACTGCACTCCTTCGCGCACGCCCTCATCCGGGAGTTCGCACTCGAATGCGGCTACGGTGCGTCTGGCATCGGCGAGCGGATCTACGCCCGCTCCGGGCAGAACCCTATGTCCGGCATCCTGCTGTACACGGCAGCTCCGGACAGCGAGGGCACTCTCGGGGGCCTGGTCTCACTCGGTCGCCGTGACAGGCTCGGCGCCTCCATCGAACAGGCCCTCGCTGCGTCACGGCTGTGCAGCTCCGACCCCATGTGTGCTGAACACAACCCGATGGATCACAACACACTTCATGGAGCTGCCTGTCACGCCTGTCTGTTCGCCGCCGAGACGTCGTGCGAGCGAGGCAACCATCTGCTGGACCGGGCGCTGTTGGTGGAAACACTCACTGGCAATCGCGGAGCCTTCTTCGGATGACCGACCGGCTACCGCGGTTGCTGGCTGAACTGGGACGACGTATACCCCCTGAGCAGCTCAGTGTATGGACGGAGGTATTGAGATCGGCGAGAGCGCCGTCCGCTGACTTGACCCGCAGGATCATCCAGGTTCTCCCGGCTGCCGGAGTGAGTATTCAGGCCGAGGCTCTCGGTGAGGTGTGGAAAGCGGAGTCGCCGACAACTCCTGGCTATGCGCTGGCCCTTGCCCTGGAGACTGCCGCCGAGCAGTACGAGCAGTGCCGTTCGGAGAGGGAGACGCAACTTGTTGTGAGCGGTCCTGTGAGCCCTGCGGTTCCCACCCGGCTTACCAGCAGCGTGGTGATTGACGTGATACAGGCGGCTGAGGAGGCACTTCTTGTCGTCAGCTTCGCGGCCTACGGGGTCGTCGAGGTCGTCCGGGAGCTGCGGACCGCAGCGCGGCGGGGAGTGCGGATCGACCTGTTGCTGGAACAGAACACGTCAGCGGCCGATGCCTTCGCCTCACTTGCAGGAGATGTTCATATTTGGAGGCGGCCTTCAGCCGCTGGGTCCGGAAGGTTGCACGCGAAATTGATTGCTGCCGACCGTCACACGGCTGTCGTGGGCAGCGCGAACCTGACGGACCGTGGGCTTACCGACAACATTGAGGTCGGCGTGGCGTTGCGAGACGGTGTACTCGTTGGTCGGCTCGTAGATCATTTCCGATCGCTCATGGACCCCGTTCTTGGACCGCTGTACCCGGATTGATTCACTATTTCTTGTTTCTCAAGTCGTTGTCGGCTTGCACCTGGAGATCACTTGAGGAACGCGGCGGATACACCCGACGTGAGCAAGCGGTGAGGAACGCCAGAGCCATTTGCGGGTACCTCGTACAGGTCCGCCCCGTAGTCGCCCGGCAGCGCGTAGACGACCGTGTGCGTGTCCTTCCACACCGCCTGGTCGTCCACGCTCCGGGGCTCCGCCAACGGGGTCTCGCGCATCGTCTTGAGGTTCAGGACGTACAGGCGCCATGGGGCGTCCTTGGGGAGGCCCTTCACCCGCTTCTTGTAGGCGATGCGTGTGCCGTCGGGGGAGAGGGACGGGCATTCGACGTTGGGGTGGAGGGTGGTGACCGTGCGGGTGCGGAGGTTGCCCCGGATCAGGTAGGTCGAGCCCTTCGTCGCCAGCGTCGCGTAGAAGGTGGTGTCGTCCGAAGCGAACGTCACGCCCCAGAAGTTGACGTCCGCCGCGTGGTAGGTGCGGCCGTCCTTGACGATGCGGAACTCCTCCAGGGACGGGGTCAACGCGCCCGTCCGCGTGTCCACGATCGCCGTGCGGGTGGAGAAGTTCGTGCCCGCGTAGGAGTCGCCTCCGACGAACGCCGTCCAGGCCGCGTAGTGGCCGGACGGGGAGACCCGGGCGCGGGACGGGATGCCCGGGACGTCGTAGTGGGCCCGTTCCTTCAGGTGCGCGTCCAGGATCAGCGCGCGGTAGGTGTCCGAGACCGGGCCGTGGACGGCCTGGAGGCAGACTCCCGTGCCCGCGGCGGCGTAGAAGCGCAGGCATTTCACGCCGGAGGCGGTGCGCGGGCCGGAGGGGGCCGACACCGGGGTCGTCGTCAGTTCGTCGCGGTGCGGGCCCCACGCCATGTTGCGGAAGATCATGCGGCCCGGGGTCGTCAACGTCACCGTTCCCGGTGTGATCCTCGGGCCGCCCGCCTGGGTGTGGTCGCGGCGCTCGGCCCGCGCCGACGCGTGCAGCACGGAGGCCAGGGCTATCGCCGCCAGGACCGCCAGCGCGGAGGCGAGGATCAGGATGCGGGACCTCAGGGTCATACGGCGGCCTTCCGGAAGGGGCGCAGGGACAGGGCGTACCCGGCGCATACGGCGAGAGCGGCCGTGGACAGCAGCAGCGCCGTACGGTCGCCCCACAGCGTCCACGCCGCCCCGAACGCCAGTGAGCAGGCGAAACGTGCCCCCGCCTGGCCCGTCTGGACCAGCGCCAGACCCGACGAGCGCAGCGCCTCGGGGACGCTGTCCGACGCGGCCGCCATCAGGACCCCGTCGGTCGCCGCGTAGAACGTGCCGTGCAGGGCCAGTACGGCGTAGGGCAGGGCCGTGCCGTGCCAGGACGTGAGCAGCAGCGCGTACGCCAGCAGCAGGGCTCCGTGGCCCGTCAGGAACACGCGCCAGCGGCCCCAGCGGTCCGCGAGGCGGCCCAGCGGCACGGCCAGCAGCAGGAACGCGGCCGCTGTGCCGAGGGGGAGGAGGGGGAACCAGCCGTCCGGGACGCCCAATCGCCGTTGCAGCAAGAGGTACACGAAGGAGTCGCTCACCGTCGCGAGGCCCAGGAGCAGGGCGCAGACGGTGATGCGGCGCAGGTCGCGGTCGGACAGGAGGCCCACGGCCGCGCGCAGCGTGGGGCGCGTGTCCGAAGCGGGTGCTGCGGGTGCTGCGGGTGGTTCGGATGGTGCGGGTGCTTCGGCGCGGCCGCCCGGTACGAACAGTGCCAGGACCAGGACCCCGACCACCGCCACGCAGAAACTGACCGTGAACACCGCGTCGTAGCCGTCCACCGTCGCCCGCAGGACGAGAAACGCGGCCAGGGGGCCGAGCAGGGCGCCCGCCGTGTCCATCGCGCGGTGGACGCCGAAGGCGCGGCCCCGGGTCTCCGGAGTGCTGGAGAGCGAGATCAGGGCGTCCCGGGGAGCGGTGCGCAGGCCCTTGCCCGTGCGGTCCGCCGCCAGGATCAGGCCGATGGGGGTGAGGGTGTGGGCGATCAGCAGCAGGGGTTTGCACAGGGCCGAGAGGGCGTAGCCCGCGCCCGCCACCCACTTGTGGCGGCCGCCGCCCCGGTCGGCGAGGTGGCCGCCCACCAGTCGTACGACGGCCGAGAAGCCGTTGTAGACGCCGTCGAGGAGGCCGAAGCCCAGCGGGGACAGGCCCAGGCCCGCCACCAGGTACAGCGGGAGGACCGCCGTGACCATCTCGGAGGAGACGTCCGTGATCAGGCTGACCGTGCCGAGGGCGAGGACGGTGGGGGCGATCGTGGAGCGGTACCGCCCGGCCGTCGTGGGCCGGGCGGTACCTTCCACGGACGCCGTCGGAGTGCTCGCGCGGCTGTCCGCTACGTACACGTCAGGACGTCCAGATCCCGGTGATGTCGGAGGAGGACGCCGCGTTGCCCGCGTGCGTGGTCAGGCCCTGGCTGTCCTCCAGGGTGCGCAGCAGGTCGTAGTGGTCGTAGGTCGTGGAGGAGGACGAGCCCGCGGTGACCGGCTGGCCGTAGAGGACCGTCGGGATGCGGTTGCCGGCGAGGCGGTTGTCCTCGTCCATGGTGACGACCAGCAGGCTGTTGTGGGTCTTGGCCCAGGTCGCGTACGCGCCCAGGTTGTTCTTCAGCCAGGTGTCACCGGTGGACACCGAGCAGTCGTGCATGTCGCTGCACAGGTTGGGGGTCACGAAGGACAGCTGGGGGAGGGTGGAGTAGTCGGTCGGGAACTGGGCGAACGTTTTTGCGCTGGACGTCGGTACGTTGCTGAAGCCGAACCACGGGTTGTGCTTCTGCGCGTAGTTGCCGCTGCTGCACGTGGTCGAGCCCTGGCTGGGCAGGGTCTCGTTGTAGCTGGCCCAGGTGCGGCCGGCGGCGAGCTGCTCGGAGGCGATGTTGGCGGCCGAGGAGAAGCCGGGGGTGACGCAGCTGTCGTCGGTGACGCCCTGGGTGGAGCCGGAGAACAGGGCGTAGTAGTTGGGCTGGCTGGGGTGGGTCTCGGCGTACATCTGCGTCAGGTTGGCGCCGCCGGAGACCAGCGAGTTGATGTACGGGGCGCTGGAGGAGCCGATGACCTGACTGTAGGCGTGGTTCTCGAAGACCACGACGATCACGTGGTCCGGGGCCGGTACGGCACTCGCGGCGTGCGCGGACGTGCCGCCGAGCCCGGTCCACAGGCCGACCGCGGCCGCGGTGAAGGCGGTGGCGGACGCGACCGCCGTACGGGTACGGCGGAGCATCCCGGAACGTGCGGAACTGCCGGACACATCAACCTCCGGTAGTGGGGTAGGGAGGGACTGGTGACGGTGCGGACAGAGCATGGACACGCCAATTATCCCCCGATCCACCGCACCCGACCCGGCGGATGAAGAGCGGATGAACTGCTCCCGCTTCTTCGCGGGTGACCTACTCCCACTTCGTCTGGCTGAACGGCTCCCCCTTGCCGAAGCCGAGGACCTTGCGCGGCCGCACCGCGAAGACCAGGGCGCGTCCCGGTCCGTGGTGGAAGCAGCCGTCCGCCACCTCGTAGCGCCAGAACGGGCCGTACTTCGCCTCCCAGGCCGCCGCCAGCTCGCGCAGCCGGTCGTCGTCGGTGACGCGTACGGCCTCGCCCTCGACGGTCACGTCGTACCCCTGGGTCCAGCTGTTGGTGCCGGTCGTCAGGACGACGTGCGGGTTCCCGGCGAGGTTGCGCGCCTTGCGCTCGCCGGGGCCGGTGCCGAAGTGCAGCGCGCCGTCGTGCCACACCGCGAGCAGCGGGGTGACGTGCGGGCGCCCGTCCGGCCGTACCGTCGAGATCCAGAACAGCTCGGAATCCGTCAGTACCTTCTCCGCCTCGGACCAGTCGTGCGCCGAGGTGCCCTCGCTGCTGTAGCGGGTGTCCAGCATGCCCTTGGGTTCATGCATCATGCCTCCCGTGGCCGTCCCATGGCCCTTTGCCCGTACTGACCACGATCCCGCGTGAAACTCATCGGCGCCCGTGACAGCCTCTGCGGTTAGGCTCTGGCGTGGACGACCTTGATCCGACTCTCGATCCGAGGGAGGCCGCGGATGACGCCGGGGCGCAGGAGCAGTACCTTCACGCGACTGCTGCGGCACGGCTTCACCGATGCCTCGGCCGCCGAGCGGCTCCTCGACAGCGCCGAGCTGGCCGCCGTACGTGACGACCCGTTCCTCCTGGAGGCACTCGGTGCCACCGCCGACCCGGATCTCGCCCTGCACGGGCTGGTACGGCTCCTGGAGGCCCAGCCCGGCCACACCGCCCGCCACGAGCTGCTGGACACCCTGATAGCGGCCAAGCCGCTGCGGGACCGTCTGCTCGGTGTCCTCGGCGCCTCCGCCGCCCTCGCCGACCACCTCGCCCGGCATCCGCGCGACTGGGAGGCCCTGGTCACCTACGAGCCCCGGGACCTGCACCCCGGGGTCGCGGAGTTCGAACGCGGTCTCGCCGAGGCCACCGACCCGGTCTCCCTCCGGGTCGCCTACCGGCGCTGCCTGCTGTCCATCGCCGCCCGGGACGTGTGCGGCACGACGGACGTCGCCGAGACCGCCGCCGAGCTCGCCGACCTGGCCACCGCCACCCTGCGCGCCGCCCTCGCCCTCGCCGAGACCGCCGCGCCCGAGGACGCCGCCGTCTGCCGGCTCGCGGTGATCGCCATGGGCAAGTGCGGCGGCCACGAGCTGAACTACGTCTCCGACGTCGACGTCATCTTCGTCGGCGAGACCCTGGGGGCACCCCCAGGCCCTTCAGGCACTGGGGGAGCAGCCGACGAGCAGAAGGCGATGAGGTCCGCGACCAGGCTGGCCTCGCACATGATGCGGATCTGCTCCGAGACGACCGTGGAGGGGTCGATCTGGCCGGTCGACGCCAACCTCCGCCCCGAGGGCCGCAACGGGCCCCTGGTCCGCACCCTCAGCAGCCATCTCGCCTACTACCAGCGCTGGGCCAAGACCTGGGAGTTCCAGGCCCTGCTCAAGGCCCGCCCGGTCGCCGGCGACCTCGCGCTGGGAGCGCAGTACATCGACGCGCTCGAACCGCTGGTCTGGAAGGCCGCCGAGCGCGAGAACTTCGTCCCCGACGTGCAGAAGATGCGCCGGCGGGTGGTGGAGAACATCCCCGCCGCCGAGATCGAGCGCGAGCTCAAGCTCGGCCCCGGCGGTCTGCGCGACGTCGAATTCGCCGTCCAGCTGCTGCAGTTGGTGCACGGCCGGGCCGATGCCTCGCTGCGTTCCGGGACCACCCTGGACGCCCTCCAGGCGCTCGCCGCCGGCGGATACGTCGGCCGCGCCGACGCCCTCCAGCTCGACGACGCCTACCGCTTCCTGCGCTCCATGGAGCACCGCATCCAGCTCTACCGGCTGCGCCGCACCCACCTGGTCCCCGAGGGCGAGGCCGACCTGCGCCGCCTCGGCCGTTCGCTGGGCCTGCGCACCGACCCGGTGACCGAGCTGCTCCGCGAGTGGAAGCGGCACTCGGGTGTCGTACGACGTCTGCACGAGAAGCTCTTCTACCGGCCGCTGCTCGACGCCGTCGCCCAACTCGCGCCCGGCGAATCCAGGTTGAGCGCCGAGGCGGCCCGGGAACGGCTCGAGGCCCTCGGCTACACCGACCCGGCCGCCGCGCTGCGCCACCTGGAGGCCCTCGCCTCCGGCGTCACCCGCAAGGCCGCGATCCAACGCACCCTGCTGCCCGTCCTGTTGGGCTGGTTCGCCGACTCCGCCGACCCGGACGCGGGTCTGCTGAACTTCCGCAAGGTGTCCGACGCCCTGGGCAAGACCCCCTGGTACCTACGGCTGTTGCGGGACGAGGGTGCCGCCGCCGAGAACCTCGCGCGCGTGCTGTCCGCCGGACGCCTCGCCCCCGACCTGCTGATGCGCGCCCCGGAGGCGGTGGCCCTGCTGGGCGACAGCGACGGGGGCGGGCCCGGCGGGGGCCTGGAGCCGCGCGGCCGCGCCCATCTGGAGCAGGAGATCCTCGCCGCCGTCGGCCGCGCCGAGAACGCCGAGGACGGGGTACGGGCGGCGCGCGGCGTGCGCCGCCGCGAGCTGTTCCGTACGGCCGCCGCCGACATCGTCGACTCCTACGGCACCGAGACCAAGCCCGCCGAGGCCGACCAGGGCGCCCTGGTCGACCGGGTCGGCGCCGCGGTCTCCGACCTCACGGCGGCGACCCTCGCCGGCACGCTGCGCGCGGTCGTCCGCGACGGCTGGGGCAACACCCTGCCGACCCGGTTCGCGATGATCGGCATGGGCCGGTTCGGGGGGCACGAGCTGGGCTACGGCTCCGACGCGGACGTCGTCTTCGTGCACGAGCCCCAGGAGGGTGTGGACGAGCGGGAGGCCGCCGACGCCGCCAACAAGGTGGTCGCCGAGATGCGCCGGCTGCTCCAGGTCCCCAGCGCCGACCCGCCGCTGCTCATCGACGCCGACCTGCGGCCCGAGGGCAAGTCCGGGCCGCTGGTGCGCACGCTGAAGTCCTACGAGGCGTACTACCGGCGCTGGTCGCTGGTGTGGGAGTCGCAGGCCCTGTTGCGCGCCGAACCGGTTGCCGGGGACGAGGAGTTGGGGCGCCGGTTCGTCGAGCTGATCGATCCGCTGCGGTATCCGGCGGAGGGGCTCGGGGACGAGGCGGTGCGCGAGATCCGGCGGCTGAAGGCACGGATGGAGTCGGAGCGGCTGCCGCGCGGGGCCGACCCGAAGCTGCACACGAAGCTCGGGCCGGGCGGGCTGTCCGACGTGGAGTGGACCGTGCAGCTGCTGCAGCTGCGGCACGGGTGGGCCGAGCCGGGGCTGCGGACCACCCGGACGCGGGAGGCGCTGGCCGCGGCGTGTGCGGCGGGGCTGCTGGGGGCCGAGGAGGCCGGGACACTGGACGAGGCGTGGGTGCTGGCCACGCGGGTGCGCAACGCCGTGATGCTGGTGCGGGGGCGGGGCGGCGACACGTTTCCTTCGGAGAGCCGGGAGTTGGCTGCGGTCGGGCGGTATCTGGGGTACGGGGACGGGCATGCCGGGGACATGCTCGATGCGTATCGGCGGACTGCGCGGAGGGCCCGGGCGGTTGTGGAGGAGCTCTTCTACGGGGCGTAGGGGGTTGGATCCGGGGGCGTTCCGTTGTGTTTCGGGTGCGGGTGGTTCGTGGTTGCTCGCGCAGTTCCCCGCGCCCCTAAAGGGGCGCTGCAAGCAACGCCCTCGCGTGGTTCATCAGGCCCGTCAGGCCCAGCTCGAAGGCTCGGTCCGCTCTGCCTTCGGCCGCTGCCGTCAGGGCCTGGGCCAGGTGCGGGGTCGGTGTCTCCGTCGTCAGTTCCCACATCGTCTCCGGGGCCGCCAGGTCCAGTGCCGAGCCGAGGACCAGGTTCTCCAGGGCGATCAGCAGCGGCATCATGTCCGCCGGGGCGAAGCCCGCGTCCAGGAGCACCGTGACCGCGCGCTCGTACTGCTCCAGGACCCGGGGCGCCCGGACCGGTGAGGTCATCAGGAGCGGGATCGCCCGCGGGTGGGCGGCGAACGCGGCCCGGTAGGAGCGGGCCCAGGACTCCACGGCGGTGTCCCAGGGGGCCAGGTCCAGGGTCGCCGGATCGATCGCGGATGCGACCCGTTCGCGCAGCAGTTCGACGATGCCGTCCCGGCCGTCCACATGGTGGTACAGCGAGCCGGCCTGTGTGCCGAGCCGCTTCGCTATCTGCGGGACGCTGAAGTCGCCCTGTTCGTCCACGAGTTGCAGCGCCGTCGTGGTGATCCGCTCCCGGTCGAGGAGCGGGGTGCGCGGCCGTCCCATCTGTGTGTTCTCTCCTGAAGGTGTGAAACGGGTCTTCCCGGATGTCCAGGAGGAGGCTACATTGCCAAAACCGAAAGGCTTTAGATTTACGGGTCCGGGGCAGTCCCTGCCCTGGTAGCGCCGGTCATCCCGCACGCCCGGAACCCTCCCGTCCGTCGCGCTCGAAGGGCTCCTCCCCATGTCCGTCACCGCTCGCGAGGAGAGCACGCCGCCCACAACGGCGACTCTCCGCTCCGGCTCGCTCGGCACCGCCGACATCGCCTTCTTCGTCATCTCCGCCGCCGCCCCGCTCACCGTGATGGCCGGCGTCGCCCCCCTCGCCATCCTGCTCGGCGGCATCGGCGCCCCCGCCGGCTACCTGATCGCCGGCATCACCCTCGCCGTCTTCGCCGTCGGCTTCACCACCATGAGCCGGCACATCAGGAGCGGCGGCGCGTTCTACGCGTACATCACCCGCGGCCTCGGCCGCCCCGTCGGCATCGGCGCCGCCCTGCTCGCCCTCATCGGCTACAACGGCATGGAGATCGGCGTCTACGGCCTGCTCGGCAGCGCAGGGCGGGACACCGCCAAAGCCCTCTTCGGCGTCGACGTCCCCTGGCTGCCGATCGCCCTCGCCGGACTCCTCCTCATCGGCTACGGCGGCTACCGCTCCATCGAGTTCGGCGCCAAGGTGCTGGGCGTGCTGCTGCTGGCCGAGACCGGGATCCTCGTGCTGCTCGCGGGCGGGGTGCTGGTCAAGGGCGGCGCGCACGGACTGTCCGGCGCCTCCTTCGCCCCCGGCCACGTGTTCGTCTCCGGCACCGCCGTCGTGCTGGCCTTCGCCTTCGCCGCCTTCACCGGCTTCGAGTCGACCGTCATCTACCGCCGCGAGGCCCGCGACCCCGAGCGCACGGTGCCGCGCGCCACCTATGCGGCCGTCGCCTTCCTCGGCCTCTTCTACGCCTTCATGGTGTGGATCGTCATCCAGGCCTTCGGGAACAAGGACGTCATCGCGGCCGCCGCCAAGGACCCCGGCGGGCTCTTCTTCACCGCCATCACCACCTACGTGGGCGGCTGGGCGGCCGACCTGATGCACATCTTCATCGTGACCAGCATCATCGCCTCGCTCCTCGCCTTCCACAACGCCATCAACCGGTACGCCCTCGCCCTCGCCGAGGAGGGCGTGCTGCCGAAGAGGCTGGGGACCATCCACCCCCGGCACCGCTCCCCGTACATGGCCGGCATCGCGCAGACCGTGGTGGGGCTGGTGGTCGTGGTCGGCTTCTGGGCGGCGGGAGCCGACCCGTACAACCAGCTGCTGCTGTGGGTCAACACCCCCGGAATGATCGGCCTGTTCGCGCTCCAGCTGCTCGCCGCGATCGCCGTGCCCTGCTACTTCAGGAAGGTCCGGCACGAGGAGGGCGTGGTACGGACCGTGGTCGCCCCGACCGTCGCCGCCGTCCTGCTCGCCACCGCCATAGGGCTGGTCATCACCCACATCGACCTGTTCACCGGCGCCTCCACCACCGTCAACACCCTGCTGATCGTCATCGCGCCCGCCGTCTTCGTCGCGGGCCTCGGCCTGGCATGGTGGCTGCGCCGCGAACGGCCCGCCGTGTACGCGGACTTCGCCGCAGAGCCCGCCGAATAGCCGTACCGGACACAAGGAGTTCACCCCGTCATGACCGCCGCTCCCGACCTGATCCTCACCGGCGCCGAGGTCCGCACCCTCGACCCCGAACGGCCGTACGCCACCGCCGTCGCCGTCCGTGACGGGGTGATCGCCGCCGTCGGCGACGACCGCGACGTACGCGGCTGGCGGGGTCCCGGCACCGAGGTCGTGGAGCTGGCCGGCGCGCACCTGGTGCCCGGCCTGGTGGACGCGCACAGCCACCCGGTGTGGGGCCTGGACATGGCGACCGGCGTGGATCTGTCGGGGGTGACCGACCTGGCCGGGCTGAAGGCGGCGCTGACCGGGGCCGGGTGGACCGACGGCTGGGTGATCGGCTTCGGCCTCGACCACAACGCGTTCGAGGGCCGGCCGGTCGACCGCGCCCTCGTCGAGGACGTGCTCGGCGGCGCGCCGGCCTTTCTGCGGCTCTACGACGGCCACTCCGCGCTCGTGAGCGGCGCGGCGCTGGCCGTGGCGGGCGTCACCGGGCCGCGGGCGTTCGCCCAGCGGGCGCAGGTGGTCTGCGACGGCGAGGGGCGGCCCACCGGGCACCTCGTCGAGCACGCGGCGATGCAACTGGTCGAGCGGGCCATGCCCCGTCCGTCGTACGCGGCCCGCCGGGAACGGCTCGTCGAACTGCTCGGCGCGATGGCGGCGACCGGGCTGACCGGCGCGCACGTCATGGACGCGGGGGACGCGGAGCTGGTCGGGGCGGTGGCGCGGGAGACCGTGCTGCCGGTGCGGCTGCGCTTCGCGCCCTGGTGCATGCCGGGGGTCGACGAGGCCGGGCTGGCGGAACTGGTCGCCGCGCAGGGGCGGGGCGGGCGGCACTGGGTGGTCGGCGGGGTCAAGTTCTTCATGGACGGCACGGTGGAGGGCGGCACCGCCTGGCTGGAGCACGCGGACTGCCACGGCCAGGGGACGGAGGCGTTCTGGCCCGACCCGGAGGAGTACGCGGCCGCCGTACGGCAGCTGCACGCGGCCGGGGTGCGGACGGCCACGCACGCGATCGGGGACGCGGCGGTACGGCACGTCCTGGACGTGGTGGCGGGGCTGGGGCCCGGCGCCGCGGGCCGGCACCGCGTCGAGCACATCGAAACGGCGCCGGACGCCCTGCTGCCCCGCTTCGCCGAACTGGGGGTGGCCGCGTCGATGCAGCCGCCGCACACCGCGTACACCCGGGCCGACGGTACGGACGAGTGGTCCCGCCGGCTGGGGGCGGACCGCGCCGGGCACGCCTGGCGCCTGCGCGACCTGCGTGACGCGGGCGCGACGGTCGCCCTGGGCTCGGACTGGCCGATCGCCCACTACGACGTACGCGCCGTCCTGGCGACGGCCCGCGCACCGAGGGGCGCGGCGTCGGCACGGGCGGGGCTGACCGGCCTGGAGGCACTGGAGGGCTGCACGAGCCATGCGGCACGGGCGGCGGGGGAGGCTACGGAGGCGGGCCGTATCGCGGTGGGCCACCGCGCCGACCTGACGGCTCTCGGCCTGGATCCGGTGGCGGCTCCGGCCGACGAGGTGCGGGAGGCACCGGTACGACTGACGGTGACCGGGGGGTGCGTGGTGCACCGGGGGTGACCGAACGCGCCCCCTCCCCGACGCCCGACGAGCTATTGCGGCACTTCCAACGGCACTTCCCGCGGCGCCTCCCGCCGAACTCCTCCTGGCACCCGCGGCAGTGTGTACGGCAGCGCCCCGTACCACAGCCGGGCCACCATGAACCCGAAGGCCAGGCACAGCGCGCCGCCCACCGCGTCCAGCCAGAAGTGGTTGGCCGTGGCGACGATGACGAGGAGCGTCGTCGCCGGGTAGAGGAGGCCCAGCACGCGTACCCATGGCACCGACGCCAGCGCGAAGACCGTCAGGCCGCACCACAGGGACCAGCCGATGTGCATCGACGGCATCGCCGCGTACTGGTTCGACATGTGCTTCAGGTCGCCGGAGGCCATCGAACCCCAGGTGTGGTGGACCATCACCGTGTCGACGAAGCCGTCGCCGTTCATCAGCCGTGGCGGGGCGAGCGGGAACAGGTAGTAGCCGAGGAGGGCCACGCCCGTCGTCGCGAAGAGCGCGAGGCGGGCCGCAGCGTAGCGGCCGGGATGGCTGCGGTAGAGCCACACCAGCACGCTCAGCGTCACCACGAAGTGCAGCGTCGCGTAGTAGTAGTTCATGCCGACGATGAGCCAAGTCGCCGAGTTGACGGCGTGGTTGACCGAGTCCTCGACGGCGATCCCCAGCCGGTGCTCGGCCTGCCAGATCCAGTCGGCGTTGCGCAGCGCCTGCGCCTTCTGCTCCGGGACCGCGTTGCGGATCAGCGAGTAGGTCCAGTAACTCACCGCGATCAGCAGGATCTCGAACCAGAGCGGCGGCCGACGCGGGGTGCGCAGCCGGCGCAGGAGCCCCTGTTCTTCTTCACCCGTGACGGTCCCCGGAAGGGCCTGTTGTGCGCGACCTTCCGACTCCGTCACGGTCGAGTCACTCATAGGCACAGAGTCTGCCAGAAGAGGCGTCTCCGACAGATCATCCCAAGGTCGGGTTGACCGCGCATGTTCTACGGCGAGGTGACTACTTCCCAGGTACTGCCCGGATGTTTCCCAGGTTCGGCGCGGACGCCGTCGAACCGCGTACCACCAATTCGGGCATGAAAACGAACTCGCTGTGCGGGGCCGGCGTGCCGCCGATCTCCTCCAGCAGGGTCCGCACCGCGGCCTGGCCCATCGCCGGCACCGGCTTGCGGACGGTGGTGAGCGGCGGGTCCGTGAAGGCGATCAGCGGGGAGTCGTCGAAGCCGACCACCGAGACGTCCCGGGGGACGTCGAGGCCGCGCTGGCGGACCGCCCGTATCGCTCCGAGGGCCATCATGTCGCTGGCGCAGACGATCGCCGTGCAGTTCCGGTCGATCAGCGCCGTGGTGGCGGCCTGACCGCCCTCCAGGGTGTAGAGGGAGTGCTGGACCAGCTCGGACTCGATCGTGGCGGCGGTCAGGCCCAGCTGGTCCTGCATCGCCCGGACGAAACCCTCGATCTTGCGCTGCACGGGGACGAAGCGCTTGGGGCCGAGGGCGAGCCCGATACGGGTGTGGCCCAGGGAGACGAGGTGGGTGACGGCCAGGGTCGTCGCGGCCCGGTCGTCGGGGGAGATGAACGGCGCCTGCACCTTCGGCGAGAAGCCGTCCACGAGGACGAACGGCACGCCCTGCGCCCGCAGTCGCTCGTACCGCTGCATGTCGGCCGTCGTGTCCGCGTGCAGCCCGGAGACGTAGATGATGCCCGCGACCCCGCGGTCCACCAGCATCTCGGTCAGCTCGTCCTCCGTGGACCCGCCGGGGGTCTGGGTGGCGAGCACCGGGGTGTAGCCCTGCCTGGTCAGCGCCTGCCCGATGACCTGGGCCAGGGCCGGGAATATCGGGTTCTCCAGCTCCGGGGTGATCAGGCCGACCAGGCCCTCGCTGCGCTGCCGCAGCCGTACCGGGCGCTCGTAGCCGAGCACGTCCAGCGCGGCCAGCACGGACTGGCGGGTGGTGGCGGCGACGCCCGGCTTCCCGTTCAGGACCCGGCTGACCGTCGCCTCGCTCACCCCCGCCTGCGCTGCGATGTCGGCAAGCCGTGTGGTCACGGCACCGGACTGTACCGGTCGTATCTCTCCTTGCACACCAATCGGGCGCCTGATGCGGCCTGGGGGGCGGCCCGGTGCGGGCTGCTGGGTCATCGCACTCCCTCGTGAAGGTGATGGCAAGAGCTTGCAGAGTCTTGCACAAGTAGCCCCCGTAGCGCTCTACCGCCGTAAACAAGCGTCTCACGGCGGTCGTCGACAGGTCACGCCCGGATAACTTCGGAGATCTCTTGCACTTTTTTTCTGCAAGGTCTTTCGTAACCATTGCATCGCTGTTACGTTCCCTGACGCCCGGCGGCAGCGAAGGCCCGGGCTTTCACCCTCAAGGAGAACTCATGCGGCGTGGCATAGCGGCCTCCGCGCTGGTGGCGTCCCTCGCCCTCACGGCGACGGCGTGCGGCGGGAGCGGAAGCGACAGCAAGTCGGACGGCCCGGTCACCATCACCTGGTGGGACACCTCCAACGCCACCAATGAGGCACCGACGTACCAGGCCTTGGTCAAGGAGTTCGAGGCCGCCAACAAGGACATCAAGGTCAAGTACGTCAACGTCCCCTTCGACCAGGCGCAGAACAAGTTCGACACCGCCGCCGGCTCCTCGGGCGCCCCGGACGTGCTGCGTTCCGAGGTCGGCTGGACCCCCGCCTTCGCCAAGAAGGGCTACTTCCTGCCGCTGGACGGCACCGAGGCCCTCGCGGACCAGTCGAAGTTCCAGTCCAGCCTGATCACGCAGGCCCAGTACGACGGAAAGACGTACGGCGTGCCGCTGGTCACCGACACCCTCGCGCTCGTCTACAACAAGGCGATCTTCCAGAAGGCCGGCATCACCACCCCGCCCAAGACCTGGGACGAGCTGAAGGCCGACGCCTTCAAGATCGACGCCAAGGAGAACGTCTACGGCTACTGGGGCTCCACCCAGGCCTACTACGCCCAGACCTTCCTCTACGGCGAGGGCACCGACACCGTCGACGCCTCCGCCAAGAAGATCACCGTCGACTCGGCCGCCGCGAAGAAGGCCTACGGCACCTGGCTGAGCCTCTTCAAGGGCCAGGGCCTGCACAAGGCCGACACCACCGCCGACGCCTACGCCCACATCCAGGACGCGTTCGTCAACGGCCAGGTCGGCGCGATCATCCAGGGCCCCTGGGAGATCACGAACTTCTACAAGGGCTCGGCCTTCAAGGACAAGTCCAACCTCGGCATCGCCACCGTCCCGGCCGGCTCCACCGGCAAGGCGGGCGCCCCGACCGGCGGCCACAACCTGTCCGTCTACGCCGGCTCGGACTCCGCCCACCAGAAGGCGGCCCTCAAGTTCGTCAACTTCATGACCTCCGCCAAGTCCCAGACGGAGATCGCCCTGAAGAACTCGACGCTGCCCACCCGTGAGGACGCCTACACCGCCGAGGTCAAGGCCGACCCGGGCATCGCCGGCTTCCAGACCGTGCTGTCCGCCGCCCAGCCGCGCCCCGCGCTGCCCGAGTACAGCTCCCTGTGGGGCCCGCTGGACACCGAGCTGCCGAAGATCGCCGGCGGCAAGGAGTCCCTGGACCAGGGCCTGAGCAACGCCGAACTGGCCATCGCCAAGCTGGTGCCGGACTTCGGCAAGTGAGTCCCGTGGCCGCCGGATCCTCCCGGACGCCGGGGGCGGGATCCGGCGGCCACCGGCCTGCGTCCAGCCACTTCTCAGTGCCGCTTCTCAGGGCCGTTTCTCAGTGCCGTAGAACTTCCAGAAGGTGTCGAACATGACAGTCGCCATCGACCGCGCCACCGGCAGACGCCGCGGTGACCGCGCGCCGCGGCCCGGGCTGGGCCAGCGCCTCAAGCACAGCTACCAGAAGTACTGGTACGCGTACGCGATGATCGCCCCCGTGGTGATCGTCCTCGGCGTCCTCGTGCTCTACCCCCTGGTGTACGGCCTCTACCTGACGCTCACCGACGCCAACAGCCTGAACACCGCGCGCACGATCGGCGTCAACCACATCGACGCCACCTACAAGTTCGTCGGGCTCGACAACTACAAGGACATCCTGTTCGGCCCGCTGTCCTACGACCGCTTCTGGTCGCACTTCATCTGGACGGTCGTCTGGACGGCCCTGTGCGTCGCCCTGCACTACACCATCGGCCTGGGCCTCGCCCTGCTGCTCAACCAGAAGCTGCGCGGCCGCACCCTCTACCGGCTGCTGCTCATCGTGCCCTGGGCCGTCCCCACCTTCGTCACCGTCTTCGGCTGGCGGATCATGCTCTCCGACGGCGGCATCATCAACACCGTCCTCCACAGCCTGCACCTGCCGCAGCCGTCCTGGCTGGAGGACACCTTCTGGCAGCGGTTCGCCGCCATCATGGTCAACACCTGGTGCGGTGTGCCGTTCATGATGATCTCGCTGCTCGGCGGACTGCAGTCCATCGACAACTCCCTGTACGAGGCCGCCGAGATGGACGGCGCGAGCGCCTGGCAGCGCTTCCGGTACGTCACCCTGCCGGGGCTGAGGTCCGTCAGCTCCACCGTCGTCCTGCTCGGCATCATCTGGACCTTCAACCAGTTCGCCGTCATCTTCCTGCTGTTCGGCCCGACCTCGGCCCCGGACGCCCAGATCCTCGTCACCTGGGCCTACTACCTCGGCTTCGGACAGCAGCCGCGTGACTTCGCGCAGTCGGCCTCCTACGGCATCCTGCTGCTGGCCGTGCTGATCGTCTTCACCTCGTTCTACCGCCGCTGGCTGAACCGCAACGAGCAGCAGCTCGCGATCTGAGGCAGGAGTTCCCATGAGTACGACCACTGTCGCGACCTCCGCCGCGGTGACCGAGGACGGCCCGGCCGAGCGCCCCCGCGGGATCCGGGGCCGGGGCGAGCGCGGCCTCGCGGCGTCCCTCGCCTCCCACGGCGTCCTCGTCGCCGCGAGCTTCATCGCGCTCTTCCCGATCGCCTGGCTGGTCTTCCTGTCCCTCGGACCGGACAAGGACGACTACCTCCACCCGGGCGGCATCTGGAAGAAGATGACGTTCGACAACTACTCGTTCGTCCTGCAGCACACGAGCTTCTTCGACTGGCTGAAGAGCTCGCTGATCGTCTCGCTCGGCACCACGGCGATCGGGGTCCTGATCGCCGCCACCACCGGCTACGCGGTCTCCCGGATGCGCTTCCCGGGCTACCGGAAGTTCATGTGGGTCCTCCTGGTCACCCAGATGTTCCCGGTGGCCGTCCTCATGGTGCCGATGTACCAGATCCTGTCCGACCTCGGGCTCATCGACAGCTACCTCGGCCTGATCCTCGTCTACTGCTCGACGGCGGTGCCGTACTGCGCGTGGCTGCTCAAGGGCTACTTCGACACGATCCCGTTCGAGATCGACGAGGCCGGACGCGTCGACGGACTGAGCCCCTTCGGGACGTTCGCGCGACTGATCCTGCCGCTCGCCAAGCCGGGCCTCGCGGTCGCCGCGTTCTACAGCTTCATCACCGCGTTCGGCGAGGTCGCCTTCGCCACGACGTTCATGCTGGACGACCAGAAGTACACCCTCGCCGTCGGTCTGCAGACGTTCATCAGCGAGCACGACGCGCAGCGCAACCTGATGGCCGCGACGGCGGTGCTGATCGCGATACCCGTGTCCGTGTTCTTCTACCTCGTGCAGAAGAACCTGGTGACGGGGCTTACGGCGGGCGGCACGAAGGGCTGACGCGGGGCGCTGCCGCGATGGGCCGTGTTTCGTCTGCGGCGCCGTCGTGGCTGGTCGCGCCCACGCGGCGGAAGCCGCAAATCGATAGAGCCCCGCGCCCCTTACGGGGCGTGGGTGGCGGCCGTGGTCTCCAACCGACCCCGCTGTGGCCACGGCCGCCTCACCATCCATCTCTGACCCGATGACCCTGTTACGACGCATCAAGGACGCCATGAGCCAGCAGCAATCCGCCGCACCGGCCCCCGTCACCGCCACCGTCGCCAAACGGCGCGACTGGTGGCGGGACGCGGTGATCTACCAGGTCTATCCGCGCAGCTTCGCCGACAGCAACGGCGACGGCATGGGCGACCTGGAGGGCGTACGTTCCAGACTGCCGTACCTGCGCGACCTCGGTGTCGACGCCGTGTGGCTCAGCCCGTTCTACGCCTCCCCGCAGGCCGACGCCGGCTACGACGTCGCCGACTACCGGGCCGTCGACCCCATGTTCGGCAACCTGCTGGACGCGGACGCGCTGATCCGGGACGCCCATGGACTGTGCCTCAGGATCATCGTCGACCTGGTGCCGAACCACTCCTCCGACCAGCACGAGTGGTTCAAGCGGGCGCTGGCGGAGGGCCCCGGCTCGCCGTCGCGCGACCGGTACCACTTCCGTCCGGGCAAGGGCGAGAACGGCGAACTCCCGCCCAACGACTGGGAGTCCATCTTCGGCGGGCCCGCGTGGACCCGGGTGGCCGACGGCGAGTGGTACCTCCACCTCTTCGCCCCGGAGCAGCCCGACTTCAACTGGGACCACCCGGCCGTCGGCGACGAGTTCCGCTCCATCCTGCGCTTCTGGCTGGACATGGGCGTGGACGGCTTCCGCATCGACGTCGCCCATGGCCTGGTGAAGGCGGAGGGGCTTCCGGACATCGGCGACGCCGACCAACTCAAGCTGCTGGGCAACGATGTCATGCCGTTCTTCGACCAGGACGGCGTGCACGAGGTCTACCGGCAGTGGCGGCACGTCCTCGACGAGTACGCCGGTGAGCGCATCTTCGTCGCCGAGGCGTGGACCCCGACCATCGAGCGCACCGCCAACTACGTCCGCCCGGACGAACTCCACCAGGCCTTCAACTTCCAGTACCTGAGCACGGAGTGGGACGCCGCGGAACTCCGCAAGGTCATCGACCGCACGCTGGAGGCGATGCGCCCGGTCGGCGCCCCCGCCACCTGGGTCCTCTCCAACCACGACGTCACCCGGCACGCCACCCGCTTCGCCAACCCGCCCGGCCTCGGCACCCAGATCCGCCTGGCCGGTGACCGGGAACTGGGGCTGCGGCGGGCCCGGGCGGCGACGCTGCTGATGCTGGCGCTGCCCGGCTCGGCCTATGTCTACCAGGGCGAGGAACTCGGTCTCCCGGACGTCGTCGACCTGCCCGACGAGGTCCGCCAGGACCCCGCGTACTTCCGGGGCGCCGGTCAGGACGGCTTCCGCGACGGGTGCCGGGTGCCGATCCCGTGGACCCGGGAGGGCTCCTCGTACGGCTTCGGCGGCGGGGGCAGCTGGCTGCCGCAGCCCGCCAGTTGGGGCGAGCTGAGCGTGGAGGCGCAGACGGGGGTGGCCGGTTCGACGCTGGAGCTGTACCGCGCCGCGCTGAGCGCCCGCCGTGCCCAGCCCGACCTCGGCGCCGGTGACGCGGTGGAGTGGCTGCGTGCCCCGGAGGGCGTACTCGCCTTCCGGCGCGGGGAGTTCGTCTGCGTCGCGAACACCGGCGGGGAGTCGGTGACGACTCCGGCGTACGGCCGGGTGCTGCTCGCCAGCGGTGAGCTGACGGAGGCCGACGGCGAGGCGAAGGTGCCGGCGGACACGACGGTGTGGTTCACGCGCCTCTGAAAGTTCTTGCATCAACTTCACACGGCCCGCTGCCTTTTCAGGCAGCGGGCCCTTAACATCTCCGTCACCGCAAGTTTGCAGAAAGTTTGCTGCAAGAACCTTCAACGGTGAAGGAGCCCCCACATGGCCCGCAGGACCCTTGCCGCGACCGCCGCCCTCGCGGCTGCCGCCTTTGTCATGAACCCGACTCTCGCGCATGCCTCCCCACCCGGCACCAAGGACGTCACCGCCGTCCTCTTCGAGTGGAACTACGGCTCGGTCGCCAAGGAGTGCACCAGCACCCTCGGCCCCGCCGGCTACGGATACGTCCAGGTCTCCCCGCCCGCCGAGCACATACAGGGCTCGCAGTGGTGGACGTCGTACCAACCGGTGTCGTACAAGATCGCGGGCCGGCTCGGCGACCGCACGTCCTTCCAGAACATGGTGAACACCTGCCACGCGGCGGGCGTGAAGGTCGTCGTCGACACCGTCGTCAACCACATGTCGGCGGGCAGCGGCACCGGCACCGGCGGCTCCTCGTACACGAAGTACAACTACCCCGGCCTGTACTCCTCGTACGACTTCGACGACTGCACCTCCCTCGTCTCCAACTACGCCGACCGCTGGAACGTCCAGCACTGCGAACTCGTCGGCCTGGCCGACCTGGACACCGGCGAGGAGTACGTCCGCAAGACCATCGCCGGCTACCTGAACGACCTGCTGAGCCTCGGCGTCGACGGCTTCCGCATCGACGCGGCCAAGCACATCCCGGCCGAGGACCTCGCCAACATCAAGACCCGGCTGACCAACCCGTCCGTGTACTGGAAGCAGGAGGTCATCTACGGCGCCGGAGAGGCCGTCCAGCCCACCGAGTACACCGGCAACGGCGACGTCCAGGAGTTCCGCTACGCCTACGACCTCAAGCGCGTCTTCAACAACGAGAACCTCGCCTACCTCAAGAACTACGGCGAGGGCTGGGGCTATATGAGCAGCTCGGTCGCCGGGGTCTTCGTCGACAACCACGACACCGAGCGCAACGGCAGCACGCTCAACTACAAGGACGGCGCCAACTACACGCTCGCCAACGTCTTCATGCTCGCCTACCCCTACGGCGCCCCGGACATCAACTCCGGCTACGAGTGGACGGACGCCGACGCCGGCCCGCCGAACAACGGTGTCGTCAACTCCTGCTGGCAGGACGGCTGGAAGTGCCAGCACGCCTGGCCCGAGATCATCCGCATGGTCGCCTTCCGCAACGCGGTGCGCGGCGAGGCGATGACCGACTGGTGGGACGACGGCGCCGACGCGATCGCCTTCGGGCGGGGCGCGAAGGGCTACGTGGCCATCAACCACGAGACGGGCTCCCTGACCCGGACGTACCAGACCTCGCTGCCGGCCGGGACGTACTGCAACGTGCAGGCGAACACGCCGGTGACGGTCAATGCGAGCGGCCAGTTCACCGCCACCCTGGCCTCGAACACCGCCCTGGCGGTCTACGCCGGGAAGTCCACCTGCTGAGGATCCATCCGCTGGGTCCCGATCACCGACAGCAGCCGCAGCGCCTCCTCCGACGGCGACCCCGGGGTGGCGGTGTAGATCACCACCTGCTGGTCCCGGTCGGTGATGTCGAGGGCGTCGCAGTTGACCGTGACCGGGCCCACCACCGGGTGCTGGAAGGTCTTGCACAGGGTGGGCTCGGCGGACACGTCGTGCGACTCCCACAGCCGCCGGAACTCCTCGCTCCCGGCGAGGAGTTCGGCCACCAGCCCGGTGACCTCGGGGGCGTCGGGGTAGCGCGCGGCGGTGGCCCGCAGGCGCTGCGCCGAGAGCCGTGCGAAGGCGTCCACGTCCGACACCCCGTACAGCCTCCGGCCCTCCGGGTACGGGTCGAGGAAGGCGCGGCGGATGAGGTTGCGCCCGCGCGGGGGCAGCGCGGAGAAGTCCTCCATGAGGGCGGCCGCCAGATCGTTCCAGGCCAGCACCTCGCAGGTCGCGGAGGTCACGAAGGCGGCGGACTGCGGGAGCCGGTGCAGCAGGTCGAGCAGACTCTGCCGCACCTCACGCGGCGGCCCGGGCGGCGGCCCCGGCGGGGCACCGGCCAGGTGGTGCAGATGGGTGCGCTCGGCGTCGGACAACCGCAGCGCCCGTGCCAGCCCGCCGAGCACCTCCCGCGACGGACGCGGCCCCCGCGCCTGCTCCAGCCGCGTGTAGTACTCCGTCGAGATGAACGCCAGCTGCGCCACCTCCTCGCGCCGCAGCCCGGGAGTACGGCGCCGCGGGCCACGGGGCAGCCCGACCTCAGCGGGGGAGATCCGCTCACGCCGGCTGCGCAGGAATGCCGCGAGTTCTTGCCTGTCCACGCCTCCAGTGTGCGCCGGCCGCCCGGCCCCATCCAGGTACCGCCGGTGCCTGGATGAGCCACGGGCCCGGCCCCAGGCTCGAAGCCATGGAAGACATGGAAAACATGCACAACACTGCGATCACCTACCAGGGCCTGCTGACCGGCAAGGTCGCCTTCATCACCGGCGCCGGACGCGGCATCGGCGCGGCCGCGGCCCGGCTCTTCGCCCGCGAGGGCGCCCGGGTCCTGCTGGCGGCCCGCACGGAGGACCAGCTCAAGTCGGTGACCGAGGACATCCGCGCGGCGGGCGGCACCGCCGACTACGTGGTCTGCGACCTGGCCGACGCGGCGAGCGTCCGCGCCGCCGTCGACCGCACCGTGGAGGTCTACGGCCGCCTCGACCTCGCCTTCAACAACGGGGCCGTGGCCCAGCGGCCCGTCCCCCTGGACGAACTCGCCGAGGCCGAGTTCGACCACGTCACCGCCGTGAACCTCAAGAGCGTCTGGCTCGCCATGAACGCCGAGGTCGCCGCCATCCGCGCCACCGCCGGCACCGGAGCCATCGTCAACAACTCCTCCATCGGCAGCCTGCGCGCCAACCCCGTCCTGCCCGTCTACGGCGCCATGAAGCGCGCCGTCAACAGCCTCACCCAGTCGGCCGCCGTCAGCTACGGCCCCGAGGGCATCCGCGTCAACGCCGTCGCCCCCGGCGGCACGCTCACCGAGATGGTCCGCGACTGGGACGAGGCCACCCCCGGCATCATCGACCACATGAAGTCCGTGACGCCCCTGCGCCGCACGGCCACCCCCGAGGAGATAGCGGAGGCCGCCGCCTGGCTCCTGAGCGACCGCGCCTCCTATGTGTCGGGCGCGATCCTCCAGGTGGACGGCGGGGCCGGGGCGTAGGCGCAGCCGCCGTCCGGGGCGTGGAAGGTCAGTCGGTGACGTCGATGTGCCGGGCCAGCGCGGTCACGGAGAGGTCGCCGTGGTCGACCCACTCGGGGAAGGCCAGCGTCTTGTGCTGCTTGGAGGCGGGCGGGGTGATCTCCAGGTAGGAGGCGTGCACCGCGCCCGAGGTGCCGGTGTTGGCGTGGGTCCAGGCGACGACGGCCTCGGCGCTCTGGCCGTCCTGGAGGACCAGGGTCTTCTTGCCCGGGTCCTTGGCGTACCAGGTGTCTCCCCAGTGCGTGTGGGTCGTGAGCGCCCGGTGCGCGGAGTTCTCCAGGCCCAGACCGGGGTAGCCGCGCAGCGCGCAGGTCCTGCCGCTGAGGTTGCGCAGTCTGATGACGACGCCCTGGTGGTTCATCCCGCCGCCGAGCTGCTTGCCGAAGGTGGCCTTGAGCGCGGAGGCGGAACAGGTCGGCGCGGCCTGCGCGCTGCTCGGGCCCGCGGCCGAGGCGGTACCCACCCCGACGATCCCCAGGCCGACGACGGCGGCCACGGCGAGCGCGGTGCGGCCGTACACACGGCCGGTGCTCCGGTGTTCGTTCATGATGACGGTGCTCCCTCGTGTCCTGCGGCACGGGGCGCGAGATGCGCCCCGTGCCGTCCTCTGGTGCCGTACACGAGGTTCGATGCGCGATCCGCCGGAAAAGTTCGCCGGCTACTTCCAGGTGTCAGAATAAGTCCTTCTTGACGTACTTTTGACGATTCTCGCTGCCGATCAAAGACCGCGATTCCCTTTCGCCGCTGTCGCAGCGGACCGGGCTTCACGCATCCGCCTCCGGGGCTGGCCGGGACTCGACGCCGAAGAGCGTCTGCGCGTGCTGTTGGTGACCGAGCCACCCGTCCGGCGGGCTCGGGCGTGAATCTCGACGGCGGCGTTGTGGTCGGCGTCGTCCTCGAATCCGCAGTGGACGCAGACGAAGAGACGGCCACATCCCGGCCGTGACTTCGGATCGACCTTTCCGCAGTCGGGATTCCCGCAGGTATTGGAGGTGTGAAAGGCAGGAACCAACCTCAGTTCCGACCCGTAAATCCGGCACTTGTAGTCAAGTTGCCGACGGCGCTCACCGGGGCAGTTGTCGAGGACGGAGCGGTTCAGCCCCGCCTTGGCCCTTACTTTGGTACCTGGCTGTTCGGCAGTTCCTTTGGCACTCTTGGTCATGTTCTGCACGCTCAAGTCCTCGATGCCGACGTAGCCGTGGTTCTTGGCGAGGTCGGTGGTGAGTTTGTGCGTGAAGTCTCGTCGCCGGTTGGCCTGCCTGGCCTTGATCTTCGCGATCTGCTCGATGGTGCGACGGAGCCGGTTGCTGCAGCGGCCTCCTTGATGTTTCTTGGCGTACGTGAGCTGCCGTGCCCTCTTCTGTTCGAGGTGCTTGAGCCGGGCTCTCTCTGGTGCGGAGAGCGTCTGAGGCATCAGCCTCGGTCGTTCCTCCGTGGATACATACGCCGAGGCAGCGACCCCGAAATCCACTCCGCACCCGGGCCTGTCGAGCGGCGGCGCCTGCTCGACCCCCGTAGCAACACCGAACGAGACGTGCCAGCCAGTGCCGTTCCTGCTGATCGTGGCGTTGCGAAGCGTCCCTCCCAGGGCGCGAGACAGACGAAACCGCACCCAGCCGATCTTGAGAACCTGCACTTCCGCCCAGTGCCGGTTGAGTTTGCGGACCTTGACCGTCTGGCCTGGAAAAGACAAGTTCATGCGACTGCCGCGCTTCTTGAAGCGCGGGTACCCCGCAGGATGCGCCGGGTTGAAGAAGTTGTCGTAGGCGAGATCCAGTTGACGCAGCACTTGCTGGCCAGCGGTCGCGGGAAGCTCCCGCAACCAGTCGATCTCGGCCCGCGCCGCTGTGAGCGAACGGGATTGCTCCACGGAACGCAGCGTCACACCCCGCTGCTTGTAGACGTATTGACGTTGCTCCAGCGCCACGTTCCACAGAGCCCGTGCAGAGTGCCCCCATGAGGTGAGGACCTCCTCCTGTCCCGGGGTGGGGTACAGGCGGTACTTGCGTCCCCTGTCGGCTTTCATACGACAGGATCAACGACGCCGATACGGATCGGTCACGGCTTCGAAAATGCACAGATGAACGGGCTCTCGTCGGCGTAGGCCGACGAGAGCCCGTTCATAGGTGTTGAGCTTGCTCGACTACTTCCAGGTGTCGCTGGTGGCGTAGCCCGACGAAGTGCCGGTCGTGTAGGAGCGGTTGGTGCCCGACTCCCATGTCACGGTCCCAGAACTGTCCTTTTGGACGAACTTATAATCAAATGTTGTGCTCTTCGGGACGATCACCAGCTTGCTCCATGTCGGGTACGACTCCGACGACAGCGGGATCGCGTCGCTGGTGTTCCAGGAGCCGAGGGAGGCGATGGAGCCCACGACGTAGACGTTGGTGCCCCAGGTGGTCGTGGCGTACTCGTTGAAGGTCACGTCCGTGGCGTCGGCGTTGGCCACGTTCCAGGAGTTGTTGAGGGAGACCGCCGAGGTGGTGGTCGTGGCCGACCTGTTGGCGTTGGACTCCCAGGTCACGTTGCCCGAACTGTCCTTCTTTATATACTTATAAGTGAAGGACGTGTTGATCGGTACGCTCACCTCCCCCGACCAGATCGGGTACCCGGAGGACGACAGCTGGATCGCCTTCGAGGTGTCCCAGCCGCCCAGGGCGGAGATGGAGCCGACGACGTAGACGTTGGTGCCGGTGGTCGTCGACGCGTACTCGTTGAACGTCGCGCTGACCGTCGACGTCGAACCGCCGCCACCGCCGCCCGCGTCGCCGCAGCCGACCGTGCAGGTGTAGGAGGAGTTGTAGAAGGCGACCGCGCTCTTCGCCGGGATGGTGAGGGAGGCGCTGCCGCCGGAGACGGTGACCTTGGTGGCCCCGCCGTCTACGACGTTCGAGTACGTGCCGTCCGCCATGCCGGTGGTGAACGTGTAAGTCGCTGATGAGGAACCGTTGTTGAGCGCGAAGAAGCCCGCGCCGCTGCGGCCGAAGCCGATGACGTTCGAGGACATGGTCTGCCAGTCGGAGACCGCGGCGGTGTCGACCGCGTTGTGCCAGGCGACCATGCCGACGACCCCGGTGTCACGGTCGAGGCAGTACCAGGACCCGCTGGCGCAGTCCGTGTCCGTCACGAAGCCGGACGAGTTCGGCGGGGCCTGGTCGCTCTGTGTCCACTCCCAGCTGGCGTAGACCGTCGGCGTCGACCACTTGTAGGCGAGCTCGAAGAGGTTCGCCAGCTTGTAGGTGTCGCCGTCCTTGTACGACATGTGCAGGCCGTTGCGCTCGGTGTCGTGGTTGGTCACGAAGGACACCGAGTTGGCGGCCGGCAGGATGCCGCTGCTGGAGAGGGACGAGAGGTCGCTGACGTTGCCCTGGAAGGCCGACTTCATCTTGCTCGCGTAGGTGAAGTCCAGGACGTCGCCGGAGCCGTAGTAGTCGCTGGGCTGCGGGGTGGAGCCCGGGTAGACCTCGTCGAAGACGTACGGCGCCGCGCCGGACGTCGTGGTGTTCAGCTTGGCGACGATGGCCGCCATGTCGGTGGCCGGGATGTGCTTGGCCGAGTCGACGCGGAAGCCGTCGACGCCCAGGGCGATCTGCTTGTTGAGGAAGGCCGCGAGGCCCGAACGGACGTTGTCCGCACCGGTCTTGAGGTCGGGCAGGCCGAGCAGTTCGCAGTTCTGGACCTGGGTGAGGTTCGAGTAGTCCTGGATGGTCAGGTCGGAGGTGGGGCAGTCCGCGGAGGTGTGGTAGTCGCTGGGGCCCCAGTCCGCGGTGTTGTACTTGTTGGTGAGGACGGTGCCGTCGTAGCCGGTGCCGGTCTGCGCGGCCGTGTGGTTGATGACCGCGTCGGTGTAGACCTTCACGCCCGCCGTGTGGCAGGCGGTGACCATCGAGGCGAACTGCGTCGCCGTCCCGAACCGGCTGTTCAGGGTGTACGAGTACGGCTGGTAGACGTCCCACCAGTAGTAGTTGGTCTGCTTGAGGGACTCGGAGGGCGGGGCGACCTGCACCGCGCCGTACCCGGCCGGGCCGAGCACGTTGGTGCACTCGGACGCGATCGAGTTCCAGTTCCATTCCCAGAGGTTGGCGATCACATCGCCCTTGGCGGTGGTGTCCGCCTGTGCGGCGGTGGCCGGCAGGGCGACGACGCCCGCGAGCGCCAGGGCGCCCGCGGCGATCGCGACGGCCGTGCGTCTGAAGACACCCGGGGGTCGGTGTCCGGTCATGTGCGGCTCCCAAACAAGAGGGACAGGCTTCAACAACCCTGGAGCGTGGGCCAGTTGAGACAGCGCGTCAATACGCCTCGTGAAATTTCTTGCTGTGATTTTCAAGCCTCTTGCTGTAAACCTTTCGTTAGCGATACGGTCGCGCCGGGTCGGACCCAAGAGAGCAGCTATCGCTAGGAGTTCACACCGGTGATACATGTCAGACGGGTCGCGGCCGTCGCCGTGGCCGCCCTCGCCGTCGCGCTGGTGCAGCCGCTTGCCGCACATGCCGACACCCCGCCCGCGCCCCCCTCGGACGCCAGGCTCGCCGCCGAGCCGGCCCGGCACGACGACACCCGCGAGCAGTTCTACTTCGTCATGCCGGACCGGTTCGCCAACGGGGACACCGGCAACGACAAGGGCGGACTGACCGGCTCCCGGCTCTCCACCGGGTACGACCCCACCGACAAGGGCTTCTACCAGGGCGGCGACCTCAAGGGCCTGACCAAGCGGCTCGACTACATCAAGGGGCTCGGCACCACCGCCATCTGGATGGCCCCGATCTTCAAGAACAAGCCCGTGCAGGGGACCGGCAGCAACGCCTCGGCCGGCTACCACGGTTACTGGATCACCGACTTCACCCAGGTCGACCCGCACTTCGGGACCAACAAGGACCTGGCGACCCTCATCTCCAAGGCGCACGCCAAGGGCATGAAGGTCTTCTTCGACGTCATCACGAACCACACCGCCGACGTCGTCGACTACGAGGAGAAGTCCTACGACTACCTCTCCAAGGGCGCTTTCCCCTACCTGACCAAGGACGGGCGGCCTTTCGACGACGCCGACTACGCGGACGGGAAGAAGAAGTTCCCGGCGGTCTCCACCGCCTCCTTCCCGCGCACGCCCATCGTCACCAGCGAGTCGAAGGTGCCGTCGTGGCTCAACGACCCGACGATGTACCACAACCGGGGCGACTCGACGTTCGCCGGCGAGTCCGCGACCTACGGCGACTTCTCCGGCCTGGACGACCTGTGGACCGAACGGCCCGAGGTCGTGCACGGCATGGAGAAGATCTACGAGCGGTGGGTGAAGGACTACGCCATCGACGGCTTCCGGATCGACACCGTCAAGAACGTCAACATGGAGTTCTGGACCCAGTGGGCGACCGCGCTCGACAAGTACGCGGCGGACCACGGCCGTAGGAACTTCTTCATGTTCGGCGAGACGTACTCCGCCGACACCTCCGTCACCTCCCCGTACGTCACCCAGGGGCGGCTGGACGCGACCCTCGACTTCCCCTTCCAGGACGCGGCCCGCTCCTACGCCTCCCAGGGCGGCAGCGCGCAGAAGCTGTCGAGCGTCTTCGCCGACGACTACAAGTACACGACCGACAAGGCCAACGCCTACGAACAGGTCACCTTCCTCGGCAACCACGACATGGGCCGGATCGGGTACTTCCTGAAGCAGGACAACCCGAAGGCCACGGACGCCGAACTCCTCGCCAAGGACCGGCTCGCCAACGAGGTGATGTTCCTCAGCCGCGGCAACCCGGTCGTCTACTACGGCGACGAGCAGGGCTTCACCGGCTCCGGCGGGGACAAGGACGCCCGGCAGACGATGTTCGCGTCCAAGGTCGCCGACTACCTGGACGACGACGAGATCGGCACCGACCGGACCGCCGCCAGCGACTCCTACGACACGAGTGCACCGCTCTACCAGCAGATCAGTGCTCTCTCCAGGCTGCGCGCAGCCAACCCCGCCCTCGCCGACGGCGTCCAGACCGAGCGCTACGCGGCGGACGGCGCCGGTGTCTACGCGTTCACCCGGACGGACGCGAAGACCGGCCAGGAGTACGTCGTCGCCCTCAACAACGCCGGCACGGCGAAGACGGCGACCTTCGCCACCGGGTCGGCCGACATGCGCTACCGCGCGATCTACGGCACCGACGGCACCGTGACCTCCGGTACGGACAACGGCGTCACCGTCACCGTCCCCGCCGAGTCCGCCGTCGTCTACCAGGCCGCCGGCCCCCTCGCCAAGCCCGCCACCGCACCCGCCCTGACCCTCACCGCCCCGGCCGCCGGCGCCACCGGCACCGTCGACCTCACCGCGAACGTCACCGGCGGACAGCTCGACCGCGTCGTCTTCGCCGCCCAGGTCGGCAACGGGAAGTGGACCGTCCTCGGCTCCGCCGACCACGCCCCCTACAAGGTCACCCAGACCATCGCCAAGGACGTCCCGGCCGGCACCGCCCTGCGCTACAAAGCGGTCGTGATCGACTCCGCCGGACACACCGGCAGCGCGCTCGCGACCAGCACCTCCGGCACCCCGCCCGCCGCCGAGACCCCTACCGCCTCCTCCCGCGACTACGCGATCGTCCACTACAAGCGCACCGACGGCGACTACGACAACTGGGGCCTGTACGCCTGGGGCGACATCGCCGACGGCGAGGCGACCACCTGGCCCGCCGGCCACCCCTTCACCGGCCGGGACGCCTACGGCGCCTTCGCCTACGTCAAGCTGAAGTCCGGCGCCTCGAACGTCGGCTTCCTCGTCGTCGACAAGGACGGCAACAAGGACGTCTCCGCCGACCGCTCCATCGACGTCACCAAGACGGGTGAGGTCTGGGTCGAGCAGGGGAAGACGGACGTCCTGACCGAGAAGCCGACCGCCGACTACCCCGCGCAGGACACCACCAAGGCGGTCATCCACTACCACCGTGCCGACGGGAACTACGACGGCTGGGGCCTGCATGTCTGGACGGGCGCCGCGAACCCCACCGACTGGTCGAACCCCCTGAAGCCGGTGAAGACTGACGCCTATGGCGCGGTCTTCGAGGTACCGCTCACCACGGGTGCCACCAGCCTCAGCTACATCATCCACAACGGCGACCAGAAGGACCTGTCCGCCGACCAGTCCCTCGACCTCAAGTCGAGCGGCTACGAGGTGTGGCTGTTGAACGGCCAGGAGAAGTACCTGCTCCCGCAGCCCGCCGGCAGCGCGGTCGCGCTCGACCTGACCACCTCCAAGGCGATCTGGATCGGCCGGGACACGGTCGCCTGGAACGGCGTCGACGGTGCTGCCTCCACCCAGCTGCTCTCCTCCCACGACGGTTCGATCGCCGTCAAGGACGGGGCGCTGACCAGCGACGACGAGCGCTGGCTGCGGCTGACGAAGACCACGCTCACCGACGCGCAGAAGGCGAAGTTCCCGTACCTGAAGGACTACACGGCCTGGTCGGTCGACCCGCGTGACCGCGGCAGGGTGCGCGAGGCGCTCAGCGGGCAGCTCGTCGCCTCGCAGCGGGCCGTGAACGGCGCCGTGCTGGCCGCGACCGGCGTGCAGATCGCCGGGGTCCTCGACGACGTGTACGCGACGGCCATCAAGGCCGCCCTCGGGCCGGTCTTCCACCACGGAAAGCCGACCCTCTCCGTCTGGGCCCCGACCGCGCAGTCCGTCGCCCTCGAACTCGACGGTTCCACCGTGGCCATGCACCGCGACCCCGCCACCGGCGTCTGGTCCGTCACCGGTCCCAAGTCCTGGAAGAACAAGCCCTACCGGTACGTGGTGAAGGTGTGGGCGCCCAGCGTCCGGAAGGTGGTGACCAACAAGGTCACCGACCCGTACTCGGTCGCCCTCACCGCGAACTCGGAGCGCAGTCTGGTCGTCGACCTCGATGACAAGTCCCTGGCCCCGGGCGGCTGGTCGACCTACACCAAGCCCAAGGCCGTACCGCTGAAGGACGCACAGATCCAGGAACTCCACGTCCGCGACTTCTCGGTGGCGGACTCCACGGTCCCGGCCGCCGACCGGGGCACCTACCTCGCCTTCACCGACAAGAGCAGCGACGGGTCCAGACACCTCAAGGCCCTTGCCAAGTCCGGGACTTCGTACGTGCACCTCCTCCCGGTCTTCGACTTCGCCACCGTGCCCGAGAAGAAGGCCGACCAGGCGACCACCGACTGCGACCTCGCCTCCTACGCGGCCGACTCGGAGAAGCAGCAGGAGTGCGTCGCCGCGGTGGCCGCGAAGGACGCCTACAACTGGGGTTACGACCCCTACCACTTCACGGTCCCCGAGGGGTCGTACGCCACCGACCCGAACGGCACCGCGCGTACCGTCCAGTTCCGCAGGATGGTCAAGTCGCTGAACGACGACGGACTCCGGGTCGTCATGGACGTCGTCTACAACCACACGGCGGCCAGCGGCCAGGCGGACACCTCCGTCCTCGACAGGATCGTGCCGGGCTACTACCAGCGGCTGCTCGCCGACGGCAGTGTCGCCAACAGCACCTGCTGCTCCAACACCGCGCCCGAGAACGCCATGATGGGCAAGCTGGTGGTCGACTCGATCGTCACCTGGGCCAAGGAGTACAAGGTCGACGGGTTCAGGTTCGACCTGATGGGCCACCACCCGAAGGCCAACATCCTGGCGGTCCGCAAGGCGCTCGACGCGCTGACCCCGAAGAAGGACGGCGTCGACGGCAAGAAGATCATCCTGTACGGCGAGGGGTGGAACTTCGGCGAGGTCGCCAATGACGCCCGGTTCGTGCAGGCCACCCAGGCGAACATGGCCGGCACCGGCATCGCCACCTTCTCCGACCGGGCCCGGGACGCCGTGCGCGGCGGCAGCCCCTTCGACTCGGACCCCGGCATCCAGGGCTTCGCGTCCGGGCTGTACACCGACCCCAACTCCTCCACCGCCAACGGCACTTCGGCCGAACAGAAGGCCCGGCTGCTGCACTACCAGGACCTGATCAAGGTCGGGCTGACCGGCAACCTCGCCAAGTACCGGTTCACGGACACCGACGGCAAGGAGGTCACCGGCGCCGAGATCGACTACAACGGCTCGCCCGCCGGGTACGCGGACGCGCCCGGCGACGCCCTCGCCTATGTCGACGCGCACGACAACGAGTCGCTGTTCGACGCGCTGACGTACAAGCTGCCCGCGACGACCGGTGCGGCGGACCGGGCCCGGATGCAGGTCCTGGCGATGGCCACGGCCGCGCTCTCGCAGGGGCCGTCGCTGTCCCAGGCAGGCACCGACCTGCTCCGCTCCAAGTCCCTGGACCGCAACTCCTTCGACAGCGGGGACTGGTTCAACGCCATCCACTGGAACTGCGCCGACGGCAACGGCTTCGGGCGGGGCCTGCCGATGGCCGCCGACAACCAGTCCAAGTGGCCCTACGCCAAGCCGTTGTTGACGACCGTGAGCGTCGGGTGCGCGCAGATCGACGGGGCCTCGGCCGCCTACCAGGACCTGCTGAGGATCCGTACGACGGAGAAGGCGTTCTCGCTCGGCACGGCCGCGCAGGTGCAGTCACGGCTGTCGTTCCCGCTGTCCGGCAAGGACGAGACGCCCGGGGTGATCACCATGGAGCTCGGCGGCCTGGTCGTCGTCTTCAACGCGAGCCCGGAGCGGCAGGAGCAGCGGATCGCGGCGCTCGCCGGGACGGGATACCGGCTGCATCCGGTACAGGCGGCCGGTGCGGACACCGTGGTGAAGACGTCGTCGTACGCGGCGGACTCGGGCACGTTCACCGTGCCGGGGCGGACCGTCGCGGTCTTCACCCGCTCGTCCTGACCGTGACCTGCGCCTAAGGTGATCCCAGTAGCCGTAGAACAGGAGTGCTCATGCCGCAGATCACCGTCGACTACTCGGCCACGGCCGGCGCCGCCTTCGACCGGGAGGGCTTCGCCAGGGCCCTGCACACCGCCGTGGTCGAGATCGCGGCGGCCAAGCCGGAGGCCTGCAAGACGCTGTTCCGTGCCGCCGACGACACCGCCTTCGGCTATGACACCGAGGGGGCGCATGTCGTCGTGCACGTCACGTTCGGCCTGCTGGCCGGGCGGACCGACGAGACGAAGGCGCGGCTGACCGAGGCGACACTGGAGCTGCTGCGGGAGCATGTGAAGCCGGAGGGGTGGTTCGCGCTGCATGCGTCGGCGGAGGTGCGGGACCTGGATCCGTCGTACCGGAAGTTCGAGATCTAGGTTCTCTGGAGCTGCCCCTTACGGGGCTCAGCCCGCCAGGGCGATCAGTCGGCCGGCCAGGTCCGCGAACGGGCCGTCGGCCGGCTCGTCCTTCACCATGCCCTTCACCAGCGCGCCCATCTCCTCGTCGTACGCCGCGCTCACCGCGGCCAGCGCCGCGAAGTCGTGGACGAGCTGGAGTTCCAGTTCGGTGCGCGGAATACGGCGGCCGTCCAGCCAGATCAGGGCCGTGGACTCGGCGAGCGAGATCCAGGAGCGGACGACCAGTTCGAGGCGGGCCGGTGCCTCGGTGACGTCGAGGTGGGAGAGGATCTGCTCGTACGCGGCCTGCCGTACGGAGTCGATGAGCGCGTTGGTCGCCGAGGAGCCGACCGCCGGGCCGCCGCGCATCAACGCGGCGAAACCGGGCCCGTGTTCCTCGACGAAGTCGAAGAAGCGGCGCATCACACGCAGCAGCCGGGCCCCCAGCGGGCCCTCGTGCGGCTCGGCGAAGCGGCCCGCGAGATCTTCCGAGGCGCGCTTCAACGCGGCCTCGTACAGGCTGAGTTTGCCGGGGAAGTAGTGGTAGACCAACGGCCGCGAGATACCAGCGGCCGAGGCTATCTCGTCGATGGAGACCTCGTCGGGCGATCGACGGCTGAACAGTTCGAGGGCGACGCCGATCAACTGCTGCCGCCGCTCCTCGACTCCCATCCTGCGGCGTACCCCGGTACTCATGCGAACACCTTACCGATCGGATCCGGCCTCCAACGGACCTGACCCACCGCGGGTGTTCACAGATCCAGCACAAGTCTCCCACTTCGGGCCCGGGACACACAGATCAGCATCGAGTCGGCACGCTCCGTGTCCGTGAGCAACTCGTCCCGGTGCTCCACCTCCCCTTCCAGCACCCGCTGTTGGCAGGTCCCGCAGAACCCCTGCGCGCAGGAGTAGGGCGTGTCGGGCAGCTCCGCCCGTACGGCCGCCAGCACGGTCGACTCGGCCGGGACCGTCAACGTCCGCCCGCTGCGCCGGAGTTCGAGTTCGAAGGCGTGGTTGCCCGCGGTGTCGGTACACGGGGCGAAACGCTCCAGGCGCACGGCGGGAAAGCGCTCCTCGACCGCCGCCATCAGTCCTTCGGGGCCGCAGCAGTACACCGCCGCGCCCTCGGGCACCGGCAGCGCGTCGAGGTCCGGGCGCCCGTCCTCGTCCTCCGCGACGGCCGTGACCCGGTCGTCCCCGGCGAGTTCGCCGAGGAACGGCATCGAGGCGCGCGTCCGCCCGCAGTACAGCAGGCGCCACGCCACACCGTCCGGCAGCGACCGCACCATCGACAGGATCGGGGTGATGCCGATGCCCCCGGCGACGAACACATAGGACGGGGCGTCGACGAGCGGGAAGCGGTTGCGCGGACCGCGCACCTCCAGTTCCATCCCCTCGACCACCTGCTCGTGGACCTCCCGCGAACCGCCCCGCCCGTCCGCGACCAGCCGCGTGGCGATCGTGTACGACGAGGAGTCCGCCGGGTCCCCGCACAGCGAGTACTGCCGGACGAGCCCCGAGGGCAGCACGACGTCGAGATGCGCCCCCGGCTCCCAGCCCGGCAACCGCCCGCCTTCCAGGCGCAGTTGTACGACCCCGTCGGCGACCGTCCGGTGCGAGGCGACCAGCAGCCGCAGTGCCCGGGAGCGCGGCTGCCCGGAGGTCGGCGGGTCCAGGGCCGGCATCGGCCACAGCGGGGAGACCTCGATACGGCGGCGCACGGCCCGCCTGACGAGCAGCGCGGCGCCCGCGACGGCGACGACGGTCCGCAGCCTCGGCATCACTCGGCCCCCTTCTCGGCGCGCTCGGCGGCCAGCGCGGCGGGGGAGGAGGCCAGGTAGGCGACGGCCTGCTCGGTGGAGCCCTCCTGGGAGGGGTGGTAGGCGCGGCCGAGGTAGCGGGGTATGGACCTGAGCATGTCGCCGGTGGCCGGCAGCGTGCCGCGCCTGCCCGCGCGATAGAAGTCCCTGAACCGGGCCCGGCCCTCGGTCAGCGTGGGGTCGTTCGCCATGAAGAAGCGGGCGCCGCGCTGCCACAGGAACACGATCGCCGTGAACGCCGTCGCCCAGGTCCGCGCCCGGCGCCGGTAGCCGCCGTCGAGGTGCATGAAGAGGTCGAAGGCCACCGACCGGTGCTCCACCTCCTCGGCGCCGTGCCAGCGCAGCAGGTCCAGCATCGTCGGGTCGGCACCGCGCCGGTCCAGCTCGTCGGCGTTGAGCACCCAGTCGCCGAGGAACGCGGTGTAGTGCTCGATCGCCGCGATCAGCGCGACCCGTTCGAGCAGCCACCAGCGGCGGGCCCTCCCGGGCGGCAGGGTCCGGTCGCCGAGCAGTTTCTCGAAGAACCAGTCGACCTGCGCGGTGTACGGCGCCGGGTCGAGCCCGAGCTCCTTGAGATGGGGCAGCACCTCGTCATGGGCCTGGGAGTGCATCGCCTCCTGCCCGATGAACCCGATGACGTCCGCGCGCAGCCGCTCGTCGCGGATGAGAGGCAGCACCTGCTTGTAGACGTGCACGAACCACCGCTCACCGGCGGGCAGCAGCATGTGCAGCACATTGATGGTGTGCGTGGCGAAGGGATCGCCGGGCACCCAGTGCAGCGGGGTGTCCTCCCAGGCGAAGGACACCTTGCGGGCCTGGAGCGCTATGTGCTCGGACCGCACCGGTTGCGGCTGCTTGTTGGACATGGCGTCAATGTACTGACGGGTAGGTGGCCTGAGAAGACCTGCGGCCCACCTTGTTTACGTCGATGTCAGCAAGGGGTGCGGTGAGCGAGGGACGCTCACCGCAGTCCGCTGATCTCCCGCCCGTCGTCCAGTGTGCCCTGCAGATCGGCCTGTGCCCCCTGCTTCGCCCTGGCCACCAGCAGCGTCCCCGATGCCGAGGCGGTGACCCCGCCGGTCGCCCGGATCGACGTGGTGTCGTGGCCGCCCGCGGCCAGCAGGTACCACCGGCCCGCCCGGGACTTCCACAACACCCCGGCCAGCACCTGCGGATCACGGGGACCGCACGCCGTCACATCGGCCCCCTTCGCGGTGACCGCCCCGTACTCGCTGCCCGGTGTGCGGAACTGCGCCAGCGACACCGTGCCGTCGCCCCGCCAGGTATCCGCACGGGTGCACACCCAGGACCCGGTGCCACCGGCGTCGGGCAGCGGCTGCTCGGCGAACGCCCACGCGTTCACGCCGCGCACCCCGGCGGAGCGCTCCGCGGCCAGCGAGCAGGCGAACGGCGCCCAGTCGCGCAGCGCCTTCGCCCCCGAGGCCTCACCGGTGTATCCGGGCCGGCCCGCGGTGAGATGGGCCGGCACCAGTTCGCCCAGGTCGGTCGCGAGGTGCACACCCCGCCCGTCGGTCAGCTGGAGCACGTTCCAGGACGTGCAGGTGCCCTGCTGCATCGCGGGGCTGGCCAGCGGCCCGGTCACCCCGTCGGCCAGCCCGAGGTCCATCGCCCCCGCGCCCGGCTTCATCAGGTCCCGCTCCGCCGCCCCGGTCACCCAGGGGGCGGTCAGATACCGGACGTTGCCGTCGGCGCGGCCGAGGACCAGCGCGCTCGCCTCGGCTCCGGTCGCGCCGTCGACGCGGGCGAAGTCCAGCGCCGCGCCCTCGGTGCCGGTCTTCGGCTCGGCGTAGCGGGCGATGCGCAGACCGTCGTAGAAGACCACCACCCGGGCGCTGTCGACGACGCCCGCGTACAGCAGCTGGGGCGGGCCGGCCGGGCCGCCGGTCTGGGTGCCCGGGGTCGCCGAGACACGGACCGTGGCGCCGGGGCGGGCCCAGACGGCGAGGGCGCGGCGCAGCAGCGCGGTGTCGCCGGTGAGCGCGCCGCGCGCGGGCCAGGCGGAGAAGTCGGTGCGGGCGGCGGTCTTCCAGGCGGCGGACGGGACCCGCGTCACCTGGGCGGGGTCCAGGGCGGCCTGGGCGGCCGCGTTCTGCGCGTACGGCGGGGCGGCCGCGCCGTCGGCTCCCCAGCCGCCGCCCGGCAGCGCGACCAGCGCCCCGCACACCGCGAGCGCGGCGACGGCGGCGAGCGCGGCCTTGGTGTGCCGGCGGCGCCGCATCAGATCGGTGGGCCGGGCCTGGAGGGAGCAGGGGTCGAACTCGGGGGAGTCGAGCAGCGGGTACTCGGCCGGGACGCCGTTCGCCTCGGCGAGCGCGCCCTCGGGGTGCGCCACCCCGGCGGCCCGCAGGATCTTGCGGACGTCGCCGTCGGGGAGCTGCTCCAGACCGCGCAGCGCGTAGGCCGCGCGCGCCGGGCCGGAGAGGCCGGCGAGGCGCTGGTCCAGGGCGAGTTCGTCGGCGCCGCCGGAACGCGGGAAGAGCCGGATGCCCCACACCTGGGGGAGCAGCGGCGGCAGCTGCGCGCGCTTGGGCCACGCGGTGAACCTCAGCGGCAGGCCCGCCTCCAGCGCCGTACGCACCACATGGAGGCGGACGAACGCGTACCCGGGGTCGGTGTCCCGCCCGGTCGACTGGGCCGGGATGACCGGACCCTGCCGGCGGCCCCGGGGGAGCGCCCGCTGGACCAGCGCGTGTGCGGTCAGGACACGGCGGCCCCGGGCGAGGCCCGGCGGCAGCACCAGATAGGCGAGCCGGACCAGCCGCGGGTAGTGCTCGACGAGGGCGGCCTCGGCCTGCTCCACGTCGACGGCCGGACCCGGGGCTCCGGCGGAGGCGGCTGCGTGACGCTGCGCTACATCCTGTGACTGCACGTCCTGAAGAACGAGCGACCCGTTGGTTGGTCACCGCCACACAGGTGACACTGGCGTCCGCGCACAGGGTGACACCGCCGTTCGCGCACGATGTGAGCCTTTCGCGCCCCACAGCCGTATCGAAGGGGACGGGCCCCCTAAGGCACCCCCGGGGCCAGCAATGCGACCGGAGGATCAGATGAGGTTGACCCGACCGATGTCCGCCGTGGCCGGCGCCGTGGCCGTACTGGCGCTGGCGGGCTGCGGAACCGGAGACAGCAAGGCGGAAGCCAAGGTGCCGGTCACCGCGACCGGCAGTCTGGAGAGCCTGGCCGCCAAGGTGAAGTGCACCCCGGACATGCAGATCGACTCCGACGAGGTCCGCCAGGCCATCTGCAAGACCTCCGCCGGCAAGTTCGTCTTCGCCACCTTCGCCACCGACCGCGGCCAGCGCGAGTGGATCAACGACGCCAAGGACTACGGCGGTTTCTACCTCGTCGGCCGCAAGTGGGTCGCCGTCGGCACCGACAAGGTGGTCAAGACGCTGCAGACCACCCTGGGCGGTGGGGAGGAGATCGGCACCAACCACGCGGCGCACAGCGGTTGATCCGCTCGCGGCACATACGAAAGCGGGCGGTGGGAGAATCCCACCGCCCGCTTCGTGCTATCGGCTAGCTAGCGCTCACTGGCACTTCTTGCCGGTGTTGATGCAGTTGGCGATGGTGGTCGCCAGGTTGTTCTTGAAGACCGCGATGAAGTCGTCGTGGTCGGTGGCCGCCTTGTGCAGCTCCTCCGGGAAGCCGTCCACCGCGTAGGCGTTCTTCACCTGGCCGTTGACGATGGTCGGCGGGGTGACCTTGTAGACCAGGCGCATCGTCAGCTGCGGGATCGCGACGAAGCCGTTGCCGCAGGTGCCGCTCGCGGGGTCCGCGAAGGCGACGTGCGTGCGGTGGTTGGCGCTGTCGATGTTCTTGCCGTCCCAGCAGCTCTGGAAGGCGAAGGTACGCACCACGTTGCTGCCCTGCGGGCAGATCGGGTACTGCTCGGTCAGCTGGACCTTGTTCTCGAAGCCGGTGCAGCTCCAGTGCGCGTTGGCGTTGGCCAGACCGTTGATCGTGGTCTTGGCGTCACCGGTGATGATGCGCAGGAACTGCGGCATCGCGGTGACCTTGCTGGCCGGGCTGCCGACGTACTTGATCTGCGCCTGGAGCGGCGTCAGGATCTTGCCGACGTTGCCTTCCTTGCCACCGCCGTCCGCGTTCTGGTCGAAGTCCTGCGTGCCGTCCTGGACACGGACCACCGGCCAGTAGTAGGCCGACAGGTCGCCCTGGTTCTGGCAGCTGGTCTGGTCCGCGATCAGCGTGTCGTTGGTGGCGAACGCGTTGACCTTCTGGTTGCCGACGTAGTCGTGCAGGTGGTGCGCGCCGTTGGTCACGCCGGGCGCCACGATGACGTTGTCGGTGTTGTGGTTCTTGTTCGCGTTCACACCGCAGCGGGTGGTGAAGGAACCGGTCGAGGCGTTGCCGCTGTTCTGCGGCTTGGCCTGGACGTTCGCGGCGACCTTCGTGATGTCCACGAAGTCCGCGGCGACCGGGCCGTTGCCCGCCTGCCCGCCGATGTTGGCCGGAGCGCTGGCGCTGGCACTCGGGGCGGCCGAGGCCGAGGCCTGCCCGTTGTTGCCGTTGTTGTTCTGACCACCGTTGTTGTTCTGGCCGCCGTTGTTACGGCCGCCACCCTGGCCCGCGGTGGTCTGGTCGACGCTCTGCGTGGTGCAGGCAGCGAGCTGCGACAGCGCGCTGTTGAACTGCCCGCCGACCCGCGTGACGTCGATCCGGATCCGGTCGATCGTGGCCGCCCGCTTCTCCTTCAGGGGGCCGACGATCGCGTTCTGTACGAAGTTCGCGTCGTTCGCCTGCGCCTGGCGGGTGGAGGCGAGCCGGGCGTAGGCCTCGGTGATCTGCTTGTCGAGGTTGGCCAGTTCGGTCGCCACCCCCTGCTTGGCCTTGTCCGGCACGCTCGTCAGCTTCTGGCCGACATCCGGGCAGGAGATCGTCGCGACCGTGGCGGCGGCGGCCTTCGTGTAGTTCTGGGCGGAGTTGTTCGACTCGTGCGCCGAAGCGTTCATCTGTGCCCAGAGCAGCCCGCCCCCGCCGAGCGCTATGGCCGCCGATGCGGCTATGGCCTTGACGGCCAGCGGCGAACGGCGTTTGCGTATGTTGCGTCCCATGGAACTCCTCAGACCTTCCTTGCGGGGCGGCATCGAGGCGCCCGACAGGAGTGAAGCGGCGCCCTCTCATACGCACCTCATCTCAGAGGTGTTCAGCCGCCTCACAAATTCATCAGATTTTTGTTACGCACTTGGGGCACAACTGCCGTTTGAGCTGCGGAAGTTCCGGGAAAATCAGCGGTCACGGTCAAGGTAGGCCAGCACCGCCAGGACACGCCGATTGTCGTCGTCCGACACCTCAAGTCCCAGTTTGGTGAAGATGTTGGAGGTGTGTTTGGCGATGGCCCGTTCCGTGACGACGAGCTGAGCCGCGATCGCCGCGTTCGAACGGCCCTGCGCCATCAGCTCCATGACCTCCAGCTCGCGCGCTGTCAAGCCCCCGAGCGGCCGGTCGTCCGCACGCCGGGACAGCAGCTGCTGGATCACCTGCGGGTCCATCGCCGTACCGCCCGCCGCGACCCGCCGTACGGCGTCCACGAACTGCTCCGCGTCGAACACCCGGTCCTTCAGCAGATACCCCACCCCGCCACTGCCGTCCGCCAGCAACTCCCGCGCGTACAGCTGCTCCACGTGCTGGGAGAGCACCAGCACCGGCAGCCCCGGCCGGTCCTGCCGCGCCCTGAGCGCGCACTGCAGCCCCTCGTCGGTGTGCGTGGGCGGCAGCCGTACGTCGACCACGGCCACGTCCGGCTTCAACTCGGCCAGGGCGCGGGTGAGTTCGGGGCCGGACTCGACGGCTGCCGCGATCTCGAAGCCGTAGGCCTCCAGCAGCCGGACCAGCCCGTCGCGCAGCAGGAACAGGTCTTCGGCTAGGACAACGCGCACGGAATCTCCATCGTGACCATGGTGGGACCGCCCGCGGGGCTGCCGACGGCCAGGACGCCGTCGAATGTACCGAGCCGCCGCTCCACCCCGGCGAGCCCGGACCCGGCGCCGATCACCGCGCCGCCCTTCCCGTGGTCGGTGACGGAGATCCGCAGCATGCCGTCGGTGTGGTGCAGGTCCACCCAGATCCGGTCGGCCCCGGAGTGCTTCACCGCGTTGGTGAGCACCTCGCTCACCGCGAAGTAGGCGGCCGACTCGACCGGCGCGTCCGCCCGCCCGGGCAGGTCCACGGTCACCTCCGTGGGCAGCGGCAGCCGCAGCGCCAGCGCCCGTACGGCGTCCCCCAGCCCGCGCTCCGCGAGAACCGGCGGATGGATCCCCCGGACCAGGTCGCGCAGCTCGCCCAGCGCCTCCACGGACGCCTGCCGGGTCTGCGTGAGGAGCTGCCTGGCCTTCTCCGGATCCTTGTCCATGAGCATCTCGATCGTCCCGAGGTCCATACCCATGGCGACCAGCCGGGCCTGCGCCCCGTCGTGCAGATCCCGCTCGATGCGGCGCAGCTCGGCCGCCGAGGTGTCCACCGCGTCCTTCCGGGTCTCGGTCAACACCCGTACCCGCTCGACGAGTTCGCCCTCCCCCGGGTCGAGGACGGCACGGGTGAGACGGAAGTGGGCGGTGAGCAGGCGCGGGCAGAGGTACCAGGCGCCGACCAGCAGCACGGCGGCGGTGGCCGCGGCCCCGAACTGGGTGGGCGGGCCGGAGACCGGCACGAAGCCGTACCAGTAGGTGCCGGCACCGTCCGCGAACACCCGCCACAGCCCGGCGGCCACCGCGAACCCCTCGAAGGGATAGAACAGCAGCACCGCCGGCAGCAGCGCGGTCAGGAACCCGGCCGTCATGTCCACGAACAGCCACAGCACGTCCCGCCCGACCTGCGGGTCCCGCAGCATCCCGAAGGTGCGGGTCCAGGGGTTGGCGTCCGGCGGCAGCGGCCGGTACGCCGACCGGATCCGCACCCCGCACCACTCGTACGCGAGCCGCCGCCGTACGTCCGCCACGTCCCGTACGCCGCCCAGGATCCAGGGGGTCGTGACGATGCCGACGCCGATCGGCACCAGCGCGACGGAGACCGCGGTCAGGGTGAAGCAGAGCACGGAGACCGGCAGGATCACCAGGGCCAGCACCAGCCCCCGCACCGCGGCGAGCAGAACCTCCCGGGCCCTGCCCCGGAAGCCGCCACTGTTCGTGTTCGTCGTCATGGCGCCAGTCTCGTGGACCGCCGGGAGGGAGGTCACTGGCCCGAAGCCCCGTCTGAGGGGGTGGTGCCAGATACACCCCGGGGACATGAAGCGCCCCCGAAGGGGCGCGGGGAACTGCGCGACCAGCCCCCACCGGCCCGCAGACGGATCACGACCCGAACTCTGAAACTCCAAGTACCCGATTCTCGACATCCGGGGAGAGCCCCACGGCCGTACGGTCCGCCCGCACCGGCGCCGTACCGCCGATCTCCCGCAGCCAGCGCCACGTGTCGGCCACGGTCTCCGATGCCGGGCGGCACGTCAGGCCCGTGGCCAGCGCCCGTGAGACGTCCACCCGGTGCAGGCCGTCGTAGTACTCGCTGTCCGGCGGCACCCACACCGGCAGCTGGGTCCAGGGCTCGATCCCGGCGGCGAGGATCGACTCCGCTTCCGTCCAGCGCAGTTCGGCGTCCGAGCCGGTGGCGTGGGCGCAGGCGGTGAGCAGCTCGCCCATCGTGGTGCGGCCGGGCGGGCCGACCAGGTTGTAGGGCCCGGACAGGCCCCGCTCGACCGCCCCCAGGGTCCACTCGGCGAGGTCGCGGGCATCCACGAACTGGACGGGCATCTCACGCGGGCCGGGAGCCAGTACCGGCCCGCCCCGCGCGATCCGGTTCAGCCACCAGGGCAGCCGGCCGACGTTCTCGTACGGGCCGAGGATCAGCCCGGCCCGTACCAGGATCGAACCGTCCGCCCCGAAGGACTCGACGGCGGCCAGCTCACCGCCCCGCTTGTCCCGCGCGTACTCGGTGCGGTCCGCGTCGGCCGCGGCCCCCGCCACCAGGGGCGCGTCCTCGGTGTAACCGGCCGGCCGGGGCCACTGGTAGACCGAGCAACTGGACACGTACGCGTACCGTCCGGCGCGGCCCCGCAGCAGCCGCGCCGTCTCCCTCACCGCCCGGGGCGCGGCCGACCAGGTGTCGACGACCGCGTCCCACCCGGTGCCGTCGGCGAGGGCGGCGAGACCCTCGGGAGCGGTGCGGTCGCCGTGCAGCGACCGCACCCCCGGCGGGGGCCGGTGGCGGCCCCGGTTGAAGACGGTCACCTCCCAGCCGCGCCCGACCGCCGCCTCGACGACGGCCCGCCCCACGAACTCCGTACCACCCAGCACGAGAAGTCTCATGCCGGTGATCGTGCCCGGACGGGGCGGCGGACGTAACGGCGCTCTGCCGAGGGCAGAGCGGCCCGTCATCGGCCGGTCGGCGGGGTGTACTTGTAGCCGACCCGGCGGACCGTCTGGATCGCGCCACGGTGCTCCGCGCCGAGCTTGCGGCGCAGCCGGGCGACATGGACGTCGACCGTGCGGCCGTCGCCGACATGGCCGTAGCCCCAGACCGTGGTGACCAGCTGGTCGCGGGTGTGCACCCGGTTCGGGTACGCGACCAGGTGGGCGAGGAGCTCGAACTCCAGGTAGGTGAGGTCGAGTTCACGCCCGCCGACCTGGGCGGTGCGCTGCACGGTGTCGACGGTGACGAGCGGCCGGGCGCCGGCCGGTCCCGTCGCCGGGTCCGGTTCGGCGGTCGCCTCCGGCTGGTCCGGCCGGTCCGGTACCGCGACCGGCAGGAACGGCGGCTGCTGGTCCGCCGGGACCAGCACCAGGTAGCCGATCATCGGCGGCCGGCCCGGCAGGGCCGGCAGGGTGTGCTGCGGGGCGGGCAGCCAGGTGGCGCCCGGCGGCAGGAAGTCGGCCATGTCCACGACCTCGTCCCGGTCGACGGCACGCAGCCGGTGCCGGCCGGGGGAGGAGGGGGCGAGGGCGGAGGCGGGGGAGAGAGAACGAGTGGTCGCCATGAGACGTCAGCTCTTTCACGCGAGGAGTTCGTCGGTCGGGACGACGGCCGCGATTCGTGGTCGGGCGCGCCGGGGAGACGTACTGCGTTTCGCGCTGGCCGAAGGCCGGGGTGTACGGCTTTAGAGGGCCCGCGCGTTCATCGCGCGGCAACACACCCGGTCGAAGTCGTGGTGCTGACGGGAAGGCCAGAAGGGCTCGAGGTCATGGCGACCCGTCGCGGTGTACTTCTGGAAGCTGGCCATGCGCCCATTGAAGCAGACACAGCCCGGAAACAGGACCCTTCTCTCACTGCTTGGACGCGTCCCCGGCGTGACGTCGACCTCGCACATCTCATCCCACCAGGCGTTTGTGCCAGGTCAGCCGGGCGAGCTCGATCGCCTTGTCCGGATTGCCGTCCCACACTGCGGACAGCCCGGCGGAGCCGAGCGCGGCGACGACCTGCCGGCCGACGGCGGTGGTGGTCGCGGCGGAACCGTCGAAACCGCCGTAGTAGAGGGTGAGTCCACGGCCCTCGGCCGCGGCGCGGGTGCCCTGGTGGTGGAAGAAGACGAAGCCCCGGGTCGCCCCCGCGTCCTCGGCCTCGGCGCCTATCTCGGTCATCCCGCAGGAGCGGCAGCAGGTGAAGTCCTGGCGGGCGACGACGCCTTCGCGCTCCAGGGCCGCGAACGCGCGCGTCAGCCGGTCCGGGTCGGTGAGCCCGGTCCACGCCCGCTGCTCCGCCAGCCGCTCCACCCAGAGCCGTTCGACGATCTCGCGCGCCTGGGCCGGGGAGACCGGCGGCGCACCGTCCCGGTCGGCCTCCCCGTCGCCGTCCTCCATCAGGTACACGGTCTCCTGCACCAGCCGGTCGATCCCGAGGTAGCCGTCCCGGAGCAGCGTGCGCACATGGTCCTCGGCGCGGGCCGCCACCCCGGGCGCGAGCGCGGGCGTCTCCTCGCGCGGCGGTGTCCCGACCGGCGCCCAGTCCACGCCCGCGTCCCAGCCGTCGTCCTCGTGCGCCCAGTCGACGAGCAGGTCCGCCGCCCGCTCCGGGTCCGTGAGGTCCGTACCGAAGAACTCGTCCGCGCCGCACCGGTGTTCGAGGCGGTAGTCCCCGCCCTCCTCGTGCCACACCTGCGCGAACACGTTCGGCAGGTCCGGGATGCGCTGCGCGACGAGGAAGCGGTTCCCGGCCCCGCCCAGCCCCCGCACCGCGGCCCGCAGCTCGTCCGGCGAACTCCACACGTACGTCTGCCCGTTCTCCGTCCGGGCGTTGACGGCGAGCACCTCGTCGATCTCCATGGCGTCACGATGACATACGAAGAGGGGCGCCCACCGCGTACGGTGGACGCCCCTTCCGAGGAACTGTCCGTGGATCAGACCTGGTCGGCCTTCTCCAGGGCGGAGCAGCAGGTGTCGACGATCAGCCGCGTCACGACGTACGGGTCGACGTTGGCGTTCGGGCGGCGGTCCTCGATGTAGCCCTTGCCGTCCTTCTCGACCTGCCACGGGATACGCACCGAGGCACCGCGGTTGGAGACGCCGTAGGAGTACTCGTTCCACGGGGCGGTCTCGTGCAGACCGGTCAGGCGGTCGTCGATGCCGGCGCCGTAGTTCTTGACGTGGTCGAGCGGCTTGGAGCCCTCGCCGAGCGACTCGCAGGCGGTGATGATCGCGTCGTAGCCCTCGCGCATCGCCTTGGTGGAGAAGTTGGTGTGCGCGCCGGCGCCGTTCCAGTCGCCCTTGACCGGCTTGGGGTCGAGGGTGGCGGAGACGCCGAAGTCCTCGGCGGTGCGGTAGAGCAGCCAGCGGGCGACCCACAGGTGGTCGGAGACGTCCAGCGGGGAGACCGGGCCGACCTGGAACTCCCACTGGCCGGGCATGACCTCGGCGTTGATGCCGGAGATCGCGAGACCCGCCTTGAGGCAGTTGTCCAGGTGCGCCTCGACGATCTCGCGGCCGAAGATCTCGTCGGCGCCGACACCGCAGTAGTAGCCGCCCTGGGGGGCCGGGAAGCCGCCCTCGGGGAAGCCCAGCGGGCGGGAGCCGTCGAAGAAGGTGTACTCCTGCTCGATGCCGAAGATCGGCTCCTGGGCGGCGAACTTCTCCGCGACCTCGGTCAGCGCGGCACGCGTGTTGGAGGAGTGCGGGGTCATGTCGATGTCCAGGACCTCGCACAGGACGAGGATGTCGTCGCCGCCGCGGATCGGGTCCGGGCAGGTGAAGACCGGCTTCAGCACACGGTCCGAGGAGTGCCCCTCGGCCTGGTTCGTGGAGGACCCGTCGAAGCCCCAGATCGGCAGCGCGTCGAGACCGGCGGGGGCACCCGCGATGATCTTCGTCTTCGAACGCAGCTTGGCCGTCGGCTCGGTGCCGTCGATCCAGATGTACTCAGCCTTGAAGGTCACGGGCCACATCCTTCGGGGGTGGGTCGGGCGCACTTGCGGGTGCTGGTTTCCAGTGCTGCGGCGCTACGGCACTGGGGCGCCACCGCTTTCTGCCCGGCAGCCTGTCAACAGGCGATTTCCCGATCATTGCTCGAATGTGAACCCCGTGTTACCTGGTGGTTCTGTGGTGCGACTCACGTTGTGAGGCCGGGGAGGCCGGGGTACGGAGCCCATTTCGGGCGCCGTACGCGGCCGCTTCCGGTCGGCCGCCGGCTGTCCCTCCGTAAGAGCCGGCGGCCTTGTTCCGCTCCGTTCTTCCGGTCAGCCGACCTTCTCGATCAGCGCGCGGCGGATCAGGAACTTGCCCGGCTCCCGGACCTGTTCGAAGGCCGCGTTGTTGAGCAGGGCGCAGCTGCCGGAGACCGAGGTGACCTTCACCGTCGTGGACTTGTTGTTGTCCAGGTTGGTGACCTTCAGTGTGGTCCCGGCCGGGAACTGGTTGCTGGACGCCGCCGGGGCGCCGGCCTCGCCGGAGAGGGTGACGGTCGAGCCCTTGCAGACCTGCTGGCCGGAGGCGGCAGCGGCGCCGCCGCCGGTGGTGCCCGTGGCCGCGCTCTGCGAGGGAGTCGCGGTCTGCTGTCCCGCCTGCGCGCCGCTCGTCGCCTGGGAGCCCTGAGCCGACTCCCCAACGACGCAGCCGGCCGCCTTCTGCTGGACCTGGATCTGCTGGATGACCGCCTGGCGGTTGGCGATCCGGGCCGCCGACTGGGCGTCCGGGTTCGCCTGCTGTCCGGCGATGAACTTCTGGTTGTTGCCGAGGGCCGTGGCCAGCCCCTGGCAGACCGTCGAGTCCGCCGCCGACGACAGTGTCCTGGCGTTCTGCGGGGTCTGCGCGGCGTTCGAGGTGGACGCCAGGGCGAAGGCCCCGCCGCCCGCCACCGCGGCGGCACTGACGAGCAGTGCGATCTTCTTCTTCGTACTGACGGTTCTCCTACGCGACATGCGCGCCTCCTGAGAGAGGTGGGGGAGCGTACGCCGCTATGTACGAGATGCCGAACAGTGTTACTCAGCGGTTACGGGGGTCGCCGAAGTGGCCTGCGTCACAGCTGTGTTGAAGGTTGTTCAGTTCTTGCCCCTGGCCAGCGCTTCTTCCACGGCCTCATTGCTCCGGGCGACGATCGCCGTCCCGTCGTCGGCGGTGATGATCGGCCGCTGGATGAGCTTGGGGTGCTCGGCGAGGGCGGTGATCCAGCGGTCGCGCGCCGCCGCGTCCCGTGCCCACTCCTTCAGCCCCAGCTCCTTGGCGACCGCCTCCTGGGTGCGGGTGATGTCCCACGGTTCGAGCCCGAGCCGGTCGAGTACGGCCCTGATCTCGTCCTCGCTCGGTACGTCCTCCAGGTAGCGGCGGACCGTGTAGTCGGCCCCCTCGGCGTCGAGCAGGCCGATCGCGGTGCGGCACTTCGAGCAGGCGGGGTTGATCCAGATCTCCATGCCGGAAACGGTAGCGGTCAGCCGGTCAGCAGCTGTGTCCCGACGACGTTCAGGAGTGCCAGACGGTTGCCGGCTGGTCATGAGGGAGCGCACGCGAGGGTGGTTTGACTCGATCGTGTGCTGGTCGGCGTCCGGGCTTGCGGTGGCCTGGGCTGTTCGGGGCGTGCGGCTGAGTGGGCTCACCGCTGCTCGGTCCGAAGGAACGGTTGGCGAGCGGCTGGGTCCAGGCGGCGTCGAAGACGGCGACGGGTGTGCCGGTCAGCCGGTCCGGCATGCGGTGGACGCCGGGGCCGATGCGCCGCGGGACCGCGCCGGGACCCGGCGGGGCGAGGCCGGCCGGGCGGAAGAGGTGGGCCCGCTCGTCCTGGGTGAGCCGCAGGGCGCGGGCCAGGGCTTCGACGACCTGGGGCGAGGGCTTGGCGGCGCGTCCCTGTTCCAGCCGGATGATGTAGTCGGCGGAGATACCGGCCGGCTGGGACAGCTCCTCGCGGCGCAGCCCGGCCGCGCGCCTGCGTCCGCCCGCGGACAGGCCGACGGCCTCGGGCGGGACGTGATCGCGCCAGTGACGCAGGGCCGCGCCGAGCTCTGTGGTCGCCATGCCCCCCGATTGTGCCCAGGGGGCGTTCGCCTGTCCTGGTACTGCGGTTCCCGGGGAAACACGGGGACGGCGTCGGCGCCGGTGCCCGAGTCATCGCCGCGGGCCGCTCTGTTCGAATTTCCGGAGGTGCTGCGCGGGCCTCTCGTGTCCATCCCGTCCCATCCGAAATACCCTGCTCCACCTGGGATGTTGATGTCCTTTCGGGCTGCCTGAATGTCAGTGGTCGCCAGTACACTGGAAGCAGTGTTCGAGAGGGTCGCCGGGGTGTCCGGGGGCACTCTGACCGCGACAGGAGGATGCCTTGCCCGCTGCCGCACTGAAGCCGAAGCCGTTGCCGAGCCAGTCCACCGCCAAGCGTGCCGTCCTGCTCGACTCGCCCTACGCACCGGCGGAGAAGCGCCCGCTGCCGGCCGGGCGGCCCCGCGAGTGGTACGTCACGCACAACCGCCGCCTCAAGGCCATGCGCCTCGCCATCGCCCTGCTCGACTCCGGCGTCTACCTGCCCAACCAGGCGCGCAACGAGACGATACGGAGCACGGCGGAGAGCGTCGGGATCCACCCGCCGTCGGACACGACGTGCCACATGGTGCGGGCGCTGATGCGTTACTCGCGGTGAGCCGGTGGTGCCGGGTGCCGTGTGTCTGCACGGCGCCCGGTGCCTTTGCCCGCACAGCTCCCCGCGCCCCTTACGGGGCGTCCGGTGGGTTCCCCGTCACCTGTTCGCCGGGCTCCGCATGCGGGTGGCCCGGCGTGTCGCTTTCACTGCGATCAGCAGGTGAAGGAGGGAGCAGTCGACCGAGGGGAGCGACGTATGGCCACACCCACCGACCGTGCCGCCCGTGGCAAGGCCGCCCGTAAACGTGCCCCCCGCTCCGCGCACCGCTTCTGGCTGCCGTCCGTGGACCGGCCCGAACCCGTCGCCGTACTGGAGCGGCAGGGCCGTGACCGGGTGCCCGAGCTGCTGCCCATCCGGTACGGGCGGATGGCCGGCTCGCCCTTCGCGTTCCTGCGCGGCGCGGCCGCCGGTGGGGGCACCTCCCGCTCGAGCGAAGCCGAGAGTGGGGGAGGCCGCCGACCTCGCCGCCCAGCCGCACACCGGGCTCACCGTACAGCTGTGCGGGGACGCCCATCTGCTGAACTTCGGGCTGTACGCCTCCCCGGAGCGGAGCCTGGTCTTCGACCTCAACGACTTCGACGAGACGTTCCCCGGGCCCTTCGAGTGGGACGTCAAACGGCTCGCCGTCTCCGTGGCCGTCGCCGCCCGCGAGAACGGGCACAGCGATGTGGAGGCCCGCGGCGCGACCCGCGCGGCCGTGGCCGGGTACCGGACGGCCATGCGGCGGCTGGCGGGACTCGGGGAGCTCGACGTCTGGTACGAGCGGATCGACGTCGGCAGCCTGCTGCCCCTGGTCCGCTCCACGCGCCGCCGCTGCCGGCTCGAGGACAGCCTCGCCCGCACCCGGCGCCGCACCAGCCTGCACGCGCTCGGCACACTCACGGAGGTGGTCGGCGGACGGCGCCGCATCATCCAGGACCCGCCGCTCCTCGAACCCGCCGGCGCGTCCGACATGGCCTCGCTGCGCAAGATCTTCAGCGACTACCGCTCCACCCTCGCCGAGGAACGCCGGCTCCTCCTGGACCGCTACCGCTTCGTCGACGCCGCCCGCAAGGTCGTCGGCGTCGGCAGTGTCGGCACCCGCTGCTTCATCGTGCTCCTGGCCGGCCGGGACGCCGACGACCCGCTGTTCCTGCAGATCAAGGAGGCCCGGACGTCCGTACTGGAGCGGCATCTGCCGAGCGGGCCGTACGCCCACCCGGGCCACCGGGTCGTCGCCGGGCAGCGGCTGCTCCAGGCCGCCGGGGACATCTTCCTCGGCTGGACGACCGGCCCCCAGGGCCGCGCCTTCTACTGGCGTCAGCTGCGCGACATGAAGGCCTTCGCCGAGGTCGCGGCCATGGACCCGAAGGGCCTGCGCGGCTACGTCGCCCTGTGCGGTACGACCCTCGCCCGCGCCCACGCGCGCTCCGGTGACCGCATCGCCATCGCCGCCTACCTGGGCGGCACCGACACCTTCGACCACGCGGTCACCGACTTCGCCCTCGCCTACGCCGACCAGACCGCCACCGACCACGCCGCCCTCGACGCGGCCGTCACCGCGGGCGTCCTGTCGGCGGCGCCGGGGGTCTGAGTCAGGCGTGCGGCTCCAGGAGCATGGCCGCGAACTCCCGCCGGTCCTCCGGGTGGTCGTGGAACCACAGTCCCAACCGGTGCTCCGCGTCCGGGAGTTCGAAGCGGGAGTAGCGGGAGCCGGTGGCGAGGGCCTGCTGGACGGCCGCGGTGACCGCCGGCGGGATCACCGCGTCCGTGCCCGGGACCGCGAGCACCGAGCGGCCCGCGTAGGTGCGCAGCACCTCGAGTGCGGGGGAGGCGCGCCAGGCGTCCGGGGTGCGGATGAGTTCGGTGAAGCGGCCGGTGCCGTCGCCGAAGGGGAGGTCCCAGGCCTCCGCCGGGTAGACCGCGGGTGAGCAGAGGCCGATCGCCGAGACCCGGTCGCCGTAGTGCCGTACGAGATCCGCGACCGTCTGGCCGCTCATGCTGAAGCCCACCAGGACCAGGGGGCTCTCCGGCGGCACCTGCGCGTCGATCACCGCCGTCGCCTGCCCGAAGCGGCGGCGCAGGCTCAACTCCCGCAGTGTGCCGGTGCTTTCGCCGTGCCCCGAGAAGTCGAAGGCCAGGGCCCGGCAGCCGTGGGCGGTGAACTCCGCCAGCACCGGGCGCAGTCGCTTCTCGTTTCCGTTGCCCGCGCCGTGCAGCAGGACCGCGGTGGGGCCGTCGGCACCGGGTGCTCGCACCCCGCTGAGCCGCTCGCCGTCGTACGCGCACGTGAAATCGATGAGTTCAGCCATGACGCACATTCACGCACGCGTGCGCCGCGCCCGAAAACGGGGTGCACGCCCAGTGACCGTCCGCCTACGCTGGACACGCGTTGCGGAGTCGTCCACCACCGCTTTCCGCAGGGGCGTCCGCACCCCGGGGGCTGGGGGCTACTCTGCTACGCACCGACGGACGGCCGCCCGTCCCCCGCGTGCCGTCGGATCCGTCGACCGCTCACACACCCACGCCACGGAGGCCCGTCATGGGCACCTTTGTCCTATCCGGAACAGTCGTTCTGGTCATCCTCGGATTCGGGAACCACAACTGGTGGCTCGCAGCCGTCGCCCTGCTCTTCCTGTACGTGCAGTACGGGCGGGGCTCGTCGTCGACATCCTCCTCGGGCGGTTCGCCGTCCGGCGGGGGCGGGGGCATGGCCGGCGACTACAAGACGTACCGCGACCGCCGGGACCAGCAGGCCAAGTGGGAGCGCCGCTACCGTCGCGAGCGCCCCATGGAGTCCCGGCGTCAGCAGAACGAGAAGGGGAAGTAGGCGGGTGCTCCCGGCCGGTCAGAGGCCGGGGGCACCCCACACCGGGAACCAGCGGCTGAGGTCCGGCTCGGTCCGCAGGTCGTTCGCGAGCGCCGCCTTCACCTGCAACTCCAGTGCGCTGTCCCGCCGTTGACCGGATCCGGGCAGCGGGGCGAAGGGGTAGAAGGTGCCCCGCTTGTAGAGATAGACGAGCGCGAGCCTGCGCCCGCGCTCGTCCTCGAAGGCGGCCAGGGAACAGAGCAGCTGCGGGCCGAAGCCGTTGACCTCCATCGAGCTGTTCACCGCGTGCAGGTCGTTGACCAGCTGCGGGAGCTGGTCGGGGGTGCGCCGGGAGACCAGCCAGGAGTACCCGTAGTCGTCCTGGTGCAGTTCCACCGGCGGTCCGCTGCGGTCCGCGTCCGCGTCGAGCAGTGCCTGGACCTCCCTGTGCGTCTGTTCGAAGGCCGCGCCCTCCACCGTGGCGAAGCACACCGCGCCCTCGCCGGTCGGCGTGAAGCCGGCCGCGGCCTCCAGGGTCACCGCCGCCGACGGCAGCGCGAACAGCTGGTCGAGGTCGGGTGCGACGGGTTTCGTACGGCCGAGCAGGATGTCCAGGAGCCCCATGCTCACCCGGCCTTCCCGGGCGTCGCCGCCTCACCCAGCTCCGCCGAGATCCGCCCCAGCTGCTCGAGCCGCTGCTCCAGGGTCGGGTGGGTGGAGAAGAAGCGCTCGATGCCGGGTTCCTTGCCGGTCGCCGGGGTGAAGTAGAAGGCGTTGAAGGCCTGGGCGGTGCGCAGGTCCTTGGTGGGGATCCGGGCGATGTCGCCGGACACCTTGGTGAGCGCCGACGCCAGCGCGGAAGGCCGGCCGGTCAGCTGGGCGGCCGCCCGGTCGGCGGCCAGTTCCCGGTACCGGCTCAGCGCCCTGATCAGCAGGAAGCTGATCGCGTACACGGCCGCGGAGACACCCATCACGGCGGCGAAGACGATGGCGGTGTTCTGGTCCCGCCGGCCCCCGCCGAAGAGCTGCGAGTAGAACGCGAACCGCACGATCAGCCCCGCGATCACGCCCAGGAACGACGCGATCGTGATCACGGCGACGTCCTTGTGCGCCACGTGCGACAGCTCGTGCGCGAGCACACCCTCCAGCTCGGCGGGCTCCAGCCGCCGCAGCAGCCCGGTGGTCACACAGACCACGGCGTGATCGGGATTCCGTCCGGTCGCGAAGGCGTTCGGCATGTCCATATCGGACACGGCGACGACGGGCTTCGGCATGTCGGCGATGGCACACAGCCGGTCCACCACCGCGTGCAGCTCGGGATACTCCTCCCGCTCCACGACCCGCCCGTGCATGGCGAACATCGCGATCCGGTCGGAGAACCAGAACTGCGCCACGAACATCGCGCCCACCAGCACCACGACCAGCAGCCACGACTTCAGCAGCACGATCAACGCGGCAACGAAGCCGACGTACAACAACCCGAGCAGGAACAGCGTGATCGTCATCCGCACGGTCAGCCGCCGGTCGCTCCGGAAGCGGCTCTGCATCTTGCATCACCCCGCAGTCAGGCACTCGTCCCGCTGTCCAGTGTGCACCTGTGCGGACCCATGAGGAGGTTCCGAACGTCCCTAGTAGCGGCAAAAGGTCCCTGTGAGCCCCCGGTCCTCTTCCGCCCCCTTCTCATCCGACCCCTTCTAGTACGGCGACCGCGTCTGTATGTACCCCAGCAGCAGGATCACCGCCGCCACGCATCCCAGCACCAGCGCCGTCGACGCCCAGGACGACCGCCGTGGCGTCACCGGGCCGGGGTCCGCCCGGAACGGCGCCGGGTCCGGCGGGTTCTCCTTCCAGCGGGCCGCGAGCATCCGCGCCCGCGCGGACGGTTCCTTGTGCTCGGCCCGGTCGGCCCAGCGCAGGTCGAACTCGCGCTCCTCGTCGTCCTCCGGTGACATGCCGCCCCCCCCGTTTCGAACGCCAGTACCCAGGAACGATACGACGGCGCCCCCGCCCTGGTCACCCGACAGGATCGAGCACGACCGGAAGCTCCGCGAGGCCGCGGAAGGCCGGGAAGGGAACCTCCAGCCATCGCGTCTCGGCGCGGGGGTCGGCCAGAGCCATCCTCGGGAACCGGTCGAACAGGACGGTGAGCGCCAGCTGCATCTCCAGCCGGGCCAGCGGGGCTCCCAGGCAGTAGTGGCTGCCGTGCCCGAACCCGAGATGCGCGTCCTGCCCATGGCCCGGACGCATCACGTTCAACTCGTCCGGGGCGTCGAACTTCAGCGGATCGCGGTTGGCCGAACTGATCGCGACCTGGACCAGGGCGCCCTTGGGAATCCGGGTCCCGCCGTACTCCACGTCCTCGGTCGCGTAACGGAACGTCCCGCTCTCCACGGAGCTGTCGTAGCGCACCAGTTCCTCGACCGCGGCACGCATCAGCTCCCCGTTCTCCCGCACGGCGCGCAGCTGTCCGGGATGGGACAGAAGGTGATGCACGGCGTTGCCGATCATGTAGGCGGTCGTCTTGTGACCCGCGAACATCAGCAGGAACGCCGTGGAGACCAGCTCGTTCTCGGTCAGCCCGCCGTCGCCGTCCCGGACCGCGGTGAGCGCGCTCAGGAGATCGTCACCCGGACGCCTCCGCTTGGCGGCGACGAAATCCGAGAAGTACGTGTGCAGATCCCTCTCCGCCTTCTGCTGGGCCCGCCTGGCCTCCTCGTCGAAGCCGCTCCGGGCCACCGTGTACGACAGGTTCTGCATCCACGACCGCTCCTGGGGCGGTACGCCGAGCAGATCGCAGATCACGATGATCGGCAGCGGGAACGCGAAGGCCGGCAACAGGTCGAAGGGCTCCCGGGCCGGGCACTCGTCGAGCAGGCCCCGAACGACGTCCTGGATCTTCGGCCGCAGAGCCTCCACCCGCCGCAGGGTAAATGCGGAGTTGACCAGCCTGCGCAGCCGCATGTGCTTGGGCCCGTCGGAGTTGAGCATGTTGTCGTCCAGCGCGACGGACGAATCACCGAAGATCCTCCGGTAGGCGTCCATCGCCCCGTACATGTCCTTGCTCAACCGCGGATCCGCCAGGGCGGCCCGCGCGTCCTCGTACCGGGTGATCAGGTACGTCTCGTTGCCGTGCGCCGGTCTCATGGGGCAGACCGGGGCCGCGTCGCGGAGCCGGGCGTAGACCGTGTGCGGGTCCCGCCGGAACTCCGGGGTGCAGCGTTCGGCCGCGGTGACGGCCTCTTGCGTGGTGGTCACGGACGACTCCCGAGGTCGAAGACGGCCTCGGCGTTGCCACCGAGGACGAGCTGCTGCGCCGCCGTGTCGACCGGCAACTTCTCGATCATGCGGATCTGCTCCTCCAGCGGCACGGCCAACGGCGGTGAGTCGGTACCGAACAGCATCCGCTCGGGCCCCAGCACCTCCGCGTTCAGGCTCAGATGCGCCGGACTGCACGGGCTCGTGTCGACGTACATGCGCCGCAGCGCCGCGACCGGGTCGACGGCCGGTGCCCGGGCCGCCGACGGGGCCGGGGCCGCCTCGGGCCGGCCGGAGGGCGCCGCGCCGCCGGCCCAGTGCCGGGGACGCGCCGCCGTCTGCAGACGCTCCGGCAGCAGCGCCATCGCGCCGCCGCCGGTCGCACCGATCAGCCGCAGATCCGGGTACTTGTCCAGCCACCCCGCGAAGGCGATCATGGCCATGCCCATGGTGACGTCGCCGAACCGGCCGATCTGCTCGACGAAGCCCATCTCGTCGACCCGTTCCGTGCCGACCGGTTCGGCCGGGGCGTGTACCAGGACCGGCACCCCCGCCTCCGCGGCCAGCGCGAAGAAGGAGTCGGCGCGCGGGGAGCCGAGCAGCTCCCCGTGGACGCTGGACGTGGTGATCAGACCGACGAAGGCCGGGTCCTCCAAGGTCTCCCGCACCCCGTCGAGGTGATCGTCGTCGCCGAACGGGTTGGCGTACACATAGCCGCGCAACTGGTCGGGGAACCTGGCGATCAGCCCCGACATCCAGGCGTGGAAACGGCGCAGCCGGTCTCGTGGTTGCGCGTAGTTGTCCACGCCCGGTACCCGCGCCATCGCTCCGGCCCCGACGGGGCTGCCGATGATGGTGAGGTCGATGCCGGCCTCGGCGCGAGCGGCGAGCATGCCGTCGACGTCGGTCAGGCTCGGGGGCATGGGGAAGCGTTCGGCCGCCTCCGGCGGGGACAGATGCCCGTGGATGTCGATGATCACGTGTCGCTACCCGGTTTCGGTGTGAGTGCGCGGGTGACCGCGGCACAGTCCTGGTCGCCCAGTCCCTGCTCGGTGGCACGGACGTGGGTCTCTGCCGCGGCGGTCGCCAGCGGCAGACTCAGGCCGACTGCCGCCGCCTGCTTGGTAGCGAGCATGAGGTCCTTCGCCATCAGCCGCAGCCGGAAGTCCGGCTCTTCGAAGCGGCCGGAGCCCAGGCGCCTCGACTTGAACGCCATGACCGGGGAGGCGAAGCCGCTGCCCGCGATGGTCTTGAGGACCAACGTCCGGTCCAGGCCGCAGGCGGTCGCCAGTTCGGTGACCTCGGCCAGGGCCTGCACCTCGATGCCCATCAGGAGGTTGAGGCACAGTTTCATCCGCATGCCGGAACCGAGTGCGCCCAGATGGACGACCTCCTTGCCCAGCGCCTCCAGCAGCGGGCGGCAGGCGTCGAACGCCGGCTCCTCGCCGCCGACGAAGAGCCGCAGCTCACCGTCACGGGCATGGTCACGGTTGCCGAGCATGCCGACGTCCACGACCGAGGGGATGTCTCCGGCGATCTGGAGGACCTCTTCGGGGGAGACGGTGCTGGCGCAGATCAGGACGCCGGGGTAAGGGCCCTTGGACAGGACGCCGCCGGGTCCGCGCAGCACGGAGCCGAGGGCTTCGCCGTCGGCGACGACGCAGATGGCGGCGCTCGTGCCCGCGACGGCGTCGGCGGGGTGCGGGGCGACGAAGGCGCCTGCCTCGGCAAGCGGTTCGGCCCGCTCGGGGGTACGGTTCCAGACCCGGACCTGTGTTCCCCGGTCGAGGAGGCGGGTGGCCAGGCCGGTGCCCATCGTGCCGAGCCCGAGTACGGCGACGGGGCCGTCGGCGGTGCGCGTCATGACGTCACCCCCTGGGTCTCCTTGACGACTCTGAACCGCAGCGACTGCGTCGAGTCGACCCACTGGCGCAGCGGAGCCACCAGCGCGCGGTGCTCCGCGCTCTGCTGCCAGGCGAAGAAGTGCTCGGCCGTCTGCCACTCGCTGGTGATGACCCACTGCCGGGAGCCGTCCACGGGCGCCCCCAGCCGCTCGACGATGTGACCGGGGGTCCGGGCGACGGACTTGCGGAGCTGGTCGTACAGATCCAGGAATCGCTGCTCGCCGCCCTCGATCACTCGGACGGTGAAGACGACGCTCAGCCTGTCGGCGGGCCGGCCGTTGTTCCTCGTGCCCATGTCTCCTCCTGAAGGTGAGATCCGGCAGGACACGACTCCCACGGCCTCATGTCCCCCGTGCGGACGCAACTCCGAATGGGGCACCGGTCAAGGGAGACAAGGGGACAACGGTCTGTGATTGCTCCGTTCGGGGGAGTGACGAGGCGGTGCGTTTCGCCGGCCGCCGGGCGCGGACGGCCGCACCCGAATGGGCGCCGGACCGGGAGCATTCCCAGTGCAGGCGCCCGTGCGGCGAGACGGTGTCAGCCGGTCGCGCTGCCCGAGACCCACTCGCTCCACGGCATGTTCCAGTCGCCGAGGCCGTTGTCCGGGGCCAATGTGGTCTTGTCCGCGGAGTTCTTGACGATCACGACGTCACCGATCATCGAGTTGCCGAAGAACCACGCGGCGGGCTGCCTGCCGTCGCCGCCGCCCTTGACGTCCTTCAGGCCTATGCAGCCGTGGCTGGTGTTGACCTTGCCGAAGACCGAGTCGGCACCCCAGTAGTTGCCGTGGATGAACGTGCCCGAGGCGGTCAGCCGCATGGCGTGCGGTACGTCGTCGATGTCGTACGCGGGCTTGCCGTCCTTCTTCATGAGGCCGACGCTCGCACCGTTCATGTGGGTCTGCCCGAACTTCTCGGAGATGACCATCCGGCCGTTGTACGTCGGGTGCTCGGGGCTGCCGGACGAGATCGGGATGGTTTTGATCGCCTTGCCGTCCCGTACGACGGTCATCTGCTTCGTCCCGGCGTCGACCGTGCTGATCTGGCTCCGGCCGATCTTGAACGTGACCGTCTTCCGGATGCCGTGGCGGGTGAGCTTGACGGTGACGGTGGAGCCGGGCTTCCAGTAGTTCTCGGGGCGGAAGTCCAGGCGGTTGTCGTTGAACCAGTGACCGACGATCCGCTGCCCGCTGCTGGAGCTGACCTGGATCTGGGACTCCACGGCGGCCTTGTCGCCGATCGCCTTGTCGAAGGAGACCGTGACCGGCATTCCCACGCCGACGGTCGAGCCGTCCTCGGGGGAGAGGTGCCCGATGAAGTCGTTGGCCGGAGAGACCGTGGTGATCGTGGCGTTCCCCGTGACGGAGCGGCCCTTGGCGTCCTCGGCATCTGCGGCGACCTGGTATCTGGCGGCCCGCTCCAGCCGGCCGTTCGACGTCCAGGACGTGCCGTCCGCGGACAGGGTGCCCGGAATCTCGGCACCGGTCGCGACGGCGGTCATGGTCACCTTGGTGAGCGTGCCGTTGCCGACCGTGACCTTGACGGGGTCGTTGATTCCGACGCCGTGGGCACCTTGCCCGGGCGTGATCTTTATTCGGGCGTCGGAGGCGTCCTGGGCGGCCGCCTGATTCCCGGTGGTGTCGCCGCTGGTGGCAGCGTTGCTGGTGCCGCCGAGGGCCGTGAGTGCGAGTGCGCCACCGAGTACGCCGGCCGTAGCCATCAGCCTGGTGTGTCGCTTACCTGGTGTGATCAAACGCTTCTCCCATGCCACTGGTCGTTGAATCCCTGGAGCGGGTTACCGGAGGAGTGGCAACCGGCATCAAAGAACCATTTTTATGCGTTCATGCATCTCAAATGGACCAATTGTGGCGAACTCCACGCGCCGAGAGGGCTTCGCCATGGCGACACGGAGGCGAGGACCTCGCCGCGACCGACACCCGGCCCGCCATCGGGCCGCGGTCGGGGTCCTGGCCGCGCGGTGGATCTGCGGATCGCAATCCCGGCGGACGTCCTGGATCGGCGGCCACGGCTCCGCAGGCGGGATCCGGGCGAGCGCCGTGCGTGATGTCGGGAACACGTCGAGGCCGCGGGCGGGCTCGCCCCTGTCGGAGTCCGCACTGATCCCCGGTACGAACCGGGCCGGGTCGAGCCGCGGGGCAAGGGAAGTGGGCATTGGTCATGTCCTCATAAGAGTCCTCGCCTGACCCTTGACTGGTCTGGACCAATCGCGCTTTGCTGCTGGGGTCACCACTCACCCCCTACCTCTGGAGTGGCAGATGAGCACAGCCATGCCCGGCGAGCCTCGCAAGCGTCCATATGGCAGGTGCATGACAGTCCTGCTGACCGTCCTGGCCTGCCTCCTGGGCGCGTTCACCGTCCTCGGCGCCGCGAGCCCCGCGACAGCGGCGGACTGCGCCGCGGCCTGGAGCTCCGGCGCGGTCTACACCGGCGGCATGACCGCCTCCTACAACGGCGACAACTGGCAGGCCAAGTGGTGGACACAGGGCGAGACGCCCGGAGTCGCCGCGGTCTGGGCCGACCAAGGAGCCTGCGGTGGCTCCAGCGGGGGAGGCACCGGCGGCAGCTGCAACTACCCCGCCTGGGTGGCCGGACAGTCCTACACGACCGGCGCCATCGTGCGGTACACCCCCAACGGCCAGTACTACATCGCCACCCACGACAACCCCGGATACGACCCCACCATCAGCACCTGGTACTGGTCCCCCTACACCTGCACCGGGGGCTCCGGCGGAGGCGGCACGGGCGGATTCGTGGTCAGCGAAGCCCAGTTCGGCCAGATGTTCCCGAACCGGAACTCCTTCTACACCTACAGCGGCCTGGTGGCCGCGCTCGGCGCCTACCCCGGATTCGCCACCACCGGCAGCACCACCGTGCAGAAGCAGGAGGCCGCGGCGTTCCTGGCCAACGTCGACCACGAGACCGGCGGCCTCGTCTATGTCAACGAGGTCGACCAGTCCGGGAACTACTGCGCGAGCGAGCCCTACGGCTGCCCCGCCGGCACCTACGCCTACTACGGACGCGGCCCGATGCAGCTCAGCTGGAACTTCAACTACAAGGCCGCCGGCGACGCCCTCGGCGTCGACCTGCTGGACAACCCCGGCCTGGTTGCCTCCGACTCGGCGATCTCCTGGAAGACCGGCCTGTGGTACTGGAACACCCAGACCGGCCCCGGCACGATGACCGGACACAACGCCATGGTCAACGGCGCGGGCTTCGGCGAGACCATCCGCAGCATCAACGGCAGCATCGAGTGCAACGGCGGCAACACCGCCGAGATGCAGGACCGCGTCAACGACTACCTCGCCTTCACCTCCATCCTCGGCGTCCCCGCAGGCTCCAACCTCACCTGCTGACCGCCACCCATGGGAACGTCCGATGACGAGGGCAGTCCCGAACATGCGTCGGTGCAGGTCAACGAACTGTTGACCTGCACCGGCACACTCCGCTCATACCCGCATCTCTGCAGGTCGGAATCGACTTACACGTCGAAGTACAGCTCGAACTCGTGCGGGTGCGGACGCAGCTGCAGCGGGGCGATCTCGTTGGTGCGCTTGAGGTCGATCCACGTCTCGATCAGGTCGGGCGTGAAGACGTCACCGGCGAGCAGGAACTCGTGGTCGCGCTCCAGGGAGTCGAGAACGGCCGGGAGCGAGGTCGGGACCTGGGCGACGTTCGCGTGCTCCTCGGGAGCCAGCTCGTAGAGGTCCTTGTCGATCGGCTCGGCCGGCTCGATCTTGTTCTTGATGCCGTCCAGGCCCGCGAGCAGCAGGGCCGAGAAGGCGAGGTACGGGTTGCCGGAGGAGTCGGGCGCGCGGAACTCGACACGCTTGGCCTTCGGGTTCGAACCCGTGATCGGGATACGCATCGCGGCGGACCGGTTGCGCTGCGAGTACACCAGGTTGATCGGCGCCTCGAAGCCCGGGACCAGACGGTGGTACGAGTTCACCGTCGGGTTGGTGAAGGCCAGCAGCGACGGGGCGTGCTTCAGGATGCCGCCGATGTAGTAGCGGGCGGTGTCCGACAGACCCGCGTAGCCGGCCTCGTCGTAGAAGAGCGGCTGGCCGCCGGTCCACAGGGACTGGTGGACGTGCATGCCCGAGCCGTTGTCGCCGAAGATCGGCTTCGGCATGAAGGTCGCGGTCTTGCCGTTGCGCCAGGCCACGTTCTTCACGATGTACTTGAAGAGCTGCAGGTCGTCCGCCGCGGCGAGCAGCGTGTTGAACTTGTAGTTGATCTCCGCCTGGCCGGCGGTGCCCACCTCGTGGTGCTGGCGCTCGACCTGGAGGCCGGACTTGGCCAGCTCCAGGGAGATCTCGGCGCGCAGGTCGGCGAAGTGGTCGACCGGCGGGACGGGGAAGTAGCCGCCCTTGTAGCGGACCTTGTAGCCGCGGTTGTCCTCGAGGGCACCGGTGTTCCAGGCGCCGGCCTCGGAGTCGATGTGGTAGAAGCTCTCGTTCGCCGAGGTGGCGAAGCGGACGCTGTCGAAGACGTAGAACTCGGCCTCGGGGCCGAAGTACGCGGTGTCCGCGATACCGGTCGACGCGAGGTAGGCCTCCGCCTTCTTCGCCACGTTGCGCGGGTCACGGGAGTACTGCTCGCCCGTGATCGGGTCGTGGATGAAGAAGTTGATGTTGAGCGTCTTGTCCCGGCGGAACGGGTCCACGCGGGCGGTCGACAGGTCCGCGCGCAGCGCCATGTCGGACTCGTGGATCGCCTGGAAACCACGGATCGACGATCCGTCGAAGGCGAGCTCCTCGTCCGGGTCGAACGCCTCGACGGGCAGCGAGAAGTGCTGCATGACGCCCGGCAGGTCGCAGAAACGGACGTCGATGAACTTGACGTCCTCGTCCGCGATGAACTTCTTGGCCTCGTCGGCGTTCTGGAACATCCAGCTCCTCCTACTCCCGGCCGTTCCCGTGCCGGGGTGGTAGTTCGTTCGTGCGGCCAGTGCGGTGGCACACGCTGTCCTCGACACTAGGGACGGGTGATTTCTCGGGCGTGACCCATTTGTTTCGCTGAAGTTAACCGGCCCTGTTCCACCGTAGCCCCCGGACACCCCGCCGGAACAAGGGCGCACACCCGCGCAGTACCGTTGACGGGTGGACAACAGGCAAGCAATCGGATCGTGGCTCTCCGGACCCCGCGCGGCCATGGAAGAGGCGGGCGCGGAGTTCGGGTACCGGGGCGAGCAGCTCGGTCTGCCGGAGCAGGGACCGGGCTCCATCGCCCGCCCCGGCAGGCGGCTCGGTGCGCTGGCCGTGGACTGGGCGCTGTGCGTCCTGATCGCATACGGCCTGATCACCAAGGGCAACAGCCCGGCCACCAGCAACTGGGCGCTGCTCATCTTCTTCGTCCTGGGCGTCCTCACCGTGGGCACGCTCGGCTACACGCCGGGCAAGCGGCTGTTCGGCCTGCGGGTGGTGGGCGTCGGGACGGGCCGGGTACAGCCGCTGCGCGCCCTGGCCCGCACGCTCCTGTTGTGCCTCGCGATCCCGGCGCTGGTGTGGGACCGGGACGGCAGGGGGCTGCACGACCGGCTGGCGAGGACGGTCGAGGTCCGTATCTGACTGCGGGTGCGTGGGGGCTGGTCGCGCTCACGCGGCGGTAGCCGCATATCGATACAGTCCCGCGCCCCTGACGGGGCGCCTTTCACCTCTTCCGCAGTACCTGCCCCAGTACCTCCCGCAGTTCCGCCTCCGCGTCTCCCTCCGCCGGGCCCGGGGAGCGCCAGGCCACGTAGCCGTCGGGGCGTACCAGTACCGCGCCGTCCGCCGTCGTGCCGTGGGCCGTCGCCCAGTCGGCGTCCTCAGTGTCGTACACAAGATCCCCCGCCGCCCCGATGCCGTACGCGTCCAGTCGTACCCGCTCCGTGTCCGCGATCCGGCGGGCCGCCGTGTGCCAGGCCGAGCCCGCGGAGCTGAGCAGGACCAGTGAGCGCTCGTAGAGGTCGAGGGTGGAGACGCGTTCGCCCGCCCGGCGCAGCCACAGATGCGGCGCCCGGCTGCCCGGCTGCCCCGTCAGGTTCATCCCGTCGGGGACGACCGGCTCCGCCGGGTCCGCGCCCAGCACCGCGCCCTTCGGGTAGCGGTAGCCGAGGACGATGTTGAGGATGCCGCCGCGGTTGCCCGCGCCGATGCCGGGGGCCGGTGCGAAGCCGGGGTGGCTGTGTTCCACCGAGCGGGCGGAGGCACGGGCGCTGGTGGCGAGGGCGACCGGGCGGCGCTCGGCGTCGTAGGAGTCCAGGAGCCCCGGGCCCGCCCAGCCGTCGAGGACCGCCGCCAGCTTCCAGGCCAGGTTGTGGGCGTCCTGGATGCCGGTGTTGGAGCCGAACGCGCCGGTCGGGGACATCTCGTGCGCGGAGTCGCCGGCCAGGAAGACCCGCCCGGACGAGTACCGTTCGGCGACCCGCTCGGCCGCCCGCCAGGACGCGCGGCCGGTGACCTCGACATCCAGGTCGGGGACGCCCACGGCACGGCGGATGTGCCGGGTGAGCCGCTCCTCGGTGAACTCGTCGAGGGTTTCGCCGCGTTCGGGGTGCCAGGGGGCGTGGAAGACCCAGCGCTCCTTGTTGTCGACGGGCAGGAGCGCGCCGTCCGCCTCGGGGTCGGTGAGGTAGCAGCAGATGAAGCGGCGGTCCCCGACCGTGCCCGCCAGCAGCTTGGAGCGGAAGGTGATGCTGACGTTGGCGAACAGGTCGCCGGGGCCCGTCTGGCCGACGCCCAGACGGCCCCGGACGGGGCTGCGCGGGCCGTCGGCGGCGACCAGGTAGTCCGCGCGGACGGTGTACATCCGGTCGGAGTCACGGTCGCGGACGTACGCCGTCACTCCTTCGGGGTCCTGTTCGAAGGACTCCATCTCGTGGAAGTAGCGCAGCTCGCCGGTGAGGGACTCGGCCGATCGACGGAGCACGGGTTCGAGGTCGTTCTGGCTGCACAGGCACCAGCCCGTCGGGCTGAACCTCGCGAGTCCGCCGCCGGGGTCGATCTCCTTGAACAGCCAGTCGCCGGCGTCGCCGACCAGCGTCGGGGTCTGCAGGATGCCGTGGTTGTCGGCGAGGAGTGAGGCCGCGGTCCTGATGTCGGCCTCGATGCCGGCCTTCCGGAACAGCTCCATCGTGCGCACGTTGTTGCCCCGGCCGCGTGGATGGATCGAGGTCCCGGAGTGTCTCTCGACGAGCATGTGCCGTACGCCCAGTCGGCCCAGGAAGAGGGACATGGACAGGCCCACGAGGGAGCCGCCCACGACGAGGACGGGGACCTGGTGATCGGTTTTCCGGTGCATCGGGCACTCCAGAGGCGGGTGGTGGTGCGTCAGGTGCGTCGGAACTTCCATGCCCCTTCCGGGCCCCTCCGGCAGGGGTTCCGCGTGCTCAATCACCCACCTGGTTCACGCGAGTCGCGCACTTCGAAGGACCGGCACAGGATCAAGAAGCGCTGACGCCGCGTCATCGGCGAAGGCGCCCGCCGCTGCCCCCGCGAAGGAGATGTGCGAAGCATGACGACGATCTCGGAAAAGGTTTCGAAAAACCCGAGCCGAACGACCCGCCCGGTGTCGAAACGGGTCTCCCAGTCCGTCTTCGACGGCTCCCGGCTCCGGGTCGTCCTGCTGGTGGACGTCTACGACGGCGCACAGCAGCAGTTCCTGGAGGCCTACGAGCAGCTGTGCAACCAGGTCGCCCAGGTGCCCGGCCATGTCAGCGACCAGCTCTGCCAGTCGATCGAGAACCCCTCGCAGTGGCTGATCACCAGCGAGTGGGAGAGCGCCCCGCCGTTCCTCGCCTGGGTGAACAGCGAGGAGCACGTGGAGATGGTGAAGCCGCTGCACAACTGCGTCCGCGACACCCGGTCGCTGCGCTTCCACGTCGTCCGCGAGACCGGCGGCCCGTCGGCGGACGCCGTGCGCGTCCTGCAGGCCGAGCCGCGGATGGGCGACGGAGTGATCCGGCACGCGCTCACCTTCACGGTCCGGCCCGGCAGTGAGGCCGAGGTCGCGAGGATCCTCGCGGACTACGCCTCGCCCGAGGCGAAGGTCGACGACGCCACCCGGCTCTGCCGCACCTCCCTGTACATGCACGGCAACCGGGTCGTGCGGGCCATCGAGGTGCGCGGCGAACTGATGGCCGCCCTGCGCCATGTCGCCCGGCAGCCCGAGGTACGGGCCGTCGAGGAGGCCATCAACCCCTACCTGGAGCAGGAGCGCGACCTCAACGACCAGGAATCCGCACGGGTGTTCTTCACCCGGGCGGCGCTGCCGGCCGTCCACCACGTCAGCGCCGACGAGCTGGCCGAGGGCGAGCGCCACGCGCTGTACTACCCGGCCCGCCCCGGCTGCGGGATGCGGCTGGCCGAGCTGCTCGCGCAGCACGACGAGGCCGCGGCCGAGGACCCGGCGAGCCCGGTGCTGCACAGCACGATCTTCCAGCGCGACGACGTCGTCGTACGGCTGGTCGAGCACCGGCCCGGCACGCCCGTGGACGCCACCCCGGCCCGTGCCCTGACCGCCCTGCTGGACGGCGACGCGGTGCGGATGCAGCTGATCACCGACCGCCGCTCGCCGGACGCCTGACCCCGACCACCGCCGCATCAGACCACGGCATCACATTCACGGAGGAGTACGTGATGAAGCCCATTCCGAAGATCGTGGACCTCAGCGAGGTCGAGCCCAACACGCGGCGTGGCGGCGATCTGCGCGCCATGCTCACCCCCGCCACGGTGGGCTCCACCAGCGGTTTCCTGGGTGTGGCCATCGTGCAGCCGGGCGACCGCATCGCCGAGCACTACCACCCGTACTCCGAGGAGTTCGTGTATGTCGTCTGCGGCGAGCTGGAGGTCGACCTCGACGGCGAGCCGCACCCGCTGCGGCCCGAGCAGGGGCTGATGATCCCCATCAACATGAAGCACCGCTTCCGCAACGTGGGCGATGTCGAGGCGCGGATCGTGTTCCACCTCGGCCCGCTGGCCCCGCGCCCGGCCCTGGGCCATGTCGACACCGAGGAGACGGAAGCCGTCGCCGTGGGGCAGGTCCGGTCGTGACCCGGCGCGTGGCGGTTACGGGCATAGGCATCGTGGCTCCGGGGGGTGTGGGCGTACCGGCGTTCTGGGACTTGCTCGCCGCCGGCCGGACCGCGACGCGCGGCATCACCTTCTTCGACCCCTCCGGCCTCCGGTCGCGGATCGCCGCCGAGTGCGACTTCGACCCGGCGGCGCACGGCCTGGACGCCGAGGAGATCGAACGGGCGGACCGGTACATACAGTTCGCCCTGGTCGCCGGTGACGAGGCGGTCCGGGACTCCGGTCTCGACCTGGGCCGGGAGGATCCCTGGCGGGTCGGGGTGTCCCTGGGGACCGCGGTGGGCGGCACCACCCGCCTGGAGCACGACTACGTCCTGGTCAGCGCCGCCGGCCGGCACTGGGACGTGGACCACCGGCAGGCGGGACCCCAGCTGCACCGGGCGTTCTCCCCGAGCACCCTCGCCTCCGCGGTGGCGGAACGATTCGGCGCCCAGGGTCCGGTACAGACCGTCTCCACCGGCTGCACCTCGGGCCTGGACGCCGTCGGCTACGCCTTCCACACCGTCCAGGAGGGCCGCGCCGACATCTGCATCGCCGGTGCCTCGGACTCCCCGATCTCACCCATCACCATGGCCTGCTTCGACGCGATCAAGGCCACCTCACCGAACAACGACGACCCCGAGCACGCCTCCCGCCCCTTCGACAACCGCCGCGACGGGTTCGTCATGGGCGAGGGCGGCGCGGTGCTCGTCCTGGAGGAGGAGGAGCACGCCAAGGCCCGCGGCGCGCACATCTACTGCCTCCTGGAGGGCTACGCCACCTTCGGCAACGCCTACCACATGACCGGACTCACCAGCGAGGGCCTGGAGATGGCCCGCGCCATCGAGACCGCCCTGGACCACGCCCGCCTCGACCCCACCGCCATCGACTACGTCAACGCGCACGGCTCCGGCACCCGGCAGAACGACCGCCACGAGACCGCCGCCGTCAAGAAGGCGCTCGGACAGCACGCGTACTCGACGCCCATGAGCTCCATCAAGTCCATGGTGGGCCACTCGCTCGGCGCCATCGGCGCGATCGAGGTGGTGGCCTGTGTGCTCGCCCTGGCCCACCAGGTCGTCCCTCCCACCGCCAACTACGAGACCCCCGACCCCGAGTGCGACCTCGACTACGTGCCGCGCGTCGCCCGCGAACGGCCCCTGAGCGGTGTCCTGTCCGTGGGCAGCGGGTTCGGGGGCTTCCAGTCCGCGGTGATCCTGACCCGGCCGAGAGGAAGGACACGATGAGCGAACCCCATTCTCGGCGGGCGGCTGTCACCGGCATCGGTGTCGTAGCGCCCAACGGAACCAGCACCGAGACCTTCTGGAAATCCGTCCAGGAGGGCCGCAACGTCCTCGACAAGGTGACCCGCGACGGCTGCGAGCACCTGCCCATGAAGGTGGCCGGAGAAGTCCGCGACTTCGACCCGGCGGCCGCCGTCGAGGAACGCCTCATCGTCCAGACCGACCGCTTCACGCACTTCGCGATGGCCGCGGCCGACCTCGCCCTGGAGGACGCCCGGCTCGGCCGCGCCGACACCGACGGCTCGCCGTTCGACGTCGGTGTGGTCACCGCGGCCGGCTCCGGCGGCGGCGAGTTCGGCCAGCGCGAGCTCCAGCAGCTGTGGGGCAAGGGCAGCCGGTTCGTCGGCCCCTACCAGTCCATCGCCTGGTTCTACGCGGCCAGCACCGGCCAGATCTCCATCCGGCGCGGCTTCAAGGGCCCCTGCTCGGTGGTCGCCGCCGACGAGGCCGGCGGCCTGGACGCCCTCGCCCATGCCGCCCGCGCGGTGCGCCGGGGCACGGACGTCATCGTGGCCGGCTCCACCGAGGCGCCGATAGCTCCGTACTCGGTGGTGTGCCAGCTCGGCTACGAGGAGCTCAGCCGGGAGGCCGACCCGGCCCGCGCCTACCGCCCGTTCACCGAGCAGGCCTGCGGATTCGTGCCGGCCGAGGGCGGCGCCATGCTCGTCGTCGAGGACACCGGCTCGGCCCGGGAACGCGGACTGCCCGTGCGGGCCACCCTCGACGGACACGCGTCGACCTTCACCGGGGCCTCCCGGTGGGCCGACTCCAGGGCCGGGCTCGCCCAGGCGATCCGCGGCGCCCTCGCCGAGGCCGGCTGCGCCCCGGAGGAGATCGACGTGGTCTTCGCCGACGCCCTCGGCGTACCGGAGGCCGACCGGGCGGAGGCGCTGGCCATCACCGACGCCCTCGGCGCGCACGGCAGACGCGTGCCGGTCACCGCACCCAAGACCGGGATCGGCCGGGGCTACTGCGCGGCCCCCGTCCTGGACACCGCCGCCGCGGTGCTCGCCATGGAACACGGGCTGATCCCGCCCACCCCGGGCGTCTTCGACATCTGCCACGACCTCGACCTCGTGACCGGCAGCGCCCGCGCCGCCGCACCACGTACGGCGCTGGTCCTCAGCCGGGGACTCATGGGGTCGAACTCGGCACTCGTGCTGCGCCACGGCGCGGCCGGGTGATCCGGACAACCAGCTGCTGACCGGCAGCGAAGGAAGAAGGAGTTCCTATGAGCATCACCGTGGACGAACTGTCCCAACTCATGAAGAAGGCCGCCGGCATCACCGTCTCCCCGGCCGACCTGCAGGACCGGGCCGACAGCGGCTTCGACGCCTTCGGTGTCGACTCGCTCGGCCTGCTCGGCATCGTCGGCGAGCTGGAGAACCAGCACGGCGTGCCGATGCCGGTCGACGCCGAGCGGTGCAGGACGCCGCGCCAGTTCCTCGACCTCGTCAACAGCGCCATGCCCGCGGGAGCCTGACATGACCGGACACACCCAGAACGAGATCACCATCGCCGCGCCCGTCGACCTGGTCTGGGACATGACCAACGACGTGGCCAACTGGCACCAGCTGTTCAGCGAGTACGCCAGCGCCGAGATCCTCGAGGAGGTGGGCAACAAGGTCACCTTCCGGCTCACCATGCACCCCGACGAGAACGGCAAGGTGTGGAGCTGGGTCTCCGAGCGCGAGGCGGACCGCGCCCACCTGCGCGTCAAGGCCCGCCGCGTCGAGACCGGCCCGTTCGCGCACATGGACATCCTCTGGCAGTACGAGGAGGTCCCCGCCGGCACCCGGATGGTCTGGACCCAGGACTTCGCGATGAAGCCGGACGCCCCCGTCGACGACGACTGGATGACCGACAACATCAACCGGAACTCCAAGGTCCAGATGGCCCTCATCCGGGACAAGATCGAGAAGGCCGCCACCGGCCGCCGCCCCGACCCGGCCCTGGCCGACTGAGCCGGCCGCCGGGAAGACAGGAACGGAGACACACGTGCACCAGGCCCTGATCGTCGCCCGTATGGCCCCGGGCTCCGCCCCCGACATCGCGAAGGTGTTCGCGGAGTCCGACCGGGGAGAGCTGCCGCAGCTCGTCGGGGTCACCCGGCGCAGCCTCTTCCAGTTCGGTGATGTGTACATGCACCTCATCGAGTCCGAGCGCGAGCCGGGACCCGCCATCGCCAAGGTCACCTCGCACCCCGAGTTCAGGGACGTCAGCGACCGTCTCCAGGCGTACGTCAGCGCGTACGACCCGGAGACCTGGCGCTCCCCGAAGGACGCGATGGCCCAGCGCTTCTACCTCTGGGAGCGCGCCGGCGTCGCCTGAACCGCCCGCCGTGCAGCCAACGGTGCCGGACCCGCGTACGACGTGGGCCCGGCACCGGCGTTGTACGGGGGCCGCCGCTCAGGCGGGCACCGTGCAGTCGAAGGCGTGCAGATACGGGTTGACCGGCTCGATGTCACGGACGTTCAGCCCCGCGTCGGTCAGCCGGCGCACCATGCTGTCGGTGGTGTGCTTGGCCCCGCCGACGTTCAGGAGCAGCAGCAGGTCCATGGCCGTGCTGAACCGCATCGACGGAGTGTCGTCGACCAGGTTCTCGATGACCACGACCCGGGCCCCGGGCCCGCCCGCCGCGATGACATTGGCGAGCAGCCGCGCGGTGGACTCGTCGTCCCACTCCAGGATGTTCTTGATGATGTAGACGTCGGCCCCGACCGGCACGGCCTCCCGGATGTCCCCGGGCACGATGCTCGTCCGGTCCGCGAGGTCGCCGCCCTCCCGCAACCGGGGCAGGGCCTTCTCCACCACCCGGGGCAGATCGAGCAGATAGCCCTTCATCGCCGGGTACTTGTCCAGCAGGCACGCCACCACGTGCCCCTGGCCGCCGCCGAGATCGGCGACCGACCGGCTGCCGGACAGGTCGAGCAGCGCGGCGACCTCACGGGCCGACTGCTCGCTGGAGGTGGTCATCGCCCGGTTGAAGACGTCCGCCGATTCCGGCGCGTCCTCGTTCAGGTAGACGAAGAACTCCTTGCCGTAGAGGTCCTCGACGACGTTACGGCCGCTCTTCACCGCCTCGTCCAGCTTCGGCCAGGCGTCCCAGGTCCACGGCTCGGTGCACCACAGGGCGATGTACCGCAGGCTGTGCGGGTCGTCCTCGCGCAGCAGCCGGGAGGTCTCCGTGTGGGCGAACGTCCCGTCCGGCCGCTCGGCGAAGACGCCGTAGCAGGACAGGGCGCGCAGCAGCCGGCGCAGCGGCTTGGGGTCGGTCTTCACCGTGGACGCCAGGCTCTCCACGGTCATGGGGGCGTCGCCGAGCGCGTCGGCGACACGCAGCCGGGCGGCCGCGCGGACGGCGGCGGCACACGCCGCCCCGAACACGAGCTCTCGCAGCCGCATCGACGGCGGCGGTGCGCCCTCCGTCTGCGACTCCTTCAGCGGCGCCGAGAGGTCGCGTGCTGGTGCGGTCATGTGCCGCCTTCCTTCCTTGTGAGGGTGTCGTACGTCCCTGCGGTCAGCACAGACCAGCGGGCTTGGACTTCTTGCAGCTGTTGCTCTGGAAGGCGTTGCCGTGCTTGACGGCCTCCTGGTTGATGAGGTCGGCGGGGGCGTTGCCCGACAGCTTGTTGCGGGTGATCTGGTTCTTGTCGCTGCTGACCTTCACGAAGCTCTTGACGATCACGACACCGCCCGAGAACGGGGACTTGCCGGAGTTTCCGGTGACCGTGTTCCCGGTCACCAGGGTGTTCTCGGTGCCCGTCAGGACGATGCCGGAGCCCTGCAGGAAGGCCAGCCGGGCGGTCTTCTTGCAGTACTTGTTGTTCTTCACGACCTGGTTGTCGGCGACGGTCAGGTGACCCGCCTTCGGCTTGTTCTCGTCACCGACGACGAACACGCCCGCGCAGTTGCCGGTCACGGAGTTGTCCGAGACGGTGAGGTCGCGCAGCCGGCGCACGGTGACGCCGATCCGGTTCTTCTCCAGGAGGTTGTGCTCGACGACCGTGCCGAAGGTGTCGGTGGCGCCCTTCTCCGCGGTGACGGAGTTGGCGAGGAACAGGCCCGCGTCGCCGTTGCTCCGGGCGACGTTGTACCGGTAGGTGCTGTGCACCGAGCGCTCCTCGGCGAGGCCCCACTGACCGTTCTTCACGGCGGACACGCCGTGCACGTTCAGGTTGGCCGCGCCCACGGCCATCACGCCGATCCGGGAGAACCCGGTGACGGTCATATGGGCGATGGTCACGTCCTCGACCGGCTGCTTCTTGGTGCCGACCACGCAGATGCCGTTGCCCATCTCCGCGCAGGACTTCTGGGCGGCGGCCGTCATCTTGCCGACCTTGACCTTCTTGGCCGGCTTGAGCACGGTCCCCGGGCCCACGCCGCGCAGCGTGAGTCCGGGGGTGGTCACCTTGACGCTCTCGCGGTAGGTGCCGGCCATCACGACGACGGTGTCGCCGGGAGCGGCGGCGTTCACCGCCTTCTGGATGGACTCACCCGGGTGCACCACGAGGGTGCGGTGGTCGGCGGACGCAGGGGCGGCGCCGAGGGAGCCGCACAGGGCGGCAGCACAGGCGAGGTATGTGATATGGCGTTTTGTCACATTGGGAAGGCTAGGAGCGAATGACCCGATAACCCGCCGTATGGGCCGTTCGGTGGCGTGTCACCGCGCCCCAAAGGGGCGCGAGGAACTACGCGAGAAACCACGAAGGCGCGGCGGTCGCAAACGCAACCACCGCGCCCCGAGCTCTTGGGCGACTACCGCCCCCGAGGCCCACCCTTGGGCATCCGCATCCCCTTGGGCATCGGCCCCTTCGGCAGCGGCATGTTGGACATCAGGTCCCCCATCGCCCGCAGCCGGTCGTTGGTCGCCGTCACCTGGGGGCCGGCGAGCACGCGCGGGAACTTCAGCATCGTCGTGCGCAGCTTCTTCAGCTCGACCTGGCCCTCGCCCGTGCCCACGATCACGTCGTGCACCGGGACGTCGGACACGATGCGGGCCATCTTCTTCTTCTCGGCGGCCAGCAGGGTCTTCACCCGGTTCGGGTTGCCCTCGGCGACCAGCACGATGCCGGCCTTGCCGACCGCCCGGTGCACCACGTCCTGGCTGCGGTTCATCGCCACCGCGGGTGTCGTCGTCCAGCCCCGCCCGATGTTGTCCAGCACCGCGGCCGCGGCGCCCGGCTGGCCCTCCATCTGGCCGAAGGCCGCCCGCTCGGCCCGCCGGCCGAAGACGATCGCCGTCGCGAGGACGGCGAGCAGCAGACCCAGGATGCCCAGATAGACCGGGTGGCCGATCAGGAAGCCGATCACGAGGAAGACGGCAAGGGTGCCGAGACCGACACCCGCAAGTACAAGACCGATCGTCTTATCGGCCTTGCGGGTCATCTTGTACGTCAGGACGATCTGCTTCAGTCGTCCCGCATTCGCAGCGTCCGCTGCGGGTTCCTTCCTCGCCATGCCCCGAAGTCTACGTGGCCCCGGGAGTGCCGACGACGGCAGTGCCCCGGGAAGGTCCGGGGGAGGGGTGTCAGGAGCGGCCGGCGGCCTGCTCCAGGAACCGCTGCGCCTCGACGCGGTCCTTGGCGCGACGGCGGTCCTCGAGGACGGAGGTCCAGGCGTTCTGGCGGGCGGTGCGCTGGCCGCCGCTCATCAGAAGCGACTCGACGGCGCGCAGCGCGTCGGTGAAGGACGGGATGGCGGTGGCGCGAACGGGCGCGGCCTGCATGGTGGTGGTCCCTTCGCGAAGTGGGTGTATGTGCAGTGATACCAGGCTCACTGCTTGGTGTTACCAGGGCGTGACCGACCGGTCAAACACCAATGAAGCCTTGATACGTGGGCTGAAAAAGCTGACGCGGCCCTGACGTACGCCCTCATCAGCGAGGACGGTCAGGACCGCGTTCATTCGGTCATTACTGACCAGTAGCAGCTTGTGCGCGAATTCACACGCTCGGCGCCACGGGCTGTCGCCGGGTCGTCAGACCGCCTGTACGGCGACGAAGGCGCCGCGCTTCTCGACGGCCATCCGGTAGAGCCGCCCGGCCCGGTAGGAGGAGCGGACCAGCGGCCCGGACATCACACCGGAGAAGCCGATCTGCTCGGCCTCCTCCTTCAGCTCCACGAACTCCTGCGGCTTGACCCAGCGCTCCACGGGGTGGTGCCGGACGCTCGGGCGCAGGTACTGCGTGATGGTGACCAGCTCGCAGCCCGCCTCGTGCAGCTGGCGCAGCGCGTCGCTGACCTCCTCGCGGGTCTCGCCCATGCCGAGGATGAGGTTGGACTTGGTGACCAGGCCGTAGTCGCGGGCGGCCGTGATGACCTTGAGCGAGCGGTCGTAGCGGAAGCCGGGGCGGATGCGCTTGAAGATCCGGGGGACCGTCTCGACGTTGTGCGCGAAGACCTCGGGGCGGGCGGAGAAGACCTCGGCGAGCTGCTCCGGGACCGCGTTGAAGTCGGGGGCGAGGAGTTCGACCTTGGTGCGGCCGTCCGCGCGCTCCGCCGTCTGCTGGTGGATCTGCCGGACCGTCTCCGCGTACAGCCAGGCGCCGCCGTCCGCCAGGTCGTCGCGGGCGACGCCGGTGATGGTGGCGTAGTTCAGGTCCATGGTGACCACGGACTCACCGACGCGGCGCGGCTCGTCGCGGTCCAGCGCCTCGGGCTTGCCGGTGTCGATCTGGCAGAAGTCGCAGCGCCGGGTGCACTGGTCGCCGCCGATGAGGAAGGTCGCCTCGCGGTCCTCCCAGCACTCGTAGATGTTCGGGCAGCCGGCTTCCTGGCAGACCGTGTGCAGGCCCTCGCTCTTCACGAGGTTCTGCATCTTCGTGTACTCGGGGCCCATTTTCGCCCGGGTCTTGATCCACTCGGGCTTGCGCTCGATGGGGGTCTGGCTGTTGCGGACCTCCAGGCGCAGCATCTTGCGTCCGTCGGGTGAGACTGCGGACACGACCGGCTCCCTAGCGATTGATTCTTCGGCGTTCCCAAGGGTACGCCCGTGGATTTGCATGCCCGGCGCTGGTGACGGCCCCGCCGGAGGCTGCCTTTGTGGTCAAGTGCCGGGCGGGCCGGTTTATGCCGCCGATGCCTTCTCGATCACCCTCGGCTTCAGCTCCGCGTTCTCCAGGACGTCCCTCAGATGGCGCTCCGCCACCGGCAGGACCTCCTCGATGGTGATGTCCCGGCCCAGTTCGGCCGCCAGCGAGGCCACCCCCGCGTCCCGGATGCCGCACGGGATGATCCGGTCGAACCACTTGTTGTCCGGGTTCACGTTGAGCGCGAAGCCGTGCATCGTGACGCCCTTGGCGACCCGGATGCCGATCGCGGCGATCTTCCGGTCCTCGCGCCGCTGGCCGGCGTTGGAGGGCGCGTACTCCGGGCCGTTCAGACGCGGGTCGAACTCCTCGTCGTGCAGCCGCGGGTCGAAGTCGAGGGAGAGTCCGCCGAGCACAGGCCGCTGCTCGACCGGGTCGCCGAGGACCCATACACCGCTTCTGCCCTCGACCCTGGTGGTCTCCACGCCGAACTCCGCGCAGACGCGGATCAGCGCCTCCTCCAGCCGCCGTACATGCGCGACCACATCCACCGGGCGGGGGAGCTTCTGGATCGGGTAGCCCACCAGCTGGCCCGGGCCGTGCCAGGTGATCTTGCCCCCGCGGTCCACGTCGACGACCGGGGTGCCGTCGAGCGGTCGCTCGTTGTCCGCGGTGCGGCGGCCCGCCGTGTACACCGGGGGGTGTTCGAGCAGCAGCACCGTGTCGGGGACCTCGTCGGCGAACCGCGCCGCGTGCACCCGGCGCTGCTCGTCCCACGCCTCCTGGTACTCGACGGCATCCGCGCCGAACCCCATGCGGACGAACCGCAACTCACTCACGGCAAGCGCCTCCCTCGGCGACAAGGCGATAAATGCGTCAGGCACGTAACGCGCCCAAGCCACTGTACGTCCGCCCGGCGCGCGTCAGCCCTGGGGGCAATCCTCACACGATCGGATGAATGAACGTCGAAGTGTGCGATCGACTGCTCACTCTCCGCTACATTCGCGCCGTCCATGAGCGCCAAAAGGGCTGCTCACCGGCAATCCGGGCACAAGCGACCCAGCTGAGCCCAGAAGGCAGGAGACCGCACCGCAGATGACGGACCGACCCGCGCAGCGCACCCCCAACCGACAGCTCGCCGCGCTCATCGCAGAAGCAGGGTTCTCCAACGCGGGTCTGGCCCGTCGCGTCGACCAGCTAGGTCTCGAACACGGCCTGGATCTCAGATACGACAAGACATCCGTCACCCGGTGGCTACGCGGTCAGCAGCCCCGGGGCACCACCCCCGCCCTGATCGCCGAGGTCTTCACCCGGCGTCTCGGCCGCCGGCTGACCGCCCAGGACCTCGGCCTCGACGCGTGCGCCCCGGTGTACGCCGGGCTGGAGTTCGCGGCGACCCCCGAGGAAGCCGTCGACATCGTCAGCGGGCTGTGGCGCAAGGACTCCGGCAGCCATGCCGAGCTCCGCAAGATCGCGTTCACCCCGGCCGGGCTCGTGGTGCCCAGCCGGGACTGGCTGATCGGCCGCGCGGACGACAGGGTGGCCCGCGGTGAGCCGGCCGCGCCGGTCGCCGCCGCCCGGGTGCCGGCGCAGCTCCGCCCCGCCGGGGCGCCCAAGCAGCCGGCCCTGCCGGGGCGCCCGCGCGGGCAGGCCGAGCGCGGACCCGGCCAGAAGGTCACCGGCGGCGACATCGCCGCGCTCCGCTCGGTGGGCGAACTGTTCCGCTCCCTCGACGACCAGTACGGCGGCGGACACGCCCGGCAGGCCCTGGTGCGCTACCTGGAACACGAGTGCGAGCCGATGCTGCGCGGCATGTACGGCGAGCAGACCGGCCGCAGACTGTTCGGGGCGGCCGCGGACCTGACCCGGCTCGCGGGCTGGACGTCGTACGACATCGCGGCGCACGGTCTCGCCCAGCGCTACTTCGTCCAGTCCCTGCGGCTCGCCCAGGCGGCGGGGGACCGGGCCTACGGTTCCTACGTCCTGGTCACCATGAGCCGCCAGGCCGTCTACCTCGGCCACGGCCGGGAGGCGGTGCAACTGGCGCGGGTGGCCCAGCAGGGCGTCGGCACCAGCGCCCCACCGGTCGTCCAGGCGCTCCTCCACGCGGCGGAGGCGCGCGCCCACGGGGTCCTCGGCGAGGTGCGGGCGTGCACGGGCGCGCTGGTCCGCGCGGAGCGCGCGCTGGAGGCGGCCCGACCCGGCGACGAGGTGCCCTACTGGGCCCGGTTCTTCGACGAGGCCCAGCTCGCCGACGAGTTCGGCCACTGCCACCGGGACCTGCAGCAGTTCCGCGCGTCCGCGCAGCACGCCGAACGCTCCCTGCAGCTCCGTGCGCCCTCCTACGCCCGCAGCCGGCTCTTCTGCCGCGTCGTCCTCGCCACGGCCCGCCTGGGCCTCGGCGAACTCGACCAGGCATGCGCGCTCGGGGTGGAGGCGGCGGGGGCGGCGGCCGAGATGCGCTCGGTCCGCGCGACGGAGTACGTCAAGGACTTCGAACGCCGACTGGAGCCGTACAAGGACGCAGCACCGGTCAAGGGGTACCGCGACAAGGTCGCTGCGCTGGGCTAGGGCGCGGGGCGCGGGGCGCGGGGCGCTGGGCTTGGGCCGTCGGCCACGGTGCGGGCGCTTGGCCGGGCTGTGGCCGTCGTGTTGCCGGGCCGGGCGTTGTGCTCGGCTTTGGACGACGGGCTGCTGGACTGGGCGAGCCGACTTTCGACTCGGCTCGACTCTCCGCCCTTCCCTTCCTCCCAGCACCTCCGCTCTTCTCTGCCGCTCACCTCATCCCGCCGCGACGGTGGTCAGCCACGGCGGTGTTGTCCGGCGGTGCCGAGCCGGGCGTCGGCCACCCGCCGTTGGCGGTTTCGGTTGTGTGTCTGGTGCTGCGCCGTCGTGGCTTGTCGCGCAGTTCCCCGCGCCCCTGGAGGGGCGCTTACGCCGCTCGGCGTTGCATTGGTTCCGCCCTGTTCAACGAACCCGATGCGTCCAGGTCCGCCAATATCGCCGCCGTTGCCCTGTGGGCCGAATGCAGGGCTCCCTGGACCGTGCTGGTGTCCCTGTGGTCGCCGCAGACGTAGAGGCCGGCCAGGAGGCGGACCGGGCGGCGGAGGTCGTGTGGGGGGCGCATGGCCGGGATCGCCTCGGGGGTGTGGTGGACCGCGAGGGTCTCCCAGCGGCGCGTCGACGTGCCGTAGAGGCGGGAGAGGTGCATACGGACCGCCGTGTCGATGTCCGAGGGGGGCGTGCCCAGGACCGTCGAGGAGATCAGGGCCCGGCCCTGCGGGGCCCGGCTCGGGTCGATGTTGCTGACGACCGAGGTGTGGGAGACGGGGCCGCTGCGGTCGGCGTCCAGGAGGAGCGACGTGCCGGTCGTGAGCGTCACCGGGTCGTCCGTGGTGTGGTGGACCACCGTCACCTGGTGGAAGTCCGGGACGCGCAGCCCCGGGAGCAGTTCGGCGGCGGCTCGGGCATCGGTCGCGAGGAGCACCGCCCGGCAGCGGATCTCGCCGTGCTCGGCGGTCGTCACCGATGTGGTGGAGACGGAGGTGACCCGTACGCCCGTGTGAACCGTGCCGGGCGGCAGGGCGCGGGCGAGGAGGTCGGGGAGGACCTCGGCGCCGCCCTCCGGCACGCACAGGCGGCCGCTCGCGAAGGAGCGCAGGGCGAGGTCCGCGCAGCGGCTGGACGTCGTCAGACCGGGGTCGCAGAGCAGCGCCGCGAGCAGCGGACGCAGGAAGCCGTCGATCGTGCGGGCGGGCACCCCGCGCTCCGCGAGGGCGTGCGCGGCGGGGAGTTCGGGGCGGGCCAGGAGCCGTTCCACGGGGGTGGCGGCGATACGGCCCAGCGCCGCGCCCAGGCGTGCCTGGTCGACCGCGCCCCCCATCGGCGCGGTCGCCCGTGCCGGGGCCACCGCCGAGCCCCTGGGGGCGCTTGCCAGGGCGCGCACGGCATACAGTGCGCCCCTCGCGCTACCGCCGCCCGCCGGAGCGCCGGCCCGGTGCCTGCGCCCGTCGCGATGCAGCAGCACGCCGGGCGCGAACCGGCGCAGAACCAGGGCGTCCAGTCCCGGCGTGAGGCGTAGCTCCGGGTAGGACGTGGACAGGAGCTGGCCGATCCGGTCGAGCCGGAAGCCGTCGACCTTCTCGGTCGACATCCGGCCGCCGACGTAAGGGGCGGCCTCCAGGACCGCGGTCGTTACTCCTGCGCTGTTCAGCCGATGAGCCGCGGAGAGTCCGGCGACACCGGCTCCCACGATGACGACGTCCGCCTGGTACGCGGGCTCATGCACGAGGCCCCTCCTCGATTGCGCGTCCGGTGGAGACGTGATGCCCCCAACCGGCTCCGGGGATACCCGAGTTCGGGTCGAGGTTAAGGCGGTGATCGGTCAAGGGCAGTCGCGCATGAACAGGGCACGGTCGCACAACGGTCGCATACGGTCACAGGTGTCGTCAGGCCGCTCGGATCGCGTCCTCGATGCCCGGGAACGCGAACGTGAACCCCGACTCCAACAGCCGCTTCGGCACCACCCGTTGACTGCCCAGCACATCCCCCGCCAGCTCGCCCAGCGCGGCGCGCAGCACGGGCGCGGGCACCGGGAAGAGGGCCGGGCGGTGCAGCACCCGGGCCATCGCCGCGGTGATCTCACGGTTCGTCTGGGGGTGCGGCGCGGTGAGGTTGAAGGGGCCCGCCAGGCCCTCGGTGTCCATCAGGAACCTGATGGCGGCCACCTCGTCGTGCAGCGCGATGAACGACCAGTACTGGCCGCCGTCGCCCAGCCGGCCGCCGAGTCCCGCCCGGAAGAGCGGGAACAGCCGGCCCCAGGCCCCGCCGCCGCGGGCGACCACCAGGCCCGTGCGCGGGAACACCGTCCGTACGCCCGCCTCCTGCGCCGGCGCCGCCGCGTCCTCCCACTCCACGCAGAGGGAGGGCAGGAAGCCGTCGCCGGGCGGTGCGTCCTCGTCCACGATCCGGTCGCCGGTCTCGCCGTAGAAGCCCATCGCGCTGCCGCTCACGAACACCCGCGGCGGCTCCGGAATCGCCGCCACGGCCTCGGCGAGCGCGGCCGTGCCGAGGACCCGGCTGTCCCGGATCTCGCGCTTGTACGCGGGCGTCCAGCGCCGGTTGCCGATCCCGGCCCCGGCCAGGTTCACCACCGCGTCGCAGCCGGCCAGCCCGGCCGTGTCCACGTACTGTCCCTCGGGGTCCCAGCAGACCTCGCCGGCGCCGTGGGCCGCGCGCCGCACCAGACGGACCACCTCATGCCCGTCCGCCCGCAGGGACCGCACCAGGGCGCTGCCGATGAGGCCGGACGCACCGGCCACCGCGATACGAGAACGTTCCATGCGCCCCAGCATGCCCGCGCCCACGACGGAAAACCCGATGGGCCCCCGGCGCGGCCCGGCTTAGGGGGTGTCTGGCGGATCAGGTCGGCTGAGAGAAGCAGCGCTTCTTGGCCGACCGGGAGCGGGGTCTGGTGCGTGCGGCTGCAAGGCGGAGGAGGCGTAGCCCATCAGCCGCTGCCGCGGCGGGCGATGCGGTGGGGGCACCTCCCGGCCGAAGGCTGGGGGACGTCGGCGAGTGACGACAACGCCGCTGGGGGTGCCCCCTCTGGGGGAGTGCGTGCCAGGGCCCGCGACGCCGACAGGATCCGCCGGGCACCCCCTAAGGTGACGGCATGGCAGATCCGTACATACGCACCGCCCTGCCCGACGACGAGGAGGAACTCGCGCTCCTCGACCGGGTCACCTGGTCCACCCTGCACGCGGTGACCCCCGAGCCGCAGCCGCCGTATCCGCCGTACTTCGACGAGCGCCACACCCCGGACCAGTTCCTGGTCGCCGAGCTCGACCGGCGGATCGTCGGCTACATCCGGCTCGCCCGTCCCACCCCGGTCGCCGCCAACGCGCATGTGCTCCAGGTGCAGGGCCTCGCCGTCGCCGAGGAGGCGCGCGGCCGGGGCGTGGGGCGCATCCTCCTCCGGGCCGCCGTCGAGGAGGCCCGGAGGCACGGCGCCAGACGGCTCACCCTGCGCGTCCTCGGGCACAACACCCCGGCGCGCAAGCTGTACGAGGCCGAGGGCTTCGCCGTCGAGGGCGTGCTGCCCGAGGAGTTCCTCCTCGACGGGCGGTACGTCGACGACGTGCTCATGGGGCGGACGGTGTGACGGTCAGGACGTGATCAGGTCGCCGGTGTCCACCGGCCGGGTCGCGTCCGCCCCGCGCTGCGCGTCGCCGGCCACCTCGCCGGCCGTCAGGACGTACCCCGTCTCGTTGTCGGACGTGGAGCGGGCGAACACCACGCCGTACACCTTGCCGCCCGTGGTCAGCAGCGGGCCGCCGGAGTTGCCGGGGCGGACCGTGGAGCGGATCGAGTAGATCTCCCGGGTCACCATCGAGTCGCTGTAGATGTTCTGCCCCGTGGCCCGCACCCTGTTCGCCACCGTGGCCGCCTGCAGGTTCAGGTCGCCGTCCTGCGGATACCCGGCGACCACCGCCGAGTTGCCGCGCGCCGCGGTGGTGTCGAACCTCAGCACCGGCGCACGCAGCTCCGGCACGTACAGCACCGCCACGTCCCGGTCCGGGTCGAACAGGACGACCGACGCGTCGTACGCCGGTCCGACCCCGCCGATCCGCACGGTCGGGTTGTCGATGCCGGCCACCACGTGGGCGTTGGTCATCACATGCTCCGGCGCGTACACGAACCCGCTGCCCTCGCGGCCCTGGGTGCCGGAGGACCCCTCGATCTTGACCGTGCTGCGCTTGGCCGCGTTCGTGGCTCTCGCCGTGACGTTGTCCCCGGAGGGCTTGGCGACCTGGGCCGTCGACTCGTTCTCGAACGGGTTGAAGACCTGCGGGAAGCCCGCCTCGGTGAGCGCCGAGGTGGCCCGCGAGAACCAGACCGGGGTGGTGTCCGGCATGGTGTTCTGCACCGCGCCGAGCAGCTTCGAGTCCCGTATCGCCGTCGTCACCGCGGGCGACGAGGACGCGCCGAGCACGCTCGCCGCCACCCAGGCCACGATCAGCACCGCCACCGAGTTGGCGACCGCCCCGCCGATCCCGTCGGCCACCCGCAGCGGCCCCTGGTCCAGCTCGCGGCGCAGCCGCAGCGCCAGCCGCCCCGCCAGCTCGTGCCCCACCACCGCCGGCACCAGCACCGTCAGCACCGCGACCACGGTCGCCGTCGCCGACCCGCGCGTGACCAGTTCCATCACCCACGGCAGCACCCACACGCCGATCACCGCACCGCCGACGAACCCGGCCAGCGAGACGCAGCCGGCCACCAGCCCGCGCCGGTAACCGGATGTCGCGTAGACGAGGACCAGCAGTACGACCACCAGGTCGAGCACGTCCACGGAGCCGCCTTTCTCTCGGTGCCCTTAATACGGCCGGGACAGGTCCAGTGATCAGTTCCCGCGCGCGGGAACCTCGGGAACAGGCCACGCACGCGTGTACCCCCTAAAACGCCCCGGACCGGGACGATGGTTCCACCAGGTGGCACACCACACATCGCGGGCCCGGTGGATCAACCCGAGAGTGGGTGCCATGCGTGTCTTCCCCAGAGCGGGGCGGCGCACCAGGATCACCCTCCTGACGCTGCTCGGCTGTCTCCCCGGCCTCACCGCCGTCCTCGCGCTGGTGCTGTCCGCCCAGGGCGTCGACCGCACGGTCGCGATCCACCTCGCCGCGCCCGCGCCCGCCAGCCCCGCCGGCCGGTACCGGGCACCCCGGCCGCGCATCGTGCCGCGCTCGGTCTGGCTGGACGCCACGGTCGGCCGCACCCAGCCGCCGCCGCGCTACGACGACCGGGTCGTCGCCGTCTTCGTGCACCACACCGACTCGCCCAACGGCTACTCCTGTGCCCAGGCGCCCGAGATCATCCGCCGCCTGTACACCGGCCAGACCGGCGACCGCGCATGGGACGACATCGGCTACAACTTCCTCGTCGACCGCTGCGGCACCATCTACGAGGGCCGCGCGGGCGGCGTCGAGCGTGCCGTCACCGGCGCCCACACCCAGGGCTTCAACCACCGCACCGCCGGCATCGCCGCCCTCGGCACCTTCACTGCCGGGGCACCCGTGCCACGCGCCATGACCGACTCGATCGCCGCCCTCGCCGCCTGGAAGCTCGGCCTGTCCGACGTCGACCCGCGCGGCACGGCCCACCTGGTCTCCAGCAACGGCCTCAGCCGCTACCAGGAGGGCACCGCCGTCGCCCTGCCCGCGGTCGCCGGCCACCAGGACGGCTACCGGACCAACTGCCCCGGCGCCGCCCTCACCGCCCACCTCCCGGAGATCAGGCAGACGGCGGCCCGGCTGCAGGGGCGGGTGCCGCCGACTCCGGCGCGAACCCCCCGGGGAACACCCGCCGCAGTGTCCACAGGAACGCCATAGGCGGCACGCAGGCTGCTCAGATCCCCGCGTCCTACTGTCATGGACATCAGCAGCCGACTGGAGGTGGGGATCATGAACAGCAGTCGTACCGAAGCCCGTACGGAGAGCGCGGAGAAGGCCGGTTGGGTCAGGTCGTCCCGGGGCCCCTGGGCCGTGGTCTGCGCGGTCGTGACGGTCGTCCTCGGCCCGGCCGCGGTCACCGCGTCCGCCCTCGACCAGGCCAACGCGGCGCCGATGCACCACGCGGTCAAGGCCGAGCAGACGCAGGCGTACATCCCGACGGACCTGACCCGTCGCCGTACCGCCGCGTGAGCCCCGTGTGACGACCGCTTCCTGACGGGCTCACTCCTTGAAGCGGTCCCACAGCTTGGGGAACCGCTCGGCGAGCACCCGCTCGTTCTCGAAGTCGACCGGGGCGCCCTCCGGTTCGGAGGGCGCGGGAGCGATGCCGAGGTCCGGCGCCACGGTCCCGGTGAGCTGCTCGTACGCCTCGTCCGCCGCGTACCCCAGCTCCTCGCCGTCGCCGTCGACCTCCTCGTCGAAGTCGTCCAGCAACTCGGCCAGCGCGTCCGGGTCGTGCACGGCGCCCTCGTAGACGTCCCGGCCCTGGCCGATCAGCCAGCACCGGAAGAAGTCGAACGCGTCGTCGCTGGCCCCGTCGAGCAGGACCCAGGCGGCACCCCACAGGTCCCAGCGGTAGGCGCGGTTGTAGCGGGCCTCGAAGTGACGGGCGAAGTCCAGGACCAGGTCCGGCTCCAGCTGGAGCAGCCGGTCGACGAGCAGGTCCGCCTGGTCCTCGGGGTCGCCCTCGGCGGCCTCGCGGGTGGCGTCGACCAGCTCCCAGAACTCCGTCTCGTCCATCACGGGTCCAGCATCGTGCCTGTGCGCCGGGGGCGCACGCGGAGTGGTGCGGATTGTTATCCGCCGTCACCCGGCCGCGCGTAGAGCGCCGCCAGCCGTGCCGCGTCGACCGCGAAGCGGGCCCTCAGCTCCGGTGGCGCCAGCACCTCGGCCTCCGGCCCCAGCGCGGTCAGCTGGCCGTGCGCGACCTCCGCGTTCTCCACCGGCAGGGTCACCGTCACCCACCCCCGCTCGTCCGGGGTCCCGGCGCCCGCGAGCGCCTGCCGCGCGGCGACCGGATCGACGGCGTACGACAGCCTGCGCACGCCGATCGCGGACAGCCGTACCACCACCTCGGCGTGCAGCAGCGACCGCGCGAACTGCTCCGCGCGCTGGTCCCAGAACCCGGGCAGGTCGAACTCCTCGTCCCGCCCGAACCGTTCCTCACGGGCCTCCACGGAGCTGAACCGGTCGATGCGGTACACCCGGTAGGAGTCGCTGTCCGCGACCCGTGCGCACAGGTACCAGACCCCGGCCTTCAGGACGAGCCCGTACGGCTCCAGTTCCCGCCGTACCTCCGACTCCCCGCGCCGGTAGCGCGCGACGACCCGCCGGTCGTCCCACACCGCGTCGGCGACCGCGGGCAGCAGCGCGGGGGTCTCCGGCTCGGTGAACCAGTTGGGCGCGTCGAGGTGGAACCGCTGCGCGGCCGTACGGGACGCGTCGCGCAGGGACGGCAGCAGCGCGGCGGACACCTTCAGCCGGGCCGCACTGGCGGCGTCCTCCAGCCCCATCTCCCGCAACGCGCCGGGCACGCCGCTCAGGAACAGCGCCTCGGCCTCGCTGCGCCCCAGCCCCGTCAGCCGCGTCCGGTACCCCCCGACCAGCCGGTACCCGCCCCCGCGCCCCCGGTCCGCGTACACCGGCACCCCCGCCTCCGACAGCGCCTGCGCGTCCCGTATGACGGTCCGCTCGGACACCTCCAGCTCGGCGGCGAGTTCGCCGGCGGTCATGGCGGACCGGGTCTGGAGGAGGAGCACCATTTTGATGAGACGGGCGGCGCGCATGCGTCTCATGATGCCGGGGCGCACCGGCGGCGTGGGCCGGACGCAGACCGGCACCGCCGGAAACCGCCGTCGCGGCAGAGCGCCGCCGCGGTGGGGGACGGACGCCGGGGTCGAAACCCGGTCGTCCTTCCCCGCCGCGACGGCGCCCAGCCACAACGCTGCGGTCCGGCGGTGCCGAACTGGGCGAAGCGACAGCCGATCCGCCTACAGCCCGTACTTCTCCCGCGCTTCCTTCACCGCGGTCGCCTTGACCTCGCCGCGCCTGGCCAGCTGGGCCAGCGCCGCCACGACGATCGACTCGGCGTCGACGCCGAAGTGCCGGCGGGCCGCGTCACGGGTGTCGGAGAGACCGAAGCCGTCCGCGCCCAGCGAGGACCAGTCCTGCTCCACCCACTGCGCGATCTGGTCCGGGACCTGGCGCATGTAGTCGGACACGGCCAGCACCGGGCCCTCGGCACCCTGCAGCGCCTGGCGGACGTACGGGACGCGCTCCTCGCCGCGCAGCAGGGCCGCGTCGGCCTCCAGCGCGTCCCGGCGCAGCTCCGTCCAGGAGGTCGCCGACCAGACGTCGGCCGCCACGCCCCACTCCTCGGCGAGCAGCCGCTGCGCCTTCAGCGTCCAGTGGATCGCCGTACCGGAACCGAGGAGCTGGATGCGCGGGGCGTTGGCCGGGACGGTCACGCCCGCGGACTCCGCCGTGTTGAAGCGGTACAGGCCCTTGACGATGCCCTCGTCGATACCGAGCCCGGCCGGCTTCGCGGGCTGCGGGAGCGGCTCGTTGTAGACGGTCAGGTAGTAGAAGACGTTCGGGTCCTCGCCGGGGGCCGGCTCGCCGTACATCCGGCGCAGACCGTCCTTGACGATAGTCGCGATCTCGTAGGCGAACGCCGGGTCGTACGACAGCGCGGCCGGGTTGGTCGCGGCGATGACGGGGGAGTGGCCGTCCGCGTGCTGGAGCCCCTCGCCGGTCAGCGTCGTACGACCGGCCGTCGCACCCACCAGGAACCCGCGGCCGAGCTGGTCGCCGAGCTGCCACATCTGGTCGGCGGTCCGCTGCCAGCCGAACATCGAGTAGAAGATGTAGAACGGGATCATCGCCTCGCCGTGCGTCGCGTACGCGGTGGACGCGGCGATGAAGTCGGCCATCGAACCGGCCTCGGTGATCCCCTCGTTGAGGATCTGGCCGTTCTTGGCCTCCTTGTAGTACATCAGCTGGTCGCGGTCGACCGGCTCGTACGTCTGGCCCTTGGGCGAGTAGATGCCCAGCGACGGGAACAGGCTCTCCATGCCGAAGGTGCGCGCCTCGTCCGGGACGATCGGCACCCAGCGCTTCCCGGTCTCCTTGTCCCGGACCAGGTCCTTGACGAGCCGGACGAAGGCCATGGTCGTCGCCACGTTCTGCGAGCCGGAGCCCTTGTCGAAGGAGGCGAAGGCCTTGTCGGCGGGGGCGGGCAGCGGGGCCAGGGCGTGCGTACGGCGGGCCGGGGCGGGACCGCCGAGGGCGGCGCGGCGCTCCTGGAGGTAGCGGACCTCGGGGGAGTCGGCGCCGGGGTGGCCGTAGGGCACCACACCGTCGACGAAGGCGCTGTCCGGGATCGGCAGCTCCAGCAGCTCCCGCATCGTCTTGAACTCGTCCACCGTCAGCTTCTTCATCTGGTGGTTGGCGTTCTTCGACGCGAAGCCCTCGCCCAGGGTGTGGCCCTTGACGGTCTGGGCCAGGATCACGGTCGGCGCGCCCTTGAACTCGACGGCGGCCTTGTAAGCGGCGTAGACCTTGCGCGCCTCGTGACCACCGCGCGAGAGGTGGAAGCACTCCAGGATCTTGTCGTCGCTCAGCAGCTTCGCCATCTCGGCGAGCGCCGGGTCCTTGCCGAAGAAGTCGGCGCGGATGTAGGCGGCGTCGCGGGTCTGGTACGTCTGCACCTGGGCGTCCGGTACCTCGCGGAGGCGGCGGACGAGGGCCCCGGTGGTGTCGAGCTGGAACAGCTCGTCCCAGGCCGTGCCCCAGAGGCTCTTGACGACATTCCACCCCGCGCCGCGGAACTGGGCCTCCAGCTCCTGCACGATCTTGAAGTTGGCGCGGACCGGGCCGTCGAGACGCTGCAGGTTGCAGTTGATGACGAAGGTGAGGTTGTCCAGGCCCTCGCGGGACGCGAGTGCGAGCGCCGCCGTCGACTCGGGCTCGTCCATCTCGCCGTCGCCGAGGAACGCCCAGACGTGCGAGGAGGTGAGGTCCTTGATGCCGCGGGCCGTCAGGTACCGGTTGAAGCGGGCCTGGTAGATGGCCGAGAGCGGGCCGAGGCCCATGCTCACCGTCGGGAACTCCCACAGCCAGGGCAGGCGGCGGGGGTGCGGGTACGACGGGAGGCCGTTGCCGCCGGCCTCCTGGCGGAAGTTGTCGAGGTGCGCCTCGGTCAGCCGGCCGTCGAGGAACGCGCGGGCGTAGATGCCGGGGGAGGCGTGGCCCTGGATGTAGAGCTGGTCACCGGAGCCGTCCCCCTCCTTGCCCTTGAAGAAGTGGTTGAAGCCGGTCTCGTACAGCCAGGCCGCGGAGGCGAAGGTGGCGATGTGGCCGCCGACGCCGTGTTTGCTGCCCCGGGTGACCATCGCGGCCGCGTTCCAGCGGTTCCACGCGGTGATCTTCCGCTCCATCTCCTCGTCGCCGGGCACGGCGGCCTCGGCGGCGGTGGGGATGGTGTTGACGTAGTCGGTCTCCAGCAGCTTCGGCAGCGCGATGCCGTCCGCTTCGGCGCGCTCCAGCGTGCGGCGCATCAGGTACGCGGCGCGGTGCGGCCCGGCCTCCCTGGCCACGGCGTCGAGTGAGGCCTGCCATTCGGCGGTCTCCTCCGGGTCCCGGTCGGGGAGCTGGTCGAGCGCGCTCGGCTGGATGGCCTGGGGGTCGGTCATGTCGCCGCCTTCCTCAGTCGAAGGGGGTTCCCTCATCGGTAAGGGGTTCTTCGGGGTGCCCTTGGTCTTTGGCAGGACAGGGCTGAGGGCCCGGGTGCGAGCCCGTCGGCGACTCTAACTCCCTGATCGATGATCGATCAAAGGGTTGAGGGGCAAAACCTCTCGATTCCGAGAAAGTCGGCACGGCGTGCCTCCGGCGGTGGCACCGGGTGACGTGATCAAGGCGACGTTTATGCAGGTGAGACGGTGTTTGAGCGGGGGAGCGCTCTTGTGTGGGGAGGTGCGGGTGGCTGGGCGGGTGCCGCGCCGTCGTGGCTGGTCGCGCAGTTCCCCGCGTCCCTGAAGGGGCGTTTGCGCCCCGGTAGTTCACGGTCTCGGGGCGCAGCCCAGGACGTGGGCCTTCACGATCTCGGCGATCCGCGGGTCGCGGCGCTGGAACGCGGCGACCAACTCCTCGTGCTCCTCGGCGTACGACTGCTGCACCGTCCCCAGCCAGCGGATCGACAGCGCCGTGAAGACCTCGATGCCCAGGCCCTCCCACGTGTGCAGCAGGACCGAGTTGCCGGCCGCCCGGACCAGCTCACGGTGGAAACCGACCGTGTGGCGGACCTGGGCCGTGCCGTCGGCGTTCCGGTCGGCCTCGTAGAGCGCCGCCACATGCGGTTCGAGCGCCGAGCAGTCCTCCGCCAGCCGCTCCGCCGCCAGCTCCGCCGCGATCGCCTCCAGCCCGGCCCGCACCGGGTAGCTCTCCTCCAGGTCCGCCGCCGTCAGGTTCCGCACCCGCACGCCCTTGTTCGGCGCCGACTCGATGAGCCGGAGGGACTCCAGCTCGCGCAGCGCCTCCCTGACCGGTGTCTGGCTGACCTCCAGCTCCGTGGCGATCCGCCGCTCCACGATCCGCTCGCCCGGCTTCCAGCGCCCGCTGACGATTCCCTCCACGATGTGCTCGCGGATCTGTTCGCGCAGCGAGTGGACGACGGGCGCGGTCATGGGAGCTCCTTAAGGGCGTTTGACGTTTAGACAATAAGGCCGGACCGCCTTTCGGGAGAGGCGCGCGGGGGCGCTTTCGCGCAGGTGAGACGAGACTTACACGAACACCGAGACGACGGTGCCCCGCCCGGAAGAACTCCGGGCGGGGCACCGTGCAGGACCTTCGAAGGCTTACAGACCGAGCTCGACCTCGAACTCGCCCGCCTCCAGGATCGCCTTGACGGCCGTCAGGTAACGGGCCGCGTCGGCGCCGTCCACCAGGCGGTGGTCGTAGGACAGCGTCAGGTACGTCATGTCGCGGACGCCGATGACCGTGCCCTCCTCCGTCTCGATGACGGCCGGACGCTTGACCGTGGCACCGATGCCGAGGATCGCGACCTGGTTCGGCGGCACGATGATCGTGTCGAACAGCGCGCCGCGCGAGCCGGTGTTGGAGATGGTGAAGGTCGCACCGGACAGCTCGTCCGGGGTGATCTTGTTGCCGCGGACCTTGCCGGCCAGGTCGGCCGTGGCCTTGGCGATACCGGCGATGTTGAGGTCGCCGGCGCCCTTGATGACCGGGGTCATCAGGCCCTTCTCGGAGTCCACCGCGATACCGATGTTCTCGGTGTCGAAGTAGGTGATCGTGCCGTCGGCCTCGTTGATCCGGGAGTTGATGACCGGGTGGGCCTTCAGCGCCTGGGCGGCGGCCTTGACGTAGAACGGCATCGGGGAGAGCTTGACGCCCTCACGGGCCGCGAACGAGTCCTTGGCCTGGGTGCGCAGGCGCATCAGACGGGTCACGTCCACCTCGACGACCGAGGAGAGCTGCGCCTGCTCGTGCAGCGCCTTGACCATGTTGTCGCCGATGACCTTGCGGATGCGGGTCATCTTGACGGTCTGGCCGCGGAGGGGGGAGACCTCCAGCGCCGGAGCCTTCTTGGCGGCGGCGGCGGCCGGAGCGGCAGCGGCCACGGGGGCCGGAGCGGCGGCGGCGGCCTTCGCGGCCTCGGCGGCGGCGAGCACGTCCTGCTTGCGGACGCGGCCGCCGACGCCGGTGCCCTTGACGGTGGCCAGGTCGACACCGTTCTCGGCGGCGAGCTTGCGCACCAGCGGGGTGACGTAGGCACCCTCGTCGACCGGGGCGGCCGGGGCCGGCGCCGGGGTGACGGGGGCGGCGGCCACCGGCGCGGGGGCCGGAGCGGCCGGAGCCGGAGCGGCGGCGACCGGGGCGGGCGCCGGAGCGACCGGGGCCGGGGCGGGCGCGGGAGCCGGGGCCGGGGGAGCCACCGGGGCGGCCGGAGCCGGAGCCGGAGCGGGGGCAGCGACAGGCGCCGGGGCCGCAGCGGCCGGGGCGGCCGCCGGAGCGGCACCCGGGGCGCCGATGACGGCGAGCTTGGCGCCGACCTCGGCGGTCTCGTCCTCGGCGACCACGATCTCCAGCAGGACACCGGCGACCGGCGCCGGGATCTCGGTGTCGACCTTGTCGGTGGAGACCTCGAGCAGGGGCTCGTCCTCCGCGACCTCCTCGCCGACCGACTTCAGCCAGCGGGTGACGGTGCCCTCGGTGACGGACTCACCGAGCGCGGGCAGGACCACGTCCGTGCCGGACGCGCCACCGGCGGCCGGAGCGGCGGGGGCAGCGGCGGCGGGGGCCGGGGCGGGGGCAGCGGGGGCCTCGGCGACCGGCGCGGGGGCCGGGGCGGCCGGAGCCGGCGCGGCGACGGGCTCGGCGGCCGGGGCCGGAGCGGCAGCGGGGGCGCCGGTGCCGTCGTCGATGATGGCCAGCTCGGCGCCGACCTCGACCGTCTCGTCCTCGGCGACCTTGATCGAGGCCAGGATGCCCGAGGCGGGGGCCGGGATCTCGGTGTCGACCTTGTCGGTCGACACCTCGAGCAGCGGCTCGTCGGCCTCGACGCGCTCGCCCTCGGCCTTCAGCCAGCGGGTGACAGTGCCCTCGGTGACGCTCTCGCCGAGCGCCGGAAGGGTTACGGAAACCGCCATGGTTTCGGTTGCTCCTTACGAATTGCGGAAGTCTGTGTTCAAGCGGAGTCGCTTGTGTCGACCGAGGGTCAGTCGTGCGAGTGCAGGGGCTTGCCGGCCAGGGCCAGGTGGGCCTCGCCCATCGCCTCGTTCTGCGTCGGGTGGGCGTGGATGAGCTGGGCGACCTCGGCGGGCAGCGCTTCCCAGTTGTAGATCAGCTGGGCCTCGCCGACCTGCTCGCCCATGCGGTCGCCGACCATGTGGACGCCGACCACGGCACCGTCCTTCACCTGGACGAGCTTGATCTCGCCCGAGGTGTTGAGGATCTTGCTCTTGCCGTTGCCCGCCAGGTTGTACTTCAGGGCGACGACCTTGTCCGCGCCGTAGATCTCCTTGGCCTTGGCCTCGGTGATGCCGACGGAGGCGACCTCGGGGTGGCAGTACGTCACCCGCGGCACGCCGTCGTAGTCGATCGGGACGGCCTTCAGACCGGCCAGCCGCTCCGCCACCAGGATGCCCTCGGCGAAGCCGACGTGCGCGAGCTGGAGCGTCGGGACGAGGTCGCCGACGGCGGAGACGGTCGGGACGTTGGTCCGCATGTACTCGTCGACGAGGACGTAGCCGCGGTCCATGGCGACACCCTGCTCCTCGTAGCCGAGACCGGCGGAGACGGGGCCGCGGCCGACGGCGACGAGCAGCACCTCGGCCTCGAACTCCTTGCCGTCGGCGAGGGTGACCTTGACGCCGTCGGCGGTGTACTCGGCCTTCGAGAAGAAGGTGCCCAGGTTGAACTTGATGCCGCGCTTGCGGAAGGCGCGCTCAAGAAGCTTGGAGGAGTTCTCGTCCTCGACCGGGACGAGGTGCTTGAGGCCCTCGATGACGGTGACGTCCGCACCGAAGGACTTCCAGGCGGAGGCGAACTCGACGCCGATGACACCGCCGCCCAGGATGATCGCGGACTTGGGCACGCGGTCCAGGACGAGGGCGTGGTCGGAGGAGATGATCCGGTTGCCGTCGATCTCCAGGCCCGGCAGGGACTTCGGCACGGAACCGGTCGCGAGGAGCACGTGGCGCCCCTGGATCCGCTGGCCGTTGACGTCCACGGAGGTGGGGGAGGACAGCCGCCCCGTCCCCTCGATGTACGTCACCTTGCGGGAGGCGATGAGACCCTGCAGGCCCTTGTACAGACCGGCGATGACGCCGTCCTTGTACTTGTGGACGGCCGGCACGTCGATGCCCTCGAAGGTGGCCTTGACACCGAACTGCTCGCTCTCGCGGGCCTGGTCGGCGATCTCGCCCGCGTGCAGCAGGGCCTTGGTGGGGATGCAACCCCGGTGCAGGCAGGTACCGCCGACCTTGTCCTTCTCGATCAGGGCGACGTCCAGGCCCAGCTGCGCCCCGCGCAGGGCCGCGGCGTAACCACCGCTACCACCGCCGAGGATCACTAGGTCGAAAACGGTGCTGGCGTCGTTCGCCACGTCACGTCCTCCATGCATGTGCGCCGTACGCCGGTCAACGGTGACCGGTCGGCGGCTGGTGTCCGGCCGCTCTTCTTCGGCCCTGTGGGTGGGGCCCTGTCCTGCCGAGCCCCATCTTCGCACTTGTCGGAGGTGAACGAGACGCGGGGCCGGGGTGTGAGACACCACACGCTCACTTGATAACGCAGGGGAGGACAGCGCCCCGACAGGGGCGCGGGGAACTGCGCGACCAGCCCCCACCGGCCCGCAGTCGCCGTACGACGTCACGGACCGAGTCAATGGGCGACGGGGCCTCGCCCTACCCGCGCGCGAGGCCCCGCCCACAAAACCCGACGTCAGCCCAGGTCGCCGGCCGCGGTCAGCTCCGCCAGCCGCACCAGCGTCCGCACCGCCGACCCCGTGCCACCCTTCGGCGTGTACCCGAACGCCCCGCCCTCGTTGAACGCGGGCCCGGCGATGTCGAGGTGCGCCCAGGTGATCCCCTCACCCACGAACTCCCGCAGGAAGAGCCCGGCGACCAGCCCGCCGCCCATCCGCTCCCCCATATTCGCGATGTCCGCCGTCGGCGAGTCCATCCCCTTGCGCAGGTGCTCCGGCAGCGGCATCGGCCACGCCGGCTCGCCGACCTCCTCCGCCGCCTCGTACACCGCGGAGCGGAACGCGTCGTCGTTGGCCATGACACCGAACGTCCGGCTGCCCAGCGCCAGCATCATCGCCCCGGTCAGAGTCGCCACGTCCACGATCGCGTCCGGCTTCTCCGCCGACGCCGCCCACAGCGCGTCGGCGAGCACCAGCCGCCCCTCCGCGTCCGTGTTGAGCACCTCGACCGTCTTGCCGCTGTACATGCGCAGCACGTCACCGGGCCGCACCGCGGACCCGGACGGCATGTTCTCGGCCAGCGCCAGCCACCCGGTCACATTGACCTCGAGACCGAGCCGCGCCGCCGCGACGACGGCCGCGAAGACCGCCGCCGCCCCGCTCATGTCGCACTTCATCGTCTCGTTGTGGCCGGCCGGCTTGAGGGAGATGCCGCCGGAGTCGTAGGTGATGCCCTTGCCGACGAGGGCGAGGTGCTTGTCCGCCTTGGCGTGCGTGTACGACAGCTTCACCAGCCGCGGGGTCGCGGCCGAGCCGCCGCCGACGCCGAGGATGCCGCCGTAGCCGCCCTTGACGAGCGCCTTGTCGTCGAGCACCTGGATCTTGAGCCCGTGCTCCTTGGCCGCGTCCTGCGCGATCCCGGCGAAGATGGCCGGCGTGAGGTCGTTCGGCGGGGTGTTGATCAGGTCACGGGCGCGGTTGAGCTCCTCGGAGACGGCGGTGGCGCGGGCCAGGGCCGCCTTGTGGGCCGCGTCCCGCGGCTTGCCGCCGAGCAGCGCGGCCTCGGCGAGCGGCGCCTTGCCGTTCTTCGCCTTCGCGGCGCCCGCCGCCTGACCGCCGTTCTCCTTGTACGTGTCGAAGGAGTACGCGCCGAGCAGCACGCCCTCCGCGATGGCGCCGACGGCGGCCGCGTCCTCGACGGGCAGCGCGAAGGCCGCCTTCTTCGCCCCGTTCAGCGCGCGGGCGGCGACACCGGCCGCCTTGCGCAGCGCCTCGGCCGGGTAGTCGTGGTCCTCGGACTCGGCGCCCAGGCCGACCGCGATGACGAGCGGGGCCTTGAAGCCTGCCGGTGCGGGCAGCTTCGTCAGTTCGCCCTCGGCACCCGAGGCACCGAGGGTCTCCAGGACGCCGGCGAGCTTGCCGTCGTAGGCCTTGTCCACGGCCTCTCCGCCCGGCGCTACGGCCGGGCCCTTGGCGCCCTTGGCGACACCGATCACGATCGCGTCGGCCCGGAGGCCGGGCGCCGCTGAGGTGCTGAGAGTGAGAGCAGTCACGGTGGTGGAATCTCGCTTCCGATGTTGAGTTGCTGTGGCCGAGTGGGTGGGTCGACCGGGCCCGGGAAGCGACCCTAGGCGTGTCCTCAGGGCGCGTTGCGACCGGGGCCTTCACCCTGTCGGCGAACACCCGGGACGAGCCTACGCGTGTGTGTGCGTTCGCTCATTCCTACGGGCGTTCACCTGAGGGTGGCGTCGTCGCCATGTGCGGCCCCTCTGCACGGGATGAGAGATCATCCATGAGGTACCGTGCCGCACACCCAGGAGCCCGACCGGTGAATCCCCGCGCCATACCCCTGCTCGCCCTCCCGGCCCTGCTCGCCGGCTGCACCCAGGCCTCCGACGACGCCGGGCGCTGGCAACCGAAGCCCGGGGTCAGCTGGCAGTGGCAACTGAGCGGCCGTGTCGACACCTCCGTCAAGGCGTCCGTCTACGACATCGACGGCTTCGACCAGTCGAAGGCGACGGTCGCCACGCTGCACCGCGCCGGCCGCAAGGTCATCTGCTACATCTCCACCGGCGCCTTCGAGGACTGGCGCCCGGACGCGAAGAAGTTCCCCAAGTCGGTGCTGGGGCGCGGCAACGGCTGGGAGGGCGAGCGCTGGTTCGACATCCGCCGTACGGACGTCCTGAAGCCGTTGATGGCGGCGCGCCTCGACATGTGCAAGGACAAGGGCTTCGACGCGGTGGAGCCCGACAACATGGACGGCTACAAGAACCGCACGGGCTTCCCCCTCAAGGCGGCCGACCAGCTCCGCTACAACCGGCTCATCGCCCGACTCGCCCACGACCGGGGCATGTCGGTGGGCCTGAAGAACGACCTGGACCAGATCCCGCAGCTGGTGGGGGACTTCGACTTCGCGGTGAACGAGCAGTGCGCCCAGTACGGCGAGTGCGACGACCTGAAGCCGTTCATCGAGGCGGACAAGGCGGTCTTCCATGTGGAGTACGAACTGCCGACGAGCAAGTTCTGCGCCCAGTCACGGAAGTTGGGGCTGAGCTCGCTGGAGAAGAAGTACGAACTCGGGGTGTGGCGCAAGGCCTGCTGACCTCGGTCAGCCGAGGCAGAGAACGACCAGCGCGGTCGTCGCGGCGGTCTCGGCGAGCGCCCCGAACACATCGCCGGTCACCCCGCCGAACCGCCGCCTGCAGTGCCGCAGCAGTACGTCGGTCGCCATCTCCGCGGCCACCACCGCGAGCAGCGCCCGCAGACTCTCGCCCGAGCCGATCGCCGCCCCCGCGCCCGCCGCCGCCACCATCACCGCGACCGTGACCACCGAGGCCCCGACCTTCGGCACCACCCCCGCGACCGCCGCCCCCAGCCCCTCCGGCCGGGCGGCGGGCACCCCGTCCACCGCGGCCAGCGTCAGCGCCAGCCGCGCCACCGTCGCCGAGACGACCGCGGCAAGTGCCCCCCGCTGCCACGAGTCCCCGTACGCCTGGGCCAGCGCGGCCACCTGCCCGAGCAGCACGAGGAGGAGCGTGATCACGCCGAACGGCCCGATGTCCGACTGCTTCATGATCCGCAGCGCGTCCTCCGCGGGCTTGCCGCTGCCCAGCCCGTCGGCCGTGTCGGCGAGGCCGTCCAGGTGCAGCCCCCGGGTGAGCACGGCCGGTACGGCCACGGCGGCGACCGCGGCCACCAGCGCACTCGCACCGGCCGCGAGCAGCAGCGCGCCGACCGCGCCCGCGCAGACGCCGACCGCGAGGCCGGCCAGGGGAGCGCACAGCATGCCGCCGCGGGCCGCCTCGCGGTCCCAGCGGGTGACCTTCACGGGGAACACGGTGAGGGTGCCGAAGGCGAAGCGGAGGCCGTCCGGCCAGGGAGTCGCAGAGGTCGCAGCCACCGGCGCAGGTTACCCGGTGGTCAGGAAGGCCCGTCTCCCGGCCGTACCCACGCCCGGGGATAAAGTGCGCACATGGGACATTGGCTTGAACGGAACATCATCGAGCCGGGCAAACTCCCGCTGCTGCTGGCCCTGACCGCCTTCGTCCTGACCTTCGTGATCACCCGGGTCATCACCCGGCTGATCCGGGCGGGAAAGGGCCCGTTCGGCAATGTGAGGGCGGGCGGGCTGCACATCCACCACGTGGTCCCCGGGGTCGTCCTCATCGTCGTCGGCGGTTTCGGCGCGGTCGCCAGCGCCCGCCAGGGCCTCGGTGCGGCCCTCGCCGCGATCGTCTTCGGCGTCGGCGCGGGGCTCGTCCTCGACGAGTTCGCGCTGATCCTGCATCTCGACGACGTCTACTGGACCGAGGAGGGCCGCAAGAGCGTCGAGGCCGTCGTCATCACCGCGGCCCTGGTCGGGCTGCTGCTCGCCGGGTTCTCGCCGTTCGGCGTCAACGACCTCTCGGCCGACGAACTCCAGAGCCGGGGGACCGTCATCGCGAACATCGTGGCGAACTTCGCCTTCTCGCTCGTCGCCCTGAGCAAGGGCAAGGCCCGCACCGCGATCTTCGGCGTGATCGTCCCGCTGGTCGCGATCGTCGGCGCGGTCCGGCTGGCCCGCCCCGGCTCGGCCTGGGCCCGCCGCTTCTACGGCAACCGCCCCCGCGCCCGGGCCAGGGCCGGACTGCGCTCCTACCACCACGACCGCCGCTGGGCCCGGCTCAGTCGGACGCTTCAGGACTGGATCGGCGGCAAGCCCGACCGCCCCGAGCCGGTACGGCTGCCCGGCCGCCGCTGACCGTACCGGTTCCACAGCCGCCGCCCCGCCACCACCGCCCCGCACAGCGCCGCCACGCCCGCCATGGCCGCCAGGTGTTCCTTGCCGGCGAGGTTCCCCTTCACCGCCACCTCGACCGTCATCGCCGCCGCCACCGCGCCCGCGGTGACGTACGCGCCGTACCGCCACCCGAGATAGACCGCGAGCCCGACGACGGCGGCCGACGGCCCGGTGTCCACGACCCGCGCGTCCGAGGCGGGCAGCCCCAGCAGGCCGTCCGGGCCGAGCGCGATGCCCAGGCGGGCGTACAGCGTCCCGGCGAGTGTCGCCACGTACGCGATGGTCAGGGTCCGCCACCAGCCCAGGCACACCTCGGCGATGCCGAGCACGACCAGGATCTGCACCAGCGCACCCCACACCGGCAGGTCCAGCGCCGGTACGAACAGCGACAGGGGAGTGCGCAGCAGGGCCAGCCGGAGCGGGTCCTCGGCGCGTACCGCCCCGATGTCCTGGACGAACCGGTAGCCCCACGGCTGGTTCTGCGTGAACTGCAGCACCGTCGTCAGGCACACCGCCGCGACCGTCATCGGCACCGCCCCCAGCCCCCGCTTCGCCAGCGGGCCGTGCACGGTGGCGTACAGCAGCTCCCACTCGACGCGGGCCCAGCGGGCGAGCGGCTTCATGCGGTGGTCCTCATCCGTGCGAATCCCTGTGCGTGTCCAGGTGCTTGCGGTGCACCCACTTCGGCAGGCCCGGTGACACCGGCCCCAGGAACCCCTCCGCGCGCGCCGACGCGAGGCCGATGCGGGGAAGGTCCGCGCTCTTCTCGAAGAGCAGGAACCGGGGCTCCCAGATGGGCCGGTACTTGGCGTTCGCCCGGTACAGGGACTCGATCTGCCACCACCGGGAGAAGAAGCTCAGCAAGGACCTCCACAGCCGCAGCACCGGCCCCGCGCCGAGACGCGCACCACGTTCGAAGACCGACCGGAACATCGCGAAGTTGAGCGAAACCTGCGTGATCCGGATCTCTCCGGCGCGCCGCAGCAGTTCGATGACCATGAACTCCATCAGCCCGTTGTCGGAGTCCCGGTCCCGGCGCATGAGGTCGAGGGAGAGCCCGCCGGGCCCCCACGGCACGAAGGACAGCAGGGCCCGCAACTCCCCCTCCCCGTCCGTGCACTCCAGCATCACGCACCGCCCGTCCCGGCCGTCCCCGAGCCGGCCGAGCGCCATGCTGAACCCGCGCTCGGTCGCCCCGTCCCGCCAGTCGTCGGCGCGCCGGATCAGATACGACATCTCGGCCGCCGGGATGTCCTCGTGCCGGCGGATCCGCACCGCGTACCCCGCCCGCTGCACCCGGTTGTAGGCCTGCCGGACGGTGCGCATGGCCCGCCCCTCCAGCGTGAACTCGGCGACCTCGACGATCGCCTCGTCACCGAGCTCCAGCGCGTCCAGCCCGTGCCGTGCGTAGACGGTCCCGGCTTCCTCGCTCGCCCCCATCACCGCCGGAATCCACCCGTGCGCCCGCGCCTCGCCCAGCCACGGCGCGATCGCCCCCGGCCAGGCCTCCGGGTCCCCGATCGGATCCCCGGAGGCGAGCGACACCCCGCCCACGACCCGGTACGCCACCGCCGCCTTGCCGGTGGGCGACCACACGACGCTCTTCTCTCTCCGCAGCGCGAAGTACCCGAGGGAGTCCCGCTCCCCGTGCCGCTCCAGCAGCACCCGCAGCCGCTTCTCGTCGTCCTCGGTGATCGGGTCGACGGCACGGCGGGAGCGGAAGGCGGCGTAGAGGACGGCGAGCACGAGAAGCGTGCTGAGCACGTTGATGGAGACGTTCACCCAGTTGGGCGGTGCGATGCCCGGGAACCGGGAGGGGTCGGCGGCGACCGACACCAGGCGCAGGGTGCCGTAGTGCCAGCGCTCCGCGAACGTCGAACGCCCGGCGTGCGGGGCCTCGTTGGTGACGGTCACGAGAAGGGCGGCGAGCAGCGAGGCGGCGATCCCACCGCCGACGGCGACCGTGGCGGCGAGCCGGGGATTCGACCGGTCGCCCTTCGCGTAGAACTCCCGCCGCCCGACGAGCAGCGCCCCCACGAACGCGGCGGTCAGCACGATCGAGATCCAGTTCTGCGCGTACCGCCGGATCTCCGGGAAGGCCATGGCGAACGCGAACAGTGCGAGGAACAGCCCGCTCAGCACGAGGTTGAGAATCCAGGCGGCCCGTTTCCGGCGCCGCATGGTGATGGCGAGGAACGCGGTGAACACGCCGGAGGCGAAGCCGGCGGTCAGCAGGTAGGGCGTGAAGAAGTTCTCCTGGTTGTGCCGCCGCACGTCCTGCCCCAACGACACCCACACCGCGCTGAGGAAGTTGACGAAGGCGACGCCCCGCAAATACCACACGGCAAACGCGGCACCCCGCTGGGAAACCCCGCCGCCCCACCGCCCCCGCTCTTCACGTCCATCACGCTGCTCAACGGCAATTCGGGCATCTCCCATGGAGAAGGATCATATGGGCGTCCCCATGACGAACCCGACCATCCAGCCCAACGCCACCACTTCTCGCGACCCCCTTTCACCCAACCCCCACCCCAGGCCTTTTCACCCCGCCGGTCTCTCCTGCCCGCCGCAACGGCGATCAGCCGGGACGGCGTTTGCCGGCGGTGCCGTCCCGGCCGTGACCACCGGCTCTCGACTTCCCCGCCGGTCCCTCTCCTGCGCCGGTTCCCCGCTCCGCAGGCCCCCTTCTCCACCGGTCTCTTCTGTCCACCGGCTCTTCTGTCCGCCGCAACGGCGATCAGTCGGGACGGCGCTCTTCGGCGGTGCCGTCCCGGCCGTGACCCACCGGTTCTCTGCTTCCCTGCCGGTCCCTCTCCTCCGCCGGTCTCTCATGTCCGCCGCAACGGCGATCGGCCGGGACGGCGCTCTTCGGCGGTGCCGTCCCGGGCGTGGCTCGGCGGGGCTACTCCTCCGGCTTCTGTTCCGGTTCCGGCTTTTCCGGGAGTTCCGCCGCCAGTGCCGCCGCCGCCTGGACCAGCGGCAGGGCGAGCAGCGCGCCCGCGCCCTCGCCCACCGTCACGCCCTGCTCCAGGAGCGGCTCAAGCGCCATCCGGTCCAGCGCCTTCGTCTGGCCCGGCTCCCCGCTGTCGTGCCCGGCCAGCCACCAGTCCGGCGCCCGGAACGCGACCCGCTGCGCGACCAGCGCACACGCGGCCACCACCACGCCGTCCAGCACCACCGGCAGCTTCCGCACCGCCGCCTGCAGCAGGAACCCGGTCATCGCCGTGAGGTCCGCCCCGCCGACCGTCGCCAGCAACTGCAACTGGTCCCCGAGCACCGGCCGCGCCCGCCGCAGCGCATCCCGGATCGCCGCACACTTCCGCATCCACGCGAGGTCGTCGATGGCGAGCCCGCCCCGCCCGGTCACCACCGACGCGTCGGTCCCGCACAACGCCGCGACCAGCACGGACGCCGCCGTGGTCCCGCCGACGCTGACGTCACCCAGCACCACCAGGTCCGTCCCCGAGTCGGCCTCCTCGTCGGCCAGCGCGACGCCCGCCCGGAAGGCCGCCTCCGCCTCCTCCGCGGTCAGCGCGTCCTCGATGTCGATACGGCCGCTGCCGCGCCGCACCCGGTGCCGTACGACCTCCTCGGGCAGCGAGTCCGGGTCGCAGTCCAGCGCCATGTCCACGATCCGCACCGGCACCCCGAGCCGCCGGGCGAGCACCGCCACCGGGCTGGCGCCCTCCAGGATCTCCCGCACCAGCAGCTCGGCACTGCCCGCGGGCCGCGCGGAGACGCCCAGTTCGGCGACGCCGTGGTCACCGGCGAAGAGCAGCACCCGCGGCCGTTCCACCGGCCGTACCGGTACGGAACCCTGCGCGGCGGCCAGCCACTCACCCAGGTCGTCGAGGCGGCCCAGCGACCCGGGCGGCACGATCAGCCGCTCCCGGCGCGCCTCGGCGTCACGGCGCACACCGCCGTCGGGGCGCTCGATCAGATCGGTGAAGTCGTCGAGATTAAGCGAGCTCATTCGCCGAACAGTACCGGCACGGAACGAACGGTTCGGCGTCAGATCGCCACCACACCCGCACGGCGTCTTGGCACACAAGATCGGTATCCCATACGTTCCGGTTTGAAGTGGATTGCGTACAGGGAGCAGTACAGGGAGCACAGGGAGCCGCCCATGCCGCCCACACCCGAACTCGCCCCGGGCACCGACCGGTTCCACGAGCCGTGCCGTGAGGACTGCCCCTGGTGCGGCTCCAGACGCCTGCGCAGCCGGCTGCGCGCGCCCGACCTGCTCCACCACAGACCCGGCAGCTTCGCCGTCGACGAGTGCCGCGACTGCGCCCACGCCTTCCAGAACCCCCGGCTGTCCCTGGAGGGCTTCACCCTCTACCACCGGGACTTCTACGAGGGCCGCCTGGAGGACTACGCCGAACGGTTCCGCGCCACCCGCACCGGCCGCCGCCGGCACCGCGCCGCGGCCCGCGCGCTGCTGGCGCTGCCGGAGCCGGAGAGCTGGCTGGACGTGGGGACGGGCCACGCCCACTTCCCGCGCACGGCGCGGGAAGTCTTCCCGTACACGTCCTTCGACGGCCTGGACGCGACCCTCCGCGTCACCCGGGCCCAGGCCGAGGGTCATATCGAGGAGGCCCACTGCGGCCAGCTGACCGCCCCCGAGGTCCTGGCCCGCCTCCGCGCCCGCTACGACGTCGTCACCATGTTCCACCACCTGGAACACGCCCCCGACCCGCGCGCCGAACTCCGCGCCGCGCTCGCCGCGCTGCGCCCCGGCGGCCACGTCCTCATCGAAGTCCCGGACCCCGGCAGCGTGTTCGCCCGGCTGCTGGGCAAGTGGTGGCTCCCGCACGGCCAGCCCCGCCATCTGCATCTGATGCCACTGGACAACCTGCGGGCGGAACTGGAGTCCCAGGGCTGCCGGATCCTGAAAACCGACCGGAAGACCCCCCACCTGCCGTACGACATCTCGGCGGCGCTCTTCCTCGCCCTGGGCCGGCTCCTGCCGAAGCCGTGGCTACGGGCGACGGTCCCGTTCGTGTCCCTGGCGGCGGCCGTCGACCACGCCCTGGCCCCGCTGCTGCGCCGGACGCGCTTCTCGAACGCGTACCGGATCATCGCGAGAAAGGAGGAATGACGGCCGCCCCGGTCAGCGCAGTACGACCGCCTGCCCCGCCACCACCAGCACCACCTGCTCGCACTCGCCCGCGAACGCCGCGTTCAGCCGCCCCAGTTCATCCCGGTACCGCCGCCCCGACGCCGTCGCCGGCACGATCCCCGACCCCACCTCGTTCGACACGGCGACCACCGTCCGCCGGGTCGCCCGTACCGCCTCCGTCAGCTCCCGCACCCGCTCCCGCAGCGCCTTCTCCCCGCCCGACGCCCACTCCGTGTCGTCCCATGCCCCCACCGCGTCCATCGCGTCCGTCAGCCACAGCGACAGACAGTCCACCAGCAACGCCGGCCCGTCCTGCGCCAGCAACGGCACCAGGTCGCACGTCTCCGTCGTACGCCACGAACCCGGCCGCCGCTCCCGGTGCGCGGCCACCCGGTCCGCCCACTCGGTGTCCCCGCCGCGCGTCCCGCCCGTGGCCACGTACAGCACGTCCGGGAAGGACTCCAGGCGCCGCTCGGCCTCCACCGACTTCCCGGACCGCGCCCCGCCCAGCACCAGCGTCCGCCGCGGTACGTCGGGCACGTCCTCGTACACCCCCACCGTCAGCGTCGTACCGTCCGGCACCGCCCGCGCCCCGGCCGCGGCCAGCCGCCGCCGCAACTCCGCGCCCGGCGGCACGTCGTGGTCGAGATGCACGGCGACCACATCCGTGGCCGGCCCCACCGAACCGACCGCCCGCAGCCGCGCCAGCGCGTCCGGCCGCCCCACGACGTCCAGGAGCACCATGTCGTACGACTCCGCGCTCCCGTTCTCCAGCCCGGCCGGCGCACCGCCCGGCGGCAGGTACAGCAGCCGCTGCCCGTCGGGACCGGTCACCGCGTACCCGGTGCCGCCCGCGTCCATCGCCACCGCCCGCACCCGATGCCCCGTCAGCAGCGCCAGCTCCCGCCCGTCCGGCACCCGCGCCGGCTGCGGCAGCCCGGCCGGCACCTCGACGGGGGGCCCGTCGTGCGGATGCGACAGCAGCGCCTGCCGTACGCCCCCGAGCGACCGCCCGGCCCGGGCCGCCGCGAACGCCGCGCCGGGCGTCAGGTCGAGCAACAGCGTCCCGTCGACGAGCAGCGCGGTGGCGGCCCGGGCATCCTCCCCGACGGCACACGCACAGGCCGCACAGGAACAGCCGGGGCGAGGCAGCCCCGCAGGAGCACCGGTACCGAGCAAAGTCACTTCCACGCCCTGATTTTCACCCGTCCCAACGGTTCTCGCTTCAGCGGGCGCCCCGTACAGCGCGCCCCCAAGGGGCGCGGGGCTGTATTCATATGCGGCTCCGCCGCGTGGGCGCGACCAGCCCCACGCACCCGCAGACACCCCACAACCTGCGGAGTTATATCGGCACCCTCACCACACGGCATACGATGCATCAGTTGGATCAAAGGGAGGCCTACATGGCGGCATGGACGTGGCGGTTCGAGAAGGCCGACGGGACGGAGGTCCAGCCCGCGGTGGAGCCCGAGGAGTTCACCACACAGGGCGACGCCGAGTCCTGGATCGGCGAGCAGTGGAAGGCCCTGCTGGCCGGCGGCGCCGATCAGGTGCGCCTCTTCGAGGACGCCACCGAGATCTACGGCCCGATGAGCCTGCACGCGGACGAGGCCTAGGACCCGTCCGCGCACGTCGGTCGGGGCGGCCGCGGTCGGCCGCCCCGCCGGCGCCGTGTCACTGCTCGCTCAGCGTCACATCCGCCGTCTTCTGGACGCCGTTGCGGCTGTACGCCACCGTCGTCCGCTGCCCCGGCCGGTCCGCGGCGAGCGACTCGGCCAGTGAGGTGATCGTGGTGATGTCGTCGCCACCCACCTTGGTGATGATGTCCCCGGGCTGGATACCCGCCCGGCCGGCCGCGCCGTCCGGTTGCACGGTCACCACGGCGACCCCGGCCGGCTGGTAGTTCTCGTCGACGACCGTACGACCGGTGATGCCGAGCGCGGCCCGCCCCGAGTCGACGACCGTGCCGTGCTTGATGATCTGGTCGGCGACCGTCTTCACCATCGACGCCGGGATGGCGAACCCGATCCCGGGCGCCGCGCTGCCGCCGAGGTCGGGGTCGCTCGCGGCGAGCGTCGGGATGCCGACGATCTGACCGTTCAGGCCGACCAGGGCGCCGCCGCTGTTGCCGGGGTTGATGGCGGCCGAGGTCTGCACCATGTTGGCGATGGTGGCGCCCGTACCGCCGCCGGAGGGGTTCTCGCTGACGGTCCGTCCGGTCGCCGAGACGATGCCCTCGGTCACGCTGGACGACAGTCCTAGCGGCGAGCCCATGGCGAGCGTGATCTGACCGACCTGGACCTTCTCGGAGTCCCCGAAGGAGGCCGCCTTCAGTCCGTCCGGGACCTTGTCGAGCTTGATGACCGCCAGGTCCTGCTCGGGGTAGGAGTGGACGAGGGACGCGGTGAGCGGTTCCTCGTTGTTTGCGGTCGTCACCTTGAACGTCTTCTCGTCCCCGACGACGTGCGCGTTGGTGACGATGTGCCCGTTGCCGTCGTAGACCACGCCCGACCCCAGGTCGCGACTGGCCTGGATCTGTACGACCGACGGCAGGACGTCCTTGATCACCTTCTGGTACTGGTTCTCCAGGTCGGTCGCCGCCATGGGGACGGCCGCCGCCCGGGCGGCCCGGTCCGCCGAGGTGTCCTCGGCGGTGTCGGTCCCGAAGGCGGAGCATCCGGAGACGAGGGCGAGGCAGCAGCAGCCGAGCACGGCGGTCGTGCGGAGGGTCCGGCGAGCGGGGGAAGCGTCCATGCCCCGAGTCTCGCGTCGGCGGTGAAGGACCGGCTCGCGCTGCTGACCCGAACGAGCAGCCCCCGGACGAGCTGCACCCGGACGAGGTCAGCCGCGGACCCCGCACAGGTGCAGCAGCGCGGCGACCGACCGGTACGGATCCGTCCGCCCGGCCCGCTCCTCCGCCGCCAGCAGCGTCTGCATGTCGGCCGGCACCCCGGTGTCGTCGGCGGCCGTGTCGGTGAACACCCGCACCCCGTACCAGGAGTGCAGCGGCGCCCCGATCCCGGCGAGGGTGGCCGTCAGCGTGCCCAGCCGGTCCGCCCGTACATCGAGGCCGAGCCGGTTGCGGTAGGAGACGGTGTCGAACGCGCCGAGCGCCCCCGCCCAGTCCCCGGAGAGCCCCGGCCGCATGGCCAGCGCCTCGGCGTTGCGCACGAGCAGTGACAGCAGCCCGCCCGGGGCCAGCATCCGGGCCATCCCGGCCAGCAGCGCGTCGGGCTCCTCGACGTACATCAGCACACCGTGGCAGAGCACCACGTCGAAGCTGCCGGGCAGGAAGTGGACGCCGGTGTCCCGGCCGTCCCCCTGGACGATCCGCACGCGCTCGCGGATCCCCTCCGGCTCACCGGCCAGGGCCTCGCGCGCGGCCGCGATCATCGCCGGTTCCTGCTCCACGCCGGTCACCTGGTGCCCGGCGCGGGCCAGCCGCAGCGCCTGCGTGCCCTGGCCCATCCCGACGTCGAGCACCCGCAGCCGCTGCCCGACCGGGAACCGTCCCGTTATCTGCTCGTCGAGCTGCCGGGCCACCAGTTCCTGTCGTACGACATCACGCAGCCCGCCCAGTCTGGTCAGCCAGGCCTTCGCCGCACCTTCGGAGAACGGCTCTGTGCTCAGGGCCGCTCTCCGCGCTTGACCTGCGGTTTGGGCAGCCGGAGCCGGCGCATCTGGAGGGAGCGCATCAGACCGTAGGCGACGGCGCCCTTCTTGTTCTGGTCCGGGAAGCGCTCGGCCAGGCGCTTGCGCAGGCGGAAGCCGCTGACGGCCGCGTCGAGCACGATCAGCACGATCACGACCAGCCACAGCAGCAGCGCGAGGTTCTTGATCGCGGCGTTGTTGACCACGCTCATGACCAGGATGACCACGGCCAGCGGCAGGAAGAACTCCGCCACGTTGAAGCGCGAGTCGACCCAGGCACGGGCGAACCTGCGGACGGGGCCCTTGTCACGGGCGGGCAGGTACCGCTCGTCGCCGCTGGCCAGCGCCTGGCGCTGTCGCTCCATGGCGGCGCGCCGGTCGTCGCGCTGACGCTTGGCGGCGTCCTTGCGCGTCGTCGGCGTACTGGCCACGCTGCGGCGCTGGGACTGGGCCTCACTGCGCTTGGGCGTGGGCCTGCCCTTCGGGGCCTGCGGGTCACGGGTCTGCTTGGAGTCGGTCACCGCCGCCTTGTCGGCGGGGGCCTTCTCATCCTTGGCACGGCTACGGAACACAAAACCCAAGGGTACGGGGTGGTGGGGTGTGAGCCCTAGTCCGGGCGGGAACGATCCCGCAACGCCGGGCGTCTCCATGGGGGAGACACCTACTACCTGTGCCGGAGCGGAGCGGTCCGTAGTCGTCCTTGGGGATGAGCGCATCGGCCCCCGAACAGTGCGGTAATGGAGGCAGGGCCCGTACTGTGGGTCCTGTCGCAGGATCTGTGAGCTGGAGTCCGTCAGAAGGGGGCGCGCGAAGCCCATGAGCGGTGTCATGAAGCGTATGGGGATGATCTTCCGCGCGAAGGCGAACAAGGCCCTGGACAGGGCCGAGGACCCGCGCGAGACCCTCGACTACTCGTACCAGAAGCAGCTCGAACTGCTGCAGAAGGTCCGCCGCGGCGTCGCCGACGTGGCGACCAGCCGCAAGCGGCTCGAACTCCAGCTGAACCAGCTGCAGCAGCAGTCCACCAAGCTGGAGGACCAGGGCCGCAAGGCGCTGGCGCTCGGCCGCGAGGACCTCGCCCGTGAGGCGCTGTCCCGCCGCGCCGCCCTCCAGCAGCAGGTGACCGACCTGGAGACGCAGCACGCCACCCTCCAGGGCGAGGAGGAGAAGCTCACCCTCGCCGCCCAGCGGCTGCAGGCCAAGGTGGACGCCTTCCGTACGAAGAAGGAGACCATCAAGGCCACCTACACCGCCGCCCAGGCCCAGACCCGCATCGGCGAGGCCTTCTCCGGCATCTCCGAGGAGATGGGCGACGTCGGCCTCGCCATCCAGCGTGCCGAGGACAAGACCCAGCAGCTCCAGGCCCGGGCCGGTGCCATCGACGAACTCCTCGCCTCCGGCGCCCTGGACGACCCGACCGGCATGGCGAAGGACGACATCGCCGCCGAGCTGGACCGCCTCTCCGGTGGTACGGATGTGGAGCTGGAACTGCAGCGCATGAAGGCCGAGCTCGCCGGAGGTCAGCCCCAGCAGGCGATCGAGGGCGGCACCGGCCAGGGCCAGCAGTCGCAGCAGCCGCAGGACACCCCGCGCTTCGACAAGCAGTAGCCGACGCCTGGAGGGCGACATGGCCGACATGGTCGTAAGGATCATGGGGGAGGGCCAGGTGAGGCTGGCCGACAGCCACCTCACCGAACTGAACAAGCTGGACGACGAACTCCTGCACGAGATGGAGACCGGCGACGAGCCCGCGTTCCGCCGCACCCTGACCGCCCTCCTGGACAGGGTGCGAGAACGCGGCGAGCCGCTGCCGGACGACGCCCTGGAACCCTCGGACCTGATCCTCCCGTCCCCGGACGCGACCCTGGAGGAGGTCCGGGCGCTACTGAGGGACGACGGCCTCATTCCGGGCTGATCCGGGCGGTGCGGGGAGCGGGCCGAAGCCATGGTTCCGGCCCGCGACAACCCGCCGTACCGTTCAGAACGTGAGCACATTCGACAAGGCCCGCTGCAGAGCCGACGCCCACCCGCTCGCGGTGGACGCGGCGGTCGCCGTCGGCGTCCTCCTCTGCATGGTCGCCGGCTCCTTCGTCGTCCCCCACGGGGCGCACGGCGTCAAGTGGGGCGTCCGCACCCCGGACCCCCTCAGCCTCGTCCTGATGACGCTCGCCGCCGCGGCCCTGGTGTTCCGCCGGCACGCCCCCAGGTCGGTCCTCGCCTTCACCGGCGCCGCCTCCGTCGTCGAGTGCCTCACCGGCAACCCCCGCGCCCCTGTCGCGATGGCGGCCGTGATCGCCCTCTTCACCGTCGCCGCCACCACCGACCGCCGTACCACCTGGCGCTGCGGTCTGCTCACCATGACCGTGCTGACCACCGCCGCGATGGCCGCAGGACCGCTGCCCTGGTACGCCCAGGAGAACCTCGCGATCTTCGCCTGGACCGGTATCGGCGCCACCGCCGGGGACGCCGTCCGCAGCCGGCGTGCCGTCGTCCGGGCCATCCGGGAGCGCGCCGAGCGGGCCGAACGCACCCGTGAGGAGGAGGCCCGCCGCCGGGTCGCCGAGGAGCGGCTGCGGATCGCCCGCGATCTGCACGATGTCGTCGCCCACCACATCGCCCTGGTCAACGTGCAGGCGGGCGTCGCCGCGCACGTCATGGACAAGCGGCCCGACCAGGCCAAGGAAGCCCTCGCCCACGTCCGCGAGGCCAGCCGCTCCGCGCTCAACGAACTGCGGGCCACCGTCGGCCTGCTCCGCCAGTCCGGCGATCCCGAGGCACCGACCGAACCCGCGCCCGGTCTGCACGTCCTCGAAGAGCTCGCCGACACGTTCCGCAACGCGGGCCTCCAGGTCGAGGTCGCCCGCGCCGACCAGGGCACCACCCTGCCCGCCGCCGTCGACCTGGCCGCCTACCGGATCGTCCAGGAGGCCCTCACCAACGTGCAGAAGCACGCGGGCCCGGATGCCAAGGCCGAGGTCAGCGTCGTACGGGTAGGACCGGACATCGAGGTCACCGTCCTCGACAACGGCTCCGGCGAGGACACCGCCCCCGAGGCCGGCGGCGGCCACGGCCTGCTCGGCATGCGCGAGCGCGTCACCGCCCTGCGCGGCACCCTCACCACCGGCCCCCGCTACGGCGGCGGCTTCCGCGTCCATGCGATCCTGCCGGTCAAGGCCGACACCGACGGCCGTACGGACCGCCGTACGGCCGCCCTGGGGGATTCCGTATGACGATCCGTGTCCTGCTCGCCGACGACCAGGCACTGCTGCGCAGCGCGTTCCGCGTGCTCGTCGACTCCGAGTCCGACATGGAGGTGGTCGGCGAGGCCTCCGACGGCGCCGAGGCGGTGCGGCTGACCCGGGAGCGGCAGGCCGACGTCGTCCTGATGGACATCCGGATGCCGGGCACGGACGGGCTGGCCGCCACCCGGCTCATCAGCGAGGACCCCTCCCTCGCCCGGGTCCGTGTGGTGATCCTGACCACCTTCGAGGTCGACGACTACGTCGTGCAGGCGCTGCGCGCGGGCGCCTCCGGGTTCCTCGGCAAGGGCAGCGAGCCCGAGGAGCTCCTCAACGCCATCCGGGTCGCCGCGGGCGGCGAGGCGCTGCTCTCCCCGACGGCCACCAAGGGCCTGATCGCCCGCTTCCTCGCCCAGGGCGACGCGGGCGACGACGGCCGCGACCCGGCCCGCACCACGCGGCTCGACGCGCTCACCTCCCGCGAGCGCGAGGTCCTGGTCCAGGTCGCCGGCGGGCACTCCAACGACGAGATCGCCGAGCGCCTGGAGGTCAGCCCGCTGACCGTGAAGACGCACGTCAACCGGGCCATGGCCAAGCTGGGCGCCCGGGACCGGGCACAGCTCGTGGTCATCGCGTACGAGTCGGGGCTGGTCCGCCCGAGGATGGAGTGATCTCCACCCGGGCGTACTGCGGCGGGAGTAGGAACCGGATAAGGGAACGGCACCCAGGGCCTACGTGAGCAGGGCCTTCGATGGGCGAGGGTGGTGGGGTGGGCGCTCACAGGTGCCCCCTGTGCAGCTCATCCGCCGCTCACAGCAGCTCACCGGAAAGAGACCCTGACCCATGTCCTGGCTGTCACGATTCAGCCTCGCGCAGCGGGCCCTGATAGGCCTCGTGTCATTGATCGCGCTCGTCTTCGGGGCGATCGCCATCCCCCAGATCAAGCAGCAGCTGCTGCCCACCATCTCCCTGCCCGTGGTGTCGGTCGTCGCCCCCTACCAGGGAGCGGCGCCCGACGTCGTCGAGAAGCAGATCGTCGAGCCCATCGAGAACAACCTCGAAGGCGTCGACGGCATCACCGGTGTCACCTCCACCGCGAGCGAGGGCAACGCCGTGATCATGGCGTCCTTCGACTACGGCAACGACACCAAGCAGCTGGTGGCCGACGTCCAGCTGGCCGTCAACCGCGCCCAGCTCCCGGACTCCGTCGACCCGCAGGTCATCTCCGGTTCCACGGACGACATGCCCACCGTGGTCCTCGCCGTCTCCTCCGACAGGGACCAGCAGGCCCTCGCCGACCAGCTGGACAGGACGGTCGTCCCGGACCTGAAGAACATCGACGGCGTCGGCCGCGTCCAGGTCGCCGGCGTACGGGACGTCCAGGTCACCGTCACCCCCGACGACGCGAAGCTGGCCAGGGCCGGTCTCACCTCCGCCGCGCTCGCCCAGTCGCTCCAGGCGGCCGGCGCGACCGTCCCGGCGGGCTCCTTCGACGAGAACGGCGCCAACCGCACCGTCCAGGTCGGCGGCGGTCTCACCTCGCTGCAGCAGATCGAGGACCTGATGGTCACCGGGCAGGGCGTCAAGAAGCCCGTGCGCCTCGGCGAGGTGGCCGCGGTGGAGCAGCAGGAGGCCCCGGCCGACTCCATCACCCGCACCGACGGCCGCCCCAGCCTCGCTGTGAACGTCACGATGGACCACGACGGCAGCGCGGTCTCCATCTCGAACGCGGTCAAGGACAAGCTGCCCAAGCTGCGTCAGGACCTCGGCTCCGGCGCCACCCTCACGGTCGTCAGCGACCAGGGCCCGGCGGTCTCCAAGTCCATCAAGGGCCTCACCACCGAGGGCGCCCTCGGACTGCTCTTCGCGGTCCTGGTCATCCTGGTCTTCCTGGCCTCGGTCCGCTCGACCCTGGTGACGGCGGTGTCCATCCCGCTGTCCGTGGTCCTCGCGCTGATCGTGCTGTGGACCCGCGGACTCTCCCTCAACATGCTCACGCTCGGCGCGCTCACCATCGCCATCGGCCGGGTCGTCGACGACTCGATCGTGGTCCTGGAGAACATCAAGCGCCACCTCGGCTACGGCGAGGAGCGGCAGTCCGCCATCCTCACGGCGGTCCGCGAGGTGGCCGGCGCGGTCACCTCCTCCACCCTCACCACGGTCGCCGTCTTCCTGCCGATCGGCCTGGTCGGCGGCATGGTGGGCCAGCTGTTCGGCCCCTTCAGCCTCACCGTCACCGCAGCCCTGCTGGCCTCCCTCCTGGTCTCGCTGACCGTCGTACCGGTCCTCGCGTACTGGTTCCTGCGTGCCCCCAAGGGCACCCCCGAGGACACCGAGGAGGCCCGCCGCAAGGCCGAGGAGAAGGAGGCGAACAGCCGCCTCCAGCGCGCCTACGTGCCCGTCCTGCGCTTCGCGACCCGGCGCCGCCTCACCAGCGTGCTGATCGCGATCGTGGTCCTGGTCGTCACGTTCGGCATGTCCGGGCTGCTGAAGACCAACTTCTTCGACCAGGGCGACCAGGAGGTCCTCACCGTCAAGCAGGAGCTGAAGCCCGGCACCAGCCTGGCGGCGACCGACACCCAGGCGAAGAAGGTCGAGAAGCTGCTCGCCTCCATCGACGGGGTGAAGGACTACCAGGTCACCGTCGGCTCCTCCGGCTTCATGGCGGCCTTCGGCGGCGGCACCGACACCAACCAGGCGTCGTACTCGGTGATGCTGGACGACGCGAAGTCGTACGACAGGGTGCAGAACGCCATCGAGGACGGCCTGCACAAGCTGTCCGGGATCGGTACGACCACGGTGTCGGCCGGTGACGGCTTCGGCAGCCAGGACCTGAGCGTCGTCGTGAAGGCGGCCGACGGGAACGTGCTGCGCAAGGCGTCCGAGCAGGTCCGGGCCGCGGTCGCCGGGCTGGACGACGTCACCGACGTCACCAGCGATCTGTCGACGAGCGTTCCGCGTATCTCGGTGAAGGCCAACTCCCGGGCCGCGGCGGCCGGGTTCGACGACCAGACGCTGGGCGCCGCCGTCACCCAGGCGGTCAAGGGCACGACGGCCGCGAAGGCCACCCTCGACAACACCGAGCGGGACGTCGTCGTGAAGTCGGCGAAGCCCGCCGAGACCCTGGCCCAGCTGCGCGCCCTGCGCATCGGCGGGGTGCGGCTGGGCGACATCGCCACGGTGAAGCCGGTCGCCGGACCGGTGTCGCTGACCCGGATCGACGGCCAGCGCGCCGCGACCGTCACCGCGAAGCCCACCGGTGACAACACGGGCGCGGTCAGCACCCAACTCCAGTCCAAGATCAAGGCGTTGAAGCTCCCGGCGGGCGCGACGGCCTCGATCGGCGGGGTCACCTCGGACCAGGACAGCGCGTTCAAGAACCTGGGCCTGGCGATGCTCGCGGCGATCGCGATCGTCTTCATGCTCCTGGTCGCGACCTTCCGCTCCCTCGTCCAGCCGCTGATCCTGCTGGTCTCCATCCCGTTCGCGGCCACCGGCGCACTCGGTCTGCTGGTCGCCACCGGCACCCCGATGGGCGTCCCCGCGATGATCGGCATGCTGATGCTGATCGGCATCGTGGTGACCAACGCGATCGTGCTGATCGACCTCATCAACCAGTACCGGAGCCAGGGCCACGGCGTCGTCGAGGCGGTGATCGAGGGCGGTCGGCACCGTCTGAGGCCCATCCTCATGACGGCCCTGGCGACCATCTTCGCCCTGCTCCCGATGGCGCTCGGCGTCACCGGCGAGGGCGGCTTCATCGCCCAGCCGCTCGCGGTGGTGGTGATCGGCGGTCTGATCACCTCGACGCTGCTCACGCTGCTGCTCGTGCCGACGCTGTACGCGATGGTCGAACTCCGCAAGGAGCGCAGGGCCAGGAAGCGGGCCGCGAAGAAGGGCCCGACGGTCACGGAGTCCGCCCCGGCCTCCGAGGAGCCTGAGCCCGCCTCCGTGTGACGGTCCCGTGATCGGCGGCCGGTTCCCGGAAACCCACCGGGAACCGGCCGTCGGCGCGTTTCCGTTCCGTATGCTGACGCATCGAACAGCCATGCGGCGAAGAGGAGTTTGAGCGTGCCGCTGCGCAAGGACGACCCGAGGTCCGTCGGCGGTTACAAGCTGATCGACCGGCTCGGGGCCGGCGGCATGGGGGCCGTCTACCGGGGCCGGTCGCGCTCCGGGCGTGAGGTCGCCGTCAAGGTGGTGCACGCCCAGTACGCCGAGGACCCCGTCTTCCGCTCCCGGTTCCGGCAGGAGGTCGAGGCGGCCCGCCGGGTGAGCGGCGCCTTCACCGCACCCGTCGTGGACGCCGACCCGGAGGCCGCCCGGCCCTGGATGGCGACCCAGTACGTGGCCGGACGCTCGCTCGCCGACCGGCTGCGCGACCGCGGTTCCCTGCGCGGCGCCGAACTGCGGCGGCTGGCCCTCGGGTTGACGGAGGCGCTGCGGGACATCCACCGGGCCGGGGTGGTGCACCGGGACCTCAAGCCGGCCAATGTGCTGCTGGCGGAGGACGGTCCGCGCGTCATCGACTTCGGCATCTCCCGCGCGGCCGAGAACCACCACACCCTCACCGAGACCGGCCAGATGATCGGCACCCCGCCGTTCATGTCCCCGGAGCAGTTCACCGACGCCCGTACGGTCGGCCCCGCCTCGGACGTCTTCTCGCTCGGCGCGCTGCTGGTGTACTGCGTCACCGGGCGCGGCCCCTTCGACGCCGACAGCCCCTATCTGACCGCCTACCGGGTGGTCCACCACGAGCCCGTGCTCGACGGCGTGGGCGAGCCGCTGCGCACGGTCCTGGAGGGCTGTCTGCACAAGGAGGCCGCCCGGCGGCCCGGACTCGACGAGCTGGCGGGGCAGTTGGCGGCCGTCCTGCCCGAGCCGACGGAGGACGAGTCGGGGGCGCTCGACCACCCGGCCGAGGGCGACCTGGCCACCATGGGCCTGCGCGGGGAGGCCTGGCCGGCCGACGCGGCGACCGGCCCGGTGAGCGGCGAGCGCTCCCGCCGCCGGCGCCGCGCCCGCCCCCTGTGGGCGGCGGCCGGCACGGCCGGGGCGCTGGGCCTCGGCCTGCTGGCCTACGGCACGTACGGCCCCGGCCTCCCGCAGTTCTGGAACAGCGAACCGAGTCCAGGGGCGACCGCGCGCTGGGCCGCGGTGCCCACCGGCTGGCGGCCCTGGAAGACAACGGTGTACGAGCCGGCGACCCGGGGCGAGGTCAACGCGCTGGGCGCGGGCGACGGCCGGCCGGCGGGCACCCGGCCCGGCTGCCTGAGCCAGGGCGACGGCGTCTACTGCGGCGGCGACGGCATCCTGCCGGTACGGCTGGACGGCCGGACCGGAGAGACGCTCTGGCGCGCCTCCCTCGGGGCGCCCGGCAACGACCCCTCCCAGTACAACTCGACGGTCCTCGGCGTGTACGACGGCACGGTCGTCGTACGGGAGACCATCTCCAAGGAAGGCGCCGCGAACAACCCGGCCTACGTCGTCGCCCTCGACGCACAGAGCGGCAACGAACTGTGGACCCGCAGGGTCGACGACGACAACATGGACCTGATCATGGCCGGCGACGTCGTCCTGACCGCCGGCACCGACGGCCGCACGGTGGTGGCCCGCTCCCCGCGTACGGGCAGGGCCCGCTGGGCGCTGGAGCTGCCCGCCACCACCTACTGCACGTTCCTGTCGTCCGGCACCGACGTGTTCGTCCAGTGCTACCCCACGCAGCAGAACGCCAAGTACTCCTCGCTCCTGAAAGTGAGCCGCACCGACGGAACGGTCGTCGCGCGCCAGCAGATCCCCTTCGAGAGCGGCTTCCTCGGTGTCGTCGAGGGCCTCGTGGCCATGGTCCTCGCCGACGGCCAGAGCGGCTCGGTGTCCCTGTCGGACTCCACCTTCGACAAGATCCTCCTGACGGAACCGAAGACCGGGGGCCAGACGACGACGAAGCTCGCGAAGACGTACGAGGGCTCGGTGACGCTGGCCGCGGGCACCGTGTGGATCACGGGCTCGAACGGCCAGGTGACGGCGGTGTCCCCGCTGACCGGCAAGGAACTGTGGAGCACCCGCACCAGCGTGGAGAACTCCGGCTCCCCGACGTACGACTCCCGCACCCACACCCTCTACCTGGCCAGCCCCAGCGGCCGGGTGGCGGCCCTGGACACCCGTGAGGGCACCCTGCTCTGGCAGACCAACCCCCGGGTGCAGGGAGCCTCGACGGGCGACTCGGCCGACCCCGAGGCCCTCCTCGACGGCGGCGCCCTGGCCGTGCTGACCCCCGACGGCACCCTCTTCAGCATCGACCCCGCCCACCCCGACCGGACGTCCGCGTCGGGGTGACGGCGAGGCCAGGGACCTACGGCAGGGCGAGCATCCGCTCCAGCGCCAGCTTGGCGAACGCCTCCGTCTCCTTGTCGACCTCGATCCGGTTGACCAGGTTGCCCTCGGCCAGCGACTCCAGGGTCCAGACCAGGTGGGGGAGGTCGATGCGGTTCATGGTCGAGCAGAAGCAGACCGTCTTGTCGAGGAAGACGATCTCCTTGCCCTCCGGCGCGAAACGGTTCGCGAGGCGGCGGACCAGGTTCAGCTCCGTGCCGATCGCCCACTTGGAGCCGGCCGGGGCCGCCTCCAGGGCCTTGATGATGTACTCGGTCGAGCCGACGTAGTCGGCAGCGGCGACGACCTCGTTCTTGCACTCGGGGTGGACCAGCACGTTGACACCCGGGATGCGCTCGCGCACGTCGTTGACCGAGTCCAGGCTGAAGCGGCCGTGCACCGAGCAGTGGCCGCGCCACAGGATCATCTTCGCGGCGCGCAGCTCGTCGGCGGTCAGGCCGCCGTTCGGCTTGTGCGGGTTGTAGACGACGCAGTCCTCCAGGGACATGCCCATGTCCCGGACGGCGGTGTTGCGGCCCAGGTGCTGGTCGGGGAGGAAAAGGACCTTCTCGCCCTGTTCGAAGGCCCACTCCAGGGCCCGCTGCGCGTTCGACGAGGTGCAGATGGTGCCGCCGTGCTTGCCCGTGAACGCCTTGATGTCCGCGGACGAGTTCATGTACGACACCGGCACGACCTGCTCGGCTATGCCGGCCTCGGTCAGCACGTCCCAGCACTCGGCGACCTGCTCTGCGGTGGCCATGTCCGCCATCGAGCACCCCGCCGCCAGGTCCGGAAGGACCACCTTCTGGTCGTCCGAGGTCAGGATGTCGGCGGACTCGGCCATGAAGTGCACACCGCAGAACACGATGTACTCGGCCTCCGGGCGTGCGGCCGCGTCCCGGGCCAGCTTGAAGGAGTCGCCCGTGACATCGGCGAACTGGATGACCTCGTCGCGCTGGTAGTGGTGGCCGAGCACGAAGACCTTGTCGCCGAGCTTCTCCTTGGCCGCGCGGGCACGCGCGACCAGATCCGGGTCGGACGGCGAGGGCAGGTCGCCGGGACACTCGACGCCCCGCTCGCTCCTCGGGTCGGCCTCACGGCCGAGCAGCAGCAGGGCGAGCGGAGTCGGCTGTACGTCGAGTTCCGGGGTCTGGGCGGTGGTCACGGCACGCACCCTTTCTACTTTTCGTCGATCTGACGTTATCTATCATAACCGGTTCACGTCACTTTGACGATGGCCATAGCGTCGATGTGACATGAATCCCGGTGCCGTGCGGGAGAGTTGCGGGGAGGTGGCCATGGGGGGACAGTCACAGCCGCTGTGCGTGACTTCGGGCGTGTGCGAGCATGAATCCGTAGAGAAAAAACGAGAAAACGCGAGAAGGCGAACGCCGGCCCGGAATGAATCAGCGGACCCGCCGGTTGCACTCGTCGGCAAGCAGTCTCCGTACAACCCGGGAGAGATGTAGATGTCCGTATCGGACGAGACCAGCACCGCCACCGACGGCATCATCCTGAGCGACGCCGCCGCGGCCAAGGTCAAGGCCCTGCTCGACCAGGAAGGGCGTGACGACCTCGCCCTGCGCGTCGCCGTCCAGCCCGGTGGCTGCTCCGGCCTGCGCTACCAGCTCTTCTTCGACGAGCGGTCCCTCGACGGCGACGTCGTCAAGGACTTCGGCGGTGTCAAGGTCGTCACCGACCGCATGAGCGCCCCGTACCTGGGCGGCGCGTCGATCGACTTCGTGGACACCATCGAGAAGCAGGGCTTCACGATCGACAACCCGAACGCGACCGGCTCCTGCGCCTGCGGCGACTCCTTCAGCTGAGCCCGGCGGCAGACAGCACGAAGGCGGCGGCCCCTCACCACGAGGGGCCGCCGCCTTCTTCTGCGCTTCAGCCCACCTGCGGGTTCAGCGTCGTAGCCTTCTCCTTCGGAACCGCCCTGCCGTCCGTGCCGACCACCTTCCGCCCGTCCAGCGGCGCGTCCAGGTGGATCGTCCGGTGGTACTGCTTGGCGATCATGACGCAGATCTTGTCCGGCCAGGGCGTCGCGGTCACCTTGACCACCACCTGCTCGGAACCCTCGTCCGCCGTCACCTTGTAGTCGGCGCACACCCCGCCCGTGAACGCGACGGTCAGATCACGGCCGTCGGCCGTGTAGCCGTCCACCTTCACGTCCTTCGGAGCGGCACTGGCGCTCGCCGAGGGCGTCGAGGACGAGGCCAGGTACGCCGGGTCCACGGCCGGATAGGTCACCGTGTACGAGTCCGCCGCGCCGCGCACCTGGAACAGCCAGGACGGCACGAGCGCCTGCCTGCCGGCCACCGACTGCGACGCCAGCCCGAACACGGCCTTCTCGATCACGGCCGAGGACGCGGACGGCGTCGACGCGGCGCACGGCTGCTCCAGCCGGTCCTTCAGCGGTACGGAACTGGCACAGCCGCCGATGCCCATCCGGTGGCCGGAGCCCGGCGCCGCGTTCATCAGGGCCAGCGTCTTCGCGGCGCTCAGCACGGGATACGTGTCGCCCTTCGCAGGCGCCGCGAGCATCCCGTTGCCGCCGACCACCTCGCCCTGCCTGCTCACGGTCAGCCCGGTCGACCAGCCGTACGTCGGCAGTCCGCCGACCTCCGGAGCGGCGTTCACCACCCGCTGCGCGCCCATCACCTGGCTCGCGTCGAGCTTCGCGTCGTCCTGACCGAGCGCCTTCAGCACCGGCGCCGCCGCCTTCTCCGCCGCGGAGACGCTCACCGGGTCACCCGCCGGTGCCGCCGGGTCCTGCGTGCACACCAGGCCGCTCTTGCAGTTGTCGGTGCCGGGCGCGTAGCGGCTGTACGTCCAGATGCCCGGGGCGGCCCGGTTCACCTGGAGGCTTCCGCCGGAGCCGTCGCTGTCGGTGCCGACCTTCCACACCTGCCCCTCGGAGACCGGGGTCCCGTCGATCCCGAGCGCCTTCGCCAGCTCGGCCACCCGGTCCTTGGAGACCTCACCGGACGGCTGGTACACCGCGGCCGAGCCGGGGCCGCCGGGAAGCGTGCCGCTCGCCTTGTAGGTGACGCCGTAGGGGTTGGGCTCGCCGGGGGCTATGCCGTTGCCGCCGCTGCCTCCGGAGGAGTAGCCGTCCAGGGCGAGCGGCGGGGGAGTGGACCCCCCGGACGCGGCGCCGCTGCCGCCGCCGGAACCGGTGTGCGCGGCCAGGTAGGCACCACCGCCGCCGACCAGCAGCACGGCGGCGGCCACGGAGGCGACGACGAGGGCGGGGGACCGGCGCGCGCCGGGACGACCGGCCGCAGCGGCCTCCACAACACCGGCACCATCGGACAGAGAGGCGACGACTTCCGCCTCGGGAGCGGTTTCCGCGACGGGGGAGGCTGCCGCTGCGGATTCGGAGGCCTCGGTGGTGGCGCCGGCTGCGGGCTGGGGGGCTGCCTCTGCGGCGGGGACGGCTGCCGGCTGCTCCTGGGCCGTTCCCGGGGCGGCGACTGTGTCTGCCTCGGGGGCGGTTTCCGCGGTGGGGGTGGCTGCCGGCTCCGGGGCTGTTGCCGGGGCGGCGGGTTCGGCCGGCTCGGGGGGCGTCGCGGATTCGGGGGAGGCCTCGGTGGCGGTGGGCGCTGCCGGCTCGGGGGTTGCCTCTGCGGCGGGGGTCTTCTCCGGCTCGTGGGTCGCCGTGGCCGGGGCTCGGGCCGGTTCGGAGGGATTCTCCGGCTCCGGGAGTGCCGGCTCGTGGGTCTGCGCCGGGTCCGAGGGCGTTTTCGGCTCCGCGGCGTTCGACTCCGGGGCTTCGGCGCCCTCCGTGTCGGCGCGGGCGTCCGTCTCGGCAGCCTCCGGCGACTCCGTGGCCCCCTGGGCCTCGGGGGGCTCCCCCGCGGTGCCCGCGGACGCGTCGTCGTCGTTCTCGGGTCGCTCGCTCTTCACCGCATCGCTCCTTGCCTGCGTCGTATCCCGCCTCCCCTTCACGGGGGACGGCGATGGGACGCGGGAGGGGAGCGCGCGGTTCCCCCGAAACGCGCCGGGCGGAACCCGGCCGCTCAGTCGCCGTAGTCGGACATCGCGTCCAGCAGCCTGGCGGACTTCTTCGGCACAGTCACCCCGTGGATGAGTGACAGCGGCACCGGGCGGGCATCGCTGTGTTCGGGAACCCTCCAGTGCGGGGCCATCCGGGCGCAGTCACCGCGCAGCGACGCGAGGTCGCCGTCGAGGTCGGCCGAAGCGGGGACGTAGACCTTGAGGTTCGTCATGATGGAACCGTAGGCACGTCGGGGGCTGCGAAGAAAGATCTACTATCGGGTAGTTTTGGCACCTTCAGGGTGCCCACGCCGACCCGGTAGCGTTAACTGTCAATAACGCCTCCCCCTCAGGAGAGTCCCAGCCGTGCGCATCGCAGTCACCGGCTCCATCGCCACCGATCACCTCATGACCTTCCCCGGCCGCTTCGCCGACCAGTTCGTCGCGGACCAGCTGCACACGGTCTCGCTGTCCTTCCTGGTCGACAACCTGGACGTACGCAGGGGCGGCGTCGGCGCGAACATCGCGTTCGGCATGGGACAGCTCGGCACCCGGCCGATCCTGGTCGGCGCGGCGGGCTTCGACTTCGACGACTACCGGGCCTGGCTCGACCGGCACGGCGTGGACACGGACTCCGTGCGTATCTCCGAGACCCTGCACACCGCGCGTTTCGTGTGCACGACCGACGCCGACCACAACCAGATCGGCTCCTTCTACACGGGCGCGATGAGCGAGGCCCGCCTGATCGAGCTCAAGACGGTGGCCGACCGGGTCGGCGGCCTCGACCTGGTCCTGATCGGCGCGGACGACCCGGAGGGCATGCTCCGCCACACGGAGGAGTGCCGTACCCGGTCCATCCCCTTCGCCGCCGACTTCTCCCAGCAGATCGCCCGGATGAACGGCGACGAGATCCGGATACTGCTGGAGGGCGCGACGTACCTCTTCTCCAACGAGTACGAGAAGGGGCTGATCGAGACGAAGACGGGGTGGACCGACGAGGAGATCCTCGCGAAGGTCGGCCACCGGGTCACCACGCTCGGCGCGCGCGGGGTGCGGATCGAGCGGGTCGGCGAGGAGGCCATCGAGGTCGGCTGCCCCGACGAGGAGCGCAAGGCCGACCCGACGGGCGTCGGCGACGCGTTCCGGGCCGGGTTCCTGTCCGGGCTCGCGTGGGGGGTCTCGCTGGAGCGGGCGGCCCAGGTGGGCTGCATGCTGGCGACTCTCGTCATCGAGACGGTGGGGACGCAGGAGTACCAGTTGCGCCGGGGGCACTTCATGGAGCGGTTCACCAAGGCGTACGGGGATGAGGCGGCCGAAGAGGTCCGGGGTTATCTGGTCTGAGTTTCGGGTGCGGGTGCGTGGGGGCTGGTCGCGCAGTTCCCCGCGCCCCTTATGGGGCGCATCAGCTGGTCCGGCGGACCAAGTAGGCCGTTCCTCTTTCTGCCTTCTCCTCGCCCACGTACTCCTGGCCCCGCATCTCGCACCACGCCGGGATGTCCAGGCGGGCCGCCTCGTCGTCGGACAGGACCCGGACCGTGCCGCCCACCGGCACGGTGCCGATGACCTTCGCCAGTTCGATGACCGGGATCGGGCAGCGCTTGCCGAGTGAGTCGACGACCAGCACGTCCGCCTCCGTGACAGCGACCGGCGCCGGGGCGCCCAGCTTCTGCCGCACCCCCGCCACCACCCCCGGCAGCACCGCCAGGAACCGTTCCACCTCCGCCTCCGCCGTCCCCGCCGGCAGCGACACCCGCACGTTCCCCTCGCTCAGCACGCCCATCGCCCTGAGCACATGGCTCGGCGTCAGCGTGCTGCTCGTGCAGGACGATCCCGAGGAGACCGAGAAGCCCTCCCGGTCCAGCTCATGGAGCAGTGTCTCTCCGTCGACATAGAGACAGGAGAAGGTGACGACCCCCGGCAGTCGCCGCTCCGCGTCCCCCACCACCTCCACGTCCGGCACCAACTCCGGTACCCGCGCCCGGATCCGCGCCGTCAGCTCCCGCAGCCGTACGGCCTCCCGCTCGGCCTCCGCCCGTACGGCCCGCAGCGAGGCCGCGGCCGCGACGATCGCCGGCAGGTTCTCGAACCCGGCAGCCCGTCCCGACTCCCGCTCGTCCGAGGCCCCTTGGACGGCGAACCGCACCCCCTTGCGCACCACCAGCAGCCCGACTCCGCTCGGCCCGCCCCATTTGTGCGCACTCGCCGTCAGCAGCGACCAGCCGCCCTCGACCCGCCCCCACCCCAGCGACTGCGCCGCGTCCACCAGCAACGGCACCCCGGCCGCCCGGCACACCTCGGCGACGGCCGCCACCGGCTGCTCCGTGCCCACCTCGTGGTTGGCCGACTGGAGACAGGCGAGCGCGGTGTCGGGGCGGAGCGCGGCCTCGTACGACTCGACCTCCACCGCACCCGTCCGCCGCACCGGCACCCGGGTCACCTGACCGCCGTCGGCCTCCCACGCCTCCGCCGAATGGAGTACCGAGGAGTGTTCGACGGCAGACACGATCAGGTGACGTCCCGTCCGCCGCCGACCGGCCAACGCCCCGGCGATGCCCGTGTGGACCGCCCGCGTCCCCGATGGGGTGAAGGACAGTTCGTCGGCCCGGCACCCGACGGCCTCGGCGGCCGCCTCCCGGGCCGCGTCCAGCAGCATCCGCGCCTTCCGCCCCTCCCGATAGAGACGAGAGGGGTCGGCCCATCCGTCGTCCAGAGCGGCCAACAAGGCCTGACGGGCAACGGGGTGGAGCGGGGCAGCGGACGCAGCGTCAAAGTAGGACACAGGGCAACGTTAAAACGTCCCTGGGGGCGGCCGACCCAGGGGCGCGGGGAACGGCGCGACAAGCCACAACGCACCCGCACCCGCAACGCAAACCGCCCCAACCCGAGCTATTGGGCGCCCATTCCCACCCTTAAGGAGTGACCGGCGGCGCGTATGCCCCCCTCCCCGCGAACCCTCAGAACGCGTCGGCTAGGGTTTGGTCCGCATAAACATCCAAACCCCTGCCCGACGCAGGGCGGCGACCGACCAGCGAGAAGGCCGCAGCCAACCGCGCGGGCGAGACTCTCGGGAAGGCGCTACGTGAGTCCCAACGGCTCCGACCGCTCGCCGCGGCGCCCGATGCGGCGGAAGCTGCTGCAGGCAATGACCGCGGGCCTGGTCCTGGTATCCGCTACCGGATGCACATACAAGGACTTCCCCCGCCTTGGTATGCCCACCCCGACCACGGAAGAGGCTCCGCGGATCCTCTCCCTGTGGCAGGGCTCCTGGGCCGCCGCGCTCGCCGTCGGCGTGCTGGTGTGGGGTCTGATCATCTGGAGCGCCATCTTCCACCGGCGCAGCCGCACCAAGATCGAGGTCCCGGCGCAGACCCGGTACAACATGCCGATCGAGGCCCTGTACACGGTGGTCCCGCTCATCATCGTCTCGGTGCTGTTCTACTTCACCGCGCGGGACGAGACGAAGATCCTCAGCCTCACCGACAAGAAGCCCGACGTCACGGTCAACGTGGTGGGCTTCCAGTGGAGCTGGGGCTTCAACTACATCACGCCCGTCGACGGTGTCGCGGGTGACGCGAAGACCGACGCGAACCTGGCCGCCATTCCGGACCGGTTCAAGAAGGACTTCCCGGCGGCCGCCGGTGGTGTCTACGACGTCGGTACGCCGGGCACGAAGAACCCGCAGACCGGCAACCCGGGTCCGACGCTGTGGCTCCCCAAGGGCGAGACCGTCCGCTTCGTCCTCACCTCGCGTGACGTCATCCACTCCTTCTGGGTGGTGCCGTTCCTGATGAAGATGGACGTCATCCCGGGTCACACCAACGCGTTCCAGGTGACTCCCAACCAGGAGGGCACCTTCCTCGGCAAGTGTGCCGAGCTCTGCGGCGTCGACCACTCCCGGATGCTGTTCAACGTGAAGGTCGTCTCCCCCGAGCGTTACCAGCAGCACCTCAAGGACCTCGTCAAGAAGGGGCAGACCGGTTACATTCCCGCCGGCATCGCGCAGACGAGCCACGAGAAGAACCGGGAGACGAACAACCTGTGAGCATCCTCAACGAACCCCAGGGTGCCGCGGCAGCTGAAGGCTCTTACGCAGATGAGCTGCCGGTCAGGCGCAAGCAGCCCGGCAACGTGGTCATCAAGTGGCTCACCACCACCGACCACAAGACCATCGGAACGCTGTATCTGGTCACGTCGTTCGCGTTCTTCCTGATCGGCGGTGTGATGGCGCTGCTGATGCGCGCCGAGCTCGCTCGCCCCGGTCTGCAGATCATGTCGAACGAGCAGTTCAACCAGGCGTTCACGATGCACGGCACGATCATGCTGCTGATGTTCGCGACGCCGCTGTTCGCCGGCTTCACGAACTGGATCATGCCGCTCCAGATCGGCGCTCCGGACGTCGCCTTCCCGCGACTGAACATGTTCGCCTACTGGCTCTACCTGTTCGGCTCGACCATCGCCGTCGGCGGCTTCCTCACCCCGCAGGGTGCGGCCGACTTCGGCTGGTTCGCCTACTCCCCGCTGTCGGACGCGGTCCGCTCGCCGGGCCTCGGCGCCGACATGTGGATCATGGGTCTGGCCTTCTCCGGCTTCGGCACCATCCTCGGTGCGGTCAACTTCATCACCACGATCATCTGCATGCGTGCGCCGGGCATGACCATGTTCCGCATGCCGATCTTCGTGTGGAACGTGCTGCTGACCGCCGTGCTGGTCCTGCTCGCCTTCCCCGTCCTCGCCGCCGCGCTGTTCGCGCTGGAGGCGGATCGGAAATTCGGGGCACATGTCTTCGACGCGGCGAACGGCGGAGCACTGCTCTGGCAACACCTCTTCTGGTTCTTCGGACACCCAGAGGTGTACATCATCGCGCTGCCGTTCTTCGGCATCATCTCCGAGGTCATCCCGGTCTTCTCCCGTAAGCCGATGTTCGGTTACATGGGTCTGATCGCGGCCACGATCTCGATCGCCGGTCTGTCCGTGACCGTGTGGGCCCACCACATGTACGTCACCGGCGGTGTGCTGCTGCCGTTCTTCTCCTTCATGACCTTCCTGATCGCGGTCCCGACCGGTGTGAAGTTCTTCAACTGGATCGGCACCATGTGGAAGGGATCGCTGTCCTTCGAGACACCGATGCTCTGGGCCACCGGCTTCCTGATCACCTTCACCTTCGGTGGTCTGACCGGTGTCATCCTGGCCTCGCCCCCGATGGACTTCCACGTCTCCGACTCGTACTTCGTGGTGGCCCACTTCCACTACGTGGTCTTCGGTACGGTCGTCTTCGCGATGTTCTCCGGCTTCCACTTCTGGTGGCCGAAGATGACGGGCAAGATGCTCGACGAGCGCCTCGGCAAGATCACCTTCTGGACGCTGTTCATCGGCTTCCACGGCACCTTCCTGGTCCAGCACTGGCTGGGCGCCGAGGGCATGCCGCGTCGTTACGCCGACTACCTGGCGGCCGACGGTTTCACCACGCTGAACACGATCTCGTCGATCAGCTCCTTCCTGCTCGGCCTGTCGATCCTGCCGTTCCTCTACAACGTGTGGAAGACGGCCAAGTACGGCAAGAAGGTCGAGGTCGACGACCCGTGGGGCTACGGCCGTTCGCTCGAGTGGGCGACCTCCTGCCCGCCGCCGCGGCACAACTTCCTCACCCTGCCGCGGATCCGCAGCGAATCGCCGGCGTTCGACCTGCACCACCCTGAGATCGCCGCCCTGGAGCAGCTGGAGCACGGCCACGCGGCCGGCGCCGTCGCGGGCAGCAAGGAGGCCGGCAAGTGAAGATCCAGGGCCGCATGTTCGTGTGGCTGAGCGTCTTCGTCCTCGCCATCGCGATCGTCTATGGCGTGTGGTCGAAGGAGCCGGCCGGTACCACGGCGCTCTTCCTGGCCTTCGGCCTGTGCATCATGATCGGCTTCTACCTGGGCTTCACGGCCTCGCGGGTGGACGCCGGTGCCCAGGACAACAAGGAGGCCGACGTCGCGGACGAGGCCGGCGAGGTGGGCTTCTTCAGCCCGCACAGCTGGCAGCCCCTCGCCCTCGGTGTCGGTGGCGCGCTGGCCTTCCTCGGTGTCGCCGTCGGCTGGTGGCTGCTGTACTTCTCGGCGCCCATCATCATGATCGGCCTCTTCGGCTGGGTGTTCGAGTACTACCGCGGTGAGAACCGCACCCAGTAGGCATGCGCCGAGCGCACCGGGAGCCCGGATCCTCCGTCAGGAGGGTCCGGGCTCCCGCTCTTTACGGCGCCTTTTCCGGCCGCTCCTGCCTCCGGCGCAGTGTCGATCCCTCGTACGGGTGACCCACCATGCCGGTACGGAAAACATCTCATAACGTGACAATATGAGTCACTCTCCGTGCGCCCGTACCGTCGTCAGCTGCACCCTGCTGGTGATCGCCCTCGGCGCGGGCGTCACCGCCTGCGGTTCGAACGGCAACCCGCTGGCGGACAAGCCGTACGACGCGGCGGACCAGGTCTCCTTCAACACCCCCACCGGCAAGGGGAAGCGGGTCGACCCGGACAAACCCCTGGAGGTCGTCGTCAAGAACGACGACGACCGCATCACGGACGTCACGGCCGAGGACGCCACAGGCCGCTATGTGGCGGGCGAACTCGACACCGATGGCCGACGCTGGCACAGCACGTCCCCGCTGGCCGCCAACGCCCACTACACGGTCCAGGTCAGCATCGAGGACGAAGACGGGGCGCCCGGCCGCAAGACCCTCACCTTCGACACCAGCCAGCCCACCAGCAAGCAGCGGCTGAAGGTCACCTTCGGCCCCAAGTCGGGCGAGTACGGCGTCGGCCAGCCCGTCACCGCGCAACTCGACCACGAGGTCAAGGACAAGGCCCAGCGCGCCGTCGTCGAGCGCGCCCTGAGGGTCGACTCGGTCCCCGCCGTGCAGGGCTCCTGGTACTGGGTGAGCGGCAAGGAACTCCACTACCGCCCCAAGGACTACTGGCCCGCCCACGCCACCATCCAGGTACACAGCAACCTGGACGGCGTCAGGATCAGCGACCGCCTGTGGGGCGGCGCGGCCGCACCCGTCAAGCTCACCACCGGCGACAAGCTGTTCGCGCTCACGGACGCCGGCTCCCACCAGATGACGGTCTACAAGAACGACAAGGTGGTCAACACGATCCCGATCACCACCGGCAAGCCCGGCTACGAGACCCGCAACGGCGTCAAGGTCGTACTGGAGAAGCAGTACTTCGTACGCATGCGCAGCACCACGGTCGGCATCGCCGAGGGCACCTCGGACTCGTACGACCTGCCGGTCTACTACGCCACCCGGGTCACCTGGTCGGGTGAGTACGTCCACGCCGCGCCCTGGTCGGTGGGCTCCCAGGGGTACGCGAACGTCAGCCACGGCTGCACCGGGATGAGCACCTCCAACGCCGAGTGGTTCTTCGGCACCTTCCACCCGGGCGACCTGGTGCAGGTCGTCAACTCCAACGGCCAGCAGATGGAGAACTTCGGCAACGGCTTCGGAGACTGGAACATCGCCTGGAAGGACTGGCGCAAGGGCAGCGCCCTCACCAACGGCACCCCGGACGCCCCGAACCCGCAGAACGCGGCGAGAGTCCAGCCGGCCACCCTCTGAATCGCCCCGAGGGGCAGCCGACCCAGGGGCGCGGGGCTGTGACATGTGCGGCTCCGCCGCGTGGGCGCGAACGGCCCCCACCGGCCCGCACGCGCGCACGAGACCCGCGCCCCGCCCCCTCTCAGGCGCTCTGAAGCTTCCTCTGCCGCAACAGAGACGCCAGGGAGGCCGCGAACTCCACCGGGTCCACCGGCAGCGTCACAGCCGCCTCCGCACGGCTCCACGTGGCCAGCCACGCATCCTGCGGCCGCCCGATCAGCAGCAGCACGGGCGGGCAGTTGAAGATCTCGTCCTTGATCTGCCGGCACACCCCCATGCCCCCCATGGGCACGGCCTCCCCGTCGAGGACGCACACATCGACGCCCCCGCGGTCCAGCTCGCGCAGCACCGCCGCGGGCGTCGCGCACTCCACGAACTCGACGAACGGGACATCGGGAGCCGGTCGCCGGCCGGCGGCCAGCCGTACCTGCTCGCGGGTGTTGGAGTCGTCGCTGTAGACCAGCACCGTGGCGGTCGGCTGCATTGTTCCTCCGAGACGTCAGCGTCGTACGGACAGGACCGATGCGCCGGATGCTACTCCCATGAACACCTCGTCAACACCTGTTGGAACACCGCTTCGATGGGCCATCCGGGCAGTACACACGGGGCGGACACTCCGAACGGCACCCCCCGGAGTGAGCGCGAGATAAGCGACCGACATAATGTCGGTCGTGGCGACAGCAACGACAGTAGAAACCGGGCACGCGCACCCGTCGGTCAACCGGCCGAACCTCACCAGCGTCGGAACCATCATTTGGCTGAGTTCCGAGCTGATGTTCTTCGCGGCCCTCTTCGCGATGTACTTCACCCTGCGATCGGTGACCGGTCCGGCGCACTGGAAGGAGATGGCGAGCCATCTCAACCTTCCGTTCTCCGCGACCAACACCACGATCCTGGTGCTCTCCTCGCTCACCTGCCAGCTCGGCGTGTTCGCCGCCGAGCGCGGGGACGTGAAGAAGCTCCGGGGCTGGTTCATCGTCACCTTCATCATGGGTGCGATCTTCATCGGCGGTCAGATCTACGAGTACACCGAGCTGGTCAAGAAGGACGGGCTCTCGCTCTCCTCCGACCCGTACGGCTCGGTCTTCTACCTGACCACCGGCTTCCACGGCATGCACGTGACGGGCGGCCTCATCGCCTTCCTGTTCGTCCTGGGGCGCACCTACGCGGCGAAGAGGTTCACGCACGAGCAGGCGACCGCGGCCATCGTCGTGTCCTACTACTGGCACTTCGTCGATGTCGTCTGGATCGGCCTCTTCGCCACGATCTACCTGATCAAGTAGCCGGGCCGGCCCACGCGCCGTAGAAGCGCACAACCAAACGCATCGACGCAGAAGATCCTGACACCGGGGTAATCCGTGAAAAAGCTCTCCGCACGACGACGCCATCCGCTGGCGGCGGTCGTCGTCCTACTCCTCGCGCTGGCATGCACAGGGGGGCTGTACGCCGCGTTCGCACCCGCGGGCAAGGCGCAGGCCGATGAAACGTCCCAGTCCCTGACCATCGAGGAGGGCAAGAAGCTCTACTCGGTCGGCTGCGCCAGCTGCCACGGCACCGGCGGTCAGGGTTCGTCCGACGGACCCAGCCTGGTGGGCGTGGGCGCCGCGGCCGTCGACTTCCAGGTCGGCACCGGCCGTATGCCGGCCGCCACCTCGCAGGGCCCGCAGGTCGTCAAGAAGAAGAACATCTACACCCAGGCCCAGATCGACCAGCTCGCGGCGTTCATCGCCTCGCTGGGTGCCGGTCCCGCGGTTCCGACCAAGGACCAGTACGGCCCTGACGGTGCCGACATCGCCGCGGGTGGCGAGCTCTTCCGCACCAACTGCGCGCAGTGCCACAACTTCGTCGGTTCGGGTGGCGCGCTGACCAAGGGCAAGTTCGCGCCGAGCCTTGAGGGCGTCGACCCGAAGCACATCTACGAGGCCATGCAGACGGGCCCGCAGAGCATGCCGTCCTTCCCCGACACGACGCTGTCCGAGAAGAACAAGAAGGACATCATCGCGTACCTCGACGCGGTCAACAGCCCCAAGACGGTGAACCCCGGCGGTCTCAACCTGGGCGGCCTCGGGCCGGTCAGCGAGGGTCTGTTCGCGTGGATCTTCGGTCTCGGCCTGCTGATCGCGGTCGCCGTCTGGGTCGCCGCTCGGACCGCAAAGGCCAAGAAGTCATGAGTAGCCAAGACATTCCAGAAGAGAACCTGCCCGCTGAGCAGGACCACGCGCACGGCGCCGTGAGCGTCGCGGACGAGAAGAACCCGTTCGCGGACCCGGGTCTGCCGCCCCATGAGCACCGGATCCAGGACATCGACGAGCGGGCCGCCAAGCGGTCCGAGCGCGTCGTGGCCATGCTGTTCACGGTGTCGATGCTGGCCACGGTCGGCTTCATCGCCTCCTATGTGACGATCCCGAAAGACAAGTCGATCTTCGTCTTTCCGCTCGGTCACATCAGCGCGCTGAACTTCGCCCTGGGCCTGACCCTCGGCGCTGCGCTGTTCTGCATCGGCGCGGGCGCGGTCCACTGGGCCCGCACCCTGATGTCCGACGTGGAGGTCGCCGACGAGCGGCACGCCATCTCGGCGGAGCCGGAGGTCAAGGCCAAGGTCCTGGCCGACTTCAAGCAGGGCGCCAAGGAATCGGCCATCGGCCGGCGCAAGCTGATCCGCACCACGATGTTCGGCGCGCTGACCCTGGTCCCGCTCTCCGGCGTCGTGCTGCTGCGCGACCTCGGCCCGCTGCCCGGCACCTCGCTGCGCCACACGGCGTGGTCGAAGGGCAAGCTCCTCGTCAACATGAACACCAACGAGCCGCTGCGTCCCTCCGACGTCGCCGTCGGCTCGCTGACCTTCGCCAAGCCCGAGGGCCTGGAGGAGACCGACGAGGAGTTCCAGAACGAGATGGCCAAGGCGGCCCTGATGATCATCCGGCTGCAGCCGGACAACATCAAGGACAAGCGCGAGCTCGAGTGGTCGCACGAGGGCATCGTGGCCTACTCGAAGATCTGCACCCACGTCGGTTGCCCGATCTCGCTGTACGAGCAGCAGACCCACCACGTGCTCTGCCCGTGCCACCAGTCCACCTTCGACCTCTCCGACGGCGCCCGAGTGATCTTCGGCCCGGCCGGTCACGCCCTGCCGCAGCTGCGCATCGGCGTGAGCGAGGAGGGCTACCTCCAGGCGCTGGGCGACTTCGAGGAGCCCGTCGGTCCTGCATTCTGGGAGCGCGGATGAGCACTTCAGAAAACTCAGAGTCCCGCGAGCGCGGGAAGGCTCCGGCCGGCGAGCGTGTCGCCGACTGGGCCGACGGACGGCTCGGGATCTACTCCCTCGCCAAGTCCAACATGCGCAAGATCTTCCCCGACCACTGGTCGTTCATGTTGGGCGAAGTGTGCATGTACAGCTTCATCATCATCATCCTGACGGGTGTCTATCTGACGCTGTTCTTCCACCCGTCGATGAACGAGGTGGCGTACCACGGCAGCTATGTCCCGCTCCAGGGACAGCTGATGTCCGAGGCGTTCAACTCGACCCTGCACATCTCCTTCGACGTGCGCGGTGGTCTGCTCATCCGGCAGATCCACCACTGGGCCGCGCTGATCTTCCTCGCCGGCATGTTCGTGCACATGATGCGCGTGTTCTTCACGGGCGCGTTCCGCAAGCCGCGTGAGATCAACTGGCTGTTCGGCTTCCTGCTGTTCGTCCTGGGCATGTTCACCGGCTTCACCGGTTACTCGCTCCCGGACGACCTGCTCTCCGGCACCGGTGTCCGCTTCACCGAGGGCGCGATCCTGTCCATGCCGATCGTCGGCACGTACATCTCGTTCTTCCTCTTCGGCGGGCAGTTCCCCGGCCACGACTTCGTCGCCCGGTTCTACTCGATCCACATCCTGCTGCTGCCGGGCATCATGCTCGGCCTGATGGTGGGCCACCTGATCCTGGTCTTCTACCACAAGCACACGCAGTTCGCGGGTCCCGGAAAGACCGAGAAGAACGTCGTCGGCATGCCGCTGCTGCCGGTCTACATGGCCAAGGCCGGAGGCTTCTTCTTCCTGGTCTTCGGTGTCATCGCGGCCATCGCGGCGACCACCCAGATCAACCCGATCTGGGCCATGGGCCCCTACCGTCCGGACCAGGTGTCCACCGGCGCCCAGCCCGACTGGTACATGGGCTTCGCCGAGGGTCTGATCCGGTACATGCCGGGCTGGGAGATCAACTTCTGGGGCCACACCCTGGTCCTGGGCGTCTTCATCCCGCTGGTCCTGTTCGGTCTGGTCCTCGCGGCCATCGCGGTCTACCCGTTCATCGAGTCCTGGGTCACCGGCGACAAGAGCGAGCACCACATCCTGGACCGCCCGCGCAACGCCCCGACCCGCACCGCCTTCGGTGTCGCCTGGGTGACCGTGTACATGATCGGCCTGATCGGTGGTGGCAACGACCTCATCGCCACCCACTTCCACCTGTCGATCAACGACGTGACCTGGTTCGTCCGGATCTTCTTCTTCGCCGGACCGGTGATCGCGTTCATCATCACCAAGCGGATCTGCCTCGGCCTGCAGCGCCGGGACAAGGACAAGGTGCTGCACGGTCGCGAGACCGGCATCATCAAGCGCCTGCCGCACGGTGAGTTCATCGAGATCCACGAGCCGCTCTCCCAGGAGCAGCTGCACACCCTCACGGCTCACCACCAGTACGAGCCGGCCCAGGTCGGTCCGGCGGTCGACGAGAACGGTGTCGAGCGCAAGATCAAGGGTTCCGAGAAGCTCCGCGCCAAGCTGAGCAGCGCCTACTACGGCGAGGACAACCAGATCCCGAAGCCCACTGTGGAGGAGTACAAGGAGATCACGAGCGGCCACGGCCACCACTGATCGACGCGTCGCCACGCCACGGCGAAGGGCCCCCGTCCGGTGTACGGACGGGGGCCCTTCGCCGTGCCCGGGGCTGGATAGGGTAGGCCCTGACACTGCCTTTTTCATCGGTACGACGATCAGGAGCGGCCTTATGAGCGCTGTGACCCCCGCTGGAGGCGATATCGCGGCGGGCCGTTCCTGGCCCGGGGTACTGAACGCGCTGCTGTACGGCCAGGACCAGAGCGCCGAGGCGACGGCCTGGGCGATGGACCAGATCATGCGCGGCCAGGCGACCGACGCGCAGATCGCGGGCTTCGTCGTCGCCCTGCGGGCGAAGGGCGAGACGGTCGAGGAGATCAACGGCCTCGTCCGCACGATGTACGAGCACGCGAACGTCATCGAGGTGCCGGGCCGCACGGTCGACATCGTCGGCACCGGCGGCGACGGCGCGAAGACGGTGAACATCTCCACGATGTCGGCGCTGGTGGTGGCCGGCACGGGCGCGAAGGTCGTCAAGCACGGCAACCGTGCGGCCTCCTCCGCGTCCGGTGCCTCGGACGTCCTGGAGAAGCTCGGCGTCAACCTCGACCTGACCCCGCAGCGGGTCGCCGAGGTCGCCGAGGAGGCCGGCATCACCTTCTGCTTCGCCGTGAAGTTCCACCCGGCGCTGCGCCATGTGGGCGCCGCGCGCGGCCAGTTGGGCATCCGCACGGTGTTCAACATCCTCGGCCCGCTGACCAACCCCGCGCGGGTGCGGGCCCAGGCGGTCGGCGTCGCGGACCCGCGCATGGCACCCGTCGTCGCGGGCGTCTTCGCGGAGCGCGGCAACTCCTCCCTGGTCTTCCGCGGCGACGACGGCCTCGACGAACTGACGACGACCGCCACGTCCCGCGTGTGGATCGTCCGCGACGGCAAGGTCACCGAGGAGACCTTCGACCCGCGTGACGTCGGCATCGACCTGGTCCCGGTGGAGGCCCTGCGCGGCGGCGACCCGTCGTACAACGCGGAGGTCGCCCGCAGGCTCCTGGACGGCGAGACCGGCCCGGTACGGGACGCGGTCCTCCTGAACTCGGCGGCGGCCCTGGTTGCCCTCGATCCGGGCCCGGGAACGCTCGCCGAGCAACTCCGCGCCGGCATGGCCAGGGCGGCCGAGTCCATCGACTCGGGTTCCGCCAAGCGGGCGCTGGAGCGCTGGTCGGCGGCGACGCACAAGTAGGGGCCGCGGCCGCCGGGTCGAGGCGCGGTTCGGCACCGCCGGACCGCGCCGTCGCGGCTGATCGCCGTAGCGGCGGAGAAAAGGGAGACTCCCCTGTCCCGTCATCCGGACAGGAGTTGCGCGTCCGCGATCACTTCCCCTACGTTTTTCCCCAGGTCATGAGTGACAGTCATGAGGCCCCGGCCGACTGTCCGGCAACCCTCCGTCCGTGGCGGGGTGCCCCGGGTGAAGACCAGGCCGTAGGCAGCGAGGTCTACGGCAAGCGCGGACCCCTCGACACACCAGGGGTCCTGGTCGTACGAGGGAGCCTTCTGTGAGCAAGCGAATGCGATAGGGCGTAGAGCCCCGCCTCCGCGTACCCCTTTGCACTTTTCCCCGTGTCGTCGACGTACCGTCCGGCGCGGCGGTTCCGCTCACCCTCACAGGAGTTTCGCCATGTCCGTCTCCACCGCTGCCTCCGCCCAGTCCGTTTGTGCCCCCCTGCCCGTTCTGGGCCGGGATGTCACCGTCCCGCTCGTGACCGGCGGCGAGGTCACCTACGCCGCCCTCGACTACGCGGCCAGCGCCCCCGCCCTGCAGCGGGTCTGGGACGACGTCGCGGCGTACGCGCCGTACTACGGCAGCGTCCACCGCGGCGCCGGCTACCTCTCCCAGCTCTCCACGGACCTCTTCGAGAACGCCCGCAGGACGGTCGCCGAGTTCCTGGACTGCCGCCCGGACGACCAGCTGGTCTTCACCCGCTCGACGACCGACTCCCTGAACCTCCTGGCCCGCGCCCTCCCCGCCGACTGCCAGGTCTTCGTCTTCGAGACCGAGCACCACGCCTCCCTGCTGCCCTGGCAGGACGCGCGGGTCACCTACCTCGACGCCCCGCGCACCCCGCGGCAGGCGGTGGCGACCCTGGAGCGCGCGCTCGCCGACCGCGACCCGCACGGCCCGGCCCTGGTCTGCGTCACCGGCGCGTCCAACGTCACCGGCGAGCTCTGGCCCGTACGGGAGCTCGCGGCCGCCGCGCACGCGCACGGCGCCCGGATCGTCCTGGACGCGGCCCAGCTGGCCCCGCACCACCCCGTGTCCGTCCGTGACCTGGACGTCGACTGGGTCGCCTTCTCCGGCCACAAGCTGTACGCCCCCTTCGGTTCCGGCGTCCTCGCCGGCCGCGCCGACTGGCTGCGGGCCGCCGAGCCGTACCTCGCGGGCGGCGGCGCCAGCCGCAGGGTCACCCGGCGCGAGGACGGGGGAGTGGCCGTGGAGTGGCACGAGAGCGCCGCGCGGCACGAGGCCGGGTCGCCCAATGTCATCGGCGCCTACTCCATCGCCTCCGCCTGCAAGGCGCTGACCGAGGCCGGCTTCGACACGCTGGTCGCCCGGGAGCGGCACCTGATCGAGAAGGTGCGGGCGGGGCTGGCCGAGGTCCCGGAGGTACGGATCCTCTCCCTCTTCGGGGACGACGCCCCGCGCGTCGGTGTGATCAGCTTCGTGGTGGACGGCTGGAACAGCTCCCACTTCGCGGCCGCGCTCTCCGCCGAGTACGGCATCGGCGTCCGCGACGGCCTCTTCTGCGCCCACCCCCTGGTCCGCACGCTCCTGGGCTCCGCCCCCCAGACCCAGGGCGAGTGCGGGGCGCCGGAGGCGGCACCGGGGGAGAAGTCCCTCAACGCGATCCGCGTCAGCTTCGGCGCGGGAACGCCGGACGAGCATGTGGAGCGGTTCGTGACCGCGGTGCGGGAACTGGTGACCGACGGTGCGAAGTGGTCCTACCGCACGGAGGACGGCCGCTGCGTCCCGGCGGTGAGCTGACCTACCTGTTTTTAAGGGGCGCGGGGAACTGCGCGACCAGCCACGACGCACCCGCAGGAGACCACACCGCGGGCCGGTGGGGGCTGAGCGCGCAGTTCCCCGCGCCCCTTGCGGGGCGCTAGCTGTCCAGGCCGATCGCGAACGCCGCCTCCAGGTCGTGCTGCGAGTACGTGCGGAACGCGACGTGCGTGTCGGTGCCCTCCACGCCGGGGATCTTGCTGATGCGGCCCGGGATGACCTCGGCCAGGTCCTCGTGCTGCTGCACCCGGACCATGGCGATCAGATCGTACGTACCGGTGACGGAGAAGACCTCGCTCACACTCTCCAGCGCGGCGATCTGTTCCGCGATCTCGGGGATCCGGTCCACGCTGGTCTTGATGAGGACGATCGCGGTGATCACGGCTGGTTCTCTCCCTCGGGTGCCGGGGCTCGGGCGGTCCTCACTTTAGTCCTACGGCCGTACCGCCCCCACGCGTAGCCGAAGCCGAGTCCGAAGCCGACCAGGTGGGCGAGGTAGGCCACGCCGGGGCCCGCGGGGGCCTGGCCCAGGGCCAGCCACTGCAGGGCCGCCCAGAAGGGGAGCACCACCCAGGCCGGGAAGCGCAGGGGCAGGAAGAAGAGGAAGGGGAGAAGACTGGTCACGCGGGCGCTGGGGAACAGGTACAGGAACGCTCCGAGGACCGCCGAGATCGCCCCGGACGCCCCCACCAGCGACTGCTGGGACGTGGCGTTGGCGGCCGCGTAGCCGAGCAGCGCGAGATAGCCGCAGCCGACGTAGAAAAGGGTGAACTCCACGCGGCCCATCCGCTCCTCGGTCATCGCCCCGAAGACGAAGAGGAAGAGCATGTTGCCGAGCAGGTGCACCCAGCTGCCGTGGATGAAGAGGGCCGTGGCCGGGGTGAGCGCCTCCCGCGCCGGGCCGTCGAACAGGCCGGCGGGGACCACCCCCCAGTGCCGGAAGTACGCCCGCTGCGCGGCCGCCAGGGCCTCCCCGGTGCCGTAGGACGGCGTGAAGCCGGAGGCGGGGCCGAGCACGAAGATCAGGCAGCACACGGCGATCAGGGTGTACGTCATGGGCGCGGATGTGCCCTTCAGGCTCCGCAGGGTCCGGACGGCCGTCGTGTTCCAGTTGCCGATCATGGACATAGAGCATGGCGTAACAGGACGCACCGGTGCAGATCGCCTCGCCGCCGTGGACGGGCGGGCGTCGAGTACCCGCCAGGCCGTAGGGTTACGAGCCACACGCGCCGGGACGGCGCGTCACGGACACTAGAAGGAAGCGAACAGTCACGATGACGGTTCCCCTGCCGACCGCCACGACGCGGTGGCGCTGCACCCTCTGCGGCAACCTCACGCGCTTCGACGTGACCCGCTCGTCGAAGGTCGTCGAGTACCTGCACCTCGACCTGGCCGGGGAGCCCAAGGTCGAGGAGCGCGAGGTGGTCAGTGAGACCATCGAGTCGGTGCGCTGCCGCTGGTGCAACGCGGTGGACCAGGTGGAACTCGTGGACAGGCCGGGCGCCGACTCCTGAGACCGGGAGGCGGCCCCGCACAGGTGATGGGGTGTGACGGATGGTGGAGACCACAGGCGGGGGGCCGGGCGACGGCACCGCCGAGGTGCTTGACCGTCCGTTGCCCGACGGTGTGCGGCGGCGCGTCGTACAGATCGTGTCGGACGGTTTCGGCGGGCTGACCCTGGCCGAACTGCCCGCGCAGCTGCGGCAGTACGCCCGCTTCGCCCCGAACCGGCGGGCGAAGTTCGCCGGGAACGCCATGGCCGCGGCGCTGGAGAGCGACACCCTCTTCCGGCAGCGGATCGGGGAGAAGCTGAGAGAGGCCCAGCCGGAACTGGCCGGCGCTCTCGACTCCGGCTCCCCGCCCCCGGCCGCGGACCCGCTCGATGTGGCGGCCGCGGCCTATGTACTGCGCCCCACGGGCTGGGTGAAGCTCGTGGCGGCGGCCGGCGAGGAGGCCCAGCGGGCCGACGCCGAGCGCGCGGACGAGGAGAGCCGGGCCGAGCTGGACCGGCTGCGCGAGGAGCTGGCCCGGGCCCGGGAGCAGACCCGTGCCGAGACGGAGCGGCTGCGTGCCGAGCTGGACGCGGCGAAGAAGGAAGCGGAATCGCTTCACCGTAAGCTCCGTGCCGCCCTCAGCGACGTCAAGCGCGGCGAGGCCGCGCTGCGCAAGATGCAGGGCGAGATGGAGGCGGGGCGCGCCGAGGGGCAGGCCCAGGTGTCCGCGGCGGAGAGCGAGAGCAGACGGCTCAAGGCCCGGCTCGGTGAGGTCGAGGCCGCCCTGGAGGCCAGCCGCCGGGCCGCCCGCGAGGGACGCAGCGTCGAGGACATGCGGCTGCGGCTGCTGCTCGACACCGTCCTCGACTCGGCCCAGGGGCTGCGCCGCGAACTGGCGTTGCCGCCGGTGTCGATGCGGCCGGCCGACACCGTGGACGCGGTCGAACCGGGGCGGATGACCCCGAAGGACATCGCCGCCCGTGCGCTGTCCGAGCATGATCCCGCCATCCTCGATCAGCTGCTCGCCCTGCCGCAGGCGCACCTGGTCGTCGACGGCTACAACGTGACCAAGACCGGTTATCCGCAGATGCCGCTGGAGAAGCAGCGGCTACGGTTGCTCGGTCAGCTCTCCCAGCTCGCCGCGCAGACCGGCGCGGAGGTCACGTGTGTCTTCGACGGTGCCGAACTGGCCGCACCGGTGCTGCTCGCCCCGCCGCGCGGGGTCCGGGTGCTCTTCTCGAAGCCGGGTGTCACGGCGGACGAACTGATCCGCCAGCTGGTGCGTGCCGAGCCGCCGGGCCGTCCGGTGATCGTCGCCTCGACCGACCGCGAGGTCGCCGACGGGGTCGCCAAGGCGGGGGCCCGTCCGGTCGCTTCTGCCATGCTTCTGAAGCGACTGTCCTGAACGTTCAATACGCATATGCAATGCCCGAATTGACCGAACTGTCGCGCAACGTAGTGTCAATCGGGCATCACGGCACGTGAGTTATGTGCAAAGAGTGCGTTGCGTGACCAGATTTTTCTCTGTTGGGTTTGAACTGATCACAGGGAGGTCACTAGGGTCGGGCCTCGAACCTCCATACGGGTGATCACTCAAACGAAGGAGCCCGTCTCCGTGGCGTCCCATCGTCGACCCAAGCAGCCGAGCCGCGCACGCGTGACCGTGCTGACCACCGCAGCCGCCGCTGCCGTCGTCCTCAGCGCCAACGCCGCCAACGCGGCGCCCAGCGAGAAGCTGAGCAAGGGCGAGGTCAAGGCCAAGGTCGACAAGCTCTACGAGGAGGCCGAGCAGGCCACCGAGAAGCTGGACGGCGCCCAGGAGAAGCAGCAGAAGCTGCAGAAGGAGATATCCACGATCCAGGACAACGTGGCTCGTGGTCAGGAAGACCTCAACAAGCTGCGGGACAGCCTCGGTTCGCTGGCCACCGCGCAGTACCGCTCCGGCGGCATAGACCCGTCGGTCCAGCTCTTCCTCTCGTCCAACCCGGACGACTACCTCGACAAGGCCTCCACGCTCGACCAGTTGAGCAGCCAGCAGGTCGAGGCCCTGAAGAAGATCCAGGACAAACAGCGCGAACTCGCCCAGGAGCGGGCAGAGGCCTCCGACAAGCTCAAGGACCTCTCCGCCACCCGCGCCGAGCTCGCCAAGCAGAAGACCGCCGTCCAGGGCAAGCTCGCCGACGCGCAGAAGCTCCTCAACACCCTGACGGCCAAGGAGAAGGCCGCCCTGGACCAGGAGCAGGCCCAGGCCGCCAGCCGCGCCTCCTCCCGCGTGAACCTCGGCAACACGGGCTCCGCCTCCAGCCGGGCCGCCGCCGCCTTCGCCGCCGCTCAGACCCAGCTCGGCAAGCCGTACGTCTACGGCGCCACCGGCACCGCCTCCTACGACTGCTCCGGCCTGACCTCCTGGGCCTACGCCCAGGCCGGTGTCACCATCCCGCGCACCTCCGAGGCGCAGGCCAACGCCGGCACCCGCATCTACAGCGAGAGCGACCTCAAGGTCGGCGACCTGGTCATCTTCTACGGCGACTACCACCACGTCGGCCTCTACGCCGGCAACGGCCAGGTGCTGCACGCCCCGCACACCGGCGCCGTGGTCCGCTACGAGTCGATCAGCGACATGACGTTCGAGTTCGGCGTCCGGATCTGACCACCCCATCCGGTTAAGCCGACACCCGTACGGCCGAAGATCAACTCGACGTGGCGCCCGAACGGGCGAATCACGGCAACCGGAACTGACTCCACGCCCCGCCGATGACCTGCGTCAGCGGCGGGGCGCTCACGTTCCGTGGCCGCCGAGGACTTTGGACGGGGTGCGGTCGCGCGGTTACTGTCGGCGCGTTTCCTCCGGCGCCGGGACACCCCTGTTCACGGCACCGGGCGAAGCGGTATCTGTCCGCCAGCAGAAGGACCGCCGTGGGGTTTCATCGCCGTCTCGCACCGTCCGGGTTCGACCGGGGCGCCGGTGCCGCCCTCTGCGTGCTGTCGGCTGCGGCCGCCACGCTCGGCGCCGTACCGGCGAACGCCGCCCCGCACGGCGACGCCCGTGCCGAGGTGGACCGGCTGTACCAGCAGGCCGAGGAGGCGACGCAGGCCTACGACAAGGCCGACGAGCGGGCCGGGGCGCTGCGCCGCGAGGTGAACGACGCCCAGGACCTGATCGCCCGCCAGCAGCTGCGCGTCAACTCCATGCGGGAGGCGCTCGGTTCGCTCGCCGGTGCCCAGTACCGCTCCGGCGGCATCGACCCCACCGTGGCCCTGCTGTTCTCCGACGACCCCGAGGACTACCTCGCCAAGGCCTCCCTCCTCGACCGGATCGACGCCCGCCAGGCCGGGCAGCTCAAGGAGCTCCAGGCGGCCCTGCGCGAACTCGCCCAGGAGCGCGCCGAGGCCGCCGGGAAACTCACCGAACTGGAGCGCAGCCGCAAGGCCGTCGCCTCCCACAAGGCCACCGTGGAGGGGAAACTCGCCAGGGCCCGGCAACTCCTCGGCGGGCTGCCCGCCGCCGACCGCGCCGCCTTCGAGCACGCCTCCCGGGGCGACCGCGCCGATCTGCCCGACCTCTCCGGCGTCGTCCCCCCGAACGGCCGCGCCGCCGCCGCGCTCGCCGCCGCCCGAGCGGCCCTCGGCAAGCCCTACGTCTGGGGCGCCAGCGGCCCCTCCGGGTTCGACTGCTCGGGCCTGATGCAGTGGTCGTACGCCCACGCCGGAATCCACCTCCCGCGCACCTCGCAGGAGCAGCGCCACGCCGGCCACCAGGTCCCGCTCTCCCAGGCGCAACCCGGTGACCTGGTCGTCTACCGCTCCGACGCCAGCCATGTCGCCATGTACGTCGGCCACGGCCAGGTCATCCACGCCCCCTACCCGGGCGCCCCGGTCCGCTACGACCCGGTCGGGATGATGCCCATCTCCTCCGTCACCCGGCCCTGACTTTCGGCCCTCGGCCCGTACGATCGGAAAGTGGCTGGTCGTAGGCGGGCGTGGCGCTCAGGAGCGGTGGGGCTGTGTCTGCTGCTCCTGCCGCTGACCGGATGCGGGGGCGGACAGTCGCCGACCGCGACGGCGATGACCGAGGTGCAGCAGGTCCTGGACCGGCGCTCGGCCGCCGTCCTCGGCCACGACGAGCGGGCGTACGGCGAGACCGGCACCCGGAGCTCCTACGCCGACCTCCGCGCCGTACCGCTCGCGCAGTGGGGCTACCGGGTGACCGCCGTACACCGGGACGGCACCGGGGCCACCGCCGACGCCCGGCTCAGCTACCGGATCCAGGGCTACGACAAGGCGCCGGTGACCGCCGACCGCACGCTCACCCTCGACCGCACGGCCGACGGACAGTGGTACGTCACCGACGACGAGCCCGCCGGGAAGTCCGGCCAGCAGCTCTGGGACCAGGGCAGGGTGACCGCCGTCAGGGGCGCCCACAGCCTGGTCCTCGGCGTCGGCCAGTCCGGCACCGCGCTGCGCGCCTACGCCCGCCTCGCCGACACCGCCGTCCCCGAGGTCTCCGGCGCCTGGGGCACGGACTGGCCCCGCCACGTGGTCCTCCTCGTGCCGAAGTCGCTGAACGGTATGGCGGGCCTGCTCGGCGCCCCCGCCTCCAACTACCGGGGCATCGCCGCCGTCACCACCGGCGAGGTGGGCGGCTCCGGCGCGACCCCGGCGGACCGGGTCATCCTCAACCCGGAGGCGTACGCGGTCCTGGGCCCGGTCGGCAGACAGGTGGTGCTGACGCACGAGACGACCCATGTGGCCACCCGCGCCCACACCACGGCCGCCACCCCCCTGTGGCTCTCCGAGGGCTACGCCGACTGGATCGGCTATCTGCACACCGGCCGTACCGCGACCGAGGCGGCCCCGGAACTCGGCCGCGCCGTCCAGGCCGGGGACGCCCCCGACGGCCTCCCGGCGGACAAGGACTTCGGCTTCACCGACGACCCCGCCAAGCTGGCCCAGGCCTACGAGGGCGGCTGGCTGGCCTGCCGGATGATCGCCGCCCACTGGGGCGAGGAGAGGCTCGGCGCCTTCTACCGGGCCGTCGGCGCCCGCAAGGAGCGGGCGGGCGCGGTCGAGGAGGCACTGAAGAAGGAACTGGGGACGACCCTGCCGGACTTCACCGAGCGGTGGCGGGAGTATCTGAGGGCTCAGCTCGGCGACTGAGTCGGCCGCTCGGGTCAGGAGGAGACCGGGGTCTCCTTCGTGCGGGTCGCCTGAGCCGGGAACGGGGCGACCGGGGTGTCGGTCACCGTGGAGCGCCACAGCACCCGGGCCGCCGTGACCGTCGCCGCGACCAGCAGGCCGTTGCGCAGGAGCAGCAGCGTGACGCCGTACCAGTCGCTCACCACGATGTGCGAGAAGCCGACCGGGAACTCCAGGACCGTCACGAAGGCCGCCAGCAGGAGCAGCACCGCCGGCACGGTCATCCGGCCGGCCCGGAAGCAGAGGCAGACGGCGGCCAGGCCCACCAGCCACACCAGGTACTGCGGGCTGATCACCCGGCTGGTGACCGTGAACATCAGTACGGCGGTGAAGGCCGCGTCCGCGAGGGTGTGGGACCGGAAGCCGACCGCCGACAGCCGCCACAGCAGCAGCCAGCCGAACGCGAGCACCGTCAGCAGCAGGGCCGCCGTGCTCACCGCCTTCACCTGCGGGCCGAGGAATTCGATCGAGCCGTAGTTGAGCAGCACCTCGCCGTGCCAGCCGTAGTGCCGGGCGATGTGGAAGACGAGCGCGCCGAGCGACTCCACCTCGGTGCCCCGGTCCCGCTGGAACGTCAGGAACGAGAACGCGCCGGGCATGGCCACCGCGAACAGCGCGCCGACCGCGCCCGCCGTGAGCGCCGCCGACGCCCAGGCCCACCGCCGTACGGCTCCCACCAGCAGCAGCGCCGGCCACACCTTGACCATCGCGCCGAAGCCCACCAGCGCGCCCATGATCCTCGGATGCCGGGCCCCGGCGAGCAGCGCGGCGACGGCGACGGCGGTGACCATCAGGTCGTAGCGGGAGTAGACGGTCGGGCCGAGCAGCGGGACGCCCAGCACCCAGACCCCGGCACCGCGCAGGGTGCGGCCGGGGCGCAGGCCCGTGTAGAGGAGGAGGGCCAGGACCGCCAGGTCGGCGAGGAAGGCCAGGACGAAGAAGGCCGTCGGATAGTCCAGGAAGGGCAGCAGCCCGGGGGAGAGGATCGCCAGGGCGGCCGCGGGCGGGTACTGCCAGGTGACGTCGTCCAGGGGAAACGTTCCGTGCCGCAGGACCTCGTACCAGCCCTGGTAGATCACCGACACGTCGGTCGTGACGTCCGCGCCGGGAAACACGAACACCTTCAGCACGAACAGCAGCAGCACCAGCCGGGTGATCCCCCAGATCCCCAGCAGCACCACGAGGGCACGCTTCACGCCCGTCCTGTCCACCTGAGCCCCTTGTCCGTCGGCGTGCCGTCCCGCGTGGGAACACATGATCTCCCGCCGCCCTGTGCGGGGGCCATGAAGCACGGCCGAACACACTGTGCGGGTAGGGTCTGCGGCGATGCACAAGACCCTCATCGTGACCAATGACTTCCCGCCCCGGCCGGGCGGCATCCAGGCCTTCCTGCACAACATGGCCCTGCGGCTGGACCCCGAGCGCCTCGTCGTCTACGCGTCCACGTGGAAGCGGGGCCGGGAGGGCGTCGAGGCCACCGCCGCGTTCGACGCGGAGCAGCCCTTCACGGTCGTACGTGATCGTACGACGATGCTGCTGCCGACGCCCGGGGCGACCCGGACGGCGGTCGGGCTGCTCCGGGAGCACGGGTGCACATCCGTGTGGTTCGGTGCGGCGGCTCCGCTCGGGCTGATGGCGCCGGCGCTGCGGAAGGCCGGGGCGGAGCGGCTGGTCGCCACGACCCATGGGCACGAGGCGGGCTGGGCCCAGCTGCCCGCCGCGCGGCAGCTGCTCGGGCGGATCGGCGAGGCGACGGACACGATCACGTATCTCGGCGAGTACACGCGGTCCCGGATCGCCGCCGCGCTGAGTCCGCAGGCCGCGGGGCGGATGGTCCAGCTGCCGCCGGGGGTGGACGAGAAGACGTTCCATCCCGGGTCGGGGGGCGACGAGGTGCGGGCGCGGCTGGGGCTGAGCGATCGGCCGGTGGTCGTGTGCGTCTCGCGGCTGGTGCCGCGCAAGGGGCAGGACACGCTGATCCTCGCGATGCCGTTGATCCTGGCCGCTCAGCCGGACGCGGTGCTGCTGATCGTGGGCGGCGGGCCGTACGAGAAGGAGCTGCGGCGGCTCGCGCGGGAGACCGGGGTCGAGGAGTCGGTGCGGTTCACGGGGGCCGTGCCGTGGGCCGAGCTGCCCGCGCACTTCGGGGCGGGGGACGTGTTCGCGATGCCGTGCCGGACCCGGCGGGGCGGGCTGGATGTGGAGGGGCTCGGGATCGTGTACCTGGAGGCCTCGGCCACCGGGCTGCCGGTGGTCGCCGGGGACTCGGGCGGGGCGCCGGACGCGGTGCTGGACGGGGAGACCGGGTGGGTCGTGCGGGGCGGCTCCGTGGAGGAGGCCGCCGAGCGGATCGTCGTGCTGCTGGGGGATCCGGAGCTGCGGCGGCGGATGGGGGAGCGGGGGCGGCGCTGGGTCGAGGAGCGGTGGCGTTGGGACCTGCTCGCGGAGGGGCTGAAGGAGCTCTTGTAAAAGTCTGTTCCAAGGGGTTGCGGCAAAGGGCGTCGTACCTCTAGGCGGAAGCTGAAAATCCGCACATGCTGCGCACATGACAGCAAAACTGATGCAGCGTCAGCTGACTAGGCGTCACATTCTGGGCATGATCGCCCTCCAGACCGCCGCCGCGGCCGGTCTCACCCGGGTCGGGCTCCAGTCGGCGCAGGCAGCCGAGGAGGCCGCCGCCGTCGACAGCGCGCCCGCGATCGTGATCGGTTCGGGGTACGGCGGGGCCGTGGCCGCGCTGCGGCTCGGGCAGGCCGGGGTGCGGACCCTGATGATCGAGATGGGGCAGCTGTGGAACACAGCCGGCTCCGACGGCAAGATCTTCTGCTCCACCGCCGCCCCGGACAAGAGATCCATGTGGTTCAAGTCCCGCACGGAGGCCCCGCTCGCCACCTTCCTCTGGCTGGACGTCGTCAACAAGGACATCACCCCCTACGCGGGAGTGCTCGACCGGGTGCACTACGACAACATGTCCGTGTACGTCGGACGCGGTGTGGGCGGCGGGTCGCTGGTCAACGGGGGGATGGCGGTGACCCCGCTCCAGTCGTACTTCGCCGAGCAGTTCCCGACCGTGGACGCGAGCGCGATGTACAACACGTACTTCCCGCGCGCCCGCACCATGCTGGGCGTCAACACGATCGACAGCACCTGGTTCGAGTCGACCGAGTGGTACCAGTTCGCCCGGACCTCCCGGAAGGCCGCGGCCAACACCGGGCTCAAGACCACCTTCGTGCCCAACGTCTACGACTTCGGCTACATGGAGCAGGAGGCCGCCGGCACCGCCACCAAGTCCGCGCTCGCGCAGGAGGTCATCTACGGCAACAACTACGGCAAGAAGAGCCTCGACAAGACCTACCTCGCCGCCGCCCTCGGCACCGGCAACCTCACCATCCACACACTGGAGAAGGTGAAGGCCATCACGAGGGCGAGTGACGGGTCGTACGTGCTGAGCGTCGACCGGATCGACACGACCGGGGCCGTCGTCGAGAGCAAGCAGTACAGCTGCACCTATCTGTTCCTCGGGGGCGGCAGCCTCGGGACCACCGAACTGCTCGTCCGGGCGCGGGACACCGGTGCGCTGCCCGCGCTCAACTCCAGTGTGGGGGGCGGCTGGAGCACCAACGGCAACACCATGCTCGGGCGCGCCAACCACATCTGGGACACCACCGGCGCCAACCAGTCGACCATGCCGGTCATGGGCATCGACGACTGGGCCAACACCGACAACCCTGTCTTCGCGGAGATCGCCCCGCTGCCCATCGGGTTCGAGACCTGGGTGAGCCTGTACCTGGCGATCACCAAGAACCCGCAACGGGCGTCCTTCACCTACGACTCCGCGAGCGACGGGGTGAAGCTCGGCTGGACCGCGGCGCAGAGCGCGGTCTCGGTCGCCATGGCCAAGAAACTGTTCGACCGGATCAACTCGGCCAACGCGACGATCTACCGGTACGACCTGTTCGGCTCGTCCAGCAAGGTGTTCGCGGACGACTTCTGCTACCACCCGCTGGGCGGCTGCGTGTTGGGGCAGGCGACCGACGACTACGGCCGGGTGAAGGGGTATTCGAAGCTGTACGTCACGGACGGCTCGCTCGTGCCGGGAAACATCGGCGTGAACCCGTTCGTGACCATCACCGCGCTCGCCGAGCGGACGCTGGAACGGGTTCTCGCCGAGGACTTCTGAGCCCGAAGAGGCTTGTGAAGCCCGCTACTTCTGGTAGAGGGCCTCGATCTCGTCCGCGTAGTCCTTCGCCACCACATTGCGCTTGAGCTTCAGGGACGGCGTCAGGTGGCCCGAATCCTCCGAGAACTGGGAGGACAGAATGCGGAACTTCCGCACCGATTCCGCCTTCGACACCGCGGCGTTGCCGTCGTCGACAGCGGCCTGGATCGCCGCGATCAGATCCGGGTCGTCACGCAGCGACGCCGCGGTGGCACCAGCCGGCTTGCCGTGCTCGGCCGCCCAACGGCCCAGGAACTCCTCGTCGACGGTGACCAGCGCGCCCACGAACGGCCGCCCGTCGCCCACCACCATGCACTCCGCGACCAGCGCGTGCGCGCGGATCCGGTCCTCGATCACGGCCGGGGCGACGTTCTTGCCGCCCGCGGTGACGATGATCTCCTTCTTGCGGCCGGTGATCCTGAGGTAGCCGTCCTCGTCCAGGGTGCCGATGTCACCCGTGTGGAACCAGCCGTCGGCAAGGGCCTCGGCCGTCGCGGCCTCGTTGTTCCAGTAGCCCTTGAACAGGTGCTCGCCGTGCAGCAGCACCTCGCCGTCGTCCGCGATCCGGATCACCGAGCCGGGCAGCGGCTGACCGACCGTGCCGATCTTCTGCCGGTCCCAGGGGTTGAACGCGGTCGCCGCACAGGACTCGGTCAGGCCGTAGCCCTCCAGGACCGTGAAGCCGATGCCGCGGAAGAAGTGGCCGAGGCGCTCGCCGAGCGGGGCGCCGCCGGAGATGGCGTACTCGCCCTTGCCGCCGAGCACCGCGCGCAGCTTGCTGTAGACGAGCTTGTCGAAGGTCCTGTGCTTGATCTTCAGGCCGAGGGACGGGCCCGACGGGGTGTCCAGCGCCTTGCTGTACGCGATCGCGGTGTCCGCGGCCCTGTCGAAGATCTTGCCCTTGCCGTCCGCCTGTGCCTTGGCGCGCGCCGAGTTGTAGACCTTCTCGAAGACGCGTGGGACGCCCAGGATCAGCGTCGGCCGGAAGGCGGCCAGTTCGTCGGTGAGGTGCTTGATGTCCGGGACGCAGCCCAGCTTGATCGGCGCCATCATCGGGGCGATCTGGACCAGCCGGCCGAAGACGTGCGCGAGCGGGAGGAAGAGGAGGACCGAACACTCGCCGGTGCGGAAGAGGGGGCGCAGCCGCTCCACGATGTTCCCGCACTCGGCGAAGAAGCTGCGGTGGGTGAGCACACAGCCCTTGGGGCGCCCGGTCGTACCGCTGGTGTAGACGATGGTCGCCGGGTCGTCGGCTCTCGCCTGCGAGCTGCGCTCCTCGACGGTCGCGTCGGTGACGCCCTGGCCGAGCCGGCCGAGTTCCTCCAGCGCGCCGGCCTCGATGCCCCAGACGTGCTTGAGGGCGGGCAGCGACTCGCGCACCGACTCGACGGCGGCCGCGTGGTTGTCGAGCTCGACGATGCAGGCGGTGGCGCCGGAGTCGCTGAGGATCCACTGCACCTGCTCCGGCGAGCTGGTCTCGTACACCGGCACGGTGATCGCGCCGGCGCTCCAGATCGCGAAGTCGAGGAGCGTCCACTCGTAGCGGGTGCGGGACATCAGGCCGACCCGGTCGCCCGGCTGGATGCCGGAGGCGATGAGGCCCTTGGCGGCGGTGTGCACCTCGGCCAGGAAGGCGGTGGCGGTCACGTCCTGCCACACACCCCCGACCTTGCGGGCCATGACGGCTACGTCGGGATGCTGCGCGGCGTTTCTGCGGACGATGTCGGTCAGATTGCCGTCCGCGGGGACCTCGTACAAAGCCGGAAGGCTGAACTCGCGCAAGACTGCTGCTCCTCATAGGGCGCCGGCGCCACGACGTTGTGCGATGCGACGGTGCGGTCCAAGGCTCGGGCAGGTACTCAGGGCTTCGCCACGGGCCACATGATCCGTTGGTTGAAATCCTGAGTACGACTGGACTGCCCGGACGTTACCCGCCGGTATGGCTTCTTCGACAGGGGGTCCCGTCGAGATGTTCGGTGCGTCACACAGGTTGGTGTTCCTTCGCGTACGGTAGTCCACGCCTTTAGTGACTGACCAGTAACCGCAGGTCCGGCCACCGCCTGTTCACGTTTGCCGCACAGGCCTACCCTTGATCACCATGGCAGCCACACCCACCGGCCCCCGAAGGACCCGCGTCCACGTGGTCAGCGACGTGCACGGCAACGCCCGTGACCTGGCCGGAGCCGGTGACGGCGCCGACGCCCTGATCTGTCTCGGCGACCTGGTCCTCTTCCTCGACTACGCCGACCACTCGCGCGGCATCTTCCCCGACCTGTTCGGAGTGGAGAACGCCGACCGTCTCGTCGAACTCCGCACCGCCCGCCGCTTCGAGGAGGCGCGGGAGCTGGGGGCCCGGCTGTGGGGCGGGATCGGCATGGACCGGGCCGCGGCCATCGAGAAGGCGGTGCGCAAGCAGTACGCCGAGATGTTCGCGGCGTTCCCGACACCGACGTACGCGACCTACGGCAATGTCGACATGCCGCCGCTGTGGCCGGAGTACGCGGGACCGGGCACGACGGTCTTGGACGGGGAGCGGGTCGAGATAGGCGGGTGGGTGTTCGGGTTCGTCGGCGGCGGGCTGCGGACTCCCATGCGCACCCCCTACGAGATCTCCGACGAGGAGTACGCGGCGAAGATCGAGGCGCTCGGCGAGGTCGACGTGCTCTGCACGCACATTCCGCCGGAGGTGCCGGAGTTGGTGTACGACACGGTGGCGCGCCGTTTCGAACGGGGGAGCCGGGCGCTCCTCGACGCCATCCGGCGCACCAGGCCGCGTTATTCGCTCTTCGGACATGTCCACCAGCCGCTGGTGAAGCGGATGCGGATCGGAGCCACCGAGTGCGTGAACGTCGGGCACTTCGCCGGTACGGGGCGCCCCTTCGCGCTGGAATGGTGACCGCCCCGGACAGGGGGTGAAGTCGGCTGGTCGGACGCGCGGTAGCCTTCACGCTGCACACGCGTGCGCACGCGCGCACGGCGACCCCTTTTCATCGGTCTCACCGGCCCGCATCTGGAGGAGCCACGGCGATGGCGGAACACACCAGCTCGAGCATCACGATCGAGGCGGCCCCGGCCGACGTCATGGCGGTGATCGCCGACTTCGCCCGGTACCCGGACTGGACCGGCGAGGTGAAGGAGGCGGAGGTGCTGCAGACCGACGCCAGGGGCCGGGCCGAGCAGGTCCGTCTCGTCATGGACGCCGGCGCGATCAAGGACGACCAGACGCTGGGGTACACGTGGACCGGCGACAACGAGGTCTCCTGGACGCTGGTGAAGTCCCAGATGTTGCGGTCGCTGGACGGCTCCTACCTGCTGAAGCCGGCGGGCGAGGGGGCGACCGAGGTGACGTACTCGCTGACGGTGGACGTCAAGATCCCCATGCTCGGGATGATCAAGCGCAAGGCCGAGAAGGTCATCATCGACCGGGCACTGGCGGGACTGAAGAAGAGGGTGGAGTCGGGGGAGAAGTGACGTAGGGGACAGCTGCGGGCAGGCGTGCCGCAGGGCGGCACGGGTGGGCGCAGCGGCACCCTGCCAACGCCGGTAGGTGACACCCCCGCCCGCCACGGCGAGGGCTCACCTGGACGTCCGTTACGGTTCACCCTCATGCGCACCATCCTGATCACCGGCCCCGGCGGCAGCGGCCGTACGACCGTCGCCGCGGCCACCGCCCTGCGCGCCGCGGGCGAGGGCACCCCGACCCTCGTGCTCAGCGCCGACCGCACGGACACCCTCGGCGCGGCCCTGGGCACGGCGACGGGACCGGTGCCCACCCGCCTCACCCCCGCCCTCACCGCCTGGCGCCCCGACGCGGCCGCCCGGTTCCGCGAGGACCTCACCGCCTTCCAGACCCGCGCCGCGAACGTCCTCGACCTCCTCGGCGCCTCCCGCCTGGACGCCGAGGAGCTCACCCCCCTCCCCGGCGCCGAGGAACTCTCCTTCCTGCGCGCCCTGCGTGACGCCGCCCTCTCCGAGCGGTACGAGCTGCTCGTCGTGGACCTCCCGCCCGCGTCCCAGGCCCTCGCCCTGCTCGCCCTCCCCGAGGAGCTCCGCCGCTACCTGCGCCGCCTCCTCCCGCCCGAGCGGCAGGCGGCCCGCGCCCTGCGCCCCGTCCTCGGCCGGCTCGCCGGCGTCCCCATGCCCGCCGACTGGCTCTACGAGACCGCGGCGCGCTGGGACGTCGAGCTGGCCGCCGTGGAGGCCGTCCTCGCCGACCGCCACACCGCCGTACGGCTGGTCGCCGAACCCGGCCCGGCCGGCGCCGACGCCGTCCGCACCGCCCGCCTCGGCCTCGCCCTGCGCGGCCTGCGGGCCGAGACGGTGGTCGCCAACCGCGTGCTCCCCGAGGCCACCCCCCTGCACAACCTCGTCGCCCAGCAGCGCAAGGCCCTCGCCGACTGGGCGGAGACGTACGACGTCACCCCTGTTCCGCACCTCGGGCACGACCCGCGCGGCACCGACGACCTCGCCGCGCTCGCCGTGCCCGGCGTCAACACCGCGCCCGCCCCGGTCGAGTGGCCCGTGGCCGACCGCATCGAGGAGGACGGTGTCCTCGTCTGGCACATTCCGCTGCCCGGCGCGATACGGGACGACCTGGACCTCGTCCGGCGCGGCGACGAGCTCGTGATCACCGTCGGCGGCTTCCGCCGGATCGTCACCCTGCCGTCCGCCCTGCGCCGCTGCACCGTCGCCGGGGCCGCGCTGCGCGACGGCGAGCTGCGGCTGCGGTTCGCGCCGGACCCGGATCTGTGGCCGCGCTGACGGTGAAACCGGTACGCCCGTTCGGGTAACGTCGTAGAGACGAACCGTAGTCAGGAGTGCGTCATGAGCGAAGAGCGCCCCACAGCCGACGCCTTTGAGGAAGCGGACGAGGTACGGGCGACCGACGACGACGCCTGGGCCACGGCCTGTGCCGAGGACCTGGCACGGGAGAAGGCCCGCCGCCGCACCCAGTACGGCCAGCCCCCCGGTACGGCCGCCGAGGAACTGCGCAAACTCGTCGACGCCGTCGCCGACAAGCTCTCCGGCCTCCAGACCCCGCTCCTCGGCGCGGTCGCGGGCCCCGCCGCCCAGCAGGTGGTCCGGCAGGTCGTACAGCAGGCGAAGAACGCCGTCGACCCCGTCATAGAGCGCAACCCGGACGTCTTCGACCACCTGGCCGCGGCCGGCAGCGAACTCCTCGCGGCCTACCGCTCCGCGGTCCAGACCCAGGAGACCCGCTGGACCTCCGCCGGCCACGACAAGGGCGACGACCCCGGCCCCGGCGAACGCATCGACCTCGACTGACAGCCCCCGGAAGACCCTGCCGTCGGGTTCCCTCCCCCCACTGCCTGAAGGGCGTGGGAGGTGCCCCCAGCCGGGCGGGGGCTGGCACGCGCTCCCCCAGAGGGGGTGCCCCCAGCGGTGTTGTCGTCAGTCGCCGACGTCCCCCAGCCTTCGGCCGGGAGGTGCCCCCACCGCGTCGACTCCCTCCTCCGCCTTGCAGCTGCACGTACCAGCCCCCGCCCGGCCCGCCCTCCGGGCGGACGACGGGAACCCGACCGCAGGGCCTCGGGTACGGTTGGCCGTAGCGGGGCTCGACCGAACTGAGGGATTCATGGGACTCACCATCGGCGTCGACATCGGCGGCACGAAGATCGCGGCCGGCGTGGTCGATGAGGAAGGCAACATCCTCTCGACCCACAAGGTGCCGACCCCGGGCACGCCCGAGGGCATCGTGGACGCCATTGCTTCCGCCGTAGAGGGCGCCCGCGCCGGGCACGAGATCGTCGGCGTGGGCATCGGTGCGGCCGGTTACGTGAACCGGCAGCGCTCCACGGTCTACTTCGCGCCCAACATCGACTGGCGCAACGAGCCGTTGAAGGAGAAGGTCGAGGCCCGCGTCGGCCTCCCCGTGGTCGTGGAGAACGACGCCAACGCCGCCGCCTGGGGCGAGTACAGGTTCGGCGCCGGCAAGGGCCACCGCAACGTCATCTGCATCACCCTCGGCACCGGCCTCGGCGGCGGCATCATCATCGGCAACAAGCTGCGCCGCGGTCACTTCGGGGTCGCCGCCGAGTTCGGCCACATCCGCATGGTCCCGGACGGGCTGCTGTGCGGCTGCGGCTCGCAGGGCTGCTGGGAGCAGTACGCCTCCGGCCGCGCCCTCGTCCGCTACGCCAAGCAGCGCGCCAACGCCACCCCCGAGCACGCCGAGATCCTGCTCGGCCTCGGTGACGGCAGCCCCGAGGGCATCGAGGGCAAGCACATCTCCATGGCCGCCCGCCAGGGCGACCCGGTCGCCGTCGACTCCTACCGCGAGCTCGCCCGCTGGGCCGGCGCCGGCCTCGCCGACCTCGCCTCCCTCTTCGACCCCTCCGCGTTCATCGTCGGCGGCGGCCTCTCGGACGAGGGCGAACTGGTCCTCGACCCGATCCGCAAGTCCTACAAGCGCTGGCTGGTAGGCGGCAACTGGCGCCCGGTGGCCGAGGTCATCGCCGCCCAGCTGGGCAACGAGGCGGGCCTGGTGGGCGCGGCCGACCTGGCGAGAGAGCCCGACCCGATCATGTAATCGCGGCCGGCTGTATGGCCCTCAGGGGCGCGGGGCGGTAGTCGATATGCGGCTACCGCCGCGCGGGCGCGACCAGCCACCACGCACCGGCAGTCGCACACCCACCTCGCGCCCCGAGCCATTGGGCGTACAGTTGATCCACATGGCGCCGCTCCCCAACTCCCACACAGAGCCCGATGGTTCCGCCGTCATCCGCGTCCTCAGCTACAACATCCGCTCCATGCGGGACGACACCGACGCCCTCGCCCGCGTCATCAGGGCCTGCGCCCCCGACCTGGTCCTCATCCAGGAAGCCCCCCGCTTCTTCCGCTGGCGCAAGAAGCTCGCGCGGCTGGCCTCCGCCGCCGACCTGGTGATCCTCACCGGCGGAGCGACCGCGGCGGGCCCGGCGGTGCTCTGCTCCCTCCGCGCCACCGTCGAGCGCACCGAGGACGTCCTCCTCCCCCTCACCCCCGGCCTGCACCGCCGCGGCTTCGCGACCGCCGTCGTCCGGTTCGGCGCCGCCCGCCTCGGCGTCGTCAGCTTCCACCTCAGCCTTCAGCAGGACGAGCGCTACGAGCAGGGCGGCCTGCTCCTCGACCGCCTCGCCGGCCTGGGCGTGGACCACGCCATCGCGGGCGGCGACCTCAACGACCGCCCCGACGGCCGCACCTTCCGCCGCCTGGCCGACGCCCTCCAGGACTGCCGTACCACCGCACCCTGGGGCGGCGAGTTCACCTCCTGGTCCACCAACCCCCACCAGCGCATCGACGCGATCTTCGCGACCAAGGGCATCGAGGTGCTCGGCTGCGGGGTTCCCGAGGACCGGCCAGGTCTCACCGGCGCGGACCTGAGGGCGGCCACGGACCACCTCCCGGTCCTGGCCGCCCTCAGGGTCCCCGCCGCCTCCTGACGGTCTACGGCCGCTGCTTCACCCTGTCCACGACGGCCCAGCCGTCGAGATACGAGAGCTGGGTGTACGTCTTCATGGCCGCGCCGTCGCCCGAGGTGCGGGTGTCACGGAAGCCCAGGAACCGGTATGTCACCGGGTCGAAGATGAAAGAGGCGGCGAAGTCCGTGGCGCCCTTCGGGAGCGTCGGGTCGTCGTACGTGACGGCCACCCCGGTACGCCCCTTCGCGTCCTTCTGATCCGGCACGAGCCTCACACCCGGCACCATGCCGAGCGCCTCGTAGGCCGCCGGCCGCAACCCCTCCGGCATCACCGGGACCAGCTTCAGCAGCCCGGCGAGGTCGAAGTGGATCGCCCACCAGTCCTCGTCGGTGAGGTCGTCGAGGGACTTGTTCCCGCCGCCGATGACGTACTTGTCGGCGAGCGAGAGGATCAGCTTCTTCGGGTCGGTCGGCAGTTTCCGCAACGTGCCCCAGTCCTGCGGCGGCCACACGGTCTCGTTCTTCTTCAGCGGCGGCGACCACCAGCCGTGGCCGATCTCCATGACCCAGGACCGCTGGGAGCGGTCCACCGAGCGCCAGTCCTCGTCGACGTAGCTCTTCGTGGCACCCGTCTTCTGATCGGTCTCCTTGATGATCTCCTTGGTGTAGATGAACTGGTCGTCGCGCGGACTGACCGTCCGCTCGTGCTCGCGCGCATACGCGGCAGCCCCCTTGAGCACCGTCTGCGCGCTCACGTTCCGCATGGCCGGCGCACTGGTGGCCGGCGGTTTCGCCGTGCGGTGCGTGCGGGTGCCGTCGTCGTCCCGCACGGCGACCAGTACGCCGGCGGTGACCGCGGCGGCCAGCCCGGCCGTCAGGGCGATGCGCAGCGCGGGGCGGCGGTGCCGTACGCGCACGGCGGGTCCGTCGATCGCCGTGATCAGACGGGCCCGCGCCCGGCGCCTGGTCGCCTCGTCGAGCGGGGGAGCTCCTGTGTCGAAGTCCCGCAGTGCGCGCAGTTCGTCGATGTCACGCATGGGCGTCTGCCTCTCGGAAAGCCGTCGGATCGGTGCCGCCCAGTGCTTCGCGCAGTCTGCCGCGGGCCCGGTGCAGTCGCGATCTGATGGTGCCGACCGGCACCTCGAGCGCCTCGGCGGCCTCCTCGTAGTCGAGGCCGGCCCACGCCACCAGCAGCACGACATCGCGATGCCGGGCGGACAACCCGCCCAGCGCTGCCGCCAGTTGCCGGCGCACCCCCGTGGCACCGGCCCTGTCGACAGCGCGGTCCGCGACCGGCTCCTCGTGCTCCACCGGCTCCGGCAGCCGGGACAGCGCCCTGAACCGGCGTGCCTCGGCCCGGCGGTGCCGGCCGACGAGGTTGGTCGCGATGCCGAACAGCCACGGGCGGGCGTCGGCTCGTGTGAGGTCGTACGTGTGGCGCCGCTGGAAGGCGGTGACGAAGGTCTCCGCCATCAGATCCTCCGCCGCCTCCGGACCCAGCCGCCGGGCCGCGTAACGGTGCACGGCGTCGGCGTACCGGTCGAAGAGCACGGCGAACTGCTCGGGCTCCTCCCGGGACCGCGCGATCACCCGGGCGTCACTGTCCTCGCGATCCTCGTCGCGGGTACCTGTGCCCGGTGGGCCGACGGTCATCGGGGCTCCTTCCGTTCGTCCGAACGCCTCGAAGGCTTGGGCTTGTTGGTTCACCTCTTCCTTCGCCGATCGGCGGAATCGAGTTCCCTTTCGGGACAGCGACCGCTCCCGGAAACGCGAGGGCCCGTCCGGAGCGACTCCGGACGGGCCCTCGGGCGGGAGCTGATCGGTCAGACGACGGCACCCCGCCCCGGGTCGCCGTCCTCGTCGTCGTCCGTCTTCATCCGGGTCACCAGCGTGACGAAACCGCCCAGGAACCCGCCGATCCCCAGCGTCGCCAGCCACCAGGTCATGTCCCAGCCGAGCAGCACCGCGAGCAGCAGCAGGACCGGCCCGCCCACCACGCCGAGCCAGGCGAACTTGGCGGTCGTGTCGGCGATCGGCAGCGGCGGCGGCTCGGGCGGCACGAAGTGCCCCTCGTCGTCCTCGTCGAAGTCGTCCTCGGAGGGCTCCGGCGCCGTGTAGTCGCGCGGGCCCACCCCGGGCGCGAAGGAGACGGAGCTGCCCAGCGGCCGCACGGGCCGCTGCTGCTCCTCGCTCGCTTCTGCGCCGGTGTCGTCGTCGGTGTCGTCGTCCTCTTCCGCCGGCGGCAGCGCCAGATCCTCCACCGGCTTGTAGGGCTTCGCGCCCGGCGGATCCGGCGGCTCCTCGCCGTACCCCGCGACGATCGCCGCCCAGGCGGCCTCCTCGTCGAAGGGCACCCCCTTCTCGTCCGGCTCGCGGTCCTCGCGGTCGGAGTCGTGCTCAGCCAACTGCGGCCGTCCCTTCCTTGCCGACACTGGGTGCGAGCCGGCCGACGAAGGCGAGGCTCTCCTCGAAGATCCGGTCCGCGTCGTGGTCCAACGTCGCCACGTGGTAACTCTGTTCCAGCACGACCTCCGTTACGTCCGTGGAGGACACCCGGCTCAGGATGCGGGCGGAATCGACCGCCGGAACGACGTGGTCCCGGGTGCTGCGCAGGAGCAGCAGGGGCTGGGTCACCTGCGGAAGTTCACCGTCCACCCGGCGGAAGAAGTTCCGCAGGGAGTGTGCGCAGTGCAGCGGCACCCGGTCGTACCCCACCTCCGCGGCGCCCGGCTTGGCGATGTCACTGGCGATGCCCCGCGTCGTCCGCACGAGATGCCGGGCCACCGGAAGGGCGTACGCCGACAGGCCGTGCACCTTGTTCGCCGGGTTGACGACCACCACGCCGTCCACACCCGTCCCGTTCCTGGCGGCCAGCCGCAGCGCCAGCGTGCCGCCCATGGACAGGCCCGCCACGAACACCTGGGAGCACCGCTCGCGCAGCAGCCGCAGCTCGCGGTCCACCTCCGCGTACCAGTCCTGCCAGCCCGTGACCTGCATGTCCTCCCAGCGGGTGCCATGCCCGGGCAGCAGGGGCAGGGACACGGTCAGGCCGTGGGCCGCATGGTGCTCCGCCCAGGGGCGCAGCGACTGGGGCGAGCCGGTGAAACCGTGACAGAGGAGGACACCGACCTCCCCGCCGGCATGGCGGTACGGCTCGGCTCCGGGGAGAACCGGCACCTTCGGTCTCCAATTCATGAGAGGGCGGGAACTGGAAGAGGCACGCACGACGACTCCAGTTGTGCTTCACGGTACGCGACGGCACTGACACCGACCAGGGTCGTCGGTCCCATTCCCGGCGCTCCGGGTTAAGGTCTGATCGACGGAAACAGGAGGCACTCGGTTGTTGTACGGCGCGATGAAGGTCGCTATCGGGGGACCGCTCAAGGTCACCTTCAGGCCCTGGGTGGAGGGCCTGGAGAACATCCCGGCCGAGGGCCCGGCCATCCTGGCGAGTAACCACCTGTCCTTCTCGGACTCGTTCTTCCTGCCCGCGGTGCTGGACCGCAAGGTCACCTTCATCGCGAAGGCCGAGTACTTCACCACGCCCGGCGTGAAGGGCCGGCTGACGGCCGCCTTCTTCAAGGGCGTCGGCCAGCTCCCCGTGGACCGCTCCGGAGCGCGCGGCGCCGGCGAGGCGGCGGTGAAGAGCGGCATAGACGTGCTGGAGCGCGGTGAGTTGTTCGGTATCTACCCGGAGGGCACCCGCTCGCCCGACGGCCGTCTCTACCGGGGCAAGCCCGGCGGCCTCGCGCGCGTGGCGCTCGCGACCGGCGCCCCGGTGATCCCGGTCGCCATGATCGACACGGAGAAGATCCAGCCGCCGGGGCAGGTGATGCCCAAGCTGATGCGTCCGGGCATCCGGATCGGCAAGGCCCTGGACTTCAGCCGTTACCAGGGCATGGAGCACGACCGTTTCGTGCTCCGCGCGGTGACCGACGAGGTCATGTACGAGATCATGAAGCTCTCCGGCCAGGAGTACGTCGACATCTACGCGACCGCCGCCAAGCGGCAGATCGCGGAGGCCGCCAAGGCGGAGAAGGACGCGGCGAAGGCCGAGAAGAAGGCCGCTGAGTCGTAATCGGCGACGGAGCCTGCGGCGGGGGCCGACGGCGGGGGCCGGCGGCGGGGACTGGGGGGACTGGGGGACATGACCAAGCGGGAACGCGTCATACGGATGTCGGTCGAGCAGCCCCTGTGGCGTGCCCTCACCGGCTACCGCGTACTGACCCTGCTGTACGCGATCGGCCTGTTCGCCTCCGCCTACGACGACTACGACCGTCCCGGCGCCGCCATCGGCTACTACGCCGTCCTGACCGTCTGGACGCTGGCCACCCTGCCCCGCGTCCAGAACGCGGCGGCCTGCACCAAGCGCTTCCTCGCCGTCGACCTGGCGATCGCGATCACCGGCATCGTCCTGACGCCCTGGGTGGTCACCCAGGGCCACATCGACCGCGGGGGACCGACCCTGCCGTCGATCTGGACCGCCGGTTCGGTCCTCGCCTTCGCCATCAAGGGCGGCTGGCGCTGGGCCGCGTTCGCCTCCACGCCGGTCGCCGCCGCCAACCTGATCGAGCGCGGCCACCCGGCCCGCGACACCGTCCACAACGTGATCCTGGTCTGGGTCGCCTCCATCGCCATCGGGTACGTCGTCGAGGTCGCCCGCGCCTCCGAACGCACCCTCGCCCGCGCCCTGGAGATCGAGGCGGCCACCCGGGAACGGGAGCGGCTCGCCCGGGACATCCACGACAGCGTGCTGCAGGTGCTGGCCATGGTGCAGCGCCGGGGCGCGGTCCTCGGCGGCGAGGCGGCCGAACTGGGCCGGATGGCCGGGGAACAGGAGGTCGCCCTGCGCACGCTGGTCTCCGGCGGCCTGGTGCCTGCCTCACGGGTCTCGGAGGACGAGGCCGAGGGCGCGGTCGTACGCCTGGTCGAGGAACCGGACGACTCCGGTCCCGCCGATCTGCGCACCCTGCTCGCGCGGTACGCCGGATCCCGGGTCAGCCTCGCCGAGCCCGGCGCGCCGGTGCCGCTGCCGCCGGCCGCGGCCCGCGAACTGGCCGCCGCCGTCGGTGCCGCCCTGGACAATGTGCGCAGGCACGCGGGGGAGGGGGCGCGGGCCTGGATCCTGGTCGAGGACGAGCCCGACGAGATCGTGGTGACCGTACGGGACGACGGCCCCGGCATCCCGGAGGGACGGCTCGCCCAGGCCGAGGGGGAGGGGCGGCTCGGGGTGGCCCAGTCGATCCGGGGAAGGCTGCGCGACCTCGGCGGCAGTGCCGAGCTGATCTCGGTCCCCGGGCAGGGCACGGAAGTCGAGCTGAAGGTACCGAAGGTCTCGGGGAAGGCGGAGCGGGGATGAGCATCAAGGTCATGGTGGTCGACGACCACCCCATGTGGCGCGACGCGGTCGCCCGGGACCTGGCCGAGTCCGGGTTCGAGGTGGTCGCCACCGCCGGGGACGGTGAGCAGGCGGTGCGCCGCGCCAAGGCCGCCGCGCCCGACGTCCTCGTCCTGGACCTCAACCTGCCCGCCAAGCCCGGTGTCCAGGTCTGCAAGGAACTCGTCGGGCACAACCCGGCGTTGCGGGTCCTGGTCCTCTCGGCGAGCGGGGAGCACGCCGACGTCCTGGAGGCGGTGAAGTCCGGCGCGACCGGCTATCTGCTCAAGTCGGCCTCCACCGAGGAACTCCTGGACGCGGTCCGCCGTACCGCCGTCGGCGACCCGGTGTTCACGCCCGGCCTCGCCGGACTGGTCCTCGGCGAGTACCGCCGGCTGGCCTCCGAACCGGCCCCGGCCGCGGACGCCGAGGGGCCCGACGCGCCCCGGCTCACCGACCGCGAGACCGAGGTGCTGCGGCTGGTCGCCAAGGGCCTGAGCTACAAGCAGATCGCCGAGCGCCTGGTCATCTCGCACCGCACGGTCCAGAACCATGTCCAGAACACCCTCGGCAAGCTCCAGCTGCACAACAGGGTGGAGTTGGTCCGGTATGCGATAGAGCGCGGCCTGGACGACGAATGATCCACAGGTGATGTGATCTTCGCGTTTGACGGCAAGTAAACCAACCGTCCGCCGATTCACCGGAATTGCCGGTCCCGCCCATCCCTGTGTGACCTGGATCACCACTAGCGTGAGCCGCACCAGGCAACCGCGGCGAAGGGACATTTCCATGCGGGTCGGAGTACTGACCGGGGGCGGCGACTGCCCCGGGCTCAACGCCGTCATCCGGGGCGTCGTCCGCAAGGGCGTCCAGGAGTACGGCTACGACTTCGTCGGCTTCCGGGACGGCTGGCGCGGACCCCTCGAAGGCGACACCGTCCGCCTCGACATCCCCGCCGTGCGCGGCATCCTGCCCCGCGGCGGCACCATCCTCGGCTCCTCGCGCACCAATCCGCTCAAGCAGGAGAACGGCATCCGGCGGATCAAGGACAACCTCGCCAAGCTGGAGGTCGGGGCGCTCATCGCGATCGGCGGCGAGGACACCCTCGGCGTGGCCGCGCGCCTCACCGACGAGTACGGCGTGCCCGTCGTCGGCGTACCGAAGACCATCGACAACGACCTCTCCGCCACCGACTACACCTTCGGCTTCGACACCGCCGTCGGCATCGCGACGGAGGCGATCGACCGCCTGCACACCACCGCCGAATCGCACATGCGGGTCCTGGTCTGCGAGGTGATGGGCCGGCACGCCGGCTGGATCGCCATCCACTCCGGCCTCGCGGGCGGCGCCAACGCCATCCTCATCCCCGAACAGCGCTTCGACGTCGACCAGGTGTGCGCCTGGGTCACCTCCCGCTTCAAGGCGTCCTACGCCCCGATCGTGGTCGTCGCCGAGGGCGCCATGCCGAAGGACGGCGACGCCGTCCTCAAGGACGAGTCCCTCGACTCCTTCGGACACGTCCGCCTCTCCGGGGTCGGCGAGTGGCTCGCCAAGGAGATCGAGAAGCGCACCGGCAAGGAGGCCCGCACCACCGTCCTCGGCCACATCCAGCGCGGCGGCACCCCGAGCGCCTTCGACCGCTGGCTGGCCACCCGCTTCGGGCTGCACGCCATCGACGCCGTCCGCGACGGGGACTTCGGCAAGATGGTCGCGCTGCGCGGCACCGACATCGTCCGGGTGCCGATCGCGGAGGCCACGGCGAAGCTGAAGACCGTCGACCTGAAGCTGTACGACGAGGTCGGGGTGTTCTTCGGCTGACGCCTGACGGCTCCGTCGGTCGACTGACTGCTCCCCTCGTAGAAGAGGGGAGCAGTGCTCCTGGACCAGCTGGGTTACAGGGCCGGCCGCTGCTCGGAGAACGTCCTCGTGCCGCGCAACTGCCCCACCAGCTCCCGCACCACCGCCGCCCCGTTCAGCGTGAGAACCGACTCGGGATGGAACTGCACCCCGGCGAACCCGGGCCCCCGCAGCGCATGCACCTCGCCGTTCGCCGCCCGGCTCACCTCCACGCCGTGCGCCGACAGCTCCCGCAGCGCGTCCTCCTCGCACCGCGCCACGAAGCTGTTGTAGAACCCGACGGTCTCGTCCCGCCCGAACAGGTCCACCGTCGTCTGCGCCCCCTGGTACGGCACTTCCTTCCGTACGATCTCCAGCCCCAGCTCCGCCGCGATCAGCTCGTGCCCGAGGCACACCCCCAGCACCCCGTACCGGTGCTCCCGGATCACCGTCGCCGTCAGCTCCCGCAGGAACCGCATCTTCGGATCGTCCAGGTCGGACGGGTCACCGGGCCCCGGGCCGAGCACGACCGGCCCCGCGTGCGCGAGCACCGCCTCCCGCAGCCCCGGCTCGTCGTACCGCCGGACGGTCACGTCGAGTCCGCCCGCGCGCAGCACATGCGCGAGCATTGCCGTGAACGTGTCCTCGCCGTCCACCACGAGCGCGTGCCCGGCCAGTTCCTCCGTCCGCTCCTGCATCCGCAGCCAGAACGGCGCCAGCGCGGCCCGGCGCCCGTCCAGCGCGGCCCGCACCCGGGGGTCGTCGGCCAGCCGGGGGCGCGCACTCTCCGCACGCGGCCGTGCCGGTCGTACGCCCAGGGCCGCCAGCACCCCGGCCGCCTTCGCATGGGTCTCCGCGACCTCGCCCGCCGGGTCCGAGCCGCGCACCAGCGTGGCGCCGACGGGCACCCGGAGCCGCCCCTCGGCGTCGATGTCGGCGGTGCGGATGAGGATGGGGGAGTCGAGGGTCTGGGCGCCCCCGGAGTCCCGGCCGAGCAGGGCCAGCGCACCGGCGTAGTAGCCGCGCCCGCCCACCTCGTGGCGCTCGATCACCCGGCAGGCGTTCTGCACCGGCGAGCCCGTGACGGTCGCCGCGAACATGGTCTCCTTCAGGACCTCGCGCGCGTCCAGCGAGGACTTCCCGCGCAGCTCGTACTCGGTGTGCGCGAGATGGGCCATCTCCTTGAGCCGGGGCCCGACGACCACACCCCCCATGTCGCCCACCGTGCACATCATCTTGAGCTCCTCGTCGACGACCATCGACAGCTCCTCGATCTCCTTGCCGTCGGCGAGGAAGCCGAGCAGGTGCTCGGGCGTGGGCCCCTCGGCGGGGTAGCGGTACGTGCCGCTGATCGGGTTCATGACGACCGTGCCGCCGGACATCCGGACGTGCACCTCGGGGCTGGCCCCGACCAGCGTCCGGTCCCCGGTGTGGACCACGAACGTCCAGTACGCGCCCCGCTCGCCCTCCAGGAGCCGGCGGAAGAGAGCGAGGGCGTCGGCCCGCCCGAAGCCGGGGATCTCGCCCTCGTACGTCCGCCGGATCACGAAGTTCGCGCCCTCGCCCCGCCCGATCTCCTCGCGGAGCACCCGGCCGACGATCTCGGCGTACTCGTCGTCGTCGACGTCGAAGCCGCCGGACTCGACGCGGACGTCGTGGGAGGGCAGGGTGGCGAGGGCCTCGGCCAGCGGAATGTGGCGTACCACCGTCGGCGTCAGTGCCAGCAGCGGTGTCCCGTCGTCGCGCACGTCGAACCCGCGCTCGCGGATCTGCCGGTACGGGACGAGGGCGAGTCCCTCGTCGGGCAGGTCGGCGAGGCGGTCGTGGGCGGTGACCGGGCCGAGCAGGAGCTCCACCGTGCTCTCGTCGTGGCCGGGCGCGCGGCGGCGGAGCAGGGCGAAGGGGCGGTCGTCGTGGAGCAGCTGGTTCAGGTCCATGGTTCCTCGGTTCCTCTGCCTGGTGAGGCTGGTCAGGAGGAACGACCCCGGGAAACACCGAAGGCCGCCCCTCGGGCGGCCTTCGCGAAGTCTTGCGTACGCGCAGTCAGTGGGCCGCCGGAGAAGCGGTCCACCACCAGTTCTGGATCGGGTTCTGGGTCGAAAGCGCGAACATGCGGCACACCCTAGCGCACCCGACCCCCCGTCCACAGGACAATCACGCCGTCTCACCAGTCGAGCCAGAGGAAAAACCGTGGACACGACCCCGTAATGTTTACGGGGTGACCGTGAACGCTAAGACCAGCCAGAGCGCTGGCAACACCTGGCGAGACCTGCCCGCGGCGCAGCAGCCCGAGTACCCCGACCCCGAGGCTCTGCGCGCAGTCGTTGCGGAGCTGGAGTCGTATCCGCCGCTCGTCTTCGCGGGCGAGTGCGACCAGCTGCGCGCCCGGATGGCGGCCGTCGCCAAGGGAGAGGCGTTCCTCCTCCAGGGCGGCGACTGCGCCGAGGCCTTCGACGCGGTGTCGGCCGACCACATCCGCAACAAGCTCAAGACGCTCCTCCAGATGGGTGCCGTGCTGACGTACGCGGCGTCGGTGCCCGTGGTGAAGGTGGGCCGGATCGCCGGCCAGTACAGCAAGCCGCGCTCCAAGGGGACCGAGACCCGCGACGGCGTGACGCTGCCGACGTACCGCGGTGACTCGGTCAACGGCTTCGGCTTCGACGAGAAGGCCCGGATCCCGGACCCCGAGCGGCTGAAGCGGATGTACCACGCGTCCGCCTCGACGCTGAACCTGGTGCGTGCCTTCACCACCGGTGGCTACGCGGACCTGCGCCAGGTGCACGCCTGGAACCAGGACTTCGTGAAGTCCTCGCCGTCCGGCCAGCGCTACGAGCAGCTCGCGCGCGAGATCGACAACGCGCTGAACTTCATGCGGGCCTGCGGCGCGGAGCCGGAAGAGTTCAAGACGGTCGAGTTCTTCTCCTCGCACGAGGCGCTGCTGCTGGACTACGAGTCCGCCCTGACCAGGGTCGACTCGCGCACCGGCAAGCTGTACGACGTCTCCGGGCACATGGTGTGGATCGGTGAGCGCACCCGGCAGCTGGACGGGGCGCACATCGAGTTCGCCTCGAAGATCCGCAACCCGCTCGGTCTCAAGCTCGGCCCGACGACGACGGCCGAGGAGGCGCTGCGGTACATCGACCGCCTCGACCCGGACCGTGAGCCGGGCCGGCTGACCTTCATCGTCCGGATGGGCGCGGACAAGGTCCGTGACAAGCTCCCCGAGCTGGTCGAGAAGGTCACCGCGTCGGGCGCCACCGTGGCCTGGGTGACCGACCCGATGCACGGCAACACCTTCGAGGCGGCCTCGGGCCACAAGACCCGCCGCTTCGACGACGTGCTCGACGAGGTCAAGGGCTTCTTCGAGGTCCACAAGGGCCTCGGCACCCACCCGGGCGGCATCCATGTCGAGCTCACCGGTGACGACGTCACCGAGTGCGTGGGCGGCGGCGACGAGATCTTCGTCGACGACCTGCACCAGCGCTACGAGACGGCCTGCGACCCCCGCCTGAACCGCAGCCAGTCCCTTGACCTGGCGTTCCTCGTGGCGGAGATGTACCGGGACCAGTAGCCGGTCCGAGTGTGAAGTGGGGCGCGGATCACAAATGATCCGCGCCCCTTCCACTTTTGCGGACCCCGAGTGATGGGTAAGGTTAGGTTTGCCTTATTGATCTCGGCGGGAGGTGAGTCCGCGTGTACGTCTGCAGTTGCTTCGGGGTGACCGAAGAGCAGGTCAAGCAGCACGCGGAGGTCGGCGCCTGCACCCCTCGCCAGATAGCGTCCGCCTGCAAGGCGGGCACGGACTGCGGTTCGTGCGTCCGCCGCATCCAGGCGATCCTGGGCAGGGGTGCCGGTGAGCGCCCCGAAGGGGCGCGAGGAACTGCGCGCCCGGCCACGACGGGCCCGCGGGCGATCGACGACCTGCCCCGGTCCCTCCCGCGGAGCGCCTAGCTGCTCTCGGGCTGCTCGATCACCTGCGCGATGTAGAGCGCCTCACCGAGCTTCTCCACCAGCTCCAGCTGGGTGTCGAGGTAGTCGATGTGCTGCTCCTCGTCGGCGAGGATGTCCTCGAAGATGTTCGCGGACGTGATGTCGCCCTTCTCGCGCATCACCTTGATCCCGCGCTTGAGCCGGTCGATCGCCTCCACCTCGATCTGCCGGTCGGCCTCGAACATCTCCTTCACGGTCTGCCCCACGCGCACGTGGAACAGCCGCTGGTAGTTGGGCAGTCCCTCCAGGAACAGGATCCGGTCGGTGAGCACCTCGGCGTGCTTCATCTCGTCGAACGACTCGTGCCGGGTGTACTTCGCGAGCTTGTACCAGCCGAAGTTCTCCTGCATCTTCGCGTGCAGGAAGTACTGGTTGATCGCGGTGAGCTCACCGGTGAGCTGCTCGTTGAGGAATTCGATGACCTCGGGGTCGCCCTGCATCGCAGAGGCTCCTTCCGGACTGGGGTGTTTGCGGCGCATGATTGCACCGGCGCGGAAGATCGTCCAGTAAGTGCGTACTTAGTAAGTAAGTGCATGCTTGATGTCAGTTGACCGATTTGCCGGTCTCGGGAGGGTCTGCCTGGTCAGGTGCACCGCTCGTGGTCTGTCAGGATGGAAGACATGGGTCATCCGGTGGAGCGCGCGTCTCGAGAAGCTGCAGGGTCCGAGCTTCCGCCGGGACAGCGACTGCAGCGCGGCTGGCCGGTCACCCACTACGGCCCGGTGCCCAAGTTCCGTCCCGAGCGCTGGGAGTTCAGGGTCTTCGGCGCCACCGCCGACGCCGGCGCGCACAGCTGGAACCACGAGCAGTTCACGGCGCTGCCGTACACCACCGTGGTCGCCGATCTGCACTGTGTGACGAAGTTCAGCATGCTCGGCGCGGAGTGGGGCGGGATCCCGGCCCGGACCGTCCTGGAGCTCGCTCCGCCCGCCCCCGACGTCACCCATGTGATGGTCTGGGCGGAGTACGGCTTCAGCTCCAACCTGCGCCTCGCGGACTTCGCCGCCGAGCGCACGATCTTCGCCACCCACAAGGACGGCGAACTCCTCACCGCCGAGCACGGCTTCCCGGTGCGCCTGGTCGTGCCCCACCTCTACGCCTGGAAGGGCCCCAAGTGGGTCCGCGGCATCGAGTACATGACCGCCGACCGCCGAGGCTTCTGGGAGGAGCGCGGCTACCACAACATCGGCGACCCCTGGAAGGAGCAGCGCTACTCCTACCAGGAGGGGCCGGGGGACGGTCCGGGGCTCTGAGCCCTCCGGCGGAGGCTTCGGGCTCGTTCCGGTAACGGCGGGCACATTCCGTGCCCAGAGCGCTACTCTGAGATCCTTGCCTGGCGGGAGACACGCCGGGCGGAGACGGATCCGGGGGGCCCGTGGGGTTCCGCTTGTGATCCGGTTCGGGGGCGAGCGGTCGGGGGACGACGGTGGGGCTGTTCGGAGAGCGGCATACCTTCATGGGGGGACTCGGTCCGGGGGACCGGGAAGCACTGGCGGGATTAGGCACCCGGCACGAGTACCCGCCGTACGACACGGTGATCGCGGAAGGCGACCGCACCACCTTCGCGGTGGTCCTGCTCAGCGGCTGGTGCACGGTGTGGACGCCGACCGAGCGTGGCGGCCGGCTGATCCTGGCCCTGCGCCGGGCCGGCGAGGTCGTCGGCGACATGGCGGCGCTCGACGGCCGCCCGCGCAGCGCCTCGGTGAGCACCCTGGGGCAGGTGACGGGACTGGTCGTACCCGGTGAGCGCTTCCGGCGGTTTCTCGCCTCCAGGCCGCACGCCAACGCCCTGATGATGAGCCAGCTCACCGAACGGCTGCGCAGCGCCGACCACGAGCGCCGCGCCCTGGCCTCCATGACCGTGCTGCAGCGGCTCGCCGAGCGCCTGGTCGAACTCGCCGACCGCACCGGCCGGCCGGAGAACGAGGCCGTGACCATACGACTGCCCCTGGCCCAGCACGAACTGGCCGCGTCCGTGGGCTCCACCCGCGAGGCCGTCGCCAAGGCGCTGCGCCTGTTACGCGAACAGGGCCTGGTCCGCACCGGCCCCGGCACCTTGGCCGTGGCCGACCTGGACCCGCTCCGCCTGCTCGCCGCCGGACAACCGCACGAGACCTAGGAACACCGAGTCCCGCGCGCTGTGTAAACGGCTACAGCGACCACCGGCCGGCTCCGCGACCATCGCAGCCAGGGAACCGGTGGTCCGGCGGGACGGCAGGGAGGAGAAAGCGATGGAGGGGGAAGCCGCGTACGGCTTCATCGTCAACGTGGACGCACAGGGCTCGGGCCTGCTGTCCGACACCGAGAAACCCGAGATGCGGCGCAGACTCTACGACGTCACGGGCACCGCCTTCGAACGGGCCGGCATCCGCTCGCCGCGGCTCTACCAGGAGGACCGCGGCGACGGCATCCTCAGCGTGCTGGCACCCGACGTACCGCCCGTCCGGGTCGTGGGGGAGTGGTTGGAGCACCTCCACCAGAACCTGAAGGAGATCAACCGCGGCCGGGAGAAACCGCTGCGGCTGCGTGCGGGGCTGCACATCGGCCCGGTCACCGTCGACGCCCACGGCCGCTCCGGACGCGCCGTCGACCTGGCCTGCCGGCTGGGCGACTGCGACACCGCGAAGGCGCTCCTCAGGGCCGCGGACGGTGCCCCCATGGTGGTGGCCGCCTCCGACCGGCTCTACGAGGACGTCATCCGGGCCGGTGGACGCTGGGTGGAACCCAAGCACTACCGCCGACACGACGTGCACCTCAAGGAGGGCCGCAAAACCGCCTGGTTCATGGTCCCCGGACTGCCCGAGCCTCCCGACCTGCCCGAAGAGCCGGGGCCCGAGGGGCCGTCCGGTCCACCGGGGGGCACTCGGCCGCAGCCGCCGGCCCCCAGGGAGACCGGGGGCGACTTCGTCCAGAACATCCACCAGCACGGCGACGGGGAAGTCATCGCCGCCAAGGACATCGGCACCATCAACATCGACCGTCGCAAGGGGTGACCGGTGAACGCACAGAACCCCCCGCCGCCCCAGGGCGGCCCGAAACCGCAGCCGCAGCAACCGCAGCCCCAGCAGAAGGCCGAGCCGGACAAGCCGAAGGGCGCCGAGTCCGCCGGCCCACCCGAGCCGGACAAGTCCGACGTCATCGGCGGCTCCGCCGCCGACCCGCTCGGTGAGGAGGCGCTGCCCGGCGCCGCGGCCGCCGCCTCCCGCATCTACCGCTCGACCGTGAGCCAGCACGGAACCGGCACCCTCATCAGCTCCGGATCCGTCGGCACCATGAACTTCTTCGGCCGGCAGACGGCCGAACGCCTGCTCGCCGGCCCGCTCCCGGAGGACGAACTGCGCAGGCTGCGCCGGGTCTTCCAGGAACCCGCGGACTACGGCGAGTACCGCGAGCAACTGCGCGGCGGACGGCTCCTCGTGCTGTACGGCCAGCCCGGCACCGGCCGCGCCTACACCGCCCTGTCCCTGCTGGACGACCTGGCCCGCGGCCGGGTCTCCCGGCTCGACCCGCGCACCGACCTGGACCGGCTGGAGGACGACCAGATCGACGAGGGCCACGGCTACGCGCTGGAGCCCAGCGCCACGGGGCTGCCCGACGGGCCCGGCCTCGACCGGCTCTGCGAACTGCTCGGCAGGAAGGAGGCGTACGCGGTCCTGCTCGCCACCCCCGAACCCGGTGACGTGCTCTCGCGCAGCGGCCGCTACTACCGCGCCCACACCCCGGCCGCGCAGACCGCCGTACTCGAAGGCCATCTCCTCCTCGAACTGCAGGACTTCGGACCCGAGCTGTACGAGCGGGCCCGGGCGACCGCCCTCGACCCCGACGTCCTGGAGGCACGCGGCCTCGACGAACTGCGGCCCGCGGAGGCCGCCGACTTCGCCGGGCTCCTCGCCCGGCACACCCGGGACGAGCTCACCCACGACGAACTCCTCGCCGCATGCCGGAAGTTCGCCGAGAACCAGGCCGCCGAGTGGTTCGCCGGCGGGGTGCGCTCCGAGACCCCGGAGCGGCTGCGGGACGCGGCCTACCGGATCGCCGTCGCCGTCCTGGACGGGGCCTCGCTCAGCGCCGTCGCCGAGGCCGCCGAGATCCTCGCCTGGGAACTGGCCGTCACCGTCGACCCGGAGGCCACGCCCGGCCGCCCGCTGTTCAGCGACGGCGTCGACGCCCGGCTGGTCTCCGCCCGCGCGGTCGCCGAACTCGGCACCGAGGAGGTCGGCACCGAGGAAGTACCGGTCCGCACCGTCCGGTTCGGCGGCGAGGCCCTCGCCCCCGCCGTCCTCGGCCATCTGTGGCAGCACCGGCACAACGCGCGCGGCCCCGTACTGCGCTGGCTGGCCGGACTGTGCGAGGACACCCGGCCCCAGGTCTGGGTACGGGCCGCCGTCGCCGCCGGGCAGCTGTGCCGGCTCGACCTCTCGCACACCGTGCACGAACTGGTGCAGCCCATGGCCCAGGCCGAGCGGGTGCGCCGCCGGGTGTTCGCCGCGACCGTCCTCGACGTGGCCGTCCGCTCCCCGGAGGTCGGCGGCGCGATCCGCGCCCTGGTGACCTCCTGGGCCCGCCACTCCGACGAGCAACTGCGCTGGACGGCGGGCGCGGTGCTCGGCCGGGGCCGGGCCACGGACACCGTCCGCGAGACGCTGGACCTGCTCGGCGGGATCGGCGTCCGGGAGGACGGCAAGCTGCGCACCGACGCGGCCGTCCAGGTCGCCCACCTCGCCGGCGCCCACCCCGAGGCGCAGACGGTGCGCCGGATCCGCGCCTGGCTCTCCGACGAACGCCGGCCCCAGCAGGACCTCGGCCTGCAGAGCACGGTCTTCCTCGCCGCCCTCCCCGTGTCCGACCTCTGGAACCAGCACGAGGACCTGGAGGGCTACGGCGACTGGCCGCTGATGCTGGCCCTGGCCGCGGTCCGGCCCGCCCTGGCCGCGGAACTCGCCGGGCTCCTGTGGACGGCCCTGCTGACCCCACGCTCGTACGAGGCCGCGATCGAGACCCTGTCCGACTGGCTGCGCGGCTCGGCCGACCAGCCCTGGGCCGACCGGCTGGAGCGGTTCCTGCCGCTCCTCGTGCACAGCCACGACGACCGCAACCGGCTGTTGAACCTCATCAAGGAACTCACCGAAGACCCCGACCAACCACTGAACGATCAGCAGGTCCGCCGCCTGTGGGGGGCGGTCCAGGGAGCGAGTACACCATGACGCACAACCAGTGGCAGCCGTGGCCGCCACAGGACGAGGAGTTCGTCCTTCCGATCGACCTCAGAGGCCCCTTCGTCCGAGAGTTCGCCCCCCAGACGACCTACCGGCACCGCAACAGCCAGGTGGCCTCGGTGCTCTACTACAAGAACGGCGGACACAGCATCATCACCGTCCGCGGCGCCGAGCACGTCAACAAGCCGCTGATGGGCAAGCCCACCTCGGTGTGCTGGATCGCCCGCGGCCAGCACCAGGTCTCCTTCCAGCTGGCCCTGCCCACCTACGGCGACCGCTCCCAGTTCCGGGCGGGCGCCGACGTCAACTGGGAGGTCCGCGACTTCTACGTGGCCGCCGAGAAGCGGGTGGTCGACGTGGAGCGGATGCTCCGCCCGTCGCTGGAGGCCCGGCTGCGCGGGCTCAGCCGCCGCTACAGCCTGGACTCGGCCCAGCAGGTCGACGAGGCCATCCAGGACGAACTGGCCAGCGGCCGGTGGAGCGACTTCGGCGCCGAACTGGGCCTCGCCACCCAGGTGTTCGTCCGTATCGACCTCGGCCAGGCCGCCGCCGACCACCAGGCCCAGATGGTCGCGGTCGAGAAGGACAGCCTGGTCCAGGAGGCCGTCGACACCGCCAACAAGGCGCGTATCGCGGCCAACCTCGACGACGCGCACAAGCTGATCACCGCGGGCGAGACCGTCCAGTACGCCACGATGCTCGCCCAGGACCCGAGCCGGGCGCACGAAATCCTCGGCGTGCTCCAGCAGCAGGCCCGGGACCAGCGCCAGGGCGCCCTGGACTACCTGACCAACCTGATCAACCAGGGCGTCGTCCAGCGCCACCAGATCGACGACCAGGTCCAGGCCCTCATCGACTTCAGCCGTACGGCCGCGGGCACCGTCTTCCCGAACGGCCTGCCGCAGGCCCCGACCTCGCTGCCGATACCGCCGATGCCGCCCGCGCCCCCGCTGCTCCCGGCCGACGCGCCGCCGCCGATCCCGCCCGCGCCGCCGATGGACACCCTCCCCGGAGAGGGGACGGGGGTGGAGGACGACTCCAGCCCCGAGGCGCGCCGATGACCCCAGGCGATCCCGACGCCGCCGCGCACTACGTCGCCGAACGGCTGCTGCTGACCGTGCGCGAGGACCTGGGCAGGGCGGACGTGAAGGCGTCCGTCCTGCTCTCGGGCGCGGTGGCGGTGCCCGCGCTGGTCCTCGGGCGCGGGACGCCCGGCGTGTCCGGGCTCGCCCTGGTCTTCCTCGCGGCCGGCGGGGCGCTGTGGGCGGCCGGCACGCTGCTGCTGCTCGCGGTGATCGTGCCCCGCACCCGCACGGTCCGTTCGGCGCCCGGCCCGACCTTCTACGCCGACGCCCTCACCGCCGCCGACCCGGAGGCGCTGCGCCGCGCCGCCGCCGAGGCCGGGGCGGACCCGGTGGGCTGGCTGCTCACCCAGTTCCAGGACGTCAGCGTGATCCTCTCGGCGAAGTACCGCTGGCTGCGCCGGTCGATGGCGCTGCTGGGGGCGGGACTGCTGCTGGCGGCGGTGCCGCTGGCGGTGGGGTGAGCCCGCTTCTACGGGGCTCAGCCGTCGCGGAGCCGCTTGAGGCGCTCGACGTCCGCCGCGTGCCCCTCCTTGCCGCCGGGCGTCTCGATGATCAGCGGTACGCCCGCGGTCGCCGGGTGGGTCATCAGCGCGCGGAACGGGTCCTCGCCGATGTGCCCGGAGCCGATGTTCTCGTGCCGGTCCTTGTGCGCGCCGACGACGTCCTTGGAGTCGTTGGCGTGGATCAGCTTCAGCCGGCCCTCGCCGACGGTGTCCACCAGCAGGTCCAGCGTCCGGTGCATCCCGCTCGGCCCGGTCAGGTCGTGCCCGGCGGCGAAGATGTGACAGGTGTCCAGGCAGACGCCGAGCTTCGGGTGGGCGTCCAGCGCCTCGAAGTACGGCCCGAAGTCCCAGGTCCGCGAGCAGAGCGAGGCGCCCTGACCGGCGGTGGACTCCAGGAGCAGGAACGGGTCGTCGTCATGGGTCAGCTCGTCCAGCAGCGGCAGCAGCTGCGCCCGCACCTGCTTCAGGGCGACCTCCCGGGCCCGGCCGCCGGTCGCGCTTCCGGTGTGCACGACCACACCCAGCGCTCCGATCTCCCGCCCGCGGCGCAGTGAGTGCCGCAGCGACTCCACCGACTTCTCCACGGTCGCCTCGGTGTGCGAGCCGAAGTTGATCAGGTAGGGGGCGTGCACATACGCCGGGACCGACTCCTCCTCGCAGGCCGCGCGGAACGCCTCGTCCTGCTTCGGGTTGCCCGTCGGGGTGGCCCAGCCGCGCGGGTTGGCGACGAAGACCTGCACGGTCTCGGCCTTCAGCTCACGGGCGTAGGACAGTCCCACGGAGTGCAGACCGCCGGCCACCGGGACATGACCGCCGACGGGGTTGCGGGCGGGACCGGACTGCGGGCTGCCGGCGCCGCCGGACTGCTGGCTCTTCACCCTTTCAGGGTGTCACGCCGGTCGCCCGCCCCCGTCAGCGGATGGTGATGGTGATCGTCGATCCCTTGGGTGCCTGCGCGCCGGCGTCCACCGACTGCTTCTTCACGGTGTCGCCGAACAGCCCGAGCAGCCCGCGGTCCTGCTTGACCTTGAAGCCGGACTGCTCCAGCAGCTTGGTCGCGTCGTCGACACTGGACCCGACGACGCTCGGCACCTCGACCTGCTCCGGGCCCTTGGACAGCGTCAGCGTCACCGTGTCGCCCTCGGCGGCCTGCGCGTCGCCCACCGGGGTCTGCTGGGCGACCTGCCCTTGGTCGTATTCGGAGTTGACCTCGGTGGCGGAGACCGTCACCTTCAGCCCCGCATCCTGAAGATCCTGCCGGGCCTCGTCCAGGTCCTCACCGGTGACGTCCGGGACGTCGACCGGCGAGCCCTTGCTGACGACGAGCGCGATGGCCGAGCCCGCGTGCCGCTTCGACCCGGCGCCGGGGTCGGAGCTGATCACCGACCCCTTGGGCACGTCGTCGCTGAACTCCCGCGTCACCATGCCCGGTGCGAGCCCGTCGGCCTTGAGCAGCGCCCTGGCCTTCGCCACCGTCCGGCCCTGCACGTCCGGCACGTTCACGGTCTCCGGGCCGTCGGAGATGGTCAGCGTCACCGAGTCGTTGCTGCGGATGCGGCGGCCGGCCGCCGGGTCGGTGCTGATCACCGTGCCCCGCTTCACCGTGTCGCTGTAGGCGTGCTCGACCGTCTTGACGTCGAGCCCGGCCTGCTTCAGCCGCGCGGTGGCCTGCGCCTCGGTCTTCGCCAGCAGCGGCGGGACCTTGGTGAACTGCCCGGAGTTGATGTACCAGACGCCGGCACCGGCGCCGAAGACCACGAGGACGGCCGCGAGAACGGTGAGGAGCCCCCGCCGGGAGCGGGACCCGCGCCGCCGCCCGTCCGGCACCGGCGGCGCCTCGAACCGGCTGGTCCGCAGGACGCCCTCGTTCTCCTCGTTCACGGGCAGTGGCCGGGGCACGGTGAGCGACCGGGGGATCACGCTCGTCCGGTCCTCGGCGATGTCGTGCGCCTCGGACAGCGCCTGCGGCGGTATCGCGTCCAGCTGCCCGTCTCCGAGCGCGGCCCGGGTCTCCCGCACCCGGGCCAGCAGCGCCACGGCGTCGTACGGCCGGGCCTCGGGACTGCGGGCGGTGCCGAGGGCGACCAGCTCGTCGAGTTCGTACGCCAGCCCCGGCACGATGGCGGACGGCGGCGGCACGTCCTCGTGGAGGTGCTTGTAGAGGACCACCGCGGGCGAGTCCCCGTCGTGCGGCTTCTCCCCGGTGAGCATCTCGTACAGCACGACACCGCACGCGTACACGTCGACGCGCGGATCGGCGGCCCCGCTCTCGACCTGCTCGGGCGCGAGATAGGCCACGGTGCCGAGGACGGCCCCCGTCGTGCTGGTGACGCTGCCCACGGACCGCACCAGCCCGAAGTCCGCGACCTTGACCCGCCCGTCGTCCCCTATCAGCACGTTCTCGGGCTTCATGTCCCGGTGCACGAACCCGGCGCGGTGCGCGGCGCCCAGCGCGGCCAGCACCGGCTCCAGGATGTCCAGGGCGGCCCGCGGCTGGAGTGCGCCGCGCTCCCGCAGCACGTCACGCAGGGTGCACCCCGCGACGTACTCCATGGCGAGATACACATACGACCCGTCGGTTCCCTGGTCGAAGACCTGGACGACGTTCGGGTGGGCCAGCCGGGCGACCGACTTGGCCTCGCGGATGAACCTCTCGACGAACGACCCGTCGGCGGCGAGCGCCGGATGCATCACTTTCAGCGCGAGCACACGGTCCAGCCGGACGTCCAGGGCCCGGTAGACCGTGGCCATCCCGCCGACGGCGATCCGCGCGTCGACGCGGTATCGGCCGTCGAGCACCTGCCCGACGAGAGGGTCCTGAAGGGTCGTATCCACGCAGCGAGTGTACGAGGACGAATCGGCAGTCCCACTGGTGAGACCGCTTTCCCCGGCGACTGCAGCGGACCTGTGACGCTCGGCACCCGCCCGACCGGGAAAACAGTAGCCATGTACATAGTAGCCATGTACTGTATCTGCCATGAGCGCAGCAGCTGAGAGCGCCACGGCGGGGTTCCTGGTCTGGCGCCTGTCGATGAAGTGGCGGGTGGCCGTCGACCGGGCGGTCGCGCCCCTGGGCCTGACCCACGCCCAGTACGCGTTGATGGCGTCGCTGTACGGCATGGGGCGCACCGGACTGCGGCCCAGCCAGCGCGGCCTCGCCGACCACACGGGGCTCGAACCGCTGTACGTCTCCAAGCTCGCCCGCGCCCTGGAGACCGCCGGACTCGTCGCCCGCACCCGGGACCCCGCCGACCCGCGCGCCATGCAGCTGACGCTCACCGAGCAGGGGCGCGACGTCACCCGCCGGGCGATCAGGGTGGTCCAGGGCCTGCTGGACCAGCTGCTGGAGCCGCTCGGGGGACAGGACTCCCCGCGCGCACGGCAGTTCACCCACGAACTGGCGACCCTGCTCGACGCACCTCTTGATCCGCATCCCGAGAACGAGAAGGAGCAGTCATGACCACCACCGCACCCTTGCTCAACGCCCGGGTCATAGCCCTGGCGCACCACGCCCCGCGCGCCCTTCTGGAGCGGGTGCTGGACCGCCACGGTGTCACGTTCCACCAGAACGTGACGCTCCGGCTCGTCGCGGTCGCCGACGGGTCCATCGCCCGCGACGACCTAGCCGGCGAGGTCACCGGCGCGCTGAAGACCGACGTGTCGGTCGTGCACGGCGTGATCGGGGAACTGACGGCCGGGAAGCTGGTGGAGGCGGACCCGGCGGACGCGACCCGGCTGCGGGTCACGGACGCGGGACGGGAGCTGTACGAGACCGTCTCCGCCGAGAGCGCCGAGATCGCCGCCCGGCTGTACGCCGGCATCCCGGAGGAGGACCTGGCGGTCGCCGGCCGCGCCCTGACCTTGATCACGGAACGCGCGAACACAGAACTGGCTACAGCCTGAGCCCCCCACCACGCACGGCCTGAGCCCCCCCCACACGGCCCGAGGCCCTCTCTCCCCACGCACGGCCCGAGGCCGCCGACGGCGCTCGGCCCCCACGGGAGAGTTCCACCTTTCAAGGCGGAGTTTCGGGCGGTGCGCGGGTGGGAGAACAAGGCGGGACCGGACGCCCGGTCAGAACGCAGGGCGCTCGGGATCCAGCACGGCAAGGCCCTCCGCAGGAGACGACGCCTCGGCGAAGTGCCGCCGCGGGATACGCCCCGCCAGCCGGGCCAACCGCCCCGCCTCCACCCCGGCCCGCATGGCGTGAGCCATCCGCTCGGGATCCTGCGCCCGCGTCACCGCCGACGCCAGCATCACCCCCGCACACCCCAGCTCCATCGCCAGCGCCGCATCCGACGCCGTACCGGCCCCCGCGTCCAGAATCACCGGCACGCGCGCGTGCTCGACGATCAGCTGGAAGTTGTGCGGGTTGCGGATCCCGAGCCCCGACCCGATCGGCGACCCGAGCGGCATCACCGCCGCACACCCGACGTCCTCCAGCTTCCGCGCCAGCACGGGATCGTCGTTCGTGTACGGCAGCACCGTGAACCCGTCGTCGACCAGCGTCTCCGCCGCCTCCAGCAGCTCGATCGGGTCCGGCAGCAGCGTCCGCTCGTCGGCGATGACCTCCAGCTTGACCAGCGAGGTCCCCAGCGCCTCCCGCGCCAGCCGGGCCGTCAGCACGGCTTCTCCCGCGGTGAAGCACCCGGCCGTGTTCGGCAGCACCCGGATCCCCAGCCGTTCGAGGACCGAAAGGACGGACCCCCGTACCCCCGGATCCACCCGCCGCATCGCGACCGTGGTCAGCTCGGTCCCGGACGCCACGAGCGCCCGCTCCAGCACCTCCAGGCTGGGCGCACCCCCGGTCCCCATGATCAGCCGCGAGGAGAAGGCCGTACCCCCGAGGACGAACGGATCGTCGGCCATGGTTCAGCCCCCCTGCACGGCGGTCAGGACTTCCACGCGGTCACCCTCGGCGAGCGCCGTGCCCGGCCACTCCCCGCGCGGTACGACGGTCTCGTTGACGGCCGCGGCCACGCCCGAGGGCGCGGCCGTGAGGGACCGTACGAGCGTGTCGAGAGCGGTGCCCGGGGCGATCTCCCGGTGCTCCCCGTTGACGGAGATGGTGACGGAGACGTTCATGCGGTCTGCTCCACGAGTACGGCGCCGAATCGCCTCGGCGTGAACGGACGGGCCTGTTCCGGCAGCTCGCCGCCGGTCAGCAGCTCCGCCATCACGTCCCCGGTGACCGGCGTGAGCAGCACCCCGTTGCGGTAGTGCCCGGTGGCCAGCAGCAGCCCGTCGAGGCGGGTCGGCCCGAGCAGCGGCGCGTTGTCGGGGGAGCCGGGCCGCAGCCCCGCCCGGGTCTCGGTCAGCGGCAGCTCGGTGATCCCGGGGACCAGTTCGTGCGCGTCCCGCAGCAGCTCGTAGACGCCGCCCGCCGTGACCGTCGTGTCCCAGCCGAGTTCCTCGCTCGTCGCGCCCACGACCAGCTCGCCGTTCTCCCGGGGCACCAGGTAGACGTTGCCGCCGCGCACCACGGCCCGGACGGTCCGGCTCAGGAACGGCGCGTACCGCGGGGGCACGGTCAGCCGCAGCACCTGCCCCTTCACGGGCCGCACCGGCGGCAGCACGTCGTCGGGCACGCCCGCGAGCCGCCCGCTCAGGCTCCCGCCCGCGAGCACCACCTGCCCGGCGCGCAACGGGTCACCCGCGCGGGTGCGGACACCGGCGGCCCGCTCCCGCACCACCTCCAGCCGCTCCGCCCAGTCCCGGTGGAAGACCACCCCGGCCCGCTCGCACGCGGCCACCAGCGCGGCCGCCAGCCGGCGCGGGTCGATCTGGTGGTCGCCGTCCACCCGCAGCCCGCCGCGCACCCCCGGCGCGAGCATCGGTTCCAGGCGCCGGCACTCCCGCCCGGACAGCCACTCGGAGTCCAGCCCCGACTGCTGCTGGAGGGCGTGCAGCTCGCGCAGATGGGCGCGGTCGTCGGCGTCGAGGGCCACCGCGAGCGTGCCGCAGCGCCGGTAGCCCAGGTCGTGGCCGGTCAGCTCGGTGAGCTCGGCGACGAAGTCGGGATAGCGGCGGGCGGAGGCCAGGTTGAGGCCCAGCAGGGTCTGCTCGCCGTAGTGCAGTTCGGTGACCGCGGCCAGCATCCCGGCCGCGACCTGCGCCGCCCCGCCACCGGGTGCGGGGTCGACCACGGCGGTCGCGAGCCCGCGCTGGGCCGCCCGCCAGGCCGTGACCAGGCCGATGATGCCGCCCCCGATGACGAGGACGTCGGACGTACGTGAGGACATGGGCGTCCAGCCCCTCCCTTCGCCGGCATGACCCGGATCAGGTTCGTACGGTCGGAGGCCGCCAGCCTCCCTCTCAGCCCGGTACGTCCGGGCTCCCGCGTGTGCTTGTCCGCCACCCTAGCCCGCGGGACTCCGCCCTTGTAAGACGGCCTCGTCGGGGCTGTGCAACAGCTCACTCAGCACGCCCCCTGACTGACTCTTTGTCAGTTGTCTATCGTTCTTGTCTATGGTGATCAGGTGAGCGAGCAGACGCAGCAACGGGGCACGTCACAGACGCGACGCGTGGTCGTCGTGGGCGCGGGCATGGCCGGGGTGCAGACCGCCGTCGCCCTGCGCGAGCAGGGGTTCGCCGGCACCGTCACCCTGATCGGCGCCGAACCGCACCAGCCGTACGACCGGCCGCCGCTCTCCAAGGCCGTACTGCTCGGCAAGGCGGAGGGCTCCGCCTTCGAGGTCGACTTCGAGGCGCTCGGCATCGAGCTGGCCCTCGGCCGCGAGGCGCTGGCCGTGCGCCCCGCCGACCATGAGCTGGACACCGAGGCCGGACCGGTGCCGTACGACGTCCTGGTCCTCGCCACCGGCGCCGAGCCGGTCGTCCTGCCCGGCACCGAGGGGGTGCCCGGCGTCCATCTGCTGCGCACCCTCGACGACGCCGAGCGGCTGCGGCCCGTGCTCGCCCGGCAGCACGATATCGTGGTCGTCGGCGCGGGCTGGATCGGCGCCGAGTTCGCCACCGCGGCCCGCGAGGCCGGCTGCGCGGTCACCGTCGTGGAGGCCGCCGACCGGCCGCTCGCCGGAGCGCTCCCCGCCGAGGTCGCCGCACCGATGACCGCCTGGTACGCCGACAGCGGCGCCGAACTGCGCACACACGCGCGTGTGGCGCGTGTCGAGCCCGGCGCGGTGGTCCTCGACGACGGCTCGCGGGTGCCCGCGGGCGCCGTCGTGGTCGGCATCGGCGCCCGCCCCGCCACCGCCTGGCTGGCCGGCTCCGGCATCGAGCTGGGCGGGCACGGCGAGGTGGTCGCCGACGAACGCCTGCGCACCAGCGTCCCGGACGTCTACGCGGTCGGCGACTGCGCCTCCTTCCCGTCCGGCCGCTACGGCGAGCGCCTTCTGGTCCACCACTGGGACAACGCCCTCCAGGGCCCGCGCACGGTGGCCGCCGACATCCTCGGCGAGTCCGACGCGGTCTACGACCCGGTGCCGTACTTCTGGTCGGAGCAGTTCGGCCGCTTCGTCCAGTACGCCGGCCACCACGCCGTGGCCGACCGCATGGTCTGGCGCGGCGACCCGTCCGGCCCGTCCTGGAGCGTCTGCTGGCTCCGCGAGGACCGCCTGGTAGCCCTACTGGCGGTGGGCCGCCCGCGTGACTTGGCGCAGGGCCGACGACTGATCGAGGCGAGCGCCCGAATGGACGCCGAGGCCCTGTCCGACCCGGCCCGCCCTTTGAAGAACGCGACTTCAGCGCCCCGCTAGGGGCGCGGGGCCGTGACATACGGCTCCGCCGCGTGGGCGCGACAGGCCCCCACCGCGCCGCACCCGAACAACCACCCATCGCGCCCAAACCAGTGGAACGCCTACGCTAGATCCCGTGACCGAGATTGACGCAAACATCGATGCTCTCGTCCCCGCATGGCTCACCCTCCCCGACATCGCAGAGATGCTCGACGTCGAGGTGACGCGTGTGCGGCAGCTGGTCAAGGAGGGCCAGCTCATCGCCGTACGCCGTGGTGAGAACCGTGCGCTGCACGTCCCCGCCGCCTTCATCGACGGGGACAAGGTCGTCAAGGGCCTGTCCGGGACCCTGACGCTCCTGCGGGACGACGGCTTCACCGACGAAGAGATGGTGGAGTGGCTCTTCACCCCCGACGAGACCCTGCCCGGCACCCCCGCGCAGGCCCTGAGCGAGAATCGCGGCACGGAGGTGAAGCGCCGCGCCCAGGCGCTCGCCGTCTGAGGCAGCCAGTACCGACTCAACGGGGGACACCGATGACCGACACCGCCCGCGCCCAGCTGGCCGACGCCCGTCTCTACCTGTGCACGGACGCCCGCAGGGAGCAGGGCGACCTCGCCGGGTTCCTGGACGAGGTCCTGGCGGGCGGTGTCGACATCGTCCAGCTGCGTGACAAGGGCATGGAGGCCGCCGAGGAGCTGGAGCACCTCGCCGTGTTCGCCGACGCCTGCGCCCGGCACGGCAAGCTGCTCGCGGTCAACGACCGCGCGGACGTGGCCCACGCGGCCGCCGCCGACGTGCTCCACCTCGGCCAGGGCGACCTCCCGGTGCCCGCCGCCCGCGCGATCCTCGGCCCCGACGTCCTGATCGGCCGCTCCACGCACGCCGAGTCCGAGGCCGCCGCGGCCGCCGTCCAGGACGGCGTGGACTACTTCTGCACCGGCCCCTGCTGGCCCACCCCCACCAAGCCCGGCCGCCCCGCCCCCGGCCTGGACCTGGTGCGGTACACCGCCGCCCTCGGCACCGACCGCCCCTGGTTCGCCATCGGCGGTATCGACCTCGGCAACCTAGACCAGGTGCTGGACGCGGGCGCCCGCAGGGTGGTCGTGGTCCGCGCGCTCACCGCGGCCGACGACCCGGGCGCGGCGGCGGCCGAGTTCGCGAAGCGGCTCCGGTCGGCGTGACGCTCCGTCCACCGCTCTGTTCAGGCCGACTGTCCGGAAACTTGTCCAGTATCCGGACATGAGGTCGACAATTCGGGCAATTTTCCCGAGTGCGGTTGGGTGACCGTCCACCCCTGGCTAACCTGCGGGTATGGCCCTAGGAACCGCATCCACCAGGACTGATCGCGCACGCACCGTGCGCGACATGCTCGCCACCGGCAAGACCACGTACTCGTTCGAGTTCTCGGCGCCGAAGACCCCCAAGGGCGAGCGGAACCTGTGGAGCGCGCTCCGGCGGGTCGAGGCGGTCGCCCCCGACTTCGTCTCCGTGACCTACGGCGCCGGTGGTTCCACCCGCGCGGGCACGGTCAAGGAGACCGAGCAGATCGTCGCCGACACCACGCTCACCCCGGTCGCCCACCTCACCGCGGTCGACCACTCCCTGGCCGAGCTGCGGAACATCATCGGCCAGTACGCGGACGCCGGGATCCGCAACATGCTGGCCGTGCGCGGCGACCCGCCCGGCGACCCGATGGGCGACTGGGTGGCGCACCCGCAGGGCCTGACCTACGCGGCCGAACTGGTCCGGCTCATCAAGGAGTCGGGCGACTTCTGTGTGGGCGTCGCCGCGTTCCCGGAGATGCACCCGCGCTCCGGCGACTGGGACACCGATGTGCGGCACTTCGTCGACAAATGCCGTGCGGGCGCCGACTACGCCATCACGCAGATGTTCTTCCGGCCCGAGTCGTACCTTCGCCTTCGCGACTCGGTCGCCGCGGCCGGCTGTGAAACCCCTGTCATTCCGGAAATTCTTCCGGTCACCAGTGTGAAGATGCTGGAACGGCTGCCCAAACTCAGCAACGCAGTCTTCCCGGACGTCCTGAAAGAGCGGATCCTCACAGCGAAAGACGATCCGGCGGCGGTACGCTCCATTGGCATCGAATTCGCCACGGAGTTCTGCGCGCGGCTGTTGGCCGAGGGTGTCCCCGGACTGCACTTCATCACGCTCAACAACTCCACGGCGACGCTGGAAATCTACGAAAACCTGGGCCTGCACCATCCCCCGCGGGCCTAGACCGGCCGCACCGGAGTACGACACACTGCGTAGCGGTCACTGGGAGAGGGGCGTACATGGGCTGGACGGTCCTCTACGTAGCGTTCGGCATCGTCGCGCTGTGGTTGCTCGGCGAGGTACTGCTGCAGTACAAGGCGCGGCTGCGCTGGCGGCTGCTCGCCTTCGTCGGCTTCCTCGGGGTCGTCTTCGGTGTCCTGATTCCGTCCGTGATCGTCATCGGTATCGGCGCGATCGCCTTCGCGGTCGGCCAGACCTACGTCACGCTGTCGTTCCGCCGCGGCTTCGAGGCCGGCTGGGCCGTCAAGCGCCCCGGTGCGGACGACGAAGGCGGCGGCCTGATCAAGCGCCGTCGCGGTGAGCCGGACGAGGACCCGGGCCTGGCGGCCACCGACCCGGACGCGGCCGACGCCGCCTACGCCGAGCAGAAGTCCGCCTACGCCACGGGCAGCAACCCCGTCTACGGCGGCGACGACTACGACCGCGACGACGTCTTCACCCCGGCCGCGCGCGCTGGCGAACCCACCGAAGCCGAGTCCACCGCGGTGTACGAACCGCAGCCGATCCCCGACGACACCGGCTCCTACGGCGTCTACCGCGACTCCGGCTACGCCGCCACCGGCGACCAGCAGGCCGCCTACGCGACCGCCGGCCAGGACCCGTCGTACGCCGCCCAGGGCACCGACCAGAACTACGCCTACGACTACTCCGGGTACGGCCAGCAGCAGTACGGCTACGACGCGAACGGCCAGCAGCAGTACGCCAATTACTCCGACCCGTACATCGGCAACCAGACCTACGGCGGCACCGGGTACGACCAGTCGTACGGCACCCAGCAGTACGACCAGCAGGGCTACGCCCAGGGGCAGTACGGCACCGGCGGCTACGCCGAGACCCCGGCCGGCGGCGTCTGGGTCCCGCAGCAGCGCGCCGACGAGACCTACGGCGGCGAGCTCCCGCAGGAGCAGCAGTACCCGTACCAGGGCGACGCCCAGCAGCAGGGCCAGGGCCAGGGTCACCAGGGCAACGGGTACGACGAGCAGCAGTACCGTTTCTGAGCCGGGCGCGGCTGCCCGCTCACTGCGAGCCGCGGAACTCCGGTCCCTCCACGATCAGCCCGGCCACCAGCGCCCCCGACATGCCCGCGTGCGGGAGCCCGCCGCCGGGGTGTGACCAGCCGCCCGCGGTGAACAGGCCCGGCACTGCCGTGGTGTTGGCCGGATGCAGCACGCCTTCTGCCCCGGCCAGCGCCGGCGGCGGCACCGCACCGCCGATGGCGCCCGTCTCCCGCTCGGTGTCCAGGGGCGTGCGGACCTCCCGCCACAGCAGCCGCTCCCGCAGCCCCGGCACGGCACGCTCGGCGGCGGCCGCCATCCGGTCCGCGAACGCGTCGGCGGTTCCCGGCGCGGCCCAGTCGTACTCGGTCGCCGACGGCACCGTCGCCGTCACCACCACGGACTCGTGTTCCGCGTCGGGACGCAGGGCCGGGTCGTCCGGCCGGTCCACGACGACCGTCGGCAGCTCGGGCAACTCTCCGTGCCCGAACGTGGACAGATCATCCTCGGCGTCGGCGGCGTGCACCACCGTGCGGTGCGCCGCGCCCGGCTCCCGCGCACCGCGCAGCGCCAGACACATGACCACTCGGCCTGTGTAACGGCCCTCGGGCTGCGGGCGCACGTCCTGCGTGCCGTACAGCTCCCTGTCCCCGGCCAGGCCGCCCAGTCGCCACGGACCCGTGCCGACGACGAAGTCCGCCTCCGCCACCGTGCCGTCGGCCAACTCCACGCCCGCCGCCCGGCCGTCCTTCTCCAGGACCCGTACGACCTCCGCGTCGAAGACGAACTCGACCCGCCGCTTCAGGCACCGCTCGTACACCGCGCGGGCCAACTCCCGTATGCCGCCCCGCACGTACCAGGTGCCGAAGGCGTGCTCCAGGTAGGGCAGCACGGCCGCGCTCGCCGGGGCGGTTCCGGGATCGACGCCGTAGGCGAGCGCGTAGCCGTCCAGCAGCTGTGCCAGCCGTGGGTCGCGCAGCTCCCACGCGCCGATCTCGGCGAGCGTGCTCGCCCGGCGGGTGCGCAGGAGCTTCTTGTGCGGCACCGACGGGTACGGCTCGCGCTCGGCCAGCACCTGCCAGTTCGGCCACAGCGGCTCCTCCAGGAGGGGGCGCCGGGTGCGGTCCCAGGCCTCGCGCGCCCGCACCAGGAAGTCGCTCCAGCGCTGCCCGGCGCCCGGCCCGAGGGCCTCGTCGAGGGCGGCGACGACGCCCGCGCGGGACGCGTTCGGCAGCGACACCTCCGTGCCGTCCGCGAAGACATGCCGGGCCGACGGATCGACCTGGACCAGCTCGACGCAGTCCTCCAGCGGCTCCTTGCCGGTCTTCACGAACAGGTCGCGGTACACGGCGGGCAGCGGCAGCAGCCCCGGGCCGGTGTCGAAGGCGAACCCGTCCCGCTCGAAGCGGCGCACCCCGCCGCCGTACGTCTCCGTGCGCTCGTACACCGTCACCCGGTGGCCCGCGACGGCCAGCCGGGCGGCCGCCGCCATGGCGCCCATCCCGGCGCCGATCACCGCAATCCGTCCCATGCCCGCGACTTTATCGACCGCCACTGACAACCCGGTCCGGCGGGCCGTCAGCCCGGTGGCCGTCCCACCTGCGCCGCCATCCGCCGTTCCTCCCGGCGCTGGGCGCGGCGGCGCCAGAACCGGCGGATCCGGGAGACCAGGAACACCAGCACGATCAGGCCGGTGGCCAGCAGCACCGCCGCGATGATCGCCGCCGGCAGCGGGTGGAACACCGCGAACGTCACGATCCCGGCGACCCCGAGATCCTCGGCGAGGCTCACCACGATGTTGCTGAACGGCTCCGGCGAGGTGTTGATCGCCATCCGGGTCCCGGCCTTGACGGTGTGGCTGGCCAGGGCCGTGGAACCGCCGATCAGCCCGGCCGCCACGTCCGACAGGGAGCCGCTGTGCCCGGCGAGCAGCGCCCCGACCCAGGCGCCCGCGACCGGCCGGACGACCGTGTGCACGGAGTCCCACACCGAGTCGACGTAGGGGATCTTGTCGGCGACCGCCTCGCAGAGGAACAGCACGCCCGCGATGATCAGCACCTCGGGGCGCTGCAGCGTCTCTGGGACGTCGTGGCTCAGGCCCGTCGCGCCGAAGAGGCCGAGCAGCAGCACCACCGCATAGGCGTTGATTCCGCTGGCCCAGCCGCTGGTGAAGACCAAAGGGAGTACCGACACGGACGCGATCGTAGCCAGTCGGCGACCCGGCGTCCTGGGCCCGCGTGCGCAGGGCTGAGTACAGGTACCTAGGGAGCGAGTTGAGTACGCGCGCGGATGGGCCCCGACCTGCGTGAACGGGAGAGTGGAGACATGGAAAGGGGCGCGGGGTCCGGTACCGCCGACACGGGGCGGCGGAACGGCGCCGGCGCCCTTGACCGCTCCTTCCGCCGATTCGCGTCGGCGGAAGCGAGACACGGGGGAGAGGGGACCCGGGGGAACAACGGGAAACCGGGGGAGCACGGGGGAACGGGGAAGTACGGGGGTGCACGGAAGGCGCCGGTCCGACGGTGGCCCGCGGGGGACGCGGCCACCGGAGGGCCGGCGCCTTCGCACATCCGGTTCAGCCCTTCCCGCTCACCCGCCCCTGCAGCAGCCGGGACAGCGCCGCGTGGACGTCGTCCAGGGAGCGCTCCGGCTGGAAGGACTTCCAGTCCAGGGCCGCCACCAGCACCATCCCGACCAGGGCGGCCGCCGTCAGCTGGACATCGATGTCGTCGCTGAACTCGCCGTTCTCCACGCCCTCGCGCAGCACGCCCTCGACGACCGCGACGGCCTGCTGCCTGACCACCATCAGGGTGGACTGCCAGGCCCGGTTGGTGCGCCACAGCTCGGCCACGTAGAGCTGGGTGAAGGCCGGGTAGCGGTCGATGAAGACGAGGCCCGCGCGGACCATCGCGTCCAGGGCGTCGACCCGGCTGCCGCCCTCCCGCGCGGTCCGCTCGGCGGCCTCCCGCAGGGAGGCGGTGAGGAGGCCCACGCCGTGCCGCAGCAGCTCCTCGAAGAGGACCGACTTGCTCGCGAAGTTGTAGTAGACCGTGCCCTTCGCGACCCCGGCCCGTTCGGCGATCTCGTCCACCGTGGTGGCGGAGAAGCCCTGCTCGGCGATGAGTGTGACGGCGGCCTCGTAGAGCTTCTGCCGGGTGGCCTCACGGCGTGTGCTGCCGCCCGTGGTGCTGCTGCTTTCCATGGTCCTGATTCTCACAGGAACGGCGGCCCCCGCGGGCACGGAAGGGGAGGTCATGAACGTCCTCACAGGCTCAGTTCAGGATGCAGCCGGTCCAGTGTCCACACCTGGCGGCGCCGGGCCGACAGCGCGGTGAGCGCCAGGGCACCCGCCGTGAACGCCACCAGGACGCCGCACGCCTGCCACACCGGCCCCAGGCCGCCGCCCGTGATCAGCCGCCGCAGGGCCGCCACGACGTAGCTCATCGGCAGGAACGGGTGGATCGCGTTGAAGAAGCCCGGGCTGGTCTGCACGGGATACGTGCCGCCCGCCGAGGTCAGCTGGAGCATCAGCAGGGCGAGGACGAGGATCCGCCCGGCCGCCCCGAAGCGCGCGTTCAGCCACTGCACGATCGCCGCGAAGCAGGCCGCCACCAGGAACAGGAACCCGACCGTCCCGGCCGCGCGGACCATCTGCAGCCCGATCGCCCAGTGCAGTACGGCCATCAGCGCGGCCGTCTGCAGCACCCCGACCGCGACCACCGGCAGCCAGCCCGCCAGCGCGATCCGCCAGGCCGCCGAACCGGCCGCCAGAGCACGCCGGTTGAGCGGCTGGATCAGCATGTAGGCGACCATCGCGCCGACCCACAGGGACAACGGGATGAAGTACGGGGCGAAGCCGGTGCCGTAGTTGGGCGCCTTGTGCAGATCCTGCGAGGCGAGCTGGACCGGGTCCGCCATCACCCCGGTGCGCTGCTCGCGGTCCTGCTTGTCGTAGTCGGGGATCTTCGCCGCGCCGTCGTGCAGACCGCCGGCGAGCTTTCCGGAACCGTCGACCAGCTTGTACATCCCGCCGTTGAGGTCGTAGGCGCCGGTCTTGAGCTTGCCCAGGCCCGTGTCGAGGCCGGTCGCGCCGGTGGTGGCCGTGCCGAGGCCGGTGTGCAGCTTCTTCGCACCCGCGGCGACCTCGGCCGCGCCGTCGTTCAGCTCGTCGATCTTCTTGACGGCGTCGGCGACGTCCTCGGAGAGGTGCGGGGCGCGGTCGGCGAGGGCCTGGGCCTGCGTCTGGAGCGTGCCGAGGTTGCCGTCGAGCGTCTTCAGGTCGCCGTTCTGGTCGGCGATCAGCGTGTTCAGGTCGTCGGCGACCGAGGCCACGTCGTCGGCCGCGTCCCTGGCCTTCTTCAGGTCGGGGCAGACCGGGTCGGCCAGCAGGTTCGCCGAGCAGCGCGCCGCGTAGACCTCGTCCAGCGTGCCGGCGGCCGCGTGCGCGGTCTTCGCCGCCGCCGGGGCCGTCTTCACCAGGACACCCAGGTTGTCGCGCACGGTCCGCGCGGAGTCGGCGACCAGTCGGGCGGTGTCGCCGATGGTCTTCTCGTTCTTCGCCAGATAGGGGCCGACCTTGTCGTAGACCCCGTCGACCCGGTCCGCGAGGGCCTGGGTGCCGTCCGCGACCTGCCGTGAACCGTCCTCCAGCCGCCCGGCGCCCGCGTCCAGCTTCGTGATGCCCTTGGCGAGCTTCCCGCTGCCGGTCTTGGCGTCCTTCAGTCCGTCCGCGAGGTCCTTGGAGCCCCTCTCGGCCTTCCCGATGCCACCGGTGAGCGTGTCGGCGCCCTCGGCGGCCTTCACGGTCTGCCCGTGGATGCCGGAGAACGAGATGAAGATCCGGTCCAGGAAGGACCGGGACGCCTTGGTGGACGCGGCCGAGCGCACCTCGTTGAAGACCGTGCGGGAGATCTGCCCGACGATGTAGTTGTTCGCGTCGTTCGTACGCACCTGGAGCGCGCCGGTCTCCGGGGAGGCGCCCGCGCTGGACGCGATGCGCTCACTGAAGTCGGCGGGCATGGTCAGCGACAGGTAATAGGTGCCGTTCTCGACGCCCTGCCGTGCCTCGGCGGCGCTCACCTCGTGCCAGTCGAAGGTGTCGCTGTCGCGCAGCCCGCTGACGATGTCGTCGCCGGCGGCGATCTTCCTGCCGTTCGCGGTCGCGCCCTTGTCGTCGTTCACGAGCGCCACCGGGATGCGGTCCAGCCGGCCGTAGGGGTCCCAGAACGACCACAGGTACAGCGCGCCGTACAGCAGCGGCAGCACCAGCAGGGCCACCAGGGCCGCGCGCGGCAGCTTCCCCCGTCCGAAGCGCCTGAGCTCAAGCGCGGCCAGTCGCGGTGAGCGCATCACCGGCCTCCTCCCTCTCCGACGGCTCTGCGGCCTCCGCGTTGCCGGTGCGTATGACGACGGCCGCCTCCATCGCCTCCCCGCACACCGCCACCACCGTCGTCCCGGCCTCGGCGATCGACGCCAACAGCGCCCGGACCTCGGCCCGTTCGGCCTGTGACAGCTTCAGGTCCGCGTCGTCCACGGCCAGCAGCCGGGGCCGCCCCACCATGGCCAGCGCCACGGACAGCCGCAGCGCCTCGATCCGCTCCAGATCCCGTACGGCGGTCCGGGCGCCCTTCGGCAGCGACTCCAGGTCGAGCCCGGCGGCCGCCAGGGCGTCGCCGACCCGCTGCCCCGCGCGTGCGGCCCGTTCCGTACGCGGCCGCAGCAGGTCGCGCAGGCTGTCGCCGAACCGCCGCTGCAGCAGGGCGCGTTCGCGCAGGTGCTCGCCGACGGTGAGGGCGGGTTCGAGGTCGGTGACCCCGGCGACGTTGGCCACCGCGCTGATCCGGCGCACGGCCGCCAACTGCTTGGGCAGCCGGGCCGCGCCGACGGTCGCGGTGCCCTCGGTGGCCTTCATCCGGCCGGTGAGCGCGAGCAGCAGACACGTACGGCCGGAGCCGGACGGTCCCTCCACCGCGATCAGCGCGCCCGGCCCGGCGTCCAGGGAGATCCCCCGGAACGCCCAGCCGCGCGGGCCCTTGAGCCCTAGGCGCTCGGCTGTGACAGGTACGCCGTGCACTGGTCCCCCTCTTCCACGTCCACCCGTTTTTGAACTGACTGGTCAGTGCAAAAACTAGCCCGAACCTACGATCGAAGCAAAAGCCCAGGTCAGAACGGATTGTCAGTGCCATACCTCACGATGGGCACATACGGCACCCCGTGTGAGGGAGCCGTCACCCAGACGACAGGAGGTTCGTCATGGCCAACTCGTCAGCGGCCGCCGCCCACCGGCGCCGCGCCACCGGCCCTGCCCCCTCACTGACCGGCCCGGCGGGCGATGTGCACCCCGTGCTCCGCCGGGCCACGGCCCCGCCCGCCGCCCTCGACCTGCTCACCCAGGCCCGTGCCGCCCTCGACGAGGCCGAGCTGCTCGTCACTCCGAACGAGCGCTATGCGACGGCCCATCTGGCCGCCCTGCGCACCGCCGCCGCCGTGCTCGCCGCCCGCGCCCGCCCCGAGACCTCGCCACGGCGCAGGGCGCGCATCCGCAGCGCCTGGGAGGTGCTCCCCGAGGTCGCGCCCGAGCTCACCGAGTGGAGCGCCCTGTTCGCCTCCGGCGCCGGCCGCCGGGCCCGCGCCGAGGCGGGCATCCAGGGCGCGGCCGGCCGCCGGGACGCCGACGACCTGATACGCGACGTGGCGATGTTCCTCCGCATCGTCGAGCGGATGCTCGTCCTCCAGCCGGTCCTGCCGCAGCCGCGCCGGCAGGACACCGGGGACGGCGGACGGCCCGACGCCGACCCGGGGAGAGGGCTGCCCGACGCGGGATGACCGGCAGGGGAGATCCGGCACGTGGGATGACCAGGCGAGGCAGCGGAGGCAATAGGGTGGAGAGCGCCTGAAGCCTTCCTTCCTCCCGCACCCGGGCCGGGGAGGCACCGAGTTCGCGCCGCCGGGCAACAGGCGGTGCCGCGCCGAGGAGTCAACTGCCGTGCCGGACCCCACTCGACCCCGCGCCTCTCTCCGTACCGCCGTGGTCTGGGAGGTCCTCCAGGACGCCCTCGACCGCCGGGTCAAGGCCACCGGCCGGGACGTGCTGGACGTCCTCGACACCGGCGGCGGCAGCGGCAACTTCGCCGTCCCCCTCGCCCGCCTCGGCCACCGTGTCACGGTCGTCGACCCCAGCCCCAACGCGCTGTTCGCGCTGGAGCGCCGGGCCGCCGAGGCCGGCGTCGCCGACCGGGTCAAGGGCGTCCAGGGCGACGTGCACGGCCTGTTCGACGTGGTCGAGCGCGGCGGCCACGACGTGGTGCTGTGCCACGGCGTCCTGGAGTACGTCGACGACCCGGCCGAGGGCGTGGCCAACACGGTGGCCGCGCTGCGCGCCGAGGGCGTCCTCAGCCTGCTCGCCGCCGGGCTCGGCGGGGCCGTGGTCTCCCGGGCCCTCGCCGGGCACTTCAAGGAGGCCAAGCAGGCCCTCGAGGACCCCGACGGCCGCTGGGGCAGCGGCGACCCCATGCCACGCCGCTTCACCGCCGAGCAGCTCACCGGCCTGGTCGAGGGCGCGGGCCTCGCCGTCGCCGCCGTGCACGGCGTACGGGTCTTCGCCGACCTGGTCCCCGGCGTCCTGGTGGACACCGAGCCCGGCGCCCTCGACGCCCTGCTCAAGCTGGAGGCCGCCGCGGCCGAGCTCCCGGCCTTCCACGCCGTCGCCACCCAGCTCCATGTGCTCGGCGAGACACCGGGTGCGGCGGAGGTCTGAGGGTCTGCTGTGCCGAGCCGCTGATCAGGGGCTCGGCAGCGGATGGAGTACGCCACAGGCCCCCCGATCGAGGGGTTTGCGCCGTATGATCGAGGGAGACCGCCCGGCATGACGGGTCGGCCACTGGGGAATGGAAGCCTCAGCGAGCCGGGACAGTCATGGCGGGTTCCGGTTGGCCAATTGGCCTAGAGGGGCGGGTTTCACGGGGGCGATTCCCTGCCTATCCTGAAGGGACCCCCCGGGTCGCCCCGGCGACTGCACGATGAGGAGGACGCCGTGCCGCTCTCGGAGCACGAGCAGCGAATGCTTGAGCAGATGGAGCGAGCGCTGTACGCCGAAGACCCCAAGTTCGCGACAGCGCTTGAGGGAAACGGCCTGCGGACGTACACCCGGCGACGGGTCTACCAGGCGGTCGCCGGCTTCCTCGTGGGTATCGCGCTCCTCATGGCCGGAATGGTCGCGCAGCAGATCTGGGTCAGCGTGGTGGGTTTCCTCGTCATGCTGGGCTGCGCGGTACTCGCCGTCACCGGCTGGCGCAAGGCTCCCAAGCCCGGCGAGCAGCCCGCGGGAGGGCCGCAGGCGCGCCGTCAGAGCCGGCCGAAGCGCTCCATGATGGACCGCATCGAAGAGCGCTGGCAGCGCCGACGCGACGAGCAGGGCCACTAGAGGCTTCGCCGAACAGAGCATGACTGAGGGGTGACCGTCACTGGACGGTCACCCCTCAGGCGTTGCCGGACCTTGCTGGGGCCGCGGGGCACTGCGGGCCGGTGGGGGCCGGCCGCGCCCACGCGGCGGAGCCGCACATCGATACAGCCCCGCGCCCCCGTCAGCCCTGCTGACCCGACGGCTTCCGCAGGGTCGGCCGGGCCGCCGCGGCCCGTTCCCGCAGCCGTGCCCAGCCGGCCGACGCCGCCCACACCACGCGCACGGTCGACCGCGGAGCGAACAGCGCCCTGAGCCGTGTGGGGACGCCGACCGTGCCGTTGATCGCGGCCGTCACCCGGCGGACGTCGTCCGCGAGCCCCGCCGTCAGCCGTGGCTGCGGCGCGTACAGCACCTGTTCCACCGCGTCCGCCACCCGGTGCACCGAGGCCCCGGCGACCGGGTCGAGACGGCCTAGCCGCACGAGCCGGGCGGCCGCACCGCGCGGGGTCTGCGAGTCGTCCGGCAGGATGCCGAAGTCCCAGGCGGTGTCGATCAGTTCCTGCCAGACCGCCAGCGTGTGCGCGGCCACTCCCTCGGGGGTACGGTCGTACGCCCCCAGTCGGCGGGCCCGCAGCCGCCGCCGGTACAGCAGCGGCGACAGCGGTACCGCCGGCACGGCAAGTACCGCGAGCGCCCACAGGGCCAGCTGCCACCACGGCGGCCCGCCGTCGCCCCGCTGCACCGCGCCCGCCGCGGACGGGCTCGCGCAGGCGTCCAGCTTGCGCAGCCGGGCCGTGCAGCTCTCGCTCTCGGAGGGCGAGGCCGACGGCGCCGCCGAGGCGCCCTTGGAGGGCAGGACCTCGTCCGGCACGGACGAGCCCGGGGTGTCCGACACGGTGTACGACGGCGTCGTCCCCCGGGTCGGCGTCGGCTCGAAACGGGTCCAGCCCACGCCCTCGAAGTACAGCTCCGGCCAGGCGTGGGCGTCCTTCAGCCCCACCGACACCGAGCCGTCGGCCTGCGGGGTGCCGGGGGCGAAGCCCACCGCGACCCGGGCCGGGATGCCCAGCGTGCGGGCCATCGCCGCCATCGCGAAGGAGAAGTGCACACAGAAGCCGCGCTTCTGCTTCAGGAAGTTCGCGATCGCGCCCTCGCCCCGGCCGACCTCCACCTGGGTGTCGTACTGGAAGCCGCCGGTCACGGCGAAGTAGTCCTGGAGCTTGACCGCCTCCTCGTAGTGGCTGGTCGAGCCCGCGGTGATCTCCTTGGCCGTCTTCGCGACCACCGACGGCAGCGAGGAGGGGACCTTGGTGTACTCCTTCCTCATCGCCGCCGACGGCTCCGGCGCCGAGGCCAGCTGCTCCGGCGTCGGCTGCACGTTCAGGCTGGTGACCTGGTAGGTCTCACCGCGCGTGTTCTGCCCGTGGTCGCCGACCAGGGTCATCCCGACCGGCTCGTAGCGCCAGGTGCCGGCGATCCTCACCCCGCTCGGCGGGTACGGCATCGGCAGCCAGTCCTGGGCGTACCAGTCGGCGGCCGAGATCGTCGTCTTCACCGTCGTCCGCTTGATGTCCCCGCCCAGGCCCGCCGGGGTCGGGAACGTGCTGGGCACGCCCGTGATGTGCCGCTGGGCCGGCTTCCAGGTGGTGCCGTCGAAGTCGTCCAGGGAGACGATCCGCAGATACAGGTCGGAGACGTCGTCGGTGGTGGTCCGCACGGACAGCACCTGGCGGTCCTCGTCCACGTTGAGGCTGTCCCGCAGCGACACCAGCGGGTTGACCGCGGAGATCGTGCCGCCGTTCCCGTCGCCCACGCCGACACCGGTCCCGGTGCCGTCCAGCAGGCCGCCCTGGATCGAGGGCATCGCCAGCGGCACGAACAGGGCCACGCCGAGCACCGCGACACCGATTCGGCGTCCCGTGCGCACCGGCGCCACCGCACCGTTCTCCGGGCCGCCCTGGGCCCGCGAGACCCCGCCGAACACCCGGCCCCACTGCGAGAGCCGGTCCCGGCCCTCGGCGAGCAGCAGCATCAGATAGCCGGCCGCCGCCACCAGGAACCACAGCCAGTCGGCCGCCCCGTCGGACAGACCCGCCGCCACCGAGTACAGCGCGAGCAGCGGCAGCCCGGCCGGGGCCGCGCTGCGGAAGGTCACCGCGAGGGTGTCCACGATCAGCCCGATGACCAGCACCCCGCCGATCACCATCAGCCGGATGCCGTCGGTCAGCGGCGCGGGTATCGCATACCGGCTGACGTCCTGTGAGCCCTGCTGGAGCAGGTCGGCCAGGTACCGGAAGGTCTCCGGTCCCGGGATCAGCCCGGCGATCGCATGCCCCCGGGCGAAGACCAGGGTCAGCATCAGCAACGTGACCAGGGCCTGCGCGGCCACGGTCAGCGGCCGGGCCAGCGGCACCCGCCGGGCGGCCATGCCCACGCCCGTCTGGACCGCCACCAGCAGGGCCGCCTGGAACAGCCAGGTCATCGGGGAGACCAGGGGAAGCAAGGCGCAGGACGCCATCAGCGTCGCCGCGGCCGCGGTCAGGGCCAGCCGGGCCCGTCCGCTCATCACCGTGTCTCCCCGCTCGCCGCGGCGACCGAGAGGCGCTCCCGGTCGGCCTGCCGCCACAGTTCCGTCAGCGAGGCGCCGCGCGGCACGCCGACGGCCGTCCAGCCGGACTCGCGCAGCATCCGCAGCCGCTCCTCGTGTGCGTTGCCGGGCGCGGGCACGTCGGTGGGTTCCCGCACCCAGGTGTCCGGGTCCAGCACGAACGCGACGGCACCGCCGCTGCGCTGGCGCATCTTCGCGGCCACCGCCGCCTGTTCCTCGTCGAGATCGCCGAAGAAGGCCACCAGCAGTCCCTCGTTCCCGCCGCGCAGCAGGTCGTACGCCCGGGACAGGCCCGTGCCGTCCGAGTGGTCGATCACGGCCAGGGTGTCCATCATCAGCCCGGCCGCGTCCGCCGACTCCTGGCCGGAGCCCGCGAAACCGTCGGCGCCCTCGCCCGGCACCGAGCTGCCGGTGTCGGTCAACAGCCGCACCGAGAAGCCGCGTTCAAGCATGTGGACCAGGACCGAGGCGGTGCCGGAGACCGCCCACTCGAACGCCGAGTCGGGGCCCGCGCCCTCGTAGGCCCCGCCCCGGGTGTCGAGGAGCACCGTGCAGCGGGCGCGCTGCGGTTGCTCCTCGCGGCGCACCATCAACTCGCCGTAGCGGGCGGTGGAGCGCCAGTGCACCCGGCGCAGGTCGTCGCCGTAGCGGTAGCCGCGCGGGATCACGTCGTCCTCGCCGGCCAGGGCGAGCGAGCGCTGCCGCCCGTCGCCGTAGCCCTTCGCCTCGCCGCTGAGCCGGATCGGCGGCAGCGGCTCCACCTTCGGGATGACGGTCAGGGTGTCGAACGTCGAGAAGGAGCGGGTCAGTTCGCACATCCCGAACGGGTCGGTCAGGCGCAGCTGGAGCGGGCCCAGCGGATAGCGGCCGCGCAGGTCCGAACGGACCCGGTAGGACACCTCGCGGCGGCCGCCCGGCTCCACCCGGTCCAGGACGAAACGGGGGCGCGGGCCGAGGACGTACGGCACCCGGTCCTGGAGCATCAGCAGACCGGTGGGCAGCCGCGACACGTTGTCCATCCGCAGATGGACCCGGGCCTCCGAGCCGGCCGGCACCCGCGACGGGGAGAGCCGGCGGCTGCCGGACACCCGGTAGCGGGTGCGGTAGAGCACGGTCGTGCAGATCAGCGGCAGCACGGCGAGCAGCAGCCCGACCCGGCGCAGATCGGCCTGGCCGAGGACGTACGCGCAGATCACCGCCGCGATGCCGGCCGCCAGGAAGGAGCGGCCACGGGTGGTCAGCCCGGCCAGGGCCGTGCGGACGCCCCCCGACTCCTCGCGGTCGGCCTCCGCCGGGGCGCCCATCACCGACTCCGCGGGGGCTGCTGGGGATAGGCCGGCACGCCGCGGCCCAGACCGCCGAAGCCGGACTGCTGCTGGGGAGCCGCGGGCACCGGGACGCGCTGCAGGATCTCCTGGACGACCTGCTCCGAGGTGCGCCGGTTGAGCTGGGCCTGGGCGGTGGGCAGCAGCCGGTGGGCCAGGACGGCCACGGCGAGCGCCTGCACGTCGTCCGGCAGCGCGTACTCCCGGCCGCTCAGGGCGGCGGACGCCTTCGCCGCGCGCAGCAGGTGCAGCGTCGCGCGCGGGGAGGCGCCGAGTCTGAGGTCGGGGTGGGTGCGGGTGGCGGACACCAGGTCCACCGCGTACCGCCGGACGGTCTCGGCGACATGGACGCCCCGCACGGCCTCGACCAGTTTCACGATGTCGTGCGCGTGTGCCACCGGTTGGAGGTCGTCCAGGGGGTTGACCGAGCCGTGGATGTCGAGCATCTGCAACTCGGCCTCCACGCTGGGGTAGCCGACCGAGACCCGGGCCATGAAGCGGTCGCGCTGGGCCTCGGGCAGCGGGTAGGTGCCCTCCATCTCGACCGGGTTCTGGGTGGCCACCACCATGAACGGGCTGGGCAGTGCGTAGGTCTGCCCGTCGATGGTGACCTGGCGCTCCTCCATCGACTCCAGCAGCGCCGACTGGGTCTTGGGCGAGGCGCGGTTGATCTCGTCGCCGATCACGATCTGGGCGAAGATGGCGCCCGGTTTGAACTCGAAGTCCCGGCGCTGCTGGTCCCAGATGGACACGCCGGTGATGTCCGACGGCAGCAGGTCCGGTGTGAACTGGATGCGTCGCACACTGCAGTCGATGGACTTCGCCAGCGCCTTCGCCAGCATCGTCTTGCCCACGCCCGGGACGTCCTCGATCAGAAGATGTCCCTCGGCGAGCAGCACGGTCAGCGAAAGCCGTACGACCTCGGGCTTGCCCTCGATCACACCCTCCACCGAACTGCGGACCCGCTCCACAGTGGCGGTCAGATCAGTGAGGCTCGCTCGATCGTCATAGGTCGTCACCCGGCCCTCCTCGGCCCGTTATTGCCCGGGCCGGCGCTTCGTCTCGCATAACCGGCCCACCCCGAATCACGGACACCACGCGTGAATGGTTCCGCGCGACGTCCCACACCGCATTCTTGCTGCCGTTACCGATTCGTGTCACTCGCCTGTGGACAACTGCCCGCACTATGTCGGTCTTACGGGCTTTCGACCGTCTCTTCGACAGGGTCCTGACAGGGTGCGGCGGCGGTTTTCGGGGTGGGCGGTTCGCCGGGGAGGGGGATCAGACCGGGTCGACCTCGCGCAGCAGGCCGCTGCGGACGTCGAAGACGAAGCCGCGTACGTCGTCGGTGTGGAGCAGGAACGGCGAGGTGCGCACCCGCTGCATGGACTGCCGTACGTCCTGGTCGACGTCCCGGAACGACTCCACCGCCCAGGCCGGGCGCTGGCCGACCTCCATCTCCAGCTCGGTGCGGAAGTCCTCGGTGAGGGCCTCCAGGCCGCAGCCGGTGTGGTGGATGAGGACGATGCTGCGGGTGCCGAGCTTGCGCTGGCTGATGGTGAGGGAGCGGATCACGTCGTCGGTGACCACACCGCCGGCGTTGCGGATGGTGTGGCAGTCGCCGAGCTCCAGGCCGAGCGCGGCGTGCAGGTCGAGGCGGGCGTCCATGCAGGCCACCACGGCCACGTGCAGCACGGGCCGGGCGTCCATGCCGGGGTCGGTGAAGGCGTCGGCGTAGGTCCGGTTGGCGTCGACCAGGCGGTCCGTCACGGTGCCGCCGTCGGATATGGCGCCTTCGGATCCAGTGGGAGCTGCTGCGGAAGTCGTCATAGTCACGACGTTACTGGTCACGGCCGGTCAGGGCCTCCTGTGAGAGGGGACAAAGAACGTCATCGTGGCTTGTTGTGAGGTAACCCACACGGACGGCAAACCAGGGCCGTGAGGATGATTCCCATCCAATTGCGTCTCCCGCCGCTACGCCGTACGCGACGCGCAGGCCGGTTGATTGACCGGGCGACACGGTGGACTAAAGTGACGCGAAGCGGGAGGCGAGGCTCTCCCCGCTGGTGAAATCCCCTGGAGACCCCGGCATCGCGCCCGGTCCGTCTCCCCACGTGCGCGGCGCGCGTACCGAGCGGGCGGGGACCCGGCGGTGCGTCCCCCGTGCCGGAACTGAGAGGCCCCCTTGAGCGAGAGTCGACACGTCCCGGTGATGCTCCAGCGGTGCCTGGATCTGCTGGCACCCGCCCTGGAGCGGCCGGGAAGCGTGGTCGTCGACTGCACCCTCGGCCTCGGCGGCCACAGCGAGGCACTGCTGACCCGCTTCCCCGAGGCCCGTCTGGTCGCCCTGGACCGCGACAAGGAGGCCCTGCGCCTGTCCGGCGAGCGGCTCGCCCCCTTCGGCGGGCGCGCCACCCTGGTCCATGCCGTCTACGACGAACTCCCCGACGTACTCGAACGCCTCGGCATCGCGCGCGTGCAGGGCGTGCTGTTCGACCTCGGGGTCTCCTCCATGCAGCTCGACGAGGCCGGCCGCGGCTTCGCCTACGCCCAGGACGCGCCCCTGGACATGCGCATGGACCAGTCCACCGGCATCAGCGCCGCCGAGGTCCTCAACACCTACCCGGCCGGTGATCTCGTCCGCATCCTGTTCCAGTACGGCGAGGAGAAGCAGGCCAAGCGGATCGTCTCGGCGATCGTGCGGGAGCGCGAGAAGGAGCCGTTCAGCAACAGCGCCCGGCTCGTCGAGCTGATCCGGGACGCGCTTCCGCAGGCCGCCAAGCGCACCGGCGGCAACCCGGCCAAGCGCACCTTCCAGGCGCTGCGCATCGAGGTCAACGGCGAACTGTCGGTCCTGGAAAGGGCGATCCCGGCCGCCGTGCAGGCCCTCGCGGTCGGCGGACGCATCGCCGTACTGTCGTACCACTCGCTCGAAGACCGCCTGGTGAAGCAGGTGTTCGCGGCCGGCGCCGCGTCCACCGCGCCGCCCGGGCTGCCGGTCGTGCCCGAGCAGTACCAGCCCCGGCTCAAGCTGCTCACGCGCGGTGCCGAACTTCCCACCGAGGAAGAGGTCGCCGAGAACCGCCGGGCCGCGCCCGCGCGTCTTCGGGGAGCCCAGCGGATCAGGGAGTCCATTGAATGAGCGGCGTGAGCACGCGGGGTCCCCGGACCCACCGGAGGACACGTGAGTAGGAAACCCGAGCTCAAGGGGCGGGCCGCCCGGCTCGCCCGGCTCTTTCCGCCCGGCCGCGCCAACCAGGCCGCCCGTACCCCGTTCGTCCTGCTCGTCGTCCTGCTCCTCGGCGGCGGCCTGATCGGCCTGCTGGTGCTGAACTCGGCCCTCAGCGAGGGCTCGTTCAGACTCGACGACCTGCAGAAGCAGACCAAGAACCTCACCGACGAGGAGCAGGCCCTGCAGCGGGACATCGACGCGTACTCCGCCCCCGACGCCCTGCAGCGCCGGGCCCGCGAGCTCGGCATGGTGCCCGGCGGCGACCCGGCCTTCCTCGACCCCGACGGCACCGTGAAGGGCGTCCCCAGCCCCGCGGCCCTCCGGGGGACCAGCGCGCAGCTCGCCCCCGAGGTCCTCGGCGCCTCCTCGGCAACCGTCCCGGTGCAGACTCCGACGCCCACCGTCCCCGGGCAGCAGACCCCGACACCCACCACCCCCGTGGCGGTGACAACCCCGACCCCGGCCCCGACCCTGGCCCCGACGCCGGCCCTCACGCCCGTGACGACCCCGACCACGACCCCCGGCAGGTGACGGAAGTGCCAGACACCTCTGGAGAAAGGCCACCGCCGCGCCGCCGCGTGCCCGGCCCCGCCAAGCCGCCCCGCCCCCGGGACCCGAGGGGCGCCGTCCGGCGCGGTCCCGGCCCCGGTGCCCGCCCGGTCCGCCGCCCGGGCACCGCGCGCCCCCCGGCCGCGGCCCCCCTGCGGCTCGGCAGCCCCCGGCCCCGGCTGCGCATGGTCGGTCTCGCCCTGACCCTGGTGATGCTCGTCTTCGTCGGCCGGCTGCTCCAGGTCCAGGTCGTCGACGCCAGCGCGTATGCCGCGAAGGCCGAGCTGAACCGGTACGTCGTGCACACCCTGGCCGCCGAGCGCGGCGGGATCACCGACCGCAACGGCGTGGCGCTGGCCATCAGCGAGGACGCGTACGACATCACCGCCGACCCCACGATGTTCACCAGCAAGCAGCTCAGGGTGACCGACGGACCCGAGCAGGCCGCCGCGCTGCTCGCCCCGATCCTCGGCAAGGACCAGGCCACCCTGGTCAAGCTGCTGCGGCCGAAGAACAAGGACCTGCGCTACGTCCGGCTGGCCACCCGGCAGACCCCGCAGGTCTGGAAGCAGATCAAGGACCTGAAGGCCGCGCTCATCACCAAGGCCGCGACCGACAGCAGCACCGTCAACGTGCTGGCCGGCGTCTTCGCCGACCCCAGCAGCCAGCGCGTGTACCCGAACGGCGACCTGGCCGCCGGGATACTGGGCTGGGTCAACGCCGAGGGCAAGGGCGGCGGCGGGATCGAGCAGAAGCTCGACAAGCAGCTGACCGGCAAGGACGGCAAGATCCGCTATGCCCAGTCCGGCGGCCGCGAGGTGCCCACCGCGGGCTCCACGGAGACCCCGGCCGTGCCCGGATCCGACGTCGAGCTCACCATCGACCGCGACATCCAGTGGGCCGCGCAGAACGCCATCACCGAGCAGGTCAAGAAGTCCAAGGCCGACCGCGGCTACGTGGTCGTCCAGGACACCAGGACCGGGCAGATCCTGGCGATGGCCAACTCGCCCGGCTTCGACCCGAACGACCTGTCGACGGCCGACGCCGCCGACCTGGGCAACGCGGCCCTCCAGGACGCCTACGAGCCCGGCTCCACCGCCAAGGTGATGTCGATGGCGGCCGTCCTGGAGGAGAACGCCGCCACCCCGCTCACGCATGTGGTGGTGCCCAACCGGCTGCACCGCGGCGACCGTCTCTTCAAGGACGACGTCGACCACGCGACCTGGTACCTCACGCTCAACGGCGTGCTCGCCAAGTCCAGCAACATCGGCACCATCCTCGCCGCCGGCCAGCTCGGCAAGACCCAGGAACAGGCCAACCAGGTCCTCTACTCGTATCTGCGCAAGTTCGGCATCGGCAGCTACTCGGGGCTCGGCTTCCCCGGCGAGACCAAGGGCATCCTGGCCGCCCCGGGCCAGTGGTCGACATCGCAGCAGTACACGATTCCTTTCGGCCAGGGCTTCTCCATCAACGCCATGCAGGCGGCCTCCGTCTACTCGACGATCGCCAACGGCGGAGTCCGGGTGGAGCCGACCCTGGTGCGCGGCACCAAGGGCGCCGACGGCCGCTTCACCGCGACCGCACAGCCCAAGAAGACCCGCGTGATCAGCGAGAAGACCGCCAAGACCCTTGCGGAGATGCTGGAGTCCGTCGTGGACGACGAGCAGGGCACCGGCGCCAAGGCGCGCATCCCCGGCTACAACGTGGCCGGCAAGACCGGCACCGCCAACCGAGTGGATCCGGCCACCGGCAGGTACCGCGGCTACACCTCGTCGTTCGCCGGCTTCGCGCCTGCGGACAACCCCCGCATCACGGTCTACTGCGCCATCCAGAACGCCACCTCCGGCAGCTACTTCGGCGGCCAGATCTGCGGCCCGATCTACAAGCAGGTGATGGAGTTCGCCCTCAAGACCCTCCAGATCCCGCCGACCGGCGCCAAGGCGGCGAACCTGCCCGTCGACTACAAGCCCTGATCAGCGCCGCAGCGCTTCGCACAGACCACCAGGAACGAGCTCGTGACAACGATCACTCCCGATCCCGGGAACCACGGGGCCCGGCGTCCCTCACTTCGCTCCGGAGCGGGTGCGCCCGGTACGCTCACCGCCGTGCCACACGCTGATCAGTCCCAAACCACTCAGAAGGGCGCTTCCGTGACATATCCGGGGCCGCCCAGGCCGGTTCAGGTCTCCGCCACACCCCTCGCGGAGCTCGCCGACCAGCTGGGTGCCGCCGAGCCGGAACCCGCGCAGAACACAGAGATCACGGGCATCACCCATGACTCACGCGCGGTCCGGCCCGGCGACCTGTACGCCGCCCTGCCGGGCGCCCGGCTGCACGGCGCCGACTTCGTCACCCAGGCCGCCGGCCTCGGCGCGGCCGCCGTGCTGACCGACCCGGCGGGCGCCGGGCGCGCCGCCGCGACCGGCCTGCCGGTCCTGGTCGTCGACGACCCGCGCGCGCGGATGGGCGAACTCGCGGCCACCATCTACGGCCGCCCGGGCGGCGACCTGCTCCAGATCGGCATCACCGGCACCTCGGGCAAGACCACCACGGCCTACCTGGTCGAGGGTGGCCTGAAGTCGACCCGTGCCACCGGACTCATCGGCACGGTCGAGATGCGCGTCGGCGACGAGCGCATCAAGTCCGAGCGCACCACCCCCGAAGCCACCGACCTGCAGGCCCTGTTCGCCGTCATGCGCGAACGCGGCGTCGAGGCGGTCGCCATGGAGGTCTCCAGCCACGCCCTGGTCCTCGGCCGGGTCGACGGCTGCGTCTTCGACATCGCCGTCTTCAGCAACCTCAGCCCGGAACACATGGAGTTCCACTCCGACATGGAGGACTACTACCGGGCCAAGGCGCAGCTGTTCACCCCGGAACGCAGCAAACGGGGAGTGGTCAACCTCGACGACGAGTACGGCCGCAGGCTCGCCCGGGAGGCCTCCGTCCCGGTCGTCACCTACTCCGCCGAGGGCCACCCGGACGCCGACTGGCGCGCCGCCGACGTGCACATCGGCCCCATGGACTCGACGTTCACCGTGGTCGGGCCCGAGGGCGTCCGGATCGCCGCCAAGTCGCCGCTGCCGGGCCCCTTCAACGTGGCCAACACCCTGGCCGCGATCGTCGCCCTCGCCGCGGCCGGCCTCGACCCGCAGACCGCCGCCGACGGTGTCGCCGCCGTCCCGGGCGTGCCGGGCCGTCTGGAGCGCGTCGACGCCGGTCAGCCCTACCTCGCGGTCGTCGACTACGCCCACAAGACGGACGCCGTCGAGTCGGTCCTCAAGGCCCTGCGCAAGGTCACCAAGGGCCGGCTGCACATCGTCCTCGGCTGCGGCGGCGACCGCGACCGGACCAAGCGCGCCCCGATGGGCGCCGCCGCGGCCCGGCTCGCCGACACGGCCGTACTGACCTCCGACAACCCCCGCTCCGAGGACCCCCTCGCCATCCTCGCGACCATGCTCGAAGGCGCGGCCTCCGTCCCCGCCCACGAGCGCGGCGAGGTGCTCCTCTTCGAGGACCGGGCCGCCGCGATCGCCGCCGCCGTCGCCCGCGCGCACCCCGGCGACACCGTGCTGGTCGCGGGCAAGGGCCATGAGCAGGGCCAGGACATCGCCGGTGTGGTCCGTCCCTTCGACGACCGCCAGGTGCTTCGCGAAGCCATCCAGAAAACCCAGGGATGAAAATCCAGAAGACCCAGGGGATGAACTTGTGATCGCCCTCTCTCTCGCCGAGATCGCAGAAGTCGTCGGCGGGCAGACACACGACATACCGGATCCGTCCGTCCAGGTCACCGGGGAGGTCGTCCGGGACTCCCGCGAGGCGGGGCCGGGCAGCCTGTTCGCCGCCTTCGTGGGCGAGCGCGTGGACGGCCACGACTTCGCCGCCCAGGTCGTCGCACAGGGCGCGGTCGCCGTACTGGCGTCGCGCCCCGTCGGCGTGCCCGCGATCGTCGTGGACGACGTCCAGACCGCCCTCGGTGCCCTCGCCCGCCATGTCGTACGACGGCTCGGCGCGACCCTCGTGGCCCTCACCGGCTCGGCCGGCAAGACCAGCACCAAGGACCTCATCGCCCAGGTGCTGCGCACCAAGGCGCCGACCGTGTTCACGCCCGGCTCGTTCAACAACGAGATCGGGCTGCCGCTGACCGCCCTGTCCGCCACCGGGGAGACGAAGTTCCTGGTGCTGGAGATGGGCGCGCGCGGTATCGGCCACATCCGCTACCTGACGGATCTGACGCCCCCGAGGATCGGCCTGGTCCTCAACGTCGGCACCGCCCACATCGGCGAGTTCGGCGGCCGGGAGCAGATCGCCCAGGCGAAGGGCGAGTTGGTGGAGGCCCTGCCGGCCGCGGAGGACGGCGGCGCCGCGATCCTCAACGCCGACGACCCGTTGGTCCGGGCCATGTCCTCCCGTACCAAGGCGAAGGTGATCCTTTTCGGAGAGTCGGCCGAAGCGGACGTACGGGCCGAGAACGTACGACTCACGGACACGGGACAGCCCGCGTTCAGCCTTCACACACCCTCCGGTGCAAGCGATGTGACCATGCGCCTGTACGGTGAGCACCACGTGTCGAACGCGCTCGCCGCGGCCGCCGTCGCCCATGAGCTGGGCATGTCCGCGGAAGAGATCGCCACCGCGCTCTCCGAGGCGGGCACCCTCTCCCGCTGGCGTATGGAGGTCACCGAGCGCCCGGACGGCGTGACCATCGTCAACGACGCCTACAACGCCAACCCCGAGTCCATGCGAGCCGCGCTGCGCGCGCTCGCGGCCATGGGCACAGCCTCACAGGCAAGGGGGGGACGCACGTGGGCGGTGCTCGGCAAGATGGCCGAGCTCGGGGACGAGGCGCTCGCCGAGCACGACGCGGTCGGACGGCTCGCCGTCCGGCTCAATGTCGGCAAGCTCGTCGCCGTCGGGGGAGTGGAAGCCTCCTGGCTGCAACTGGGCGCATATAACGAGGGTTCGTGGGGTGAGGAGTCGGTGCACGTGTCCGACGCACAGGCGGCTGTCGACCTGTTGCGCAGCGAGTTGCGCCCGGGGGACGTCGTTCTCGTGAAGGCGTCACGTTCGGTGGGCCTGGAGAGCGTTGCGCAGGCGCTCATCGAGGCCGGTACCGAGGGTGTTGATGCCCGATGATGAAGCAGATCCTCTTCTCGGGTGTCATCGGTCTCTTCCTGACGCTGATCGGCACCCCGCTGCTGATCAAGCTCCTCGCGCGCAAGGGCTACGGCCAGTACATCCGTGACGACGGCCCGCGCGAGCACGCCAGCAAGCGCGGTACGCCGACGATGGGCGGTATCGCCTTCATCCTGGCGACGGTCGCCGCCTACTTCCTGTCCAAGGTGATCACCGGCTACGCCCCGACCTACTCGGGCGTGCTGGTGCTGGGTCTGATGTGCGGGATGGGCCTGGTCGGCTTCCTGGACGACTACATCAAGATCGTCAAGCGGCGTTCGCTGGGCCTCAGGGCCAAGGCGAAGATGGCCGGCCAGCTGATCGTCGGTATCTCCTTCGCGGTGCTGTCGCTGATGTTCGCCGACGCCCGCGGCAACACCCCGGCCTCCACCAAGCTGTCCTTCATCACGGACTTCGGCTGGACCATCGGCCCGGTGCTGTTCGTGGTCTGGGCGCTGTTCATGATCCTCGCGATGTCCAACGGCGTGAACCTGACGGACGGTCTGGACGGTCTCGCGACCGGCGCCTCCGTGCTGGTCTTCGGCGCCTACACGTTCATCGGCGTCTGGCAGTTCCAGGAGTCCTGCGCCAACGCGACGACCCTGACCAACCCGGCCGCCTGCTACGAGGTGCGCGATCCGCTGGACCTCGCGGTCATCGCCTCCGCGCTGATGGGTTCCTGCCTCGGCTTCCTGTGGTGGAACACCTCGCCGGCCAAGATCTTCATGGGCGACACCGGTTCGCTCGCGCTCGGCGGTGTCCTCACGGGCCTGGCGATTCTCTCCCGCACGGAAATCCTCGTGGCCATCATGGGCGGTCTGTTCGTCCTCATCACCATGTCGGTCGTCATCCAGGTCGGCTCCTTCAAGCTCACCGGCAAGCGCGTCTTCCGGATGGCACCACTCCAGCATCACTTCGAACTCAAGGGCTGGTCCGAAGTCCTGGTGGTGGTCCGCTTCTGGATCATCCAAGGCATCTGTGTGATTGTCGGACTTGGCCTCTTCTACGCAGGATGGGCAGCGGACAAGTGACCGACTGGCAGGGCAAGCACGTCACCGTCGCCGGGCTCGGCGTCTCCGGTGTCCCGGCGGCCAAGGTGCTGCACGCGCGGGGCGCGATCGTCACGGTCGTCAACGACGGCGACGACGCAGGCGCGCGTGAACAGGCCGCCGGACTGGAGGCGCTGGGCGTCACGGTACGGCTCGGTGACGGCGCCACCCTGCCCGAGGGCACCGAGCTGATCGTCACCGCGCCCGGCTGGAAGCCGGACAAGCCGCTGTTCCAGGCGGCCCGCGCGGCCGGCATCGAGATCTGGGGCGACGTCGAACTCGCCTGGCGGCTGCGCGGCCCCGACGCCGCCCCCTGGCTCGCCGTCACCGGCACCAACGGCAAGACGACCACCGTCCAGATGCTGGCCTCGATCCTGAAGGCCGCGGGCCTGCGCACGGCCGCCGTTGGCAACATCGGCGTCTCGCTGCTGGACGCGGTCCTCGGGGACGAGGAGTACGACGTCCTGGCCGTGGAGCTGTCGAGCTATCAGCTGCACTGGGCGCCCTCGCTGCGCGCCCACTCGGCGGCCGTGCTGAACCTCGCCCCGGACCACCTGGACTGGCACGGCTCCATGGAGGCGTACGCCAAGGACAAGGGCCGTATCTACGAGGGCAACCGGGTCGCCTGCGTCTACAACGTCGCCGACAAGCTCACCGAGGGACTGGTCCGGGAAGCCGACGTCGAGGAGGGCTGCCGGGCCATCGGCTTCACCCTCGGCGCCCCGGGCCCCTCCCAACTCGGCGTCGTGGACGGCATCCTGGTCGACCGGGCCTTCGTCGAGAACCGGCACAAGAACGCCCAGGAGCTGGCCGAGGTCTCCGACGTCAACCCGCCGGCCCCGCACAACATCGCCAACGCCCTCGCGGCGGCGGCCCTCGCGCGCGCCTTCGGGGTGCCGCCCGCGGCCGTACGCGACGGGCTGCGGAACTTCACCCCGGACGCCCACCGCATCGCGCACGTCGCCGACGTGGACGGTGTCGCCTACGTCGACGACTCCAAGGCCACCAATACCCACGCGGCGGAAGCCTCGTTGGCGTCGTACGAGTCGATCGTATGGATCGCGGGCGGTCTGGCGAAGGGCGCGACCTTCGACGAGCTGGTCGCCAAGTCGGCAAAACGACTTCGCGGGGTGGTGCTGATCGGTGCCGATCGCGCGCTCATCCGGGACGCCCTCGCGCGACACGCGCCGGAAGTACCCGTCGTCGACCTCGACCGGACCGACACTGGGGCGATGCTCGCGGCGGTCCAGGAGGCACGGCGACTCGCCGTCGCCGGAGACACGGTGCTGTTGGCACCGGCCTGTGCCTCCATGGACATGTTCGCCAACTACAACAAGCGCGGTGACGCGTTCGCTCAGGCTGTTCGCGAACTCGGCGCCTGACCCGGCCGCCTGCCGGGCGACCTTGGGAGGGACGCGTGGGACCGTCGACGTTCGGTGGAGGCGTTGATGCCCAGTAGCCGTACCGGCAGGCCGCCCGTACAGCGGGCGGTCCGCAGGCCCGCCGCTCCCCGCTCGCCCCGCGAGAATCCGCTGCGGCGGCTGTACACCCGCGCCCACCGGGCCTGGGACCGGCCGCTGACCGCGTACTACCTGATCCTCGGCGGCAGCCTGCTGATCATCGTGCTGGGTCTGGTGATGGTCTACTCGGCCTCCCAGATCACCGCGCTGCAGATGTCGCTGCCCGGCTCGTTCTTCTTCCGCAAACAGTTCCTCGCCGCCTCCATCGGCGGCGTACTGCTGCTCGTCGCGTCCCGCATGCCGGTGAAACTGCACCGGGCGCTCGCCTACCCGATCCTGGCCGGAGCCGTCTTCATGATGGCGCTCGTGCAGGTACCGGGGATAGGGATGACGGTCAACGGCAACCAGAACTGGATCTCCCTCGGCGGCTCCTTCCAGATCCAGCCCAGCGAGTTCGGCAAGCTCGCCCTGGTGCTCTGGGGCGCCGACCTGATGGCACGCAAACAGGAGAAGCGGCTGCTGTCCCAGTGGAAGCACATGCTGGTGCCGCTGGTCCCGGTCAGCTTCCTGCTGCTCGGGCTGATCATGCTCGGCGGCGACATGGGGACCGCGATCATCCTGACGGCGATCCTGTTCGGCCTGCTGTGGCTGGCCGGGGCGCCGACCCGGCTGTTCGCCGCCGTGCTGTCGATCGCCGGCGTGCTCGGTGTGATCCTCATCAAGACCAGCCCCAACCGCATGGCCCGGCTCGCCTGCATCGGCGCCACCGAACCGAAGACCGGGGTCGCCGACTGCTGGCAGGCGGTGCACGGCATCTACGCCCTGGCCAGCGGCGGACTCTTCGGGTCCGGACTCGGTGCGAGTGTGGAAAAATGGGGCCAACTGCCCGAAGCCCACACCGACTTCATCTTCGCCGTCACCGGTGAGGAACTGGGCCTGGCCGGGACACTGTCGGTACTGGCCCTCTTCGCGGCTCTAGGCTATGCGGGTATCCGCGTGGCCGGACGCACGGAGGACCCCTTCGTGAGGTACGCCGCGGGAGGCGTGACCACCTGGATCATCGCTCAGGCGGTGATCAACATCGGTGCGGTGCTCGGTCTGCTGCCGATCGCCGGTGTCCCCCTCCCGCTGTTCTCCTACGGGGGCTCCGCCCTGCTGCCGACCATGACCGCGATCGGGCTGCTGATCGCCTTCGCACGCGACGACCCCGCTGCACGGGCGGCGCTTGCGATGCGGCAACCCCGCTTTGGTAGAAAGCGGGGAGCCGGGGGTCCTCGCGGACCTCGGAGATGGAACACGATGCGACGGCGCGCCCCGGCGGCGCGCCCGTCCGGAGAGCGGTGAATTTCGGTGCATGTCGTACTCGCTGGTGGGGGGACCGCCGGCCACATCGAGCCCGCGCTCGCCCTCGCGGACGCCCTGCGCAGGCAGGACCCCACCGTGGGGATCACGGCCCTGGGCACGGAACGCGGCCTGGAGACCACGCTCGTCCCGCAGCGGGGCTATGAGCTGGCACTGATCCCGGCGGTGCCGCTGCCCCGCAGGCCCACCCCCGAGCTGATCACCGTCCCCGGTCGGCTGCGCGGCACCATCAAGGCCGCCGAGCAGATCCTGGAGCGCACCAAGGCGGACTGCGTCGTCGGCTTCGGCGGCTACGTCGCCCTGCCCGGCTACCTCGCGGCCAAGCGCCTCGGCGTGCCGATCGTGATCCACGAGGCCAACGCCCGCCCCGGCCTCGCCAACAAGATCGGCTCCCGGTACGCGGCCCGGGTCGCCGTCTCCACCCCGGACAGCAAGCTGCGGGACGCCCGCTACATCGGCATCCCGCTGCGCCGCTCCATCGCCACCCTGGACCGCGCCGCGGCCCGCCCCGAGGCCCGCCACCGCTTCGGCCTCGACCCCAACCTGCCCACCCTGCTCGTCTCCGGCGGCTCCCAGGGCGCCCGCCGCCTCAACGAGGTCGTCCAGCAGGTCGCTCCGTGGCTCCAGCAGGCCGGCATCCAGATCCTGCACGCGGTCGGCCCGAAGAACGAACTGCCGCAGGTGCACCAGATGCCGGGAATGCCCCCGTACATCCCGGTAAGTTACCTGGACCGGATGGACCTCGCGTACGCCGCGGCCGACATGATGCTCTGCCGCGCGGGCGCGATGACCGTCGCCGAACTCTCCGCCGTCGGACTCCCGGCCGCCTATGTCCCGCTGCCCATCGGCAACGGGGAGCAGCGGCTGAACGCCCAGCCGGTGGTCAAGGCCGGCGGCGGCCTCCTGGTCGACGACGCGGAACTCACCCCTGAGTGGGTGCAGCAGACCGTCCTGCCCGTGCTCGCCGACCCGCACCGGCTGTACGAGATGTCCCGCGCGGCAAGCGAGTTCGGCCGCCGCGACGCGGACGAACTGCTCGTCGGCATGGTGTACGAGGCGATCGCCTCGAGTCGTTAGGACCGTATGACGAAAGGCAAGTGAGCAGCGTGGCCGGATCGACCACCGCCGAGCGCGGTGAACGCCAGCGGGAGTCGTCCGGCCCGCCGCTCGTCCGGCGGTGGAGGAACCGCCGCTTTCGCAGGGTCGTCATTCTGGCCCTGGCCGTTCTGCTCCTGGGGTCCGGTTCCGTATGGCTGTTGTACGGCTCCGCATGGCTGCGCGTACGGCACGTCTCCGTGTCCGGTACGGCCGTTCTGACGCCCGAGCAGGTCCTCCGGGCCGCCGGTGTCCCGGTCGGGGCGCCGATGGTCTCCGTGGACACGGACGCCATCGAGGCCCGGCTGCGCCGGGCGTTGCCCCGTATCGACACGATTGACGTCGTCCGTTCCTGGCCTCACGGAATCGGGCTGAAAGTCGTCGAGCGCACCCCGGTGCTGCTCATCGCAAAGGGCGGAAACTTCACCGAAGTGGACAGGGAAGGCGTCCGATTCGCCACGGTTGCCCAGGCGCCGAAAGGCGTTCCGGCACTGGAATTGAGTCTGTCCCGGTCGGGTTCGGCCACCGCGAGCCTGCGCCGTTTCGGCACCGACCGGCTGGTGCGGGAAGCGGTCCGGATCGCCGGTGCGGTCCCGGCCGCCGTGCGCCGGGACACCCAGACCCTCAAGGTCCGTTCCTACGACGACATCACGCTGGAGTTGAGCGGCGGCCGCACGGTCGAGTGGGGCAGTGCCGAGAACGGCGCCGCCAAGGCGCGTACGCTCAGCGCACTCATGAAAGCCGCTTCCGGTGCCCGGCACTTCGACGTGAGCGTTCCCACCGCCCCTGCGTCATCGGCGAGTTGACGCACATCAGCGCAGGCCAGCACCCTGGTTGGGCACTGCTATGGCTGATCACATAGGGTGAAAAGAAAAACGGGAGGTTCGGCGTGTTCGTTGAACGGGCGCCACTTGTCGACTTAGTGTCCTGTTCAGAAGACTCCAGGGAACAGACACACTGGTAACCCTAAACTTCAGGGTTAGGGTTCGGGTCGGCGCTACGGACCGTCCCATTCGGCATCTGCCGTTCCCGCGCGGGGCACCGCACGTGGACGGCAAGGTAATTCGAGGCGAGAGGCCTTCGACGTGGCAGCACCGCAGAACTACCTCGCAGTCATCAAGGTCATCGGTGTCGGCGGCGGTGGTGTCAATGCCATCAACCGGATGATCGAGGTCGGCCTCAAGGGCGTCGAGTTCATCGCCATCAACACCGACGCGCAGGCGCTGTTGATGAGCGACGCCGACGTCAAGCTCGACGTCGGCCGGGAACTCACCCGCGGGCTCGGCGCCGGCGCCAACCCGGCCGTCGGCCGCAAGGCCGCCGAGGACCACCGCGAGGAGATCGAGGAGGTCCTCAAGGGGGCCGACATGGTCTTCGTGACGGCCGGCGAAGGCGGCGGCACCGGCACCGGCGGCGCGCCCGTCGTGGCCAACATCGCGCGCAATCTCGGCGCCCTCACCATCGGCGTGGTCACCCGCCCGTTCACCTTCGAGGGACGGCGCCGCGCCAACCAGGCCGAGGACGGCATCGCCGAACTCCGCGAAGAGGTCGACACCCTCATCGTCATCCCGAACGACCGGCTGCTGTCCATCTCGGACCGCCAGGTCTCGGTGCTCGACGCCTTCAAGTCGGCCGACCAGGTCCTGCTCTCCGGCGTCCAGGGCATCACCGACCTCATCACCACGCCCGGCCTGATCAACCTCGACTTCGCCGACGTGAAGTCGGTCATGTCCGAGGCCGGTTCGGCCCTCATGGGCATCGGCTCGGCCCGCGGCGACGACCGCGCGGTGGCCGCCGCCGAGATGGCGATCTCCTCGCCGCTCCTGGAGGCCTCCATCGACGGCGCCCGGGGCGTGCTGCTCTCCATCTCCGGCGGCTCCGACCTCGGCCTGTTCGAGATCAACGAGGCCGCCCAGCTGGTCAGCGAGGCCGCCCACCCCGAGGCCAACATCATCTTCGGCGCGGTCATCGACGACGCCCTCGGCGACGAGGTCCGCGTCACCGTCATCGCGGCCGGCTTCGACGGGGGCCAGCCCCCGGCCCGCCGGGACAACGTCCTCGGCTCGTCCTCGGCCCCCGCCCGCCGCGAGGAGCCCGCTCCGGTACGGCGGGAGCCCGAGCGCCCCTCCTTCGGCTCGCTCGGCAGCGTGACCCCCAAGGAGGACCCGCAGCCGGCGCCCGAGCCGGTCGCCGACATCCCGGTCGCCCCGCCGGTCCCGCCGTCGCGTTCCTACGCGGACAGCGCGGCCGAGGAACTGGACGTACCGGACTTCCTCAAGTGATCCTTCAGACGTGATAGGACAGCGCGAAACCGTGAGCGGCGCGCACTTCGCTTTCACCGACAGGTGGGGCGGGGTGAGCGCCGCTCCGTACGAGGAGCTCAACCTGGGCGGGGCGGTCGGCGACGACCCCGACGTGGTACGGACCAACCGGGAGATCGCCGCCAAGTCGCTCGGCCTGGACCCGGCGGACGTGGTCTGGATGAACCAGGTGCACTCCGCCGACGTGGCCGTCGTGGACGGACCCTGGGGAGACCGGTCGGTACCGGAGGTCGACGCGGTCGTCACCGCGCGCCGGGGGCTCGCCCTCGCCGTGCTCACCGCCGACTGCACGCCCGTTCTGCTCGCCGACCCGGTCGCGGGGGTCGTGGCCGCCGCCCACGCGGGCCGGCCCGGCATGGTCGCCGGAGTCGTCCCCGCCGCCGTACGCGCCATGACGGAACTCGGCGCCGACCCGGCCCGGATCGTCGCCCGCACCGGACCGGCCGTCTGCGGACGGTGTTACGAGGTACCGGAGGCGATGCGCGCCGAGGTGGCCGCCGTCGAGCCGGCGGCGCACGCCGAGACCGGCTGGGGCACCCCGGCGGTCGACGTGGGCGCCGGCGTACACGCACAACTGGCGCGCGCCGGGGTGCGCGACCGGGCGCAGTCGCCGGTGTGCACGCTGGAGTCGGGTGATCATTTCTCGTACCGTCGCGACCGCACCACCGGGCGGCTCGCGGGCTATGTGTGGCTGGACTGATGGGGCATGACGGACCGTAGGACCGAACTCGCTGGAAACCTGGCGAAAGTGGAAGAGCGCATCGCCGCCGCGTGTGCGGCGGCCGGGCGCAAGCGGGAGGAGGTGACCCTGATCGTGGTCACCAAGACCTACCCGGCGGACGATGTGCGGATCCTGTCCGGACTCGGTGTGCGCCATGTCGCCGAGAACCGGGACCAGGACGCGGCCCCCAAGGCCGCCGAATGCAAAGATCTGCCCCTGATGTGGCACTTTGTCGGCCAATTGCAGACCAACAAGGTGCGATCCGTCGTGGGTTATGCGGATCTCGTGCAGTCCGTCGACCGTTCCAGGCTTGTCGAGGCACTGTCCAGGGAGGCGGTGCGGGCCGGGCGCGAGGTGGGCTGCCTCCTCCAGGTCGCGCTCGACGCGGGTGCGGGCGGAAGGGGCGAGCGCGGTGGCGTGGCGCCGGGCGGAATCGAAGAGTTGGCCGACCTCGTCGCCGGCTCGCCGGGGCTGCGGCTCGACGGGCTGATGACCGTCGCTCCGCTCACCGGGGAGTACGCGGGGCGCCAACGTGCGGCGTTCGAGCGGTTGATGGATTTGTCGACTGACCTGCGCCGAGCCCATCCGGCTGCGAACATGGTCTCCGCAGGGATGAGTGCGGACCTTGAGGAGGCAGTGGCGGCCGGGGCGACACATGTGCGCGTCGGCACTGCGGTACTCGGAGTCCGCCCCAGGCTCGGGTAACGTCGCCAGGAAGTCGGACCACAGCAGAAAATATGGTCAATGCGGCCCAGGGTGGGCACAACGACCACGTGGATCGCGGGACTTGGCAGTCGTCACGGATCCACCACAGAGCGGAGGACTCAGAGCATGGCCGGCGCGATGCGCAAGATGGCGGTCTACCTCGGCCTCGTGGAGGACGATGGGTACGACGGCCGCGGATTCGACCCCGACGACGACTTCGAGCCCGAACTGGACCCGGAGCCCGAGCGCGACCATCGACGGCACGAGCCGTCGCACCAGTCCCACAGCGCACACCAGCCCCAAAGGGACGATTCGGTACGAGTGGTGCAGCCGTCACCACCTCGCGAACCGGTGTCGCATTCCGCTGCGCTACCGGCGGAATCGGGGCGCCCGGCGCGCATCGCTCCCGTGGCGTCCATCACACAAGAACGCGCAAGCCTGGAGAAGAACGCACCGGTGATCATGCCCAAGGTCGTGTCGGAACGAGAGCCTTACCGGATCACCACGCTCCACCCGCGGACCTACAACGAGGCCCGTACCATCGGGGAACACTTCCGCGAGGGCACTCCGGTGATCATGAATCTGACTGAGATGGATGACACAGACGCGAAGCGACTTGTCGACTTTGCAGCCGGTTTGGTGTTTGGTCTTCATGGCAGCATCGAGCGGGTGACGCAGAAGGTGTTCCTGTTGTCGCCTGCTAACGTCGATGTCACGGCGGAGGACAAGGCCCGCATCGCAGAGGGCGGGTTCTTCAACCAGAGCTGAGACGCAACACCGGTACGAAGCACGTAACAGGGGAGAGGGAAGCACGGATCATGAGCGTGTTCCTGGATGTGATCTACATCGCGCTGATGTGCTTCCTCATCGTGCTCATCTTCCGGTTGGTCATGGACTACGTGTTCCAGTTCGCCCGCTCATGGCAACCCGGCAAGGCGATGGTGGTCGTACTTGAGGCCACCTACACTGTCACCGATCCACCGCTCAAGCTTCTGCGGCGGTTCATCCCGCCGCTGCGTCTCGGGGGCGTGGCGCTCGACCTGTCCTTCTTCGTACTGATGATCATCGTCTACATCCTGATCGCGATCGTTGGTCGGCTGTGATGAGCGATGTGACCTACCGTCTTGCCGAACGCCGACGACTACGTTGAGGTGAAGAGATGCCGTTGACCCCCGAGGACGTGCGGAACAAGCAGTTCACGACCGTCCGCCTCCGAGAAGGCTATGACGAGGACGAGGTCGATGCCTTCCTCGACGAGGTCGAAGCCGAGCTGACGCGGCTGCTCCGTGAGAACGAGGACCTGCGCGCCAAACTGGCCGCGGCCACGCGCGCCGCTGCCCAGAACCAGCAGAACATGCGCAAGCCTCCGGAGCCGCAGGACCAGCAGGGCGGCATGCCTCAGCAGGGTGGTATGCCCCAGCAGGGCGGTATGCCTCAGGGCATGCCCCAGCAGGGCGGCATGCCGCAGCAGGGAATGCGAGGCCCCGGCGCTCCGGTGCCCGCCGGCATATCGGGCCCGCCGCAGCAGCAGATGGGTGGCCCCATGGGTGGCCCCCCGCAGCTGCCGAGCGGCGCCCCGCAGCTGCCGGCCGGTCCCAGTGGCCAGGGCGGTCCGCAGGGTCCCGGTCCGATGGGACAGGGCCCGATGGGTCCCGGTCCGATGGGCCAAGGCGGTCCTATGGGCCAGGGCGGTCCTATGGGCCAGGGTGGTCCTATGGGCCAGGGTGGTCCTATGGGCCAGGGTGGTCCTATGGGCCAGGGCGGTCCCGGCATGGGTCAGGGTCCCGGCCCGATGGGCCAGGGCATGGGCCCGATGGGCGGCCAGCCCCCCATGCAGCAGCAGATGGGTGGCCCGATGGGCGGCCCCATGGGCGGTCCGATGGGCGGCCCCGGTCAGGGCCCCGGTGGCGACAGCGCCGCCCGTGTCCTCTCGCTGGCCCAGCAGACCGCCGACCAGGCGATCGCCGAGGCCCGCTCCGAGGCCAACAAGATCGTCGGCGAGGCCCGCAGCCGCGCCGAGGGTCTGGAGCGTGACGCCCGTGCCAAGGCCGACGCGCTGGAGCGGGACGCGCAGGAGAAGCACCGCGTCGCCATGGGCTCCCTGGAGTCCGCGCGCGCCACGCTGGAGCGCAAGGTCGAGGACCTGCGCGGCTTCGAGCGCGAGTACCGCACGCGTCTGAAGTCGTACCTCGAGTCCCAGCTGCGTCAGCTGGAGACCCAGGCCGACGACTCCCTGGCGCCGCCGCGCACCCCGGCCACGGCTTCCCTCCCGCCGTCCCCGGCGCCCTCCATGGCACCGGCCGGCGCGAGCGCCCCGTCCTACGGCGGCAACCCCTCCATGGGTGGTCCGTCGATGGGCGGCCCGTCCCCCGCTGCCCCGTCCTACGGCGGCCAGCAGCAGATGACGCCGGCGATGACCCAGCCGATGGCACCGGTACGCCCGCAGGGCCCGTCCCCGATGGGCCAGGCACCGTCCCCGATGCGCGGCTTCCTCATCGACGAGGACGACAACTGACGGCCGCGTAGGGTAGTACGCCTCAGGCGTCGGCAACGTTCAAACAGGGCGGGCCCCGGATCCACTTCCGGGGCCCGCCCTGTTGGTCTCTCCCGAAGGGCGCGGGGAACCGCGCACCTCGACGCTTCCGGCCCGCACATACGAAAAGGGGCCCGACCTCCTCCGCGGAGACCGGGCCCCTTCTCAAACCGTCGGCGCCTACGCCTTCCGCAGCCGGAACGTCAGGGACAGCCCCTCATCCACGAACGGCTCCCCGTACGTGCCGTCGGCCTCGCCCTGCGCGAAGTCCGTCGCCAGGACCTCGTCGGCGATCAGCTCCGTGTGCTCCGCGAGCGCGGCGATCACCGCCGGGTCCGTCGACACCCACCGCAGCGCGATCCGGTCGGCCACGTCCAGCCCGCTGTTCTTGCGCGCCTCCTGGATCAGCCGGATCGCGTCCCGGGCCAGGCCCGCCTGCCGCAGCTCCTCGGTGATCTCCAGGTCGAGGGCGACCGTGGCACCCGAGTCGGAGGCGACCGACCAGCCCTCCCGCGGCGTCTCGGTGATGATGACCTCGTCCGGCGCGAGCGTCACCGTCTCGCCGTCGACCTCCACCGCCGCCGTGCCCTCGCGCAGCGCCAGCGACAGCGCGGCCGCGTCCGCCGCCGCGATCGCCTTGGCCACGTCCTGCACCCGCTTGCCGAACCGCTTGCCCAGCGCCCGGAAGTTGGCCTTGGCCGTGGTGTCCACCAGCGACCCGCCCACCTCGGACAGCGACGCCAGCGATGTGACGTTCAGCTCGTCGGTGATCTGTGCGTGCAGCTCGGTGTCGAGCGCGTCGAAGCCGACCGCCGCGACCAGCGCCCGGGACAGCGGCTGCCGCGTCTTGACACCCGACTCCGCGCGCGTGGCGCGACCGAGCTCCACGAGCCGTCGTACCAGGACCATCTGCTTGGACAGCTCCGGGTCGATCGCGGACAGGTCCGCCTGGGGCCAGGACGACAGGTGCACCGACTCCGGGGCGCCCGGGGTCACCGGCACGACCAGGTCCTGCCAGACCCGCTCGGTGATGAACGGGGTCAGCGGTGCCATCAGCTTGGTGACGGTCTCCACGACCTCGTGCAGCGTGCGCAGCGCGGCCTTGTCGCCCTGCCAGAAGCGGCGGCGCGAGCGGCGGACGTACCAGTTGGACAGGTCGTCCACGAACGCGGACAGCAGCTTGCCGGCGCGCTGGGTGTCGTACGCCTCCAGCGACTGCGTCACCTGGTCGGTGAGCGCGTGCAGTTCGGACAGCAGCCAGCGGTCCAGGACCGGCCGGTCGGCCGGGGCCGGGTCCGCCTCGCTGGGCGCCCAGTTCGACGTACGGGCGTACAGCGCCTGGAAGGCGACCGTGTTCCAGTACGTCAGCAGCGTCTTGCGGACGACCTCCTGGATCGTCCCGTGACCCACGCGACGCGCCGCCCACGGGGAACCGCCGGCCGCCATGAACCAGCGCACCGCGTCCGCGCCGTGCTGGTCCATGAGCGGGATCGGCTGCAGGATGTTGCCCAGGTGCTTGGACATCTTGCGGCCGTCCTCGGCGAGGATGTGGCCGAGGCAGACCACGTTCTCGTACGACGACTTGTCGAAGACCAGCGTGCCGACGGCCATCAGCGTGTAGAACCAGCCGCGGGTCTGGTCGATCGCCTCGGAGATGAACTGCGCCGGGTAACGGCTCTCGAACAGCTCCTTGTTCTTGTACGGGTAGCCCCACTGCGCGAACGGCATCGAACCCGAGTCGTACCAGGCGTCGATGACCTCCGGCACGCGCGTGGCCGTCTTCTGGCACTGGGGGCAGGCGAAGGTGACGTCGTCGATGAACGGGCGGTGCGGGTCCAGGCCCGACTGGTCGGTGCCGGTCAGCTCGGTGAGCTCCGTGCGGGAGCCGACGCAGGTGAGGTGGTCGTCCTCGCAGCGCCAGATCGGCAGCGGGGTGCCCCAGTAGCGGTTGCGGGACAGCGCCCAGTCGATGTTGTTGTTCAGCCAGTCGCCGTACCGGCCGTGCTTGACCGTCTCCGGGAACCAGTTCGTCTTCTCGTTCTCCGCGAGGAGACGGTCCTTGATCGCCGTCGTGCGGATGTACCAGGACGGCTGCGCGTAGTAGAGCAGCGCGGTGTGGCAGCGCCAGCAGTGCGGGTAACTGTGCTCGTACGGCAGGTGCTTGAAGAGCCGCCCGCGCTGCAGCAGGTCCTCGGTGAGCTTTTCGTCGGCCTTCTTGAAGAAGACGCCGCCGACCAGCGGGACGTCCTCCTCGAAGGTGCCGTCCGGGCGGACCGGGTTCACCACCGGCAGGCCGTAGGCGCGGCAGACCTTGAGGTCGTCCTCACCGAAGGCGGGGGACTGGTGGACCAGACCCGTACCGTCCTCGGTCGTGACGTACTCGGCGTTGACGACGAAATGCGCCGGTTCCGGGAACTCCACGAGCTCGAACGGACGTTGATACGTCCAGCGCTCCATATCGGCGCCGGTGAAGGTCTGGCCCGTGCTCTCCCAGCCCTCGCCGAGCGCCTTGGCGAGAAGCGGCTCGGCGACGACGAGCTTCTCCTCGCCGTTGGTGGCGACGACGTAGGTGACCTCCGGGTGCGCGGCGACCGCCGTGTTGGACACCAGGGTCCAGGGGGTCGTCGTCCACACCAGGAGCGCGGCCTGGCCGGCGAGCGGACCGGAGGTGAGCGGGAAACGGACGTACACGGAGGGGTCGACGACCGTCTCGTAGCCCTGCGCCAGCTCGTGGTCCGAGAGGCCGGTGCCGCAGCGCGGGCACCAGGGGGCGACGCGGTGGTCCTGGACCAGCAGCCCCTTGTCGAAGATCGTCTTGAGCGACCACCAGACCGACTCGATGTATTCGGGGTCCATGGTGCGGTAGGCGTCGTCGAGGTCGACCCAGTAGCCCATGCGGGTCGTCAGCTCGCTGAAGGCGTCGGTGTGGCGGGTCACCGACGCGCGGCACTTGGCGTTGAACTCGGCGATGCCGAACGCCTCGATGTCCGGCTTGCCGCTGAAGCCCAGCTCCTTCTCGACCGCGAGCTCCACGGGCAGGCCGTGGCAGTCCCAGCCGGCCTTGCGGCCCACGTGGTAGCCGCGCATGGTGCGGAAGCGGGGGAAGACGTCCTTGAAGACGCGCGCCTCGATGTGGTGGGCGCCGGGCATGCCGTTGGCGGTGGGCGGGCCCTCGTAGAACACCCACTCGGGGCGGCCCTCGGACTGCTCCAGGGTCTTGGCGAAGATCTTCTGCTCGCGCCAGAAGTCGAGCACGGCGTGCTCGAGGGCGGGCAGGTCGACCTGTGCGGGCACCTGGCGGTACGTCGGCGCTGTCATCTGCGAGCTTCCTCCAACGGACTTGCTGCCTTCCGTCGGAGGGACGAGAGCCTTGCCTTCCGTACGCCGTGTGCGGCGCGCTCCCGCGGTACCACCCTCCTTGGCCCCCTGCGCGCCGTACGCGCCGGTGAGCCCCCTCATTGGGGTCGCGAAGCCGGCTCTACTGACCCTTGCGGGGCGTTCTTCCGGCGGCTCCGGGGTGATCTTCACGTCGCGCTCGCCCCCGGGCTCCCACCGTCCCCGGGTCGCTCTGGGCTGCGTACGCCGCTACTCGTCCCCATCCACGCTTCTCGCTCCGCCCAGTGTACGGCTCCGCACGGACAGCGGCCGACCCGTTTTCCGGGCTCCTGCCGTGCCGGGCCGTCCACCTGCCGAGATGACCCGAATGGCGCGGTACGCGTGTTCGCATCCTGGGATGTCCGGCTCGGCGGATTACCGCGCGGGGAGCTGGGCACAACGCATGCATACCTGCTGCGTGGGGGGTGTGGGGCAGGCGGATCGGGCGGCGTGCCCCGTTGCCGCGGGACTCGAGTCGATTTATCGTCCCAGCACGATTCGCGTGCAAGATCACAATATGTGAAGGGGCCGCGGCCATGGTGGTGAAGAAGACCGCCGTACAGCAGTCGGCGTCCGGCCGTTCCCGGGGCTTGGTGGCCTCCGGCGGTGACACCGAAGGGGGCGGCGGAAAACGGGGCACGCACGCGAGAGCGGCGGCTACTGCCGAGAAAACGCCAGGTGAGAAGGGTGCCGCCAAGAAAGCGGCCGCAAAGAAGACGCCGGTGAAGAAGACGGCCGCCGCGGCGAAGGACGCCGTGGAGAAGTCGGGGAAGAGCGCGTCCAGGACCGCGGCGACGAAGACCGCGGCGGCGAAGAGCACGGCCAAGAAGAGCACGGCCAAGAAAGCGGGCGCGGCGCGGGCCGCGAAGCAGACGGGAGCCACGACGGTGGTTGCGAAGAAGACTCCTGGCACGGCCACGGCGGCGGCGGAGAGCGCCGTCCCCAAGGCGCGGGTGGCCACGGCGGCTCCGGGCGAGCTCGCGGTGCGTCCGGGCGAGGACCCGTGGACGCCCCAGGAGGTCGTGGAGGCGCGCACCGAGCTGACGACCGAGGCGATGCGGCTGCGCGCCGAGATCGAGGCCTCCGAAAGCGCCCTGGCGGGCCTGATGCGGGACTCCGGGGACGGCGCCGGTGACGACCAGGCCGACACCGGAACCAAGAACATCACGCGCGAGCACGAACTGGCGCTGGCCGCCAACGCGCGCGAGATGCTCGAACAGACCGAGCGCGCCCTGCAGAAGCTCGACGCGGGCACCTACGGCCTCTGCGAGAACTGCGGGAACCCCATCGGCAAGGCCCGGATGCAGGCCTTCCCCAGGGCGACCCTGTGCGTCGAGTGCAAGCAGAAGCAGGAACGCCGCTACTGAGCACCGGGGTCGCACGAGGCGTGCCGTAGTCTCGTCCTCAGTCAGGCACCTAAGGTTGAGGGACTCACGTGGCAGAGGCGGAGCGCATCATCGGTATGCCGGGCACCCCGGACGACGGCGGCGAGCGGACGGCGACGCCCGGCGCGTCCGGTGCGGATCAGCAGCCGGCCCCGGACCAGCGGCGGCCCGGGCGCGGGCGCCGGATCGCCGTGCTGTTCGCGGTGGCCGCCTTCGCCTACGCCCTCGACCTGGTCAGCAAGATGATCGTGGTCGCGAAGCTGGAGCACCACGCGCCGATCCAGGTCGTCGGCGACTGGCTGGAGTTCCACGCGATCCGCAACCCGGGCGCGGCCTTCGGCTTCGGCGGCGCCTTCACGATCATCTTCACCGTGATCGCGGCGGCCGTCATCGTCGTGATCTTCCGCCTCGCCCGCAAGCTCTACAGCTTCCCCTGGGCGGTCGCCCTCGGCCTGCTGCTCGGCGGCGCCCTCGGCAACCTCACCGACCGGATCTTCCGCTCGCCGGGGATCTTCGAGGGCCAGGTCGTCGACTTCATCGCGCCCAAGGGATTCGCGGTGTTCAACCTGGCCGACTCGGCGATCGTCTGCGGCGGCATCCTGATCGTGCTGCTCTCCTTCCGCGGCCTGGACCCGGACGGGACCGTCCACAAGGACTGACGGTCCGCTACCGAGGCCCCAGGGGCTTGCGTACGGGGCTGTCGGTGGTGTCCGGCATACTCGACGGGTGAGCACGATTCCCGAGATCCGTACCCTGCCCGTGCCCGACGGCCTGGAGGGCGAGCGCGTCGACGCCGCCATCTCCCGCATGTTCGGCTTCTCCCGCACCAAGGCGGCCGAGCTGGCCGCGGCGGGCAAGGTCCAGGTGGACGGCTCGGTGGTCGGCAAGTCCGAGCGGGTGCACGGCGGGGCCTGGCTGGAGGTCGAGATGCCGGGGGCGCCCGCGCCCGTGCAGATCGTCGCGGAGCCCGTCGAGGGCATGGAGATCGTGCACGACGACGATGACGTGGTCGTGATCGTCAAGCCGGTCGGCGTGGCCGCACACCCCTCCCCGGGCTGGACCGGCCCGACCGTCATCGGCGGCCTCGCCGCCGCCGGCTACCGGATCTCCACCTCCGGCGCCGCCGAGCGCCAGGGCATCGTGCACCGCCTCGACGTGGGCACCTCCGGCCTGATGGCGGTCGCCAAGTCGGAGCGGGCGTACACGTCGCTGAAGCGCCAGTTCAAGGAGCGCACGGTCGACAAGCGCTACCACACGCTCGTGCAGGGCCACCCCGACCCGACCAGCGGCACCATCGACGCCCCCATCGGCCGCCACCCCCAGCACGACTACAAGTGGGCGGTCACGGCCGACGGCAAGCCCTCCGTGACCCACTACGACCTCATCGAGGCGTTCCGCGCGGCCTCCCTGCTGGACGTGAAGCTGGAGACCGGGCGCACCCACCAGATCCGCGTCCACATGGCCGCCCACCGTCACCCCTGCGTCGGCGACCTGACCTACGGCGCCGACCCGACGCTCGCCAAGCGGCTGCACCTGACCCGCCAGTGGCTGCACGCGGTCCGCCTCGGCTTCGAGCACCCCGGGGACGGCGAGTGGGTCGAGTTCGCCAGCGACTACCCGGCCGACCTGCAGAAGGCACTGGAACAGGTCCGCGAGGAGACCTACGGATGAGCACGCGCGCGTACGAGGTGCGGGTCGCCGGGGACCCGGCCGACCTGGAGGCGTGCTTCGCCGTGCGCAAGCAGGTCTTCGTCGTCGAACAGGGCGTTCCCGAGGACCTGGAGTACGACGAGTACGACGCCGTGGCCGTGCACGTCCTGGCCGTCCGTGAGGACGGCGTACCGCTCGGCACCGGCCGGCTGCTGTACGGCGAGACGGCCGCGGAGAAGACCGACGGAGACCTCTCCCTCGGCTCCCTGGGCCGGCTCGCGGTCTCCCAGGAGGCCCGTGGGCTGGGCGTCGGCGTCGCCCTGGTCCGGGCGATCGAGGACGCCGCACGCGCGCGTGGCCTGACCGCCGTGGACCTGCACGCGCAGACCCAGGCCCTGGGCTTCTACGAGCGGCTGGGCTACCAGCCGTACGGCCCGGAGTACGAGGAGGCGGGCATCCCGCACCGGGGGATGCGACGCGCGCTCTGACCGGGGTCGCATGGCACGCTTGAGGCCTGCTGTGTGATCGTCGACTCCCGGAGCGCTGGCCGTGGATCAGTTGGCCCTGTTGTTCGTGCTGCTGCTCGGGGCCCTGGTCAGCGTCCCGGTGGGGGACCGGTTCGGACTGCCCGCGCCCGTGCTGATGACGTTGTTCGGGATCGCCCTGGCGCTGGCCGACTTCGTCCCGAACGTGAACATCCCGCCCGAGCTGATCCTGCCGGGCCTGCTGCCGCCGCTGCTCTACGCCGCCGTACGGCGGACCTCCTGGCGGCAGTTCGCCGCCAACAAACGGCCGATCTTCCTGCTCGCCGTGGCCCTGGTGTTCGTCACCACGGTGTGCGTGGCCGCCGTCGCCAACGCGATCGTGCCCGGGCTGTCGATCGCGGCGGCCGTGGCGCTGGGCGCGCTGGTCGCCCCGCCCGACCCGGTCGCCGCGACCGCCGTCGCCGGGCAGCTCGGGCTGCCGCGCCGCCTGGTGTCGATCCTGGAGGGCGAGGGCCTCTTCAACGACGTCACGGCCATCGTCCTGTACCACGTGGCGATCGCCGCCGTGGTCAGCGGGACGTTCTCGCCCTGGCGGGCCGGGCTGGACTTCCTGCTGTCCGCCGTGGTCGCGATCATCGTGGGGCTGGTGCTCGGCTGGGGCGCGAACAAGCTGATGGACGTGCTCGGCGACGCGACCCTCCAGATCGGGCTGACCCTGCTCGTCCCGTACGTCTCCTACGTCGTCGCGGAGGAACTGCACGGCTCCGGGGTGCTCGCCGTGCTCACCACCGCGCTGTTCATCGCCGAGTACGCGACCGACGCCGACGACGTGATGACCCGGTTGGCCGGATACACCTTCTGGGACATCGTCGACACACTGGTCACCGGCGTGGCGTTCGGGCTGATCGGCCTGGAGCTGCACAACGCGATCCGTACGGCGGCCGGCCGCTGGGGCGAGATGCTCGGCTGGGCGGCCGCGGTCGTCGGGGTGGTCGTCCTGGTACGGCTGCTCTGGCTGCTGCCGGCGACCTGGCTGACCAAACGGCTGCACGCGATGCGGGACTACGACGAGGAGATCCCGACCAGCTGGCGGGAGACCGTGGTGATGTGGTGGTCGGGGATGCGCGGGGTGGCCTCGGTGGCGCTCGCCCTCGCGATTCCCCTCAAGACCGACGCCGGAGCGGCCTTCCCGGACCGCGACGAGATCGTCTTCATCGCCTTCGGCGTGATCATGGTGACGCTGGTGCTCCAGGGGCTGACCCTGCCGTGGCTGGTGAAACGCCTGGGGGTGCGGGCCGACACGGAACGGGAGAAGGAGTTCGAGAAGGAGCTGGCGGTACGGGCGGCGAAGGCGGCGCGGCGGCGGCTGAAGGAGATCGAGCAGGTCGAGGAGTTGCCGGAGGACCTGACGGAGCAGATGCTGCGGCGGGCCTTCGAGATCGGGTTCCGGATCAGTCCCGATGTGGCCGAGGACGAGCGGCGGGAGGGACACGAGAAGCGGATGCGGCGGCTGAGGAGGGTGCGGCGGATCCAGTCGGAGATGCTGAGCGCGGCGCGCCACGAGGTGCTGGCGGCGCGGAGCGAGCCGGGGGCGGACCCGGAGATCGTGGACCGGGTGCTACGGCACCTGGACGTCCGCAGCCTGCGCTGATTCCCCACGCTCCGTTCCATCGTGTCGTGCGTGCAGCGGTGGTCATACAAACGTATGGCGGCTGTGGACAGTCGGAGGCGGGGGCGGCGGGTCGCTCGTAGTCTCGGATCATGGCTCGGAACATTGTGATCAGTGGTGGAGGAACGGGGATCGGGCTCGCCGCGGCGCGGGTGTTCGCCTCCGACGGGGATCAGGTGCTGCTGCTCGGGCGGCGGAGAGTGGTGCTGGAGAAGGCCGGGGTGCCGGGGGCGGTCGTGTATGCCGCCGATCTGACCGAGCCGGCCGGCGTGCGGGGCGTCGCGCGGTTCGTCGCCGACGAGTTCGGGACCGTGGACGTGCTCATCCACAGCGCCGGTGGCAACGCGGCGTTCGCACCCGACGCGGAGGCCGGCGATCCGCTCGACGCCGTCGCCCGCACCTGGAGCGGTAACTTCCGGCAGAACACGCTGACCGCCGTGCTGCTCACGGAGGCGCTGAAGGACCGGCTCGCCGACCCGGGCGGGCGGGTGCTGTTCCTCAGTTCCATCGCGGCGTTCAGAGGGTCGGGGACCGGTTCCTACGCCGCTTCCAAGGCCGCCCTGCATCCGTACGCCCACGACCTGGCCCGGCAGTTGGGGCCGCGCGGCGTCACCGTGAACGTGGTCGCGCCGGGGTATGTCGAGGACACCGAGTTCTTCGGCGGCCCGGTCGAGGAGGCCCGGCGGGAGCGGCTGGTCGCCGAGACGTCGACCGGGCGGGCCGGGACACCCGGTGACGTCGCCGCCACCCTGCACTGGCTGGCCTCCCCGGCCGCCGGACACCTCACCTCGCAGATCGTCCAGGTCAACGGCGGCGCCGAACGCGGCCGCTGAGGTGAGGGCAGGCGTCAGACGCGGCCGGTGCGGGGCGGTTCGTGCAGCCGGCGGGCGGCCGTTCCGTCGGCGGGGGAGGGCACTGTGCCTCCTGGCGGGAGCACCGCGTCGGCCGTGTTGACCCGGGGCAGGGCGTACGGGTGCTCGGTGGTCAGCCAGGTGATCATCTGTTCGCGGACGGCCACCCGGACCTTCCAGACGTCGTCCGCGTCCTTGGCGGTCACCAGCGCCCGCACCTGGATGGTGTTCGGCGTGGCGTCGGTGACCACCAGGCTGTGGTCCCGCCCGTCCCAGGCGGCGCACTCCCGCAGGATGTCCCGGAGCTTCTCGCGCATCAGCTCGATCGGCGCCGAGTGGTCGACGTGCCAGAGGACGACCCCGGTCATCTGCGGGGTGCCCCGCGACCAGTTCTCGAAGGGTTTGGAGGTGAAGTACGACACCGGCATGGTGATCCGGCGCTCGTCCCAGGTCCGTACCGTCAGAAAGGTCAGGGTGATCTCCTCGACCGTGCCCCACTCGCCGTCGACCACGACCGTGTCACCGAGGCGCACCATGTCGCCGAAGGCGATCTGCAGACCCGCGAACATGTTCGCCAGCGTGGACTGGGCGGCCACACCGGCGACGATGCCGAGGACTCCGGCGGAGGCCAGCAGCGAGGCGCCGGCCGCCCGCATCGCCGGGAAGGTCAGCAGCATCGCCGCCACGGCCATCACGCCGACGATCGCCGCCACCACGCGCATGATCAGCGACACCTGGGTGCGCACCCGGCGGACCCGGGCCGCGTCGGTGTGGGCGCGGGCGTAGCGGCTGAACGAGGACTCGACGATCGCCGCCGCGATCCGCACCACCAGCCAGGCGGCCGACCCGATCAGCACCAGGGTCAGGATCTGGCCCACGGCGACCCGATGCTCCAGGAGCAGTGCGGCCTGGGCGTAGGAGCCTCTGAGCAGGGCCGCGCACAGCACCAGCTGGTAGGGGACGCGGGCGCGGCGCAGCAGGCCCCACAGGGGCGTCTCGGTGTGCCGCGCGTCCGCCTTGCGCAGCAGCAGGTCGGTCGCCCAGCCGATCAGCAGGGTGAGGACGACGGCGCCGCCGACCACGATCAGCGGGCGGAGCAGGTTCTCCATCTCCATGGCTCCGAACGTAACCGGACCAGCGGGGTCCTGAACATGGGGCCCGGTCACGAGGGCGTGACGGTCGCCGTCGGAGCCGACTGGCACCATGGGCGCATGAACATCATGCTCTTTCATTCGACCTATGGCCTCAGGCCCGCGGTGCGCGAGGCCGCGGACCGGCTGCGTGCTGCGGGGCACGGGGTGTGGACGCCGGACCTCTTCGAGGGGCGCACGTTCGACACGGTGGAGGAGGGCATGGAGTTCAACGAGTCGATCGGCAAGGACGAACTGCTGAAGCGGGCCGTGCTGGCGGCGGCGCCGTACTCGGAGCGCGGGCTGGTGTACGCGGGGTTCTCGCTGGGCGCGTCCATCGTGCAGACGCTGGCGCTGGGCGACGAGCGGGCGCGTGGGCTGCTGCTTCTGCACGGCACGTCGGACATCGCGCCGAATGCCGCGGTGGACGACCTTCCGGTGCAGCTGCACGTGGCCGAGCCGGACGCCTTCGAGACGGACGACTGGCTGAGCGCCTGGTATCTGCAGATGGGCCGGGCCGGGGCCGATGTGGAGATCTACCGGTACGCGGGCGCCGGTCACCTCTACACCGACCCGGGGCTGCCGGACTACGACGAGGAGGCCGCCGAGGCCACCTGGCGGGTGGCGCTCGGCTTCCTCGACTCGCTGTAGGCGACGGCTACGGCACGGTGCGGGTGAGGGTCACACCGGGTCGTAGGTGCGCTCGACCTTCTGCGTGCCGCTGCGGGTGCGGTACGAGCGCTCCCAGGACGAGGTCGCGTCGGCCTTCGTCTTGTCGGAGAGGACGTAGTAGTCCATCTGCGCGCGGTCGGCGGTGATGTCCAGGACGCCGTAGCCGTGCCGGTCGGTGTCGACCCAGTGCACGTGCCGGTTGGCCAGCTGGATGATCGGCGCGGCGACGGTGGAGACGACGCCCGGGGAGACCTTGAGGATGTCGTCCAGGTTGTCGGAGGTCACCGAGGTGATCACGAACTCGGTGGCGGCCGAGGCGGACAGCGGGTAGGTCCCGGCGTCCACCGGCACGTCGTTGGCCCAGGACATGTGGATGTCGCCGGTCAGGAACACCGTGTTGGTGATCGCGTTCGAGCGCAGGTGGGCCAGCAGCTCGCGGCGGTCGTCGGTGTAGCCGTCCCACTGGTCGGTGTTGAGGGCGAGGCCGTCCTGGGGCAGGCCGAGCAGCTTGGCGAGCGGCTTGAGCAGGTCGGCGCCGAGGGAGCCGATGGCGAACGGGGAGATCATCACCGAGTTGCCGACCAGCCGCCAGGTGGTGTCGGAGGCCTTCAGCCCGGCCTTCAGCCAGTCGAGCTGGGCGCGGCCGGTGATGGTGCGGTCCGGGTCGTCGACCGAGCCGCTGCCCGCGGAGACCTGCTGCGAGCGGAAGGAGCGCAGGTCGAGCAGGGAGAGGTCGGCGAGCTTGCCGAAGCGCAGCCGGCGGTAGGTGGTGCCGGCGATGGCGGGGCGGACCGGCATCCACTCGAAGTAGGCCTGCTTGGCGGCCGCCTGACGGGCCGTCCAGGTGCCCTCGGCGCCCTCGGTGTGGTTCTCGGCGCCGCCGGACCAGGAGTCGTTGGCGAACTCGTGGTCGTCCCAGATCGCGATGACCGGCGCCTTGGCGTGCAGGGCCTGCAGGTCGGTGTCGGTCTTGTACTTGCCGTGCCGTATGCGGTAGTCGGCGAGCGTGATGATCTCGTGGGTGGGCGCGTGCTCCCGTACGACGGTGTCACGGGTGCCGTACTCGCCGGTGCCGTACTCGTAGATGTAGTCGCCCAGGTGCAGCCACGCGTCCAGGTCGTTCCGGGCGGCCAGATGGCGGTACGAGGCGAAGTAGCCGGCCTCCCAGTTGGCGCAGGTGACGACGCCGAAGCGCAGGCCGGAGACGGTGGCGTCGGCCGCCGGGGCGGTGCGGGTGCGCGCCACCGGGGAGTCCGTGCCGCCGGCCGAGAAGCGGAACCAGTAGTCGGTGGCCGGGGACAGACCGCGGATGTCCGCCTTGACGGTGTGGTCGGAGGCGGCGGTCGCGGTGATCGAGCCGCGCGAGACGACGTTCGTCAGCGCCTTGTCGGTGGCGACGGTCCAGCTGACCTCGGTGTCCGGGCCGAGACCGGAGCCGGGTACGGCGTCGGCGGTCGGCGTCACACGGGTCCAGAGCAGGACGCCGTCGGGCAGCGGGTCGCCGGAGGCGATGCCGTGCAGGAAGGCGGGGGCGTCCGAGGCGGCCCGGGCCGGCAGGGCGGCGGCGAGCGGAGCGGCCAGGACAGCGGTCGCCGCCGCGGCCTTGACGACCGTACGGCGGCGGGGGGAGAGGGAGTTGGCACCCTCGGAGGCCTGAGTTGATCGGTATCGACTGGTCACGACCGCTCAGGTTACTGACCAGTATGAACAAGAGCAGGCGAACCAGGGAAAGTTCGCCTGCTCTTCACGTGGAGGTGGTCCGGTCCCTGTGCACAGGGACGCGGGTCACGCCTTCAGCGCCGCGTCCACCAGGGAGGTGAAGTCCGCGACCGTCATCGGCGGGTTGCCGTTGGAGTCGGTCGTCAGCATCTTGCCGTTCATGACGAAGCTCGGGGTGCCCGTCACGCCGTCCTTGTTGGTGTCGAAGGTCTTCGACATGGCCAGCGCCCAGGCGTCGTACTTGCCGGACTTCACATCGGCCTGGAAGGACTTGTTGTTCTTCAGGGCCGGGACGGTGTCGGCGACCTCGATGAGGTAGCTGTCGTTCTTGAACTTGTCGGTGGTCTCGTCCGGGTGCCACTTCTTCGAGTACAGCGCGGTCTTGTACTCGAGGAACGCCTCGTCGCTGACGTTCAGCGCGGCGCCCATGGCGCTCATCGCGTTCTTGGAGCCCTCGCCGCGGGAGCCGATCGTGCCCTTGCCGAGCGCGTCGCCGTCGAGGAAGGTGCCGCCGATGTACTGGATCTTGAACTTGCCGTCGTCGATGTCCTTCTTCACCGTCGAACCGACGGTTTGCTCGAACTGGGCGCAGATCGGGCAGCGCGGGTCCTCGTAGACCTTCAGGGTCTTCGGGGCGGTGGACTTGCCGATGACGACCGTGGTGCCGTTCGTGCCCGTCGTGTTGGCCGGGGCGACGACCTTGGCGTCCTTCTCGGCCTCCCAGTAGCCCGGCTTGTTGGCCTGGACGACGGCGTAGCCTATGCCGCCCGCCGCGGCCAGCACGGCCACGACCGAGCAGGCCACGATGACCTGCCGCTTGACCTTGGCGCGCTTGGCCTGCTTCTCGCGCTCGGCGCGCAGCCGTTCCCGGGCCGCGTTCTTGGCAGCCGCGCTGTTCCGCTTGCTCATGGTGGTGATCTCCATAGGGGACGCGCACATGTCGTACGCGGGATACGTGTGGGGGACTCGTCGTGCTCGGACGAGGGTGTGCTCGGCGGGGAGGGGGGCGCTCAGGCGACGGCGAAGGGCAGGGCGAGCGCCCGGGAGCACGGCGGTCCACGCCGTCCCAGGGAGTGCACGAGGACCAGGTCGCGGGCGGCGGCCGTACGCGGCGCCGGGCGGGGCAGCCGTCGTACCGGAGCCAGCCGGACCGCGCCCGCGGCGACCGCGAGGAGCAGCGGGCGGAAGGTGGTGGCGGCGACCGCGCGCAGCAACTGGGTCAGGGCGCGCTCGCCGCGGCGCAGCCAGGCGGCGGCGAGCAGGCCGACGCCGACGTGCGCGGCGAGCAGCAGCCAGGCGGCGGCCGGGTCGGCGTGCGCGAGGACCGCGGAGGCGCGGGAGCCGCCCGCCATCTGGGCCAGCGGGCTGCCGACGGCGCCGCCGTGGCAGAGGACGTCGAAGCCGACCGCGCGCAGCGGGCCGGCGATGGGACCGCCCGCCCGGCCGTAGCAGGCGTGCTGGCCGGTGGTGAAGACCGTGTCGGCGGCCAGTTCCAGCGGGACCAGCAGGGCCGCGATCCGGCCGAAGCCGCGCTCGCGGCCCGCCAGCGCGTATGCCGTGACGAACACGCCGGCGGCGACCGCGGCCACCGTCGTGAACGGCAGCGGGGCCCGGGACAGCAGTATGTGCGACGCGGTGCTGAGCGTCACGACGAAGGCCGTGAACAGCGCCGCGCGCACGGCTCTGAGCTGGGTCCCGGATATGTCCATGGTGGTGGAGAGTCTGTCACGTACTTATGTAGGGGACCCCTAAAAGGGCCCTGTGAATCCGCGAAGGTTACAGCCCTGGAATGCGGCCGTTGCGGAACAGGTCGACGAAGATCTGGTGGTCGGCACGCGCGCGTGCGCCGTAGCTGTGCGCGAAGTCGGTGAGCAGGGGCGCGAAGCCGTCCTCGTCGGCCGCGATCGCCGCGTCGATGGCCCGCTCGGTGGAGAACGGCACCAGGGACTCGCCGGACTGGTCGTCGGCCGCCGAGTGCATCGACGCCGTGGCCCGGCCCAGGTCCGCGACGACCGCCGCGATCTCCTCGGGGTCGTCGAGGTCGCTCCAGTCCAGGTCCACCGCGTACGGCGACACCTCGGCGACCAGCTGCCCCGCGCCGCCCAGCTCGGTCCAGCCCAGCCACGGGTCCGCATGGGCCTGCAGCGCGCGCTGGGAGATCACCGTGCGGTGGCCCTCGTGCTGGAAGTAGTCCCGGATCGCCGGGTCCGTGATGTGCCGGGAGACGGCCGGGGTCTGGGCCTGCTTGATGTAGATCACCACGTCGTTCTCCAGGGCGTCCGTGGAGCCCTCCAGGAGGATGTTGTACGACGGCAGGCCGGCCGAGCCGATGCCGATGCCACGGCGGCCGACCACGTCCTTCACCCGGTAGGAGTCCGGCCGGGACAGCGACGACTCCGGAAGGGTCTCCAGGTAGCCGTCGAAGGCCGCCAGCACCTTGTAGCGGGTCGCCGCGTCCAGCTCGATCGAACCGCCGCCGGAGGCGAAGCGGCGCTCGTAGTCGCGGATCTCCGTCATCGAGTCCAGCAGCTCGAAACGGGTCAGCGAGCGGGCCGCGCGCAGCGCGCCGAGCAGCGGGCCCTCGGCGGTGTCCAGGGTGAACGGCGGCACCTCGTCGCTCTTGGCGCCCGTCGCCAGCGCGTGGATGCGCTCGCGGTACGCGCCCGCGTACACCTCCACCAGCTCGGTGATCTGCTCGTCGCTGAGCGCCTTCGCGTACCCGACCAGGGCGATGGAGGCGGAGAAGCGCTTCAGGTCCCAGGTGAAGGGGCCGACGTAGGCCTCGTCGAAGTCGTTGACGTTGAAGACCAGGCGGCCGTTGGAGTCCATGTACGTGCCGAAGTTCTCCGCGTGGAGGTCGCCGTGGATCCACACGCGCGAGGTGCGCTCGTCCAGGTACGGGCCGCCCCGCTTCTCTGCGTCGAGGTCGTGGTAGAAGAGCCCCGCCGTGCCCCGGTAGAAGGCGAACGCGGAGGCCGCCATCTTCCGGAACTTCACGCGGAACGCGGCCGGGTCGGCGGCCAGGAGCTCGCCGAAGGCGGTGTCGAAGACGGCGAGGATCTCCTCGCCGCGCTGCTCGTCGTTGAGCTGGGGGACCGACATCGCTGGGTGCCTCCTGGTACGGGTGGTGCCTGACATGTGGGGCGGATCTCTTACCGGCCCTTTACTGGATCTTGCCGGTTCTCTCACCGCGATCTCTCGCCCGGACCAACGTGCGAAGGTCCGCGGGAGTGCCCGGGGAGTGCCCGATTTCCTCGCACGAAGGTACGCGGGGCGGCCCGCGGGGTGTCAGTGCCAGGGCATAGGATTCGAGGCTGTCCCCCAGACTGTCCGCAGCCGGTCGGAAGATCGTCGACGCCTGTTTCCTTTGGAGGCCGAAACCGTGTCAAAGCCGCCCTTCACGCACCTGCACGTCCACACCCAGTACTCGCTGCTGGACGGTGCCGCGCGGCTCAAGGACATGTTCAACGCCTGCAACGAGATGGGCATGACGCACATCGCCATGTCCGACCACGGCAACCTGCACGGGGCGTACGACTTCTTCCACACCGCGAAGAAGGCCGGGGTCACCCCGATCATCGGGATCGAGGCGTATGTCGCCCCCGAGTCCCGGCGCAACAAGCGCAAGGTCCAGTGGGGCCAGCCGCACCAGAAGCGGGACGACGTCTCCGGTTCCGGCGGTTACACCCACAAGACGATGTGGGCCGTGAACAGCACGGGCCTGCACAACCTCTTCCGGCTCTCCTCGGACGCGTACGCCGAGGGCTGGCTGCAGAAGTGGCCCCGGATGGACAAGGAGACGATCTCCCAGTGGTCCGAGGGGATCGTGGCCTCCACCGGCTGCCCCTCCGGCGAGCTCCAGACCCGGCTGCGTCTCGGCCAGTACGACGAGGCCCTGAAGGCGGCCGCCGACTACCAGGACATCTTCGGCAAGGACCGCTACTTCCTGGAGCTGATGGACCACGGCATCGAGATCGAGCACCGGGTCCGCGACGGCCTCCTGGAGATCGGCAAGAAGCTCGGCATCCCGCCGCTGGTGACGAACGACTCGCACTACACCTACGCGCACGAGGCGACCGCCCACGACGCCCTGCTGTGCATCCAGACCGGCAAGAACCTCTCCGACCCGGACCGCTTCAAGTTCGACGGCACCGGCTACTACCTGAAGTCCACGGACGAGATGTACGCCGTCGACTCCTCGGACGCCTGGCAGGAGGGCTGCGCCAACACCCTCCTGGTCGCCGAGATGGTCGACACCACCGGCATGTTCGAGGCCAAGAACCTCATGCCGAAGTTCGACATCCCCGACGGCTTCACCGAGATCACCTGGTTCAAGGAGGAGGTCCGCCGGGGCATGGACCGCCGCTTCCCCGGCGGTGTCCCGGACGACCGGCAGAAGCAGGTCGAGTACGAGATGGACGTCATCATCCAGATGGGGTTCCCGGGCTACTTCCTCGTGGTCGCCGACTTCATCATGTGGGCCAAGAAGAACGGCATCGCGGTCGGCCCCGGCCGAGGCTCCGCGGCCGGCTCGATCGTCGCCTACGCCATGGGCATCACCGACCTCGACCCGATCCCGCACGGCCTGATCTTCGAGCGGTTCCTCAACCCCGAGCGCGTCTCCATGCCCGACGTCGACATCGACTTCGACGAGCGTCGGCGCGTCGAGGTGATCAGGTACGTGACCGAGAAGTACGGCGCCGACAAGGTCGCCATGATCGGCACCTACGGCAAGATCAAGGCCAAGAACGCCATCAAGGACTCCGCGCGCGTGCTGGGCTACCCGTACGCGATGGGCGACCGCCTCACCAAGGCGATGCCCGCCGACGTCCTCGGCAAGGGCATCGACCTCGACGGCATCACCAACCCCTCGCACCCCCGGTACAACGAGGCCGGCGAGATCCGCGGGATGTACGAGAACGAGCCGGACGTCAAGAAGGTCATCGACACCGCGAAGGGCGTCGAGGGCCTGGTCCGGCAGATGGGCGTGCACGCGGCCGGCGTGATCATGTCCAGCGAGCCCATCGTCGACCACGCCCCGATCTGGGTGCGGCACACCGACGGCGTGACCATCACGCAGTGGGACTACCCGCAGTGCGAGTCGCTCGGCCTGCTGAAGATGGACTTCCTGGGCCTGCGCAACCTGACGATCATGGACGACGCCGTCAAGATGGTGAAGTCCAACAAGGGCATCGACCTCGACCTGCTGGCCCTGCCGCTCGACGACCCGAAGACCTTCGAACTCCTCCAGCGCGGCGACACCCTGGGTGTCTTCCAGTTCGACGGCGGCCCCATGCGCTCCCTGCTGCGCCTGATGAAGCCCGACAACTTCGAAGACATCTCCGCCGTGTCGGCGCTGTACCGCCCCGGCCCGATGGGCATGGACTCGCACACCAACTACGCGCTGCGCAAGAACAAGCTCCAGGAGATCACCCCGATCCACAAGGAGCTGGAGGAGCCCCTGGAAGAGGTCCTGGCCGTCACCTACGGCCTGATCGTCTACCAGGAGCAGGTGCAGAAGGCCGCCCAGATCATCGCCGGGTACTCGCTCGGCGAGGCCGACATCCTGCGCCGCGTGATGGGCAAGAAGAAGCCCGACGAACTGGCCAAGAACTTCACCATCTTCCAGGCCGGCGCCCAGAAGAACGGCTACAGCGACGAGGCGATCCAGGCCCTGTGGGACGTGCTGGTCCCCTTCGCCGGCTACGCCTTCAACAAGGCGCACTCCGCCGCGTACGGCCTGGTCTCGTACTGGACCGCCTACCTGAAGGCGAACCACCCCGCCGAGTACATGGCCGGACTGCTCACCTCGGTCAAGGACGACAAGGACAAGTCGGCCGTCTACCTCAACGAGTGCCGCCGCATGCGCATCAAGGTGCTCCCGCCGAACGTCAACGAGTCGGTGCACAACTTCGCGGCCCAGGGTGACGACGTGATCCTGTTCGGCCTCGAAGCCGTGCGCAACGTCGGTACCAACGTGGTCGAGTCGATCATCAAGAGCCGCAAGGCCAAGGGCAAGTACGCCTCCTTCCCCGACTACCTCGACAAGGTCGAGGCGGTCGCCTGCAACAAGCGCACCACGGAATCGCTGATCAAGGCCGGCGCCTTCGACACCATGGGGCACACCCGCAAGGGCCTCACCGCGCAGTACGAGCCGATGATCGACAACGTGGTCGCGGTCAAGCGCAAGGAGGCCGAGGGCCAGTTCGACCTCTTCGGCGGGATGGGCGAGGAGGAGAGCAGCGAGCCCGGCTTCGGACTCGACGTGCAGTTCACCGACGAGGAGTGGGACAAGACCTATCTGCTCGCCCAGGAGCGGGAGATGCTCGGTCTGTACGTCTCCGACCACCCGCTCTTCGGCCTGGAGCACGTGCTCTCCGACAAGGCCGACGCGGGCATCGCCCAGCTCACCGGCGGCGAGCACGCCGACGGCGCGGTGGTCACCATCGGCGGCATCATCTCCGGTCTCCAGCGCAAGATGACCAAGCAGGGCAACGCCTGGGCGATCGCCACCGTGGAGGACCTCGCGGGCTCCATCGAGTGCATGTTCTTCCCGGCGACTTACCAGCTCATCTCGACCCAACTCGTCGAGGACGCGGTGGTGTTCGTCAAGGGCCGCCTCGACAAGCGCGAGGACGTGCCCCGGCTCGTCGCCATGGAACTGGCCGTCCCGGACCTCTCCAACGCCGGCACCAACGCGCCCGTGATCCTCACCATCCCGGCCACCCGGGTCACCCCGCCGATGGTCAGCCGCCTCGGCGAGATCCTCAGCCACCACAAGGGCGACAGCGAGGTCCGGATCAAGCTCCAGGGCCCGACCAAGACCACCGTGCTGCGCCTCGACCGGCACCGGGTCAAGCCGGACCCGGCCCTGTTCGGCGATCTGAAGGTGCTGCTCGGCCCGTCCTGCCTGGCCGGCTGAGCGGACCCGGCCGCACGCGCGCGGAAGGGGCGCACCCGCATCGGGTGCGCCCCTTCTGTGTGCCCGGGCTTCAACAGCCCTGTCGGACCTGCCGAGTCCGATCAGTTGTGGCCGAAGCGCTTCTGCTGCTTACGAGCAACGTCCGCCGGGCTGCCCTGGATGTGCGACACCGGCGAGTCGTGGGACTCCGTCGACGAACGCTGCGCGTGCTCCTGGGCCTGCTCGGCCTGCGAAGCGCGTTTGTCGGAGCCACCCTGCTTGCGGTTCTTGTTCTTGGCCATGGTGATCTGCCTCCTGTGGGGGATCTAGGGGCCGAATTCAGATTCACATAGGCTGACAACAGACGCATTTCGGATAATTACCGTCTGTGACAGGGATTGTCGGAGAGCGAGGCCCCGAAACGCCACGCCGAAGATCGAGTTCGGGCCGTTAACCCCCGCGCCGTCGGGCAGACTCGAAGGAAGCCCCGAAAGCAAACCTCCCGGAAAGAGGGTGAGTCGCGTGGACCGCTGCATCGTCCTGGTGGACGCCGGGTATCTGCTGGGTGCCGCCGCCAGTCTCCTCGCCGGTGAGCCCTCCCGATCCCGGATCACCGTCGATCACGCCGCGCTGATCCAGGCGTTGCGCGACCGTGCGGAATCGGACACCGAGCGCCCGCTGCTGCGCATCTACTGGTTCGACGGCGCCCCTGACCGCGTTCCCCAGCCGGAACACCGCCGCCTGCGTGTGATGCCCCGGGTGACCGTCCGGCTCGGCGCCCTGACCCGCAGCGACGGACGCTGGGCGCAGAAGGGCGTGGACGCGGCCATGCACGCCGAACTGACCGAACTGGCCCGCAACCGCGCCTGCTCCGACGTGGTGCTGGTAACCGGCGACGGGGATCTGCTGCCGGGCATGATGGCCGCGAAGGAGCACGGGGTCGCCGTACACCTGTGGGCCGTGCAGGCGGCCGACGGGGACTACAACCAGTCCGAGGATTTGGTCGCGGAGGCCGACGAGCGGCGGGTCCTGGACCGGGCGTGGATCACCCAGGCGGTACGGGCGAAGGAGCTGACGGCCGTCTGCGCGCCGTCGCCGGTGCCGCGGCCGGAGATCGCCGCGATCCTGTCGGCGCCGCTGCCGGACACCGGGCTGACGGCCGCCGCGGAGCCGGGGGTCGAGGAGGCCGAGCGGGCGCCGGTGGTCGGCGTGGCCGAGAACGGGGCGCAGGAGCGGGTGCCGGCGCCGAAGGGGGTGCCCACGCCGAAGGATCTCGCCGCGCTGCGGGCGCCGGGGGCGCAGCCGGTGCAGGCCGCTGCCACCACGGCGACGCTGCGGTGGTCCTCCGACAAGGGGTGGGTGGACCGGCCCGGAGCCGCCGCGGAACCGGCGGAGGCCGCCGCCATGCCGACGCTGGCGCAGCTCACGACCGCGGAGCAGCGGTGGGCCGACCGTGAGGAGGACATCACGACGGTCGGCGGGGATCCCTACGAGGTCGGGCAGGTGTTCGCACGGCGGTGGATCTCGCGGCTCGGGGACCAGGGGCATCTGCAGCGGCTGTCCGGGATGTATCCGCGGATTCCGCATCGGATCGACGGGGAGTTGCTGCGGTACGCGGCCCGGTTCGGGTTGCTGGCGCACAAGGACGACCAGATCGACGAGCACGACCGGTACGCCATTCGGGCGGGGTTCTGGAGGGAGTTCGATGTGCCGGCGGGGGCCGGGGAGCATGCGTCGGCTGAGTGATCGAGGGGGCTCCAGGGAGACTTCGGCTGCGGGCCGGTGGGGGTCGTTCGCGCAGTTCCCCGCGCCCCTGGCGGGGCGCTGAACCCTACGGAGTCGGGAAGCGGGGCGCCCCAAAGGCGAGTAAACGGGGTCGACCCCGTACCCTCATTCCTTGTGAGTACGGGCGTGGGCCGGGCGCTTCGGCAGCAGAGTGACGTCGTGTGTGCCGTGCGTGGGCTGACCAAGACCTATGCCGCGGTCAAAGGGCGGCGTGGGGCTCCCGGGGTGCCCGAGGTGCGGGCCACCGACGGGGTCGAGCTCGATGTCCGGCGTGGCGAGATCTTCGGGCTGCTCGGGCCGAACGGGGCCGGCAAGTCCACGCTGGTACGGCAGCTCACCGGGCTGCTGCGGCCCGACGCGGGCAGTGTCGAGATCCTCGGGCACGACATCGTCCGGCATCCGGAGCGGGCCGCGCGCATCCTCGCCTATCTCGGGCAGGAGTCCAGCGCCCTCGACGAGCTGACCGTGTCCCTCGCGGCCGAGACCACCGGACGGCTGCGCGGGCTGGACGTACGGCAGGCGCGCGGCGAGCGCGATGCCGTGCTGGAGGAGCTCGGGCTCGGGCCCATCGCCGGGCGGGCGCTCAGGAAACTCTCCGGGGGACAGCGGCGGCTGGCCTGCTTCGCCGCCGCCCTGGTCGGGGAGCGGCCGCTTCTCGTGCTCGACGAACCGACGACCGGGATGGACCCCGTGGCCCGGCGGGCCGTGTGGGCGGCCGTGGACCGGCGGCGCGCCGAACGGGGCGCGACTGTCGTCCTGGTCACCCACAACGTGATCGAGGCCGAGACCGTGCTCGACCGGGTCGCCGTGCTCGACCAGGGACGGGTCATCGCCTGTGACACCCCCGCCGGGCTCAAGGAACGGGTCGCCGGCGAGGTGCGGGTCGAGCTGGTGTGGCGGGAGCGGGCGCCGCTGGACGTGCCCGAGGTGGCCGTCCTGCGGGAGCGGGCCGTCGAGGCCGGCCGGCGCTGGACGCTGCGGCTCGCGCCCGAGGAGGCACGTGCCGTCGTCGCCACGGTGACCGGCGGCGCCGCCTTCGCCGCCCTCGACGACTTCACCCTCGCCACGCCCAGCCTGGAGGACGTCTATCTGGCGCTGGGCGGCGACGCACGGCAGGGGCTGGTGAAGGCGTGAACGTGAACGCCGGGGCGACCGGGCCCGTACGGGAAGGCGCGGCGGCCGTACGTGCCGTGGATGCCGTTGGGAAGAGGAGCAGCGCGACGTGAGTGTCGTACCCGCGGAAGTTCTGCCGGGCGGCGGTGCCCTGGACGTGGAGGAGACGGTGCCGCGAGCGGCGGCCGAGCTGGGCCCGCGTGCGCGTCTGTGGCCGTCGCTGGTGGCGGTCTACCGGGCGCAGCTGTCCCGCGCCCGGGTGGCGCGGATCCCGCTGCTGTTCGTCGCGACCTTCCAGTCCGTCGGCATCATGATCATGATGCGGGGGGTCGTGGACAGCCGGGGCGAGGCGCAGTCCGTGGTGGCCGGGTCGTCGGTGGTCGTCGTCGCGTACGTGGCCCTGAACCTCCTGGCGCAGTACTTCGGCCAGCTGCGGGCGAGCGGCGGGCTCGACCACTACGCCACGCTGCCCGTGCCGCCGGCCTCGGTGGTGCTCGGGGCGGCCGCGGCGTACGCCTCCTTCACGGTGCCGGGGACGCTGGTGACGGCCGTGTTCGGATGTGTGCTGTTCGGGCTGCCGCTGGGGAACCTGTGGATCCTGGTCGCCGTGATCCCGCTCGCCGGGGCCGCGCTGGCGGGGCTGGGCGCGGCGTGCGGGCTTCTCGCACCCCGTCCCGAACTCGCCACGCTGCTCGGGCAGGTGGGCATGTCGGCGGCGCTGCTGCTCGGGGTGCTGCCGCCGGACCGGATGCCGGGGATCATCCAGTTCGCCCGCGATCTGCTGCCCTCGACGTACGGTGTGGAGGCATACGCCCGGACCTTCGGGGCGCATCCCGACTGGGCCGCCGTCCTCGTTGACCTGGGGGTGTGCGCCGGGGTGGGGGTCGTGTCGCTGGCCGTCGCCACATGGGCGTACCGCCGGGCCGCCGTCCGGTGACGCGCCGCACAGGCCGACCTGGCACGATGTCAGGGTGACCGCACCGTTGACGCCGCCTCCGCCGCCGCACGACCAGTCCTCGCACCAGGCCTGGCAGGCGCCGCCGCCTGCCGCGGAGGCCGGAGGCGAGTACGGACAGGACGGTCCCGGTATGAAGACCGAACTGCGGGAAGGCGCGGTGATCGCCGTCGCGGTCGCCGTGAGCGGGGTGCTGCTCGGGCTGCTGTGGCTGTGGCTGGCGCCGCATGTGCCGCTGGTGGGGGACCAGTCCGGCAAGAGCTGGGTGGTCTACCTCAAGGACACCGAGGGGGAGCAGGCGGCGGGGGTGGACAGTACGTTCACGCTGCTGGCGCTGGCGTTCGGGGCCGTGAGCGCGGTCGCGGTGTTCCTGTGGCGGCGGCGTGGGGGTGTGCCGCTGGTGGTGGCGCTGGGGGTCGGAGGGCTTCTGGGGTCGCTGCTCGCGTGGCGGGTGGGGGTGTGGCTGGGCCCGCAGCAGGATGTGATCGCCCATGCCAAGGCCGTGGGGAAGGGGGTGACGTTCTCGGCGCCGCTGAAGCTCGGGGCGAAGGGGGCGTTGCTGGCGTGGTCGTTGGCGGGGTTGCTGGTGCACCTGGGACTGACGGCGCTGTTCGGTCCCCGTGACCCCGAGCCCCCGTACGAGGACGGCCCGTACGCGGCTCCGCAGGCGTAGCTTTCGCGTGGAGAAACTCAGGGGCGCGGGGAACTGCGCGACCAGCCACTCACGCCCCGCAGTCGGCAGACTGCCCGCGCCCCCGCCCCCTACGCCGGCCGGCGTCCATGGTTCGAGCGGCCCTTCTTCACGCGCCACTTTCGTTTCCGCGTTTTCTTCGACATGTCTCCCGTACTTAACCCAGAACGGGACCCGCGTCGAGAGGTCACGCACGCCCGATGGGCGCCACGGTCGCGTTCGTGAGGTCGGCCAGGGCCGACGGGGCCAGTTCGACCTCCAGGCCCCGGCGGCCCGCCGAGACGCAGATCGTGGGGTGGCCGGAGGCCGACGCGTCCAGGACCGTCGGGAGCTTCTTGCGCTGGCCCAGGGGGGAGATACCGCCCCGGACGTAGCCCGTCGTGCGTTCCGCCAGGGTCGGGTCCGCCATCGCCGCGCGTTTGCCGCCCACCGCCGTCGCCAGGGCCTTGAGGTCCAGGCTGCCCGCCACCGGGACGACGGCGACCGTGAGCGTGCCGTCGACGTCCGCCACCAGGGTCTTGAAGACACGGTCGGGAGACACGCCCATCGCCTCCGCCGCCTCCTCGCCGTAGGACGGGTGGGAGGGGTCGTGGTCGTAGGAGTGGACGGTGAAGTCCACGCCCGCCGAGGTCAGGGCCACCGTCGCCGGGGTGCCGCCCGCGGACTGCTGCTGCTTCTTGTTCGGCTTCTTCGGCATGACAGGAAACTCCGGCTCAGTTCAGACTCGTCGGCGACCGCGTCAGCTCCGCCGCGGGCAACGACGGCAGGTTACGGATGATCGCCGTCTCGGAGCGAAGGAGTTTCAGCTCGTCGCGGAGGCGGGAGGCCGTGTCGGGGGCCTGGAGCAGACGCTGCTTGGTGGGGACGTCGTGCATCACCGCCGCCGCGACCAGGTAGGAGACGACCGCCGGTTCGTCGGGGAGGTCCGCCCCGGTGGACAGCGACCGCTCCCGCGCGCCCGCCAGGCGCTTCTGGTACTGGCGGAAGGCCCGCAGCACCCCCTCGGCCAGCGCGCCGGCCTCGTCGCCCGGTTCCTCCGGCAGTTCCTCCAGCTCCGCCGTCAGGAACGGGCCCGACGTGTCGACGGACAGCAGCCGCACCCGGGTCGTCCCGGTCGCCAGCACCTCGAACGTGCCGTTGGCCCGCTCCCGGATCGTCGCCGCGTCCGCCACACAGCCCACCCGGTGGAAGGACTTGAGGGGGTCGGGGCCGAAGCCGGCCGCCGGGCCCTTCTCCGGCTGGGCCGTGGAGTCCGGCATGCCCGGCGCGCTCGGTGCCACCTCGTGGCCGTCGCGGATCGCCACGACGGCGAACCGGCGTGGTTCTTCCTCGGGCGTCTTCAGCAGATCGCGCATCATGGCGCGATACCGCTCCTCGAAGACGTTCAGCGGCAGCACCAGCCCCGGGAACAACACCGAGTTCAGGGGGAAGAGGGGGAGACGGACGGTGGTCACGGCGCCACAGCCTAGTGGTCATCGGCGGGGACATGCCCGCCGTGCTCGGCCCGTGGGCGTACCGCGACCCTCGGTGAGGGGATCAGTACGGCATCGGGGAGCGGTTCGGTACCGGCCAGCAGGTGGGCGCGCAGCCGTACGAAATGGCCCAGCGGGTCGTCGGACAGGCGGTCCCACGGGAACGACGTGGCGTACGGGCCGATGAGGTGCAGCTGGGCGCGCGCGTCCTCCCAGCGTTCCAGGCGGACCAGGAGGTACATCAGCTTGTTGCGGGTCTCGGCCGGCCAGGGGTCGGCCGCCGGGAACCGGGCGGAGAGGCCGATCGCCCGGTCGGCCGCCGCGTCCAGGCGGGCGCGCGGCACCTCGGGTCCGCAGCCGTCGGTGAGATAGGCGAAGGCCGCGCGGGCCGGCAGGGCCTGGACGAGCGAGTCCGGCGGGGCGTCCTGCGCGGCCAGGTCGGCGAAGTCGAAGCACTCGCGGTGCGAGCCGTGCCAGTGCGTGGCCAGATAGCGCAGGGCCGCCACATGGCAGCCGTAGTGGTGCGGGGCGCGGCGGATCGCCGCCTCCCACAACTCCTCGAAGTACTTGTGGCCGGCGTTCGAGCCGCGGGCGTGGTCCAGGGCGAGCCGCCACGGCACCGGGTCCCGGTCGTCACCGCGGGCGGCGGCCGTGATCCGCGCGCTCACCGGGCGCAGCAGTTCGGCACGGGCCGGGGAGTCCCAGGCCCGGTCCACCGCGAGCTGGGCCTCGACCAGCAGGAGGTCCGGGTCGCTCGGGGCGGCGTCGGACCACCCGTCGAGCCATTCCGTGCGGGAGCGGGCGAAGAGGGCGAGCCGGTGGACGTACCGGTCGCGTTCCTCCCACGCGGCCGCCCCGCGGGTGCCGGCCAGCAGCTTCGCGGCGGGCTCGTACTCGCCCCGGCCGGCCGCGACCAGCACGGGGGCGAGCCGTTCGTCGGGCGCGTCGAGGAGGACCTCGTCGTCGGCCGGGAGTGCTCCGGGGGCGAGGCGTGGACCGGTCGTTGCCCTCCGTGCGGAACGGAAGAGCGCGCGCAGCGAAGCCATGGTGTCGACCATTGAAAGTCCGCAGGTCGGGGCAGCGCCAGACGCAAAGGCCAACTCCATGAAAGTTGTACGTGCGCGGGTCAAGGCCGGGTAAAAGGTGACTGTTGCTCATCTGTTCGATACCTGTCAGGAGGTCCCTGTCGGGAGGCGCCTGTCAGGGCCCGGGAGAACGCCGGAGGCGCCCCGCGGCAACAGACGGCAACAGACCGCAACAGACGGCTACCCCCGCCTCAGCAGCCTCGTCGCCCCCGCCGCCACCGTCGTCGCCAGGATCCAGCCCAGCAGGATCATCACGGCCGCCGCCCACTGCCAGCCGCCGCTGAACCGCCACTGGCCGACCTGGCCCAGGTCGATCACCGGCAGCAGCAGGTCGAGGACGAAGAGGGCCGGGTCCCAGACCGGATGGCCGCCGGAGTTCATCGGCGGGTGCGGGGCGTGCGCGAAGGCGAGCGTGCCCGCCGCCCACAGCACCGCCATCCACACCGCGGCCCGGCCCGGCCGGTAGCCGTAGGCCACCGTCAGGTCCTGCGCGTACCCCCAGAGCTTGGCGGCCAGCGGCAGCGTCTCGCGGCGCCGGCGCTGCTTGGCGAGCAGCACCTCGCGCGCGTCCTCGTCCTCCCCGGCGGCCCGCAGCACGCTCGCCAGCCGCTCGTACGGCTCCGGGTTGTACTCGGCGGTCGCCGCCGCCACCCAGTCCAGGCGCCGGGTCAGCGGGAACGGGCCCTGCGGGACCAGGTTCTCGTAGGCGAAGCCGCCCATGTGCAGCCGTCCGGGGCCCGGCCAGCTGGTCGCGTGGTCCACCAGGTTGACGACCCGGGCGCCGGACAGCCACACCCGGCCGCGCTGCGGCTCCTCCCCGAGGAACCGCAGCTCCGGCGCCTGCACCCGGCGCAGCGACAGCTCGTGGTCATCCGTGAAGGTGAACCGGGCCCGCTCCAGGTCGACCGCGTCCCCGAACCGCCCGTCGTCCAGCCGGATCCCGCCCCGGCACTCGAACCGCTGGATCCGCGTCCCGCGCGGCGGGGTCGTCCCGCTCTGCCAGGGGCCGCCCACCCCGGCCGGGGTGAGGTAGAGGGTGCGGCCGACGGTCAGCTGGGGCGCGTTCAGCGCGTACCGCCCGTCGGGATTGCGCAGCTGCGCGCCGCGCAGGCTCAGCGAGACGCCCACCTTGGCGCTGCGCAGGCTCAGCTCCCCGTGCGACTCCAGGAGCTCCGCCTGGAGGTCCTGGCCGACGGTCATGCCGTCCGCCGCGATCGACCGGCCGCTGCGGTCCCGGTACACCACCGCCTGGTTCAGCAGCAGATCGGTCCCGATGTGCGCGTCGGTCAGCCGGACCCCGCCCAGGAACCGGCAGCGCGGCAGATGCAGGTCGCCCTCGGTGCGCACCCGGGCCGCCTCCAGGCGCGGCGCCGCGCAGTCCACGAACCGCGCGGTGGTGAAGTGCGCCTCCGGCAGCAGGATCTCGTCGTCGAACCGGCAGCCCCGCAGCTCCACGTACGGCGTGACCGTGCCGCCCGCCAGGTCCAGCGGGCCGGTGATCCGCACGCCGACCAGCTTCAGCGAGGGCACCCGGCCCGCGAGCGCCGGCGGCCCGTCGAGCAGCAGCCAGCAGACGATCCGCGCCCGCACGGTCCGCTCCGGCCCCCATGGATGGCCGCCGTGCGGATCGTCGACGCGCGCGTCCCCGCTGCTCAGGTCGTACACACTGCCATTGCGGAAGGCCTGCCACATCCCGGCCTCGGCCGCGGTCAGATCGTCCGGCAGTTCCCCGTCCCGGACCCCCTCGGTCACGGTGCTTCCTTCTTCCCCGGCTACTCGCGAGTCGTGTTTCGGTACCACCGGTGATGCCCGGTGCGTGAGATCCCGAACACAAGACGTGAACGCGATCTTCCGGGTTCCGGCCAGGCTGTGCACCGGCCCTCGGCTCACGGTCTGTATCAGCCATTGATACGCGCGGACGGGCCCCGAGTGCCGTCTGAGAGAATTGATTCCGTGATCTCCCGAATCGATCTGCGCGGCGACGCCCTTCCCGAGGGACCCGCCCTGCGCGACCTGCTGCCCCGAGCCGACTTCGACGTCTCGGCCGCCCTGGAGAAGGTGCGTCCGATCTGCGAGGCCGTGCATCATCGGGGTGACGCGGCGCTGATCGACTTCGCCGAGAAGTTCGACGGAGTCACGCTGGAGAGGGTGCGGGTGCCCGCCGAGGCGCTCGAAAAGGCCCTGGCCGAACTCGACCCGGCCGTGCGCGCGGCCCTGGAGGAGTCCATCCGGCGTACCCGTCTCGTCCACCGCGAGCAGCGCCGTACGACCCACACGACCCAGGTGGTGCCCGGCGGCTCGGTGACCGAGAAGTGGGTGCCCGTGGAGCGCGTCGGGCTGTACGCGCCCGGCGGCCGCTCGGTCTACCCGTCCTCCGTGATCATGAACGCGGTGCCCGCGCAGGAGGCCGGCGTCGGGTCCATCGCTCTCGCCTCGCCGCCGCAGGCCGAGTTCGGGGGGCTGCCGCACCCGACGATCCTCGCCGCCTGCGCCCTGCTCGGCGTCGACGAGGTGTACGCGGCGGGCGGCGCCACCGCCGTCGCGATGTTCGCGCACGGCACCGAGTCCTGCCCGGCCGCCACCATGGTCACCGGCCCCGGCAACATCTGGGTGGCCGCCGCCAAGCGCTACTTCACCGGCAGGATCGGCATCGACGCCGAGGCGGGACCGACCGAGATCGCCGTCCTGGCGGACTCCACCGCGGACCCGGTGCACGTCGCCGCCGACCTGATCAGCCAGGCCGAGCACGACCCGCTGGCCGCCGCCGTCCTGGTCACCGACTCCGTCGAGCTGGCGGACGCGGTGCAGAAGGAGCTGGAGCCGCAGGTCGCGGCCACCAAGCACATCGCCGACCGGATCGTCCCCGCCCTCAAGGGCAGGCAGTCCGCGATCGTCCTGGTCGACGGCGTCGAGGAGGGCCTGCGGGTCGTCGACGCGTACGGCGCCGAGCACCTGGAGATCCAGACGGCCGACGCCGCCGCGGTGGCCGACCGGGTGAAGAACGCGGGCGCGATCTTCATCGGGCCCTGGGCGCCGGTCTCGCTCGGCGACTACGCCGCCGGGTCCAACCACGTGCTGCCCACCGGCGGCTGCGCGTGCCACTCCTCCGGCCTGTCCGTGCAGTCGTTCCTGCGCGGCATCCACATCGTCGACTACACCAAGGACGCGCTGGCCGAGGTCGCGCATCACGTGGTCACGCTGGCGGAGGCGGAGGACCTGCCCGCGCACGGCGCGGCGATCAAGGCAAGGTTCGGTTGGAAGGTACCCGAGGGCAAGTGACAGGCATCGACGATCTCCCCGTCCGGGACGAGCTGCGCGGCAAGTCCCCTTACGGCGCGCCCCAGTTGGACGTCCCCGTACGGCTGAACACCAACGAGAACCCGTACCCGCTGCCCGAGCCGCTGGTCGAGCGGATCGTGGAGCGGGTGCGCGAGGCGGCTCGCGACCTGAACCGCTACCCCGACCGGGACGCGGTCCAGCTCCGCACCGAGCTGGCCAAGTACCTGACGAAGACCGGAAACCACCCGCTCGCCGTCGAGAACGTCTGGGCGGCCAACGGCTCCAACGAGGTCATCCAGCAGCTGCTGCAGACCTTCGGCGGCCCCGGCCGCAGCGCGATCGGCTTCGAGCCGTCGTACTCGATGCACGCGCTGATCGCGCGGGGCACCGGCACGGCCTGGGTCTCCGGTCCGCGCAACGACGACTTCACGATCGACGTCGAATCCGCCACCCGGGCCATCGCCGAGCTCCGGCCGAACGTCGTCTTCATCACCACCCCCAACAACCCCACGGGCAACGCGGTGCCGCCCGAGACGGTCCTCGCGCTCTACGAGGCCGCCCAGGCCGCCAGGCCCTCGATGGTCGTGGTGGACGAGGCCTACATCGAGTTCAGCCACGGCGACTCGCTGCTGCCGCTGCTCGAAGGCCGGCCGAATCTCGTCGTCTCCCGGACCATGTCGAAGGCCTTCGGTGCGGCCGGCCTGCGCCTTGGCTACCTCGCCGCGCACCCGGCCGTGGTGGACGCCGTACAGCTCGTACGGCTGCCGTACCACCTGTCGGCGATCACCCAGGCGACCGCGCTGGCCGCCCTGGAGCACACCGACACGCTGCTGAAGTACGTCGAGCAGCTGAAGGCCGAGCGGGACCGGCTGGTCGCCGAGCTGCGGGCGGTGGGCCTGGAGGTCACCGAGTCCGACGCCAACTTCGTGCAGTTCGGGCGGTTCGAGGAGCCGCACGCCGTCTGGCAGAAGATCCTCGACCGGGGGGTCCTCGTCCGGGACAACGGAGTGCCCGGCTTCCTGCGGGTGTCCGCCGGAACCCCCGAGGAGAACGACGCGTTCCTCGACGCGGTACGTGAAGTCAAGAAGGAGCTGGACGCATGACCCGCGTAGGGCGCGTGGAGCGCACCACCAAGGAGACCTCGGTCCTCGTCGAGATCGACCTCGACGGCACCGGCAAGACCGACATCGCCACCGGCGTCGGCTTCTACGACCACATGCTCGACCAGCTCGGCCGGCACGGTCTGTTCGACCTCACCGTGAAGACCGACGGCGATCTGCACATCGACTCGCACCACACCATCGAGGACACCGCCCTCGCCCTCGGCGCCGCCTTCAAGCAGGCCCTCGGCGACAAGGTGGGCATCTACCGGTTCGGCAACTGCACGGTCCCGCTGGACGAGTCCCTCGCCCAGGTCACCGTCGACCTCTCCGGCCGCCCATACCTCGTGCACACCGAGCCCGAGAAGATGGCGCCGATGATCGGCGAGTACGACACCACGATGACCCGGCACATCCTGGAGTCCTTCGTCGCCCAGGCGCAGATCGCCCTGCACGTGCACGTGCCGTACGGGCGCAACGCGCACCACATCGTGGAGTGCCAGTTCAAGGCGCTCGCCAGGGCGCTGCGCTACGCCTCCGAGCGCGACCCGCGCGCGGCCGGCATCCTCCCCTCCACGAAGGGTGCGCTGTAAAGCCATGAACGGGCTGTCCACCGTCCTGATCGTCGTCGGCCTCTTCCTGGTCGGCGGAATCATCTCCTTCGCCAAGCAGAAGATGCCCACCAGCCTGATCGTGCTGCTCTCGATAGGAGCCGCGATGTGCCTGGTGGCGGGCGTCATGAGGCTGGAGGTGTGGAATTGACCGCTCCGTCGAAAAAGGTCGTCGTCTTCGACTACGGCTTCGGGAACGTCCGGTCCGCCGAGCGGGCCCTCGCCCGCACCGGGGCCGACGTCGAGATCACCCGTGACTTCGACAGGGCCATGAACGCGGACGGGCTGCTGGTGCCGGGCGTCGGCGCCTTCGCCGCCTGTATGCAGGGCCTGAAGGAGGCCCGCGGGGACTGGATCATCGACCGCCGGCTGTCCGGCGGACGGCCGGTGCTGGGCATCTGCGTCGGCATGCAGATCCTGTTCGCGCGCGGTATCGAGCACGGCGTGGAGACCGAGGGCCTCGACGAGTGGCCCGGCTCGGTCGAGCCGCTCCAGGCCGAGATCGTGCCCCACATGGGCTGGAACACGGTCGAATCCCCGGCCGGCTCCGAGCTGTTCGCCGGCCTGGACGACGACGCGCGCTTCTACTTCGTGCACTCCTACGCGGTCCACGACTGGACCCTGGAGACGGCGAACCCGGCGCTGCGGGCCCCGCTGGTGACCTGGTCGACGCACGGCAAGCCGTTCGTGGCCGCCGTGGAGAACGGCGCCCTGTGGGCCACCCAGTTCCACCCCGAGAAGTCCGGCGACGCCGGCGCCCAGCTCCTCACCAACTGGATCGGAACACTGTGAGCAAGCTCGAACTCCTCCCCGCCGTCGACGTCCGCGACGGCCAGGCCGTCCGCCTCGTGCACGGCGAGTCGGGGACCGAGACCTCCTACGGCTCCCCCCTCGAAGCCGCCCTCTCCTGGCAGGGCGCGGGCGCCGAGTGGCTGCACCTGGTCGACCTGGACGCCGCGTTCGGCACCGGCGACAACAGGGCGCTGGTCGCCCAGGTCACCGAGGCCATGGACATCAAGGTCGAGCTCTCCGGCGGCATCCGCGACGACGCCACCCTGGCCGCCGCCCTCGCCACCGGCTGCACCCGGGTGAACCTCGGCACGGCCGCCCTGGAGACCCCGGAGTGGGTCGCCAAGGTCATCGCCGAGCACGGTGACAAGATCGCGGTGGGGCTGGACGTCAAGGGCACCACCCTGCGCGGCCGCGGCTGGACCCGCGACGGCGGCGACCTCTACGAGACGCTGGCCCGCCTCGACAAGGAGGGCTGCGCGCGGTACGTGGTCACCGACATCGCCAAGGACGGCACTCTGCAGGGCCCGAACCTGGAGCTCCTGAAGAACGTCTGCGCGGCCACGGACCGGCCGGTCGTGGCCTCCGGCGGCGTGTCGTCGCTGGACGACCTCCGCGCGCTCGCCGGCCTGGTACCCCTCGGTGTCGAGGGCGCCATCGTCGGCAAGGCCCTGTACGCCAAGGCGTTCACCTTGGAAGAAGCACTGGAGGCAGTCTCGTCATGACGTCCGATGCCGTTCGACGTGTGCAGAGCGGGAGTCCCTGGGAAGAGTCCTTCGGTTTCGCACGCGCCGTGGCGGCGGGCGACCGTGTGGTGGTGGGCGGGACGACGTCCTTCAAGGGCCCGGTGCTGTACGGGGAGGGCGACCCGTACGAACAGGCCAAGGTGGCGTTCACCAGCGCCGTCGAGGCGATCGGCGAGTTCGGGCTCGACGTCGCGTCCGTGATCCGGACCCGGATGTACCTGACCCACGTACGGGACGTGGACGCGGTGGGCCGGGCCCACAAGGAGTTCTTCGACGGGGTGCGCCCGGTGTCCACCCTGCTGGTGGTGGAGGGCTTCGTCGACCCGCGCATCCTGGTCGAAGTAGAGCTAGAGGCATACAGAGGAGCCGTGGATTCATGACCCTGGCGGTCCGAGTCATCCCCTGCCTGGACGTGGACAACGGCCGGGTCGTCAAGGGCGTCAACTTCCAGAACCTGCGCGACGCGGGCGACCCGGTCGAGATGGCCAAGGTGTACGACGCGGAGGGCGCCGACGAGCTGACCTTCCTGGACATCACCGCGTCCTCCGGCAACCGGGAGACCACGTACGACGTGGTGCGCCGCACCGCCGAGCAGGTGTTCATCCCGCTGACGGTGGGCGGTGGTGTGCGCACCGCCGAGGACGTCGACAAGCTGCTGCGGGCCGGCGCCGACAAGGTGGGCGTCAACACGGCGGCGATCGCCCGCCCCGACCTCATCCGTGAGATCGCGGAACGCTTCGGCCGTCAGGTGCTGGTCCTCTCCGTCGACGCCCGCCGTACCGAGTCGGGCTCCTTCGAGGTCACCACCCACGGCGGCCGCCGCGGCACCGGCATCGACGCGGTCGAGTGGGCGCACCGGGCCGCCGAGCTGGGCGCGGGGGAGATCCTGCTCAACTCGATGGACGCGGACGGCACCAAGGACGGCTACGACCTGGAGATGATCTCCGCCGTCCGCAAGCACGTCACGGTCCCGGTCATCGCCTCCGGCGGCGCCGGCCGGCTGTCCCACTTCCCCCCGGCCATCACGGCGGGCGCGGACGCGGTCCTCGCGGCCTCCGTCTTCCACTTCGGCGACCTGCGGATCGGTGAGGTGAAGCAGACGCTGCGGGAGGCGGGACACCCCGTGCGGTGACCCTGCGCCGATACGAAAGGGAAGTTGCGCAAAATTAATTGCGCAACTTTTCTTTCGTATCTAGGGTCGTGGGCATGGCAAGCAAGGAGAACCGCCGGATCACCGACGTGGGCACGCTGAAGGCCCTCGCGCATCCGCTGCGGGCCGACCTGTACCGGCTGCTGTCCGTCGAGGGGGTCGCGACGGCGTCCCGGCTCGCCGAGCACGTGGACGAGGCCGTGTCCCTGGTCAGCTACCACCTGCGCAAGCTGGCGGAGCACGGGCTGATCGAGGAGGCGGAGCCGCAGTCCGGGGACGGCCGGGAGCGGTGGTGGCAGCGTGCGTCGGACGGGGTGAGCATCCGGGACGCCGACCCCCGCGGCGAACCGGAGAAGGCCGCCGCCCACCTCGCCGCCACCCGGCTCTTCCACGAGCAGCGTGCCGCGCGCTACCGCCGCTACCTGGACGAGCGCCCCACCTGGAGTCCCGACTGGAACACCGCGTCCGTCGACAGCGAGTCCTGGATGCGGCTGACCCCGGCGGAACTCACCGCTCTGCGAGGTGAGTTGGAGGCTCTTCTGCACAGGTACGACGAGAAGGGCCGGGCCGCCGAGGCGAACGGCGACACCGAAGGGCGCGAGCACGTGGCGCTGTACGTGTACGGCTTCCCGTTCCGCGTCTGAGAAGGGCTCACGTCCGTGACCGCGACCCTCGTACCCCCCGCTCCCGCGGTTCACCGCCCCGCCCACCGCGACCCCGACGTCCTGCGCTGGCTGGCCGCCTACACCTCGTCGATGGTCGGCGACAGCGTCTACTACATCGCCCTCTCCTGGGCCGCCGTACAGGCCGGCTCGCCCACCCAGGCCGGGGTCGTGATGTCCGTCAGCGCGCTGCCCAGAGCCCTGCTGATGCTGTTCGGCGGGGTGGTCGCCGACCGGCTCGGGCCGCGCCGGGTGGTCATCGGCAGCGACGCGGTGCGCTGCGCGGCCGTGCTCGCCGTGGCGGCGCTGCTGTTCCTGACCGGCCCGGGCCTGTGGCCGCTGGCCGCGCTCGCCCTGGTCTTCGGCACCGTCGACGCCGTGTTCATGCCCGCTGTCGGTGCCCTCCCCGCGCGCGTGACGACCCGCGATCAGCTCGCGCGCGTCCAGGGCATGCGCGGCCTCGCCACCCGCTTTGCGAGCGTCGCCGGCGCTCCTCTGGGCGGCCTCGGCATCGCCGTCGGCGGCGCGGCAACCGCCTTCGCCCTCGCCGGGCTGCTCATAGCCGTCTCGGTGCCGCTGCTGATGGCGGTACGCATACGGGACCTGCCGACGACGGGCAGCGCCGACACGACCGGACCAGGGCGGGAGGCGACCGGACCCGGGCGAGAGACGCCGGCCGCCCCCGACGAGACCGGCGCGGCGGCGCCGGCCGACACTCGGGGCGCCGAATCCGGCCTGGTGCGGGGAGCGGAGGCTGGTGCTCGGGGCGGCGAGTCCGGCCCGGCGCGGGAAGCGCGGGCGGTTGGTCAAGGCGCCGAGTCCGGTCCGCTGCCGGGGGCGGAGGACAGTGCCGTGGTTGCGGTGACCACCCCGTGGCAGGATCTGCGCGCCGGTCTCGGGTACATCCGCCGTCACCGGGTCCTGGCGCCGCTGATGCTGGCCATCGCACTCGGCGACTTCGGATTCGTCGGCCCCCTCAACGTCGGTCTCACCCTGCTCGCCGACCGGCGCGGCTGGGGCGCCGCCGGGATGGGCTGGGTGCTCGCCGGGTTCGGGGTCGGCGCCGGTGCCGCCTCGCTGCTGCTGACCGTCCGGGGCCGGCTGCCCCGCGCCGGTCTCGTCGCCGGGTGCGCGATCCTCGTCGGCGCCGTCGCCATCGGCGCCCTCGCCTTCGTACCGAGCCTCGTCGGCGCGGTCGGCGTCGCCCTGCTGATCGGGCTGTTCGCCGGACTCAGCGGCGCGATGTGCGCCGCGCTGCTGCAGACCCAGGGCGACCCCGCCTGCCTGGGCCGGGTCACCGCCGTGTCCGGGCTGGTCAGCCTCGGGTTCGCCCCGCTGAGCATGCCCGTCTCGGCCGCCGCCGTCGGCGCCTTCGGGCTCGGCCCGGTGTACGTCGTCAGCGCCGCCGTCTGCGGGCTCGGCGGGGTCGTCGCCCTGGCCGTACCGGCGCTGCGCCGGGCCGAACTGCCCCGCTGAGGCCCCAGCTCCCGGCCCCCGGCCCTCAGCCCTTGCGCTGGGCCAGCTGGATGAGATTGCCGACCGTGTCGTCGAGCACGGCCGCGATCACCGGCCCCTGCTCCTGCGGCTCGTGCGTGAACCGGACACCGAGGGCGCGCAGACGGTCGTACTCCGACTGGATGTCGTCGACCGAGAAGACGATCGCCGGGAGCCCCGCCTCGTACACCGCCTTGCGGTACGGCTCCGCGATGGGGCCCTGGCCGGGCTCCAGGAGCAGCTGGAGGTCCTGCTGGGCCCCGCCGGGCGCGCCGACGGTGATGAACAGGGTGCCCCCGCCCAGGTCGAGGTTGGTGCGGGTCTCGAAGCCGAGGACGTCCGTGTAGAAGGCGTGCGCCTTGGTCACGTCGTCGACGTAGACACTCGTCATCGCGACCTTGATCATCGTGTGCTCCTCAGATGCCCAGCTGCTTGGACTCGTTCAGCTTGGCGACCGCGTTCTCGTCGCCGTCCACCTGGACCTTCGCCGCGTTCAGCCGGCCGAAGGCGAACATCAGCAGCTCGGAGGGCTCGCCCGTCACGGTCACCACCGGCGCGCCGCGGTGCGCGACCGCCGTCTGGCCGTCCGGGCGGCGCAGCACCAGGCCCGTGGGCACCCCGCGCCCCAGCAGCCGGGCGGTGCGCTCCAGGCGGGTCCACAGGGCGTCCTGGAAGACCGGGTCCAGCTCGCGCTGCGACCAGTCCGGCTGGGCGCGGCGGACGTCCTCCGTGTGGACGTAGAACTCCACGGTGTTGGCCGCCTCGTCGACCTGTTTGAGCTGGAACGGCGAGAACCGCGGCGGGCCGGTACGGATCAGCTGGATCAGCTCCTCGTACGGCTTCGCGGCGAACTCCGCCGTCACTTTCTCCAGCCGTGGCGCGAGCTGCTTGAGCACCGTGCCCCCGGCCGCGTCCGGCCGGCGCTCGCGCACCACCACGTGCGCGGCCAGATCACGGGTCACCCAGCCCTCGCAGAGGGTCGGTGCCTCGGGACCGGCGGTCTCCAAGAGGTCGGCGAGCAGAAGCCGTTCACGCTTGGCGAAGGTCGACATGAGATCAGCCTACGACCACACTCACCGTCCGGACAGTGGACACGGACCGTGACTGTCGGTGGCGCGCGGCACAATGGCACCCATGACCAGTACGACCGGCACGCCCCAGCCCAGCGGCCTCGCCCCGGAGATCGCCGCCCGCCTCAAGCGCAGCGCCGACGGCCTCCTCCCCGCCATCGCCCAGCAGTACGACACCGGCGAGGTACTGATGCTCGGCTGGATGGACGACGAGGCGCTGCACCGCACCCTCACCACCGGCCGCTGCACCTACTGGTCGCGCAGCCGCCGGGAGTACTGGGTCAAGGGCGACACCTCCGGCCACTTCCAGTGGGTCAAGTCCGTCGCCCTCGACTGCGACGCCGACACCGTGCTGGTCAAGGTCGACCAGGTGGGCGCCGCCTGCCACACCGGCGACCGCACCTGCTTCGACGCCGACGTGCTCCTCAAGGACGCCGAGCACGCTCACGAAGGCGCCGATTCCGGCGTACCCGCCTCGGATCAGTAAGGTCTGCCGCCATGGACCTCGAGACCTTCCGCAAGCTGGCGACCGACCGGCGCGTCATCCCGGTCACCCGCAAGCTCCTCGCCGACGGCGACACCCCGGTCGCGCTCTACCGCAAGCTCGCCGCCGAGCGCCCCGGCACCTTCCTGCTGGAGTCCGCCGAGAACGGCCGCTCCTGGTCCCGCTACTCGTTCGTGGGCGTCCGCAGCGCGGCGACCCTGACGGCCCGCGACGGCCAGGCCCACTGGCTCGGCGCCCCGCCCGTCGGCGTGCCCGTCGAGGGCGACCCGCTGGCCGCCCTGCGCGCCACCATCGAGGCCCTGCACACCCCCCACCAGGAGGGCCTGCCGCCCTTCACCGGCGGCATGGTCGGCTATCTGGGCTACGACATCGTGCGCCGCCTGGAGAAGATCGGCCCCGGGGAGCGGGACGACCTCCGGCTCCCCGAGCTGACCATGCTCCTCACCAGCGACCTGGCCGTCATGGACCACTGGGAGGGCTCGGTCCTGCTGATCGCCAACGCGATCAACCACAACGACCTGGACACGGGTGTCGACGAGTCGTACGCCGACGCGATCGCCCGTCTCGACGCCATGGAGGCCGACCTCTCCCGCGCGGTCGCCCAGCCCCCTGCCGTCCTGCCGCCCTCCGAACTCCCCGAGTACTCCGCGCTGTGGGGCGGCCCCGACTTCCAGGTCGCGGTCGAGGACATCAAGGAGCGCATCCGCGCGGGCGAGGCCTTCCAGGTCGTCCCCTCGCAGCGCTTCGAGACCCCGTGCACGGCCGCCGCGCTGGACGTCTACCGGGTCCTCAGGGCCACCAACCCGTCGCCGTACATGTACCTGTTCCGCTTCGACGGTTTCGACGTCGTCGGCTCGTCCCCCGAGGCCCTCGTCAAGGTCGAGGACGGCCGGGCCATGGTCCACCCCATCGCCGGCACCCGCCCGCGCGGGGCCACCCCGCAGGAGGACCAGGCGCTCGCCGACGAGCTGATGGCCGACCCCAAGGAGCGCGCCGAGCACCTCATGCTCGTCGACCTCGGGCGCAACGACCTGGGCCGGGTCTGCGAGCCGGGCTCCGTCGAGGTCGTCGACTTCATGTCCGTCGAGCGGTACTCGCACGTCATGCACATCGTCTCGACGGTCACCGGAAAGGTCGCCGAGGGCCGCACCGCCTTCGACGTCCTCACCGCCTGCTTCCCGGCCGGCACCCTCTCCGGCGCCCCCAAGCCCCGGGCGATGCAGATCATCGACGAACTGGAGCCGTCGAGGCGGGGGCTGTACGGCGGCTGCGTCGGCTACCTCGACTTCGCCGGCGACTCCGACACCGCCATCGCCATCCGCACGGCCCTGCTCCGGGACGGCACGGCGTACGTCCAGGCCGGCGCCGGCATCGTCGCCGACTCGGACCCGGTCGCCGAGGACCAGGAGTGCCGCAACAAGGCGGCGGCGGTCCTGCGGGCGGTGCACACGGCCAACAGGCTCGGCAAGTAGGGCGCTCGGACCGGGCAGGTGGGGCGCTTCTCACTCGACCCCGGATGACCGTTCGCCCGGGGTTCAAGCGATAGTGGACTACGTGACTGCTGCTCCTCACCCCACTTCCGAATCCGCCGCGCCCGAGCGGTCCGGCCGCCGCAGCCTCGCCGTCGCGCTGCTGTTCGGTGCGCTCGGCGTGGCCGTGGCCCTGCTGTCCAGCAGGCAGCGCTGGGCGGAGGGCACCACGACGGTGGCCGGTGGCGCCTTCCCGCTGACCGCCAAGGGCAGCGACGTCACGGGCGTCCCCGCGGCCCTCGCCATAGTGGGCCTCGCCGCGCTCGTCGCCGTCTTCGCGGTCCGCAGGGCCGGCCGCTTCCTGGTCTCCGGAGTGCTCGCGCTCTCCGGCGCCGGCATCCTCGCCGCGGCCCTGCTGGGCGCCTCCGACGGCTCCGCGCTCGACGAGCGGGCCGCCGAGGTCAGCGGCGACACATCCGCGACGGTCGCCGCCCTCAGCCACACCGGCTGGCCCTACGTCGCCGCGGCCGGCGGCGCGCTCATCCTGATCGCCGGGCTGCTCGCGCTGCGCTACGGCCGCCACTGGCCCGCCATGTCCGGCCGCTACGAGCGCGGCATGGGCACGCAGCGGCCGCGCCGCGCGCCGAAGCCGGTCGACCCGGACCGGCCCGAGGACATCTGGAAGGCGCTGGACCGGGGCGAGGACCCGACCGGTGCGTGAGCGCTCCGCTTAGGGGGGCCGAGACAGGTTTGTCGGTTGTCCGCGGGTGCGTGGGGGCCGGTCGCGCAGTTCCCCGCGCCCCTGCGGGGCGCCACAGCTGACGGGGCGCTTCGGTCGATGTGGCGAACCAGACGCCACCCCCGCTCACCGCACGCGGGTGAGTACGGGACAATGGAGGACGAGCGTCCGGAAGGACACGTACGAGCAACGAGGAGCAAGTCATGGCGGGCAGCAGCCACGGTCACACCCCGGCCGCCTGGACCGGCGTCACCATCGCCTTCATCGGTTTCTGCGTCGCGGGCGCCTTCATGGTGATGGCCCAGCCGCTCGGCTTCTGGGCCGGCATGGTGATCGTGGTCCTCGGTGGTGTCGTGGGCATGGTCATGCGGTCCATGGGTCTTGGTATGCCGAAGCGGGACAACGGTGGCGCCCTGGTGATGTCGCACTCCGCCCCGGTCGTCACCCGCGAGCCGGTCGCCGCCGAGGGCTGACCGACCAGAGCTTTTCCGAGGAGGGGCGCCCGAATTCGGGCGCCCCTCCTCGCGCGTGTGCCGACCGTACGGGGCACAATGCGAGGCGTGAACGCCGACAGCCACAGCGCAGCCGCGACCGCAGCCGCCCCGCCGGCGCTGCCCTCCCTCCGGGGACGGCTGGCCGTGCCCGCCGGAGTGATGGCCGCCGTCGTCGGGGCCTTCGCCTATGTCGGCACCGTCGACCCCAACCAGCCCGGCCACTACCCGGTCTGCCCCCTCTACCGGCTCACCGGTCTGTACTGCCCCGGCTGCGGCGGCCTGCGCAGCGCGCACGCGTTCGTCCACGGGGACTTCCTGGCCGCGCTGCAGGACAACGCGGCGGGCGTCGTCGCCTATCTGGCCTTCGCCGTGGTGTGGACCGTCTGGGTGGTGCGCGCGGTGCGCGGCCGGCCCGCCCGGATCGAGCTCAGGCCGGTGCAGATGTGGAGCCTGGGCGTGTTGGTGCTGGTCTTCACGGTTGTCCGGAACCTGCCCTTCGGTGGCTGGTTGCATCCTTGATCAACTTGTGAACGTCCAGGTAATGGGACCGCGGTCCATCGGATGTGAGGCCTACGCCGTCCTCCGGATACCATCGCAGTGACCATGAGTTTTTTGGCTCATGGGATTTGACCGCCTGGAAGAACCGTCCGAAAGGGGGCCGCTCGCGTGAGTGTGCTCGACGAGATCATCGACGGAGTCCGTGCCGACCTCGCGGAACGGCAGGCACGCGTCAGCCTCGACGAGCTCAAGGAGCGCGCGGCGAAGGCGCCTGCCGCCAAGGACGGTGTGGCCGCGCTGCGCGGTGAGGGCGTCAAGGTCATCTGTGAGGTCAAGCGCTCCAGCCCGTCCAAGGGCGCGCTGGCCGCGATCGCCGACCCGGCCGGGCTCGCCGCGGACTACGAGGCGGGCGGCGCGGCCGTCATCTCGGTCCTGACCGAGCAGCGCCGCTTCGGCGGCTCGCTGGCCGACCTGGAGGCGGTCCGGGCCCGGGTGGACATCCCGGTGCTGCGCAAGGACTTCATCGTCACGTCGTACCAGCTGTGGGAGGCCCGCGCGTACGGCGCCGACCTCGCGCTGCTGATCGTCGCCGCCCTCGACCAGCCGGCCCTGGAGTCGCTGATCGAGCGCGCGGTCTCCATCGGCCTCACCCCGCTCGTGGAGGTCCACGACGAGGACGAGGTCGAGCGCGCGGTGGACGCGGGCGCCAAGGTGATCGGCGTCAACGCGCGCAACCTGAAGACCCTGGAGGTCGACCGCTCCACCTTCGAGCGGGTGGCCCCCGAGATCCCCGACCACATCGTCAAGGTCGCCGAGTCCGGCGTCCGCGGCCCGCACGACCTGATCGCCTACGCCAACACGGGCGCCGACGCGGTCCTGGTCGGCGAGTCCCTGGTGACGGGCCGCGACCCCAAGTCGGCGGTGGCCGACCTGGTGGCGGCGGGCGAACACCCGGCACTGCGGCACGGCCGGAGCTGATCACCCGGTAGGCTGAACCCGATGACTCTCACGGTGACGACGACAGTGGACCGGTACGCCCGCCTGGCGCGCGGCTGCCGCCCGAGGGGCTGCCGAGCCCCTGCGAGGCGTGTCCACGGCCGTCGCGTGCGGTACGTCATCGGCGACGAACCCGGGCAGGTAAACGGCCGCCGATGGCAGCGCGCCCTTTAGGGGCGCGGGGAACTGCGCGACAAGCCACTGACGGCCCGCAGCCGACAGACAAACCCCTCGCCCCACGGCGAATAGTGTCTTTCCACACACTCACCGTGAGGTTTCCGCATGCCCAGCGACTACTTCTTCCCTGCCCCGGAGGGCCAGGTGCCCAGTGCCGAGGGCTACTTCGGCGCATTCGGCGGCAAGTTCATCCCGGAGGCCCTCGTCGCCGCCGTGGACGAGGTCGCCGTCGAGTACGACAAGGCCAAGCACGACCCCGAGTTCGCGCGCGAGCTCGACGACCTGATGGTCCACTACACCGGCCGCCCCAGCTCCCTCACCGAGGTCCCCCGCTTCGCGGAACACGCGGGCGGCGCCCGGATCTTCCTCAAGCGCGAGGACCTGAACCACACCGGCTCGCACAAGATCAACAACGTGCTCGGCCAGGCCCTGCTCACCAAGCGCATGGGCAAGACCCGGGTGATCGCGGAGACCGGCGCCGGCCAGCACGGCGTCGCGACGGCGACGGCCTGCGCCCTGTTCGGCCTCGACTGCACCATCTACATGGGCGAGATCGACACCCAGCGGCAGGCCCTCAACGTGGCCCGGATGCGCATCCTCGGCGCCGAGGTCATCGCCGTGAAGTCCGGCAGCCGTACGCTCAAGGACGCCATCAACGAGGCGTTCCGCGACTGGGTGGCCAACGTCGACCACACCCACTACCTCTTCGGTACGGTCGCGGGACCGCACCCCTTCCCGGCCATGGTCCGCGACTTCCACCGGGTCATCGGCGTCGAGGCCCGCCGCCAGATCCTGGAGCGCGCCGGCCGTCTCCCCGACGCGGCGATCGCCTGCGTCGGCGGCGGCTCCAACGCCATCGGCCTCTTCCACGCGTTCATCCCCGACGAGGGCGTTCGCCTCATCGGCTGCGAGCCGGCAGGCCACGGCATCGAGACCGGCGAGCACGCGGCCACCCTCACCGCCGGCGAGCCCGGCATCCTGCACGGCTCCCGGTCCTACGTCCTGCAGGACGAGGAGGGCCAGATCACCGAGCCGTACTCGATCTCGGCCGGTCTGGACTACCCGGGCATCGGCCCGGAGCACTCCTACCTCAAGGACTCCGGCCGCGGCGAGTACCGCGCGGTCACCGACGACGCGGCCATGCAGGCCCTGCGCCTGCTGTCCCGCACCGAGGGCATCATCCCGGCCATCGAGAGCGCCCACGCCCTCGCCGGCGCCCTGGAGGTCGGCAGGGAACTCGGCAAGGACGGGCTGATCGTCGTCAACCTGTCCGGCCGCGGCGACAAGGACATGGACACGGCCGCGCGCTACTTCGGCCTGTACGACACCGATGCCGAGGTCGCGGCCGACGCCGCCGGCACCGCCGAGATCGCGGGGGACGCCAAGTGAGCGGGAACATTCAGCTGCTGTCGGACACCCTCGCCGGTGCCCGGACCGAGGGCCGCGCCGCACTCATCGCCTACCTCCCGGCCGGGTTCCCGACCGTGGACGGCGGCATCGAGGCGATCAAGGCCGTCCTGGACGGCGGCGCGGACGTCGTCGAGGTCGGTCTGCCGCACAGCGACCCGGTCCTCGACGGTCCGGTCATCCAGACCGCCGACGACATCGCCCTGCGCGGCGGCGTCAAGATCGCGGACGTCATGCGCACGGTCAAGGAGGCCTACGAGGCCACCGGCAGGCCGATCCTCGTGATGACGTACTGGAACCCCATCGACCGCTACGGCGTCGAGCGCTTCACCGCCGAGCTCGCCGAGGCGGGCGGCGCGGGCTGCATCCTGCCCGACCTGCCGGTCCAGGAGTCGGCGCTGTGGCGGGAGCACGCCGAGAAGCACGGCCTCGCCACGGTCTTCGTGGTGGCGCCGAGCAGCAAGGACGAGCGGCTCGCGCAGATCACGGCGGCGGGCAGCGGCTTCGTCTACGCGGCCTCGCTGATGGGTGTCACCGGTACGCGTGAATCGGTCGGGGCGCAGGCCCAGGACCTGGTGGAACGCACCCGCGCCACCGGTGCCGAGCTGCCCGTCTGCGTCGGCCTCGGCGTCTCCAACGCGGCCCAGGCCGCCGAGGTCGCCGGTTTCGCCGACGGGGTGATCGTCGGCTCGGCCTTCGTGAAGCGGATGCTGGACGCGCCGGACCACGCGGCCGGCCTCGCGGCCGTCCGTGAACTCGCCGGGGACCTGGCGAAGGGCGTGCGCGGCCAGGCGTGACCCTCGGCGTACCTTTCGGGCACGTCAGGCACGACAGAACATTCGGTCACTCGAACGGGTGGACCTGGGACCGGGGAGGCGCGGTGCGCCTCCCCGGTTCGTTCTGGGGGTGTGAGCGAGAAGAATCGTGACGGAAAGCGGATGGCCCGCGAGCGACTGGCGGCCGAGCGCGAGAGGCAGAAGTCCGCGGAGAAGCGACGGCGCGCGCTGATCGTGGGCGCGAGCGTCGTCTGTGTCCTGGGCCTGGCCGCGGTGATCGGCGTGATCGCCGCGCACGCGGGCAAGGACAAGAACAGCGCGAGCTCGGGCCCGGTCGTGGCGCCCTCGGGCGCGCAGGGCAAGGACAGCCTCGCGATCCCGGTCGGCAAGGACGGCGCCAAGGCGACGCTCACCGTCTGGGAGGACTTCCGCTGCCCGGCCTGCCAGGCCTTCGAGACGGCGTACCGGCCGACGCTGCACGAACTGGTCGACTCCGGCAAGCTCAGAATCGAGTACCACCTGGTCACGCTGATCGACGGCAACCTCGGCGGCAGCGGCTCCCGGCACGCGGGCAACGCGGCGGCCTGTGCCCAGGACGCGGGCAGGTTCCGTGACTTCCACGACGTGCTGTACGAGAACCAGCCGAAGGAAACGGACGACGCGTTCTCCAGCGACGACAAGCTGATCGAGCTCGCGGGCAAGGTCGACGGGCTGGTCACGCCGACGTTCGAGAAGTGCGTCAGGAACGGCACGCACAACGCCTGGGTCGTGAAGTCCAACGAGGCCTTCCAGGCGGGCAAGTTCAGCGGCACGCCGACCGTCCTGCTGGACGGCAAGAACATCTACCAGGACCAGACCATGACCCCGGACAAGCTGAAGCAGCTTGTCGAGGACGCGAACAAGCAATAGAGGGGGGTAAGCGATTCTCACGCCCCTGTTATGGAGCCGTAGCCGGGCTGGTTGCCGTCGGCCCGGTCCGGCACGGTAGCGTCGACCCTGCCATGGAATATCTTGCCTACATTCCCAGCCCTTCGCGCGGAGTGATCCACCTCGGTCCCATCCCGCTGCGCGGCTACGCCTTCTGCATCATCATCGGTGTCTTCGTAGCCGTCTGGCTCGGAAACAAGCGCTGGATCGCCCGGGGCGGGCGGACCGGCACCGTGGCCGACATCGCGGTCTGGGCCGTGCCGTTCGGCCTGGTCGGCGGGCGTCTCTACCACGTGATCACGGACTACGAGCTGTACTTCAGCCAGGGCCGTGACTGGGTCGACGCGTTCAAGGTGTGGCAGGGCGGTCTCGGTATCTGGGGCGCGATCGCGCTCGGTGCGGTGGGCGCGTGGATCGGCTGCCGGCGCCGGGGCATCCCGCTTCCGGCCTACGCCGACGCCATCGCCCCCGGTATCGCCCTCGCCCAGGCGATCGGCCGCTGGGGCAACTGGTTCAACCAGGAGCTGTACGGCCGCGAGACGCACCTTCCGTGGGCCCTGCACATCACCTCCTCGGAGGGCGGCCGCGTCCCCGGCTACTACCACCCGACGTTCCTCTACGAGTCGCTGTGGTGCATCGGCGTCGCCTTCCTCGTGATGTGGGCCGACCGCCGGTTCACGCTCGGGCACGGGCGGGCGTTCGCGCTGTACGTCGCCGCGTACTGCGTGGGCCGCGGCTGGATCGAGTACATGCGCGTCGACGACGCCCACCACATCCTCGGTCTGCGGCTCAACGACTGGACCGCGATGATCGTCTTCCTGCTCGCGGTGCTGTACATCGTGCTGTCCACGAAGAAGCGGCCGGGCCGTGAGGCGGTGGTCGAGCCGGGCGTCGCCGAGGGTGACGTCGAGGCCGACGGCGAGACCGAGACGGTCGAGTCCGCTGAGTCTGCTGTGGCCGCCGAGGCGAAGGAGGCTCCCGAGGCGGAGGCTTCCTCCGAGGACGACAAGTCCGAAGCCGAGGACGAGGCCGCCGACGAGGTGAAGGACGAGGCGGGGTCGGGGACGAAGCAGAGCTGACCTGCTCCTGCTCCTGCTCCTTTTCCTGTACGACGAAGAGGGCGCCCGGGATCGAACCGGGCGCCCTCTTCGTGCGCGGAAGGACAACAGGAGGTCTAGCGGCGGTTGATCAGGGAGAGGGTCCTGCGGGCCTGGGCCACGACCGCCGCGTCGATGAAGCTGCCGTCCGGGAGGGCCTGGGCGCCCTGTTCCGTGGTGGCCGCCTTGATGACCGTCTCGGCCTGTTCCAGTTCCGCCTCCGTGGGGAGGTAGGCGCGTTCGATGATCGGGAGCTGGCGCGGGTGGATGGCGGCGCGGCCCAGGAAGCCCAGGGCGCGGCCGTGCGCGCAGGAGGCGGCCAGCCCGTTGAGGTCGCGGGTGTCGGGGTGGACCGACTGGGGCGGTGGCGCGAGGCCCGCCGCCCGCGCGGCGACCACGATCCGGGAGCGGGACCAGTCGAGCCCGATGTCGTCCCGTACGCCCAGGTCGGCCCGTAGATCCGCCTCGCCGAGGGAGATGCCCCGCAGTGCGGGATGGGCGGCGGCGATGGCGTAGGCGTGCTCGATGCCGAGGGCCGATTCGAGGAGGGCGTAGAGGGGGAGGGCGGTGGTCCGTTCGGCGATGTGCCGGATGTCGGCGGGGCCGGACACCTTGGGGAGCCGCAGGCCGTCGAGGCCGGGCAGGCCGAGCAGGGCCCGGAGGTCGTCCTTCGCCCAGGGTGTGTCCAGCGCGTTGATGCGGACGTGGACCGGGACCGCCTGAGGATGGGTGAGGAGGTCGGCGGTGGCGGCGCGGGCGCAGTCCTTGCGGTCGGGGGCGACCGCGTCCTCCAGGTCGATCACCACCACGTCCGCGCCGGAGGCCAGCGCCTTGGAGACGACCTGCGGCCGGTCACCGGGGACGTACAGCCAGGTCAGCGGGAAGTGGGGGGCGGTCATACGGCGCCCTCCTCGCGCAGGGCCCGTTGCTGCGCCCGGGTCAGGCCCAGTTCGGTGAGGACCTCGTCCGTGTCGGCGCCGTGCGGACGGCCGGTCCAGCGGATCGCGCCGGGGGTCGAGGAGAGCCGGAAGAGGACGTTCTGCATACGCAGCGGACCCAGCTCGGGGTCCGGGACGGTGGTGATCGTGTTCAGCGCCTGGTACTGGGGGTCCTCCATGACGTCCCGCACGTCCTGGATCGGCGCCACCGCCGCCTCCGCCTTCTCGAACTCGGCCAGCACCTCGGCGCGGGTGCGGGTGGCGACCCAGTCACCGACGGCCGCGTCGAGGACGTCGGCGTGCGCGGCCCGGTCGGCGCCGGTCGCGAACCACGGCTCGTCGATCAGCTCCGGGCGCCCGACCAGCCGCAGTACGCGTTCCGCGATCGACTGGGCGGAGGTGGAGACGGCGACCCAGCCCCCGTCCGCCGTGCGGTAGGTGTTGCGCGGGGCGTTGTTGGTGGAGCGGTTGCCGGTGCGCTCCTGGACGTAACCGAGCTGGTCGTACCAGGTGGGCTGGGGCCCGAGGACCGTCAGGATCGGCTCGATGATCGCCATGTCCACGACCTGGCCCTCGCCGGTACGGTCCCGGGCGGCGAGCGCGGTCATGACGGCGTACGCGGTCGCCAGGGCGGCGATGGAGTCGGCGAGCCCGAACGGAGGGAGGGTCGGGGGCGCGTCCGGTTCGCCGGTGATCGCCGCGAAACCGCTCATCGCCTCGGCGAGGGTGCCGAAGCCGGGCCGGTGGGCGTAGGGCCCGAACTGGCCGAAGGCGGTGACCCGGGTCAGGATCAGCCGGGGGTTGGCGGCGGACAGCTCCTCCCACCCCAGGTCCCACTTCTCCAGGGTGCCCGGACGGAAGTTCTCGATGATCACGTCGGCGGTCGCGGCGAGCTTCAGCAGCGTCGCGCGGCCACCGGGCTTCGACAGGTTCAGGGTGACGGCCCGCTTGTTGCGGCCGAGGATCTTCCACCACAGTCCGACGCCCTGCTTGGCCGGGCCGTGGCCGCGCGAGGGATCGGGCTTGGCGGGGTGCTCCACCTTGATGACCTCGGCACCGAAGTCACCGAGCAGGGTGGCGGCGAGGGGTCCGGCGAAGAGGGTGGCGAGATCGAGGACGCGCAGGCCGGAGAGGGGCTGGGGGTGTGTCGTCGTACTCATGGGTGTCGTACTCATGCGGTGTACTGGGCCTCGATCTCCGGGCGGTACGGCATCGACGTGGACGCCCCCTCCCGCTGCACGGCGAGCGCGGCCGCGGCGGCCGCCCAGGACAGGGCCTCGCGGACCGGCTTCTCCTCGGCCAGGGCGACCGCGAGGGCGCCGACGAAGGTGTCGCCCGCGCCCGTCGAGTCGACGGCGGTCACCCGGGGCGCGGGGATGACGAGGGGCTGGGCGTCGCGGGTGAGGTAGAGGCTGCCGGCCGCGCCCAGGGTGACGACGACCTGCGGCACCAGGTCGAGCAGGGCGGCGGCCGCGTCGCGTGGGTCGGCGCGGTCGGTGAGGGCCGCGGCCTCGCGCTCGTTGGCCACCAACAGATCAACGTTGTCGAGGAGTTCGGATGGGAGGGGGCGGACCGGGGACGGGGTGAGGATGGTGTGCACGCCGTGGCGGCGGGCGGCCTGCGCACCCGCCACGACCGCCGCCAGGGGAATCTCCAGCTGGAGCAGGAGCCTGTCGGCGGAGGCGATGACGCCCTCGTCGCCGGGGGAGAGATGGTCGACGGTGCCGTTCGCGCCGGGGACCACGACGATCGCGTTGCCGCCCTCGTCGTCCACGACGATGTGCGCGGTGCCGGAGGGGCACTCGATCGTGCGCAGCGAGTCGGTGTCCACGCCGGAGTGTTCGAGGGTCTCGCGCAGCCGGACGCCGTAGGAGTCGTGGCCGACCGCGCCGATCATCGACACGGTGGCGCCGGCGCGGGCCGCGGCGATCGCCTGGTTGGCGCCCTTGCCGCCGGGGATCGTACGGAACTCCCGTCCCGTCACGGTCTCGCCGAGCCGCGGGGCCCTCTCGGCGTACGCGACGAGGTCCATGTTGGTGCTGCCGAGTACGGCGATATGGGTCATGGGCGGGTCGCCTCCAGGTGGGTGAGGTGGGCGAGGGTGTCGAAGCCGGTGCCGTCGAAACCGGCGACGGAGGTGGCGAGTCGGTTCTTGAGGGGGTTCGTCCAGCGTTCGGGGAGGGCATCGGGGTCGCCCGCGAGGAGCCCGGCGACGGAGCCGGCGGTCGCGCCGTTCGAATCGGTGTCCCAACCGCCGCTCACCGCGCGGGAGACGGAACCGGTGAAGTCGCCGTCCGCGTGGGTGAGGGCGGCGGCGATCAGTGCGGTGTTGGGGATGGCGTGTACCCAGTGGTGGGTGGCGGCGTGGGTGGCGTGCAGTTCGTCCACGACGGTGTCGAAGTCGGCCTGCGTGCGCGCCAGTTCGATCGCGTGATCGATGGCTCGGGCGAGCCGTGAGCGGGGCGGGACGACGGCTCGGCCGCTGCGCAGGCAGGCGTGCACGTCATGGGTCCCGGTGGCGGCGGTCGCGACGACGGCCGCCGTGAACATCGCCGCGTAGACGCCGTTGGCCGTGTGGGTGAGGGTGGCGTCGCGGTGTGCCTGTTCGGCCGCGGCGGCCGGATCGCCGGGGTTGGTCCAGCCGTGCACGTCGGCACGGATCAGGGCGCCGATCCATTCGCGGAAGGGGTTGCGGTGGCGGGCGGTGCGCGGGGGTTCGACGCCGGAGAGGAGGTTGCGGTAGGCGATGCGTTCGGCGGTGAAGGTACGGCCGGCGGGGAGTTCGTCGAGCCAGAGCCGTGCCACGTCGCCGGTGGTGAAGTCCCGGCCGTGGCCTTGCAGGAGGAGGACGTTGAGGAGGGGGTAGTTGAGGTCGTCGTCCTCGGGCATGCCGTCGATGTTCTCGACGAGGGAGGTGGGGGCGGAGCGGCGGTTCCAGGGGTGGGCGAGGAGGAGCTCGGCCGGTACGCCGTGGGCGGTGAAGTAGTGGTTCAGGGGCCAGTTGCCGGTGGCCGCGGCGAGTTGGCGGATGGCGTGGAGGGGGAGTTTCTCTACGGGTTTGCCCAGGAGACAGCCGACGGCCCGGCCCAGCCAGGCGGCGTGGTAGGCGCGGGCGGGTGGGGGCTGGGGGCGGGTGGGTTCGCTGACCGGCGCCGGCAGGGTGCCGCTGCGACGTGCCCCGTCAGGGGCGCGGGGAACTGCGCGACCAGCCCCCACCGGCCCGCAGCCGTACGACGGCCACTCCGGACACAGCGCCTTGATCTGTGCCAGATCCGTCGGCTCGTACAACCTGCTCGGCAGATCCGCGAGTTCGTCCAGCAGATCCTCCGCCAGCTGGCGGAGATAGCGTGACGCCCGGTCCACCGACGCACCGGCTCGACTCGGCGCTTCCGCGCCCCCCGCTGCCCGCCACCGCGCCTCGACGGCCGACGGTTCCCGTCCGTCCTGCCGCGCCTGGCGCACCTCGTGGCCCAGCAGATCCTCCGGCTGGACCCAGGTCAGGCGGAGCACCCGGTCCCCCCGAGGCTCGTGAAGGACGCTTCGTGGGCGCGCCGGCGTTCCATGTCACGGGCGAAGACCTCCCGGGCCACGGCGGCCAGGACGCGCGCCGGCTCCCACAGGTCCAGCCGGCTCGCCTCCGCGACCCGCTTCGACCACTCCTCCGGTACGGCGGAGCCCAGCGCACCGGCGATCGCGCCCGCCATCGTCGCGATCGAGTCACAGTCCCGGCCGTAGTTGACGGAACCCAGGACGGCCCGGCGGTAGTCGCCGTCGGCCACCAGCAACATGCCCAGCGCGACCGGGAGTTCCTCGATCGCGTGCAGGCGGGAGGGACGGCGGGCGCCGAGGGAGGGGGCGCGGTAGTCGGGGCCGACCGTGTCGTACGGGGCGACCGCCCCCCGCAGCGGAGTCAGCGCCGACTCGAAGTCGGTGTGGTGCGAGGCCACTTCACAGACCTGTTCGATCGCCGTCCGTGTACCGTCCTTCGCCAGGGACAGACAGGTGGTGACGACGGAGTCCGGCGTCGCGCCGGGGGCGGCGGCCGCCGCCACCGCCGCCGCGAAGACGCCCGCGGCCTCCCTGCCGTACGACGACTGGTGGGCGCCCGCGACGTCCAGCGCCTCGGCGTACGCGGCACGCGGATTCGCCGCGTTGACCAGGCCGACCGGCGCCATGTACATCGCCGCACCGCAGTTGACGATGTTGCCGACGCCGGCCTCCCGGGGGTCGACATGGCCGTAGTGGAGACGGGCCGCCAGCCATTTCTCCGCGAGGAAGATCCGGTGGAGGGGGATGGTCTCCGTCTCCAGTTCCGGGATCCAGCGGGGGTTGGTCATCAGGTCGGGGACCAGGTGGTCGGCGACCGCGTACGCGTCGAGGTGGTCGCGTACGCGGTCGTACACCCGTACCAGCGCATGGGTCATCAACGTGTCGTCGGTGACGTGCCCGTCGCCCTTGTGGTACGGGGCGACGGGGCGGGCGGTGCGCCAGGCGTCGCCGTTCCAGGGGCCGACGATGCCGTGGACGCGGCCGCCGTGGCGTTCGAGGATCTGGTCGGGGGAGTAGCCCTCGACCGGGCCGCCGAGGGCGTCGCCGACGGCGGCCCCGACGAGCGCTCCGGTGATCCGGTCGTCCAGCGAAGCTCCGGCGCTTTCTTCTCCTTTGGGCGTCATGCACCGAATCATCCACCTGGACGGGCCGGTTGTGCTGCTTCCAGGAGTTCGGCGAGTTCCACGAGGTCGGTGCCGGTGAGGCGGGGAAGGGCGCAGCCGGAGAGGGTGCGGCAGGCGTCCCGCCAGGGCGCCGGGATCGAGTCGCCGCCGCCGAGGGCGCCGGTGAGCGCGCCGGCCAGGGCGGGGGCCGAGTCGGCGACCCTGGAGAGGCAGGCGGCGGCGGGCACGGCCTCGGCGATCCGGCCGCGCGCGGCGGTGGCGAGGGCGAGGGCGACCGGGACGGTCTCGGCGGCGGCGATGCCGTAGCTGTAGACGTGGTCGACGATTTGGTGTTCGAGGAGGGGGATCAGGGCGAACGCGGTGTCCGTGGTGCCGGCGAGGGTGAGGGCGTGGCGCGCGTTGCGGCCGATCTCGGTGGACTCGGGGAGTTCAGCGAGGGCCGTGGCCACACAGGTCTCGACCTCGGCGCCGATCAGGGCGAGGGCGACGGCCGCGGCCATCGCGCGGGCGCCGTGCACTCCGTCGCCGTCCTGGGTGTAGCGGGCGTCGAACTCGGCGAGGTCGGCGGCGCGTTGGGGATCGCCGGGGTGGGCGACGGCGAGCGCACAGGCGCGGACGCAGGCGGCGTCGTCGAAGTAGTGCGGGTTGTCGTGGCCGGTGGCGGGCGGGCGCAGGCCGGTGGCGAGGTTGCCGAGGCCGGCGCGGACGGAGATGCGGGCGCGCAGGGGGAGTACGGCCGACTCGATCTCCGGGGCGCGTTCCGCGGCGGCGGCGACCTCGGACGCGACGGCGGTCCAGGTGAGGTCGATGGCGGCGCGGGTACGGAGCTCACGGCTGAGGTCGCCGAGGAGGGTGTCGTCGCCGGCGCGCAGGACGGCTTCGGCGGCGAAGGCGGCCCATTCGGCGTCGTCGGAGGGGCCGAGGCGGAGCGGCTCGGGGGGTTGGTTGAGGGCGATGGGGACGGGGAGGGTGGTGGTCGCGTTCTGCTCCGCGAAGGTGTCGAGCTCGCGGGTGAGACGGCGGGTCCACTCCGGCATGCGGGCGGCGCGGTGCCGGGCGGAGGGCCAGCCGGCGGCGTCGCCCGCGGCGAGCCCGAGGAGGAGCCCCTCGATGTGCCGCCGGTTCACCGGTCCCCCTCGCCGCAGCCGACGCCCAGGGGGCTCCGCCCCCTGGACCCCCGAGACCTCACCCGCCCACCACCCGACTCGGTTGGCAGCAGGGCCGCCGCCGAGAGCCCCGGCTCGGTCGGCAAGGGATCCGCCGTCGGGAGTCCTGGCTCGGTCGGTAGAGAGGCCGCCGTCGAGAGCTCCGGCTCGGTCGGGAAGGAGTCCGCCGTCGGGAGTCCCGGCTCGGTCGGGAAGGAGTCCGCCGTCGGGAGTCCCGGCTCGGTCGGGAAGGAGTCCGCCGTCGGGAGTCCTGGCTCGGTCGGTAGAGAGGCCGCCGTCGAGAGCTCCGGCTCGGTCGGGAAGGAGTCCGCCGTCGGGAGTCCCGGCTCGGTCGGTAGAGAGGCCGCCGTCGAGAGCTCCGGCTCGGTCGGTAGAGAGGCCGCCGTCGAGAGCTCCGGCTCGGTCGGTAGAGAGGCCGCCGTCGAGAGCTCCGGCTCGGTCGGCACAGAAGCCGCCGTCGAGGGTCCGCCCTCGGTCCTCGCTCGCGCCGCCCCGATCACCAGCTCCGCCACCTCCAGCACATGCTGTCCCGCCATCGACGGCAGGCAGCTGCCCCGCGCCGGGCCGATCGCCGCCGCCCACTCCGCCGGGATCGCCCTCTCACCCCGCGTCGCCCCCGCCAGCGCGCCGGCCACCGCGGCCGTCGTATCCGCGTCGCGTCCCATGTTGACGGCCGTCAGCACCGCCTCCCGGAAGTCGCCGTCCGCCGCCGCGTAGGCGCCGAAGGCCAGGGCCACCGCCTCCGGGGCCAGGTCGGTCCACGGGTAGCCGCCGATGACGACCGCGGAGCGGACCGCCCGTTCGCCGCGGTGGGCCACCGAGACGGCCCGGCGCAGCGAGCGGGCCGTCCAGGAGTCGTCCGGCACCACCGCCAGCGCGGCCGCGACCACCGCCGTCGGCGGGGCTCCCGCCATCGCCGCCGCCACGCCCGCGGCCACCGCCTGGCCGCCGTAGATGCCCTCGCCCTCGTGGCTGACGGAGCCGTCGATGGAGACCAGCCGGGCCGCCTCGGCGGGGCGGCCCGCCGCGTAGACGCCGAAGGGGGCCGCCCGCATGGCCAGGCCGTCGCTCCAGGCGTGCCGGTGCTGGGCGGAGATGGGCGCGGCGAGGCCCCGGCGGAGGTTCTCCAGCGTGCCGCGTTCACTGAAGCCCGCGCCCTTGAAGGGGCCCTCGGCGCGGTCGGCGATCCACTCGTGCCAGGCGGCCTCCACATGGGCCGGGGTGAGTGCCGAGCCGTGCCGGGCGAGGAGCAGGCCGGAGAAGATCGCGTACTCCGTGTCGTCCGTACCGGCGGGGCTGTCGGTCACGTATCCGGTGATGCGGCCCCAGCGGGCGCGGATCTCGGAGGGCTTCATGTTCTCCGCCGGCGCCCCGAGCGCGTCGCCCACGGCCAGGCCCAGCAGTGCGCCCCGAGCCCGGTCGTGCAGTTCGGAGGCGGGCCCGTCGGGGGCGGGGACCGGCGGTGAGCAGACGATCGATGACATGGGCGGGCCTCTCCGGGAGGGGTCTCGCGCGGGGCGCGGAACCGTTTGCGGATGTGTCCCACCAACGGCGGTTGACCGCAGCCTCCGAGGCCTCTACATCACCCGGTCGACATTTGTGCAGCCTATCGCACAACTGAGCGGAGAGGGGTAAAGCCGCAGCTTAGCCCAGCCTTTCCTTGCTGGCGGAGGGGAATGGCGCGGCGTACTGTCAGCGTTGTCGAAAGATAGAACTTGTCCAAACTTAGCTTTGCCTCAGCTTATTCGGGGCCTGCTCCGCGCACCACTTCGAGACCTTTTGGGGGACCCTCATGGCCGTCATCGAGACCCAGGCGACACTGCACGAAGCCCACCGTGACAACCACACCCATCGTGATGTCAACGGAGGGTGGCTGCGGCCTGCCGTCTTCGGCGCGATGGACGGACTGGTCTCCAACCTCGCCCTGATGACCGGCGTGGCGGGCGGGGCCGTCGGTCACCAGACCATCGTCATCACCGGGCTCGCGGGTCTCGCGGCCGGCGCCTTCTCCATGGCCGCCGGCGAGTACACCTCCGTCGCCTCGCAGCGCGAGCTCGTCGAGGCCGAGCTGGACGTCGAGCGGCGGGAGCTGCGCAAGCACCCGCAGGACGAGGAGGCCGAGCTGGCCGCGCTGTACGAGGCGAGGGGTGTCGAGCCGGGGCTCGCGCGGGAGGTCGCCCGGCAGCTGTCCGCCGACCCGGAGCAGGCGCTGGAGATACACGCCAGGGAAGAGCTCGGCATCGACCCCGGCGATCTGCCCTCGCCGCTGGTCGCCGCCGTGTCGTCGTTCGGGTCGTTCGCGCTGGGCGCACTGCTGCCCGTGCTGCCGTTCCTGCTCGGCGCGACCGCGCTCTGGCCCGCCCTGCTGCTGGCGCTCGCCGGACTGTTCGGCTGCGGCGCCGTGGTGGCCAGGGTGACCGCGCGGAGCTGGTGGTTCAGCGGTCTGCGACAGCTCGCGCTGGGCGGTGCGGCGGCCGGTGTGACGTACGCCCTGGGCATGTTCTTCGGGACGGCCGTAGGATAGTGCGACTGGTACCTATGCGTTGGGCCGCATAAGTACCCGTTACCCGCTGGTTTCGAATGCTTAACCACTGGGCATGAGCCGTAAGCACCGCGGGCAACGACGCCTGTCGCACATCCGTGGGGTGACGATCGCGTTCACCCCGCCCCCTTGGACCGATGGACATTGATCTGTCCGGATCGGTCCCACACCACCTTCACCGCCTGGAGCGGTCCCTCGCCGTAAACCCCTGCGGCGTCCGCATGTTGAAACGGTGTATCCAGTTCCCGAGAACCGCTTCATCATGTAACCTGCGTGAAATTTCGCAACAAAAACGCAGAGGGCCAGCGTCGTCCCTCGGCACCTGCTATATGCCACTGACGACGACGGGAGAGCCGATGCGTACGCCGCGCCAGCCGTCCCAGCATTCCCCGAATGGCCGGAACTGGTCGTTCATGGATGCTCGCCCTGCTGCGCAGGGTATGTACGACCCCCGCAACGAGCGCGACGCCTGTGGCGTCGGCTTCGTGGCCACCCTCACCGGTGAGGCGAGCCATGCGCTGGTCGAACAGGCGCTCACGGTTCTGCGCAACCTGGAGCACCGCGGCGCCACCGGCTCGGAGCCCGATTCGGGGGACGGCGCCGGCATCCTCTCCCAGGTGCCGGACGCCTTCTTCCGCGAGGTGGCCGGATTCGACCTGCCGACGGCCGGCTCGTACGCCGTCGGTATCGCCTTCCTCCCGGAGGACGGCACCCAGGACGCCGTCTCGAGGATCGAGACGATCGCGGACGAGGAGGGCCTGACGGTCCTCGGCTGGCGCGAGGTTCCGGTCGCCCCGGGGCTGCTTGGCGCCACCGCCCGCTCCACCATGCCGGCCTTCCGGCAGGTCTTCGTCACCGACCACGCCAGCGAGGGCATCGCGCTGGACCGCAAGGCGTTCGTGCTGCGCAAGCGCGCCGAGCGCGAGGTGGGCGTCTACTTCCCGTCGCTGTCCGCGCGGACCATCGTCTACAAGGGCATGCTGACCACCGGCCAGCTGGAGCCCTTCTTCCCGGACCTGTCCGACCGCCGCTTCGCGTCCGCGATCGCGCTCGTGCACTCCCGGTTCTCCACGAACACCTTCCCGTCGTGGCCGCTCGCGCACCCCTACCGCTTCGTCGCCCACAACGGTGAGATCAACACCGTGAAGGGCAACCGCAACTGGATGCGCGCCCGCGAGTCCCAGCTGGTCTCCGACCTGTTCGGCCCGCAGGACAAGCTCGACCGCGTCTTCCCGATCTGTACGCCCGACGCCTCCGACTCGGCGTCCTTCGACGAGGTGCTGGAACTCCTGCACCTGGGCGGGCGTTCGCTGCCGCACTCCGTGCTGATGATGATCCCGGAGGCGTGGGAGAACCACGACTCCATGGACCCGGCCCGCCGCGCCTTCTACGGCTTCCACTCCACGATGATGGAGCCCTGGGACGGCCCCGCCTGCGTCACCTTCACCGACGGCTCCCAGGTCGGCGCCGTTCTCGACCGCAACGGTCTGCGCCCCGGCCGTTACTGGGTCACCGACGAGGGCCTGGTCGTCCTCGGCTCCGAGGTCGGCGTCCTCGACATCGACCCCGCCAGGGTCGTCCGCAAGGGCCGGCTGCAGCCCGGCAGGATGTTCCTCGTCGACACCGTCGAGCACCGCATCATCGAGGACGACGAGATCAAGGCGGGCCTCGCCGCCGCGCAGCCGTACGCGGAGTGGCTGGAGGCCGGCGAGATCGAGCTGGGCGACCTGCCCGAGCGCGAGCACATCGTGCACACCCACGCCTCGGTCACCCGCCGCCAGCAGACCTTCGGCTACACCGAGGAAGAGCTGCGCGTCCTCATCGCGCCGATGGCCAAGGCCGGCGCCGAGCCGATCGGCTCCATGGGCACCGACTCGCCCATCGCGGCGCTGAGCGAGCGCCCGCGGCTGCTCTTCGACTACTTCACCCAGCTGTTCGCGCAGGTCACCAACCCGCCGCTGGACGCCATCCGCGAGGAGCTCGTCACCTCGCTGCGCTCGTCCCTCGGCCCCGCGGGCAACCTGCTCGACCCGACCGCCGCGTCCTGCCGGTCCGTCGTGCTGCCCTTCCCGGTGATCGACAACGACGAGCTGGCCAAGCTCATCCACATCAACGCCGACGGCGACATGCCCGGCTTCAAGGCCGCGACCCTCTCCGGTCTGTTCCGGGTCTCCGGCGGCGGTGACGCCCTCGCCGCGCGCATCGACGAGATCTGCGCCGAGGCCGACGCCGCCATCGAGAACGGCGCCCGTCTCATCGTCCTGTCGGACCGCCACTCGGACGCCGAGCACGCGCCGATCCCCTCGCTGCTGCTCACCGCGGCCGTCCACCACCACCTCATCCGCACCAAGCAGCGCACCCACGTGGGCCTGCTCGTCGAGGCCGGTGACGTCCGCGAGGTCCACCACGTCGCCCTGCTGATCGGCTTCGGCGCCGCCGCGGTCAACCCGTACCTGGCCATGGAGTCCGTCGAGGACCTGGTCCGCGCGGGCACCTTCCTGCCGGGCATGGACGCCGAGAAGGCCATCCGCAACCTGATCTACGCCCTCGGCAAGGGCGTCCTGAAGGTCATGTCCAAGATGGGCATCTCCACGGTCGCCTCCTACCGCGGCGCCCAGGTCTTCGAGGCCGTCGGTCTCGAAGCGGGCTTCGTCGACAAGTACTTCAACGGCACCGCCTCCAAGATCGGCGGCGTCGGCCTCGACGTCGTCGCCAAGGAGGTCGCCGCCCGCCACGCCAAGGCCTACCCGGCCTCCGGCATCGCGCCGGCCCACCGCGCCCTGGAGATAGGGGGCGAGTACCAGTGGCGCCGCGAGGGCGAGCCGCACCTGTTCGACCCGGAGACGGTCTTCCGCCTCCAGCACTCGACGCGTGCCAACCGCTACGACATCTTCAAGAAGTACACGGACCGTGTGAACGAGCAGTCCGAGCGCCTCATGACGCTCCGCGGTCTGTTCGGCTTCAAGAGCGACCGTCCGTCGATCTCCATCGACGAGGTCGAGCCGGTCTCCGAGATCGTCAAGCGCTTCTCCACCGGCGCCATGTCGTACGGCTCCATCTCGCGCGAGGCCCACGAGACCCTCGCCATCGCCATGAACCAGCTGGGCGGCAAGTCCAACACCGGTGAGGGCGGCGAGGACCCGGACCGGCTGTACGACCCCGCGCGCCGCTCGGCGATCAAGCAGGTGGCTTCCGGCCGCTTCGGCGTGACCTCCGAGTACCTGGTCAACGCGGACGACATCCAGATCAAGATGGCCCAGGGCGCCAAGCCCGGCGAGGGCGGCCAGCTGCCCGGCCACAAGGTGTACCCCTGGGTCGCCAAGACCCGGCACAGCACCCCCGGTGTCGGCCTGATCTCCCCGCCGCCGCACCACGACATCTACTCCATCGAGGACCTCGCCCAGCTGATCCACGACCTCAAGAACGCGAACCCGAAGGCCCGGATTCACGTCAAGCTGGTCTCCGAGGTCGGCGTCGGCACGGTCGCGGCCGGTGTGTCCAAGGCCCACGCGGACGTCGTGCTCATCTCCGGCCACGACGGCGGCACGGGTGCCTCCCCGCTGACCTCGCTGAAGCACGCGGGCGGCCCCTGGGAGCTCGGCCTCGCCGAGACCCAGCAGACCCTGCTGCTCAACGGCCTGCGCGACCGCATCGTCGTCCAGACCGACGGCCAGCTGAAGACCGGCCGTGACGTGGTCATCGCCGCGCTGCTCGGCGCCGAGGAGTTCGGTTTCGCGACCGCGCCGCTCGTCGTCTCCGGCTGCATCATGATGCGCGTCTGCCACCTCGACACCTGCCCGGTCGGCGTCGCCACCCAGAACCCGGTGCTGCGCGACCGCTTCTCCGGCAAGGCCGAGTACGTGGTGAACTTCTTCCGGTTCATCGCCGAGGAGGTCCGCGAGATCCTCGCCGAGCTGGGCTTCCGCACCATCGAGGAGGCCGTCGGCCACGCGGAGGCGCTCGACGTCACCCGTGCCGTGAACCACTGGAAGGCGCAGGGCCTCGACCTGGCCCCGCTCTTCTACGTGCCCGAACTCCCCGAGGGCGCCTCGCTGCACCAGACCGTCGCGCAGGACCACGGCCTGGAGAAGGCCCTGGACAACGAGCTGATCAAGCTCGCCTCCGACGCTCTGGCCGCCTCCAGCGCCACCGACGCCCAGCCGGTGCGCGCCCAGATCAAGGTGCGCAACATCAACCGCACGGTCGGCACCATGCTCGGCCACGAGGTGACGAAGAAGTTCGGCGGCGCGGGTCTGCCCGACGACACCATCGACATCACCTTCACCGGCTCGGCCGGCCAGTCCTTCGGCGCCTTCCTGCCGCGCGGTGTCACGCTCCGCCTGGAGGGCGACGCCAACGACTACGTCGGCAAGGGCCTCTCCGGCGGCCGGGTCATCGTCCGTCCGGACCGGGCGGCCGACCACCTCGCCGAGTACTCCACCATCGCGGGCAACACCATCGCGTACGGCGCGACCGGCGGCGAGCTGTTCCTGCGCGGCCGGACCGGCGAGCGGTTCTGCGTCCGCAACTCCGGTGCGCTGGTGGTCTCGGAGGGCGTGGGCGACCACGGCTGCGAGTACATGACCGGCGGCCACGCGGTCGTCCTCGGCGAGACGGGCCGCAACTTCGCGGCCGGCATGTCGGGCGGTGTCGCCTACGTGATCGACCTGGACCGCGACAACGTCAACGTCGCTAGCGTGGACGCGATCGAGGCCTTGGACGACGCGGACAAGCAGTGGCTGCACGACGTCGTGCGCCGGCACGCCGAGGAGACCGGCTCGACGGTCGCCGAGAAGCTGCTCGCCGACTGGGACGCGGCCGTGCAGCGGTTCAGCAAGATCATTCCTGGCACTTACAAGGCAGTGCTCGCCGCCAAGGACGCCGCCGAGCGAGCGGGTCTCTCCGAGACCGAGACCCACGAGAAGATGATGGAGGCGGCGATCAATGGCTGACCCGAAGGGCTTCCTGAACCACGGCCGTGAGGTCGCCAAGACCCGCCCCGTCGCCGACCGTGTCCGGGACTGGAACGAGGTCTACGTCCCCGGCTCGCTGCTGCCGATCATCAGCAAGCAGGCCAGCCGGTGCATGGACTGCGGCATCCCGTTCTGCCACAACGGCTGTCCGCTGGGGAACCTGATCCCCGAGTGGAACGACTTCGCCTACCGCGAGGACTGGACGGCGGCCTCCGAGCGCCTGCACGCGACCAACAACTTCCCGGAGTTCACCGGTCGCCTCTGCCCGGCCCCGTGCGAGTCGGCCTGCGTGCTCGGCATCAACCAGCCGGCCGTGACCATCAAGAACGTCGAGGTCTCGATCATCGACAAGGCGTGGGACGCGGGCACCGTCGCCCCGCAGGCCCCCGAGCGCCTGTCCGGCAAGACCGTCGCCGTCATCGGCTCGGGCCCGGCGGGCCTCGCCGCCGCCCAGCAGCTGACCCGGGCCGGCCACACGGTCGCCGTCTACGAGCGCGCCGACCGCATCGGCGGCCTGCTCCGCTACGGCATCCCCGAGTTCAAGATGGAGAAGCGGCACATCAACCGCCGCATCGAGCAGATGCGCGCGGAGGGCACCCGCTTCCGTACCGGTATCGAGATCGGCGTCGACCTCAAGGCGACCGACCTGAAGAAGCGGTACGACGCGGTCGTCATCGCCGCCGGCGCCACCACCGCCCGTGATCTCCCCGTCCCCGGGCGGGAGTTGAAGGGCGTGTACCAGGCGATGGAGTACCTCCCCCTGGCCAACAAGGTCCAGGAGGGCGACTACGTGGTGTCGCCCATCTCGGCCGAGGGCAAGCACGTGGTCGTCATCGGCGGCGGCGACACAGGCGCGGACTGCGTGGGCACCGCCCACCGCCAGGGCGCGGCCTCGGTCACCCAGCTGGAGATCATGCCCCGCCCGGGCGAGGACCGCGCGCCGAACCAGCCGTGGCCGACCTTCCCGATGCTCTACAAGGTCACCAGCGCGCACGAGGAGGGCGGCGAGCGGGTCTACTCCGTCTCCACCACCCACTTCGAGGGCGACGAGGACGGCAACGTCCAGTGGCTGCACCTCGCCGAGGTGGAGTTCATCGAGGGCAAGCTGACCTCGAAGCCGGGCACCGAGCGCAAGATCCCGGCCCAGCTGGTCACCCTGGCCATGGGCTTCACCGGCACCGACCGGGTCAACGGTGTCGTGGACCAGTTCGGTCTCGACCTCGACGAGCGCGGCAACGTCGCCCGCGACGCCGACTTCCAGACCAACATCCCCGGTGTCTTCGTCGCGGGTGACGCGGGCCGCGGCCAGTCCCTGATCGTCTGGGCGATCGCCGAGGGCCGCTCGGCCGCCAAGGGTGTCGACCGCTTCCTCACGGGCGCGAGCGACCTCCCGGCCCCGATCCGCCCGACGGACCGCTCCCTGATGGTCTGACCCTCCAAGAGACGTCCCGTACAACGGCGTACGGAACACTGACGGCGCCTGCCCGCGAGTCCCCGACCGGACGATGGGCAGGCGCCGCCGCATGTCCGCTGATCAAGTAACCTCGGCCTCCCGACCGTGAAATGAGGGAGAGCAGGGCATGTCCGCGATCAGTCTCAGCAAGGTGGAGCAGACCGCGCCCGCCCTTGTCGGCGCCTATCGCTCCGCCGGAATCTCCCTCACCAAGCACGGACTCGGCGGCCTGCGTGCCGCCGTCTACCTGGTCGTCGACTACTCCGGCTCGATGAAGCCGTACTACGCGGACGGCAGCGTCCAGGCCCTGGCCGACCGGGTGCTCGGGCTCTCCGCGCACCTGGACGACGACGGCCAGGTCCCCGTCGTCTTCTTCTCCACCGACATCGACGCGGTCACCGAGATCAGGCTCGCCGAGCACCAGGGCCGTATCGAGAAGATCGCGGCCGGGCTCGGCCACATGGGCAAGACCAGCTACCACCTGGCGATGGACGCGGTCATCGACCACTACCTCGACAGCGGCGCCACCGATCCCGCCCTGGTCGTCTTCCAGACCGACGGCGGCCCCATCAACAAGCTCGCCGCGGAACGCTATCTGTGCAAGGCGGCCAAGCTGCCGCTGTTCTGGCAGTTCGTCGGCTTCGGCGACCCGGGCAGCAAACAGTTCGACTTCCTGCGCAAGCTCGACGAACTGGCGGTGCCGGGCAAGCGGGCCGTGGACAACGCGGGCTTCTTCCACGCCGGTTCGGACCCGAGGAAGGTGCCGGACGGCGAGCTGTACGACCGCCTCGTCGGCGAGTTCCCGCAGTGGCTGGCGGCGGCGCGGGCGGCGGGCATCGTACGGGCCGGCTGAGCCGGGGCCGACTCGGCCGACTTTACGCGGGACCGTTGGCTGTCGGGGTCCTGTCATGCCACCCTGAGGAGTGATCCGGCGGGGAGGCGACGCGACGTATGGACGACGCGGCACGAACGGTGAACGGCCAGGCACGGATGGGGAGTTTCACTGATTCCGCGCGCAGGGCGGATCCCCCGGCCAAGGGCGAGAAGCTCGCGGACTGGGCCGACAGCCGGCTGGGGCTGTATTCCCTGGCCAAGGCCAACATGCGCAAGGTGTTCCCGGACCACTGGTCCTTCATGCTGGGCGAGGTCTGCCTCTACAGCTTCCTCATCCTGATCCTCACGGGCATCTACCTCACCCTGTTCTTCGAGCCCAGCGGCGCCGAGGTCGTCTACCACGGCACCTACGGCCCGATGAACGGCATCATCATGACCAAGGCGTACGAGTCGACGCTGCACATCAGCTTCGACATACGCGGCGGGCTGCTGATCCGGCAGATCCACCACTGGGCGGCGCTGGTCTTCGTGGCCGGGATGTTCGTCCACATGATGCGGGTGTTCTTCACGGGCGCCTTCCGCAAGCCGCGCGAGGTCAACTGGCTGTTCGGCTGGACCCTGCTGTTCCTCGCCATCCTCACCGGTCTGACCGGCTACTCGCTCCCCGACGACCTGCTCTCCGGCACCGGCGTCCGGTTCGCCGACGGCGCGATCCTGTCGATGCCGATCGTCGGGTCGTACATCTCGATGTTCCTGTTCGGCGGGGAGTTCCCGGGCCACGACATCATCTCCCGGTTCTTCCCGATCCATGTCCTCCTGCTGCCGGGGATCATGCTCGGCCTGGTCGTCGCCCATCTGATCCTGGTCTTCTACCACAAGCACACCCAGTACCCGGGGCCCGGACACGACCAGAAGAGCGTGGTCGGCATGCCCTTCCTGCCGGTCTACATGGCCAAGGCCGGCGGGTTCTTCTTCCTGGTCTTCGGCGTCCTCGCGCTCATGGGCGGCATCGCCACCATCAACCCCGTGTGGGCGTTCGGCCCCTACCGCCCCGACCTGGTCACCACCGGCGCCCAGCCCGACTGGTACCTGGGCTTCTCCGAGGGCCTGATCCGGGTGATGCCCGGCTGGGAGATCAACGCCTGGGGCCACACCCTGGAGCTGGGCGTCTTCATCCCCTTCTCGATCTTCCCGCTGTTCCTGCTGGCCATCGGTGTCTATCCGTTCATCGAGGCGTGGATCACCGGCGACAAACGCGAGCACCACATCCTCGACCGGCCGCGCAACACCCCCGTGCGCACCGCCCTCGGCGTGGCCTGGCTGAGCGTCTACGTCGTCCTGCTGATCGGCGGCGGCAACGACGTCGTCGCCACCCATCTCCATCTCTCCATCAACTCGATCACCTGGTTCGTCCGGGTCTCCGTCTTCCTTGTCCCCGTCCTGGCCTTCGTCCTCACCAAACGGATCTGCCTCGGCCTGCAGCGCCGGGACCGCGACAAGGTCCTGCACGGCAGGGAGACCGGCCTGATCAAGATGCTCCCGCACGGCGAGTACATCGAGGTCCACGAGCCCCTCACCCAGGACCACCTGTTCACCCTCACCCAGCACGAACAGAACCCGCCGTACGAGATCGGCCCGCGCGAGGACGCGAACGGGGTACGGCGCAAGGTCACCGTCTCCCAGCGGCTACGGGCGAGCCTGGCCAAGGGAATGTTCGGCCCGGACACCCACATCCCGAAGCCGACGGAGCAGGAGTACCGGGAGATCACGAGCGGGGATCACCACTGAATCGCCCCTGTCTTTGAGGGGCGCGGGGAACTGCGCGACCAGCCCCCACCGGCCCGCAGTCAGCGACGATCGAGAACCACCCCTCTGCACTCTTCCGGCGTCCCCCAAGCAGCCCGCAGGGCCCGCGCCTTGGTCAGCCACAGCGACAGGTCGTACTCGGCGGTATAGCCGATCGCGCCGTGCAGTTGCAGAGCGGCCCCCGCACTCACACACGCCGCCTCGCACGCGCGCAGCTTCGCCGCGGCCGCATCCGACGGAGTCATCGTCACGGCCGCCCCGAAGACCAGCGGCCGGGCGAACTCAAGGGCGATCTTCGCGTCGGCCAGCCGGTGCTTGACCGCCTGGAACGACCCGATGGGCACCCCGAACTGGGTCCGCTGCCTGACATACGCCACCGTTCTGTCGAGCAGCGCGAGCCCCACTCCCAGCGCCTGCGCGGCCACGGCCAGCCGGGCCCAGGCGATCGCCCGCTCCAACGGCGGCCCGGCGTCGAGGAGTTCACCCCCCGCCAGGAGAGGCGTCAGCCGGCGCGCGGGGTCCAGGGAGCGACGCACCGGACCGGCGCCGGGGGAGAGCCGTAGGCCGTCCGGCGTGATCGCGAGCCGCGCGTCCGCCGCGTCCCCGTCCAGCGCGACCCCGCCGGACTCCACGGTCACCATCGTCCCGCCCGACGCGATCCCCGGCAGAAACCGCTTGGCGAGGTCCGCCCCCGCACCGAGCAGCACCGCCGCCGCCACCGTCTCCACCAACGGCCCCGGCACGGCGAACCGGCCCAACTCCACAAAAGCGAGGGCGAGTTCCACCGGCCGTCGGCCCGCTCCCTCGTACTCCTCCGGCACCGCCAGCCCGAACACCCCCGCCTCGGCGATACGGCCCCACAACGCCCGCCCGCTCGTCTGCTCCCCGCGGCTCCAGTCCCGTATCACCGTCGGTGTGTCCGCTGCTGTCAGCAGCGCCCGCAGGGAGCCGGCGAAGTCGCGCTGCTCGGTGTCGAGGAGGAAACGCATGTCAACGGCGTCCCTTCGGCAGGCCGAGCAGCCGCTCGGCGATGATGTCGCGCTGGATCTCGTTGGTGCCCGCGTAGATGGGACCGGCGAGCGAGAAGACGTACCCCTCGGACCACGGCGAGTCGGTCAACTCGCCGTCCGGGCCCAGCAGATCGAGCGCCGTCTCGTGCAGCGCGAGGTCCAGCTCGGACCAGAACACCTTGTTGAGGCTGGACTCCGGGCCCAGCGACTCGCCGTCCAGGAAACGGGAGGCGGCCGCGTAGGTGAAGAGCTGATACGCGCGGGCGCCGACGACGGCGTCGGCCACCCGGGCCGCGGCGGACTCCGGGGCGCCCCGCGCCCGCCAGAGGTGCAGCAGCCGGTCGGCGGCGGCCAGGAACCGGCCCGGCGACCGCAGCGTCAGGCCCCGCTCGTTGCCCGCCGTCGACATCGCGATCCGCCAGCCCTGGCCCGGTTCGCCGATCACGTCCTCGTCGGGCACGAACACCTCGTCCAGGAACAGCTCCGCGAACGCCGGTTTCCCGTCGAGCCGGCCGATCGGGCGGACGGTCACGCCCGGTGCGCGCAGGTCGAACATCAGGTAGGTGAGCCCCTGGTGCGGCTTCGCCGGCTGCGGCTCGCTGCGGAACAGGCCGAACGCGCGGTCGGCGAAGGCCGCCCGTGACGACCAGGTCTTCTGGCCGCCGATCAGCCAGCCGCCGTCCGTCCGCACGGCCCTGGAGGTCAGGGAGGCCAGGTCCGAGCCGGCCTCCGGCTCGGACCACGCCTGTGCCCAGACCACCTCACCCCTGGCCATCGGCGGCAGCACCCGCGCGCGCTGCTCCTCCGTGCCGTGGTCGAAGAGCGTCGGCGCGAGCAGGCTGACGCCGTTCTGGCCGACCCGGCCCGGCGCGCCCGCCGCGTAGTACTCCTCCTCGAAGACCAGCCAGCGGATCAGCCCCGCGTCCCGGCCGCCGTACCGCTCCGGCCAGGACACCACCGACCAGCGGTCCGCGGCCAGTTCGGCCTCCCAGCCGCGGTGCGCCGCGAAGCCCTCCGCGGTCTCCAGGGAGGGAAGCGGAGGATCGGGTACGTGCTCCGCCAGCCAGGCGCGGGCCTCGGCGCGGAACTCCTCGTCGGCCGGGGTGTGGGTCAGGTCCACGGTCGCCGTCACCATCCTTCCCTAACAAGTGTTTGGTAGGTTAGCGTGAGTCCATGACAGGCGTCGAGAGTCCGGAGTACGTGCCCGGGCACGGGCTGCTTGAGGGGCGCACCGCCGTCATCACGGCCGCGGCCGGGGCGGGCATCGGCGGTGCGACCGCGCGCCGCTTCCTGGAGGAGGGCGCACGCGTCCTGATCAGCGACGCGCATGCGCGGCGGCTGAAGGAGTACGAGGCCGAGCTGGCCGGCCTCCATCCGGGGGCCGTGACCGCCCTTCCCTGCGACGTGACCGACGAGGCCCAGGTGCAGGCCCTGTTCCTCGCCGCCGCGCGGGAGCACGGACGGCTGGACATCGTCGTCAACAACGCGGGACTCGGCGGGACTTCGGCTCTTGCCGACATGAGCGACGAGCAGTGGTCGCGGGTCCTCGACGTCACCCTGGGCGGCACCTTCCGGTGCGTGCGCGCCGCCCTGCGGCTCTTTCGCGAGAGTGGGCACGGCGGGGTCATCGTCAACAACTCCTCCGTCGTCGGCTGGCGGGCCCAGGCCGGACAGGCGCACTACGCCGCCGCCAAGGCCGGGGTGATGGCGCTGACCCGGTGCGCGGCGATCGAGGCCGCCGAGTACGGGGTGCGGGTCAACGCCGTGGCGCCCAGTCTCGCCATGCACCCGCACCTGGTGAAGGTGACCTCCGCCGAACTGCTGGAGGAGCTCACCGCCCGCGAGGCCTTCGGGCGGTACGCCGAGCCCTGGGAGGTCGCCAACGCGATCGTCTTCCTGGCGTCCGGCTACTCCTCGTACCTCACCGGAGAGGTCCTCTCCGTCAGCAGCCAGCACGCATAGGAACACAATGGACCCGTGCCGACCAAGAAGAAGCCCCAGGTGACCGCGGCCCCCGCCCGGCGCCGCGAACTCCTCGAGACCGCCGCCGAGGTCTTCGCCGAGCAGGGCTACAACGCCACCACCGTACGCAAGATCGCGGACCACGCGGGCATGCTCGCGGGCAGCCTCTACTACCACTTCGACTCCAAGGAATCGATGCTGGAGGAGATCCTGCGGACCTTCCTCGACGAGCTCTGGGACGGCTACGACACCGTCCTGGCCGCCGGACTCGGTCCCCGCGAGACCCTCGAAGCCCTGGTCACCGAGTCCTTCCGGGAGATCGACCGGCACCGCGCCGCCGTCGCGATCTACCAGAAGGAGAGCAGGCAACTGGTCGCGCAGGAGAGGTTCGGCTTCCTCGCCGAGTCGCAACGCAGGTTCGAGAAGGCGTGGTTGACCACGCTGGAGCGCGGGGTCGCCGCGCGCGTCTTCCGCGCCGACCTCGACGTCCGCCTCACCTACCGGTTCGTGCGCGACACCGTGTGGGTCGCCGCCTCCTGGTACCGGCCCGGCGGACAGCACAGCCCGGAGGAGATCGCCCGGCAGTACCTGTCGATGGTGCTGGACGGGATCGCCGTCCGCGAATAGCTCACCCATTCGTTGAAAACCCCTTTCTTGCGAGGGAGTTGCTGACATGGCCGAGGCCTACATCGTCGAAGCGGTACGCACGCCCGTCGGGCGGCGCGGGGGCGGACTGAGCGGGGTCCACCCGGCCGACCTGGGCGCCCATGTGCTGAGGGCCCTGGTCGAGCGGTCGGGTGTGGACCCGGCCGCCGTCGAGGACGTCGTCTTCGGCTGCCTCGACGCGGTGGGACCGCAGGCCGGTGACATCGCCCGGACCTGCTGGCTGGCGGCCGGGCTGCCCGAGGAGGTGCCGGGCGTGACCGTCGACCGGCAGTGCGGCTCCTCGCAGCAGGCCGTGCACTTCGCCGCGCAGGCCGTCCTCTCCGGCACCCAGGACCTGGTGGTCGCCGGCGGCGTCCAGAACATGTCCCAGATCCCCATCGCCTTCGCCTCCCGCCAGGCCGCCGAGCCCCTGGGACTGACCGAGGGCCCCTTCCTCGGCAGCGAGGGCTGGCGGGCCAGGTACGGCCGGCAGCCCGTCAACCAGTTCGGCGGCGCCGAGATGATCGCCGCCAAGTGGGGCATCAGCCGCCAGGACCAGGAGGAGTTCGCCCTGCGCTCCCACCGGCGGGCGCTGCGCGCCATCGACGAGGGCCGCTTCGAGCGCGAGACGGTCCCCTACGGGCCGGTCTCGGTGGACGAGGGGCCGCGCCGGGACACCTCCCTGGAGAAGATGGCCGCCCTCAAGCCGGTCGTCGACGGCGGCACCATCACCGCCGCCTGCTCCTCCCAGGTCTCCGACGGCGCCGCCGCGATGCTCCTCGCCTCCGAACGGGCCGTCCGCGAACACGGACTGCGCCCCCGCGCCCGCGTCCACCACCTCTCCGTCCGCGGCGAGGACCCCATCCGGATGCTCTCCGCGCCGATCCCGGCCACCGCACACGCCCTGAAGAAGACCGGCCTGACCATCGACGCCATCGACCTCGTCGAGATCAACGAGGCCTTCGCCCCGGTCGTCCTCGCCTGGCTCAAGGAGACCGGCGCCGACCCCGCCAAGGTCAACGTCAACGGCGGCGCGATCGCCCTGGGCCACCCCCTGGGCGCGACCGGCGTCAAACTGATGACGACCCTCCTGCACGAACTGGAGCGCACCGGCGGCCGGTTCGGCCTCCAGACAATGTGCGAGGGCGGCGGACAGGCGAACGTGACGATCGTCGAGCGGCTCTGAAACCGGTCGCCGGCGTGCCCTCGGTCAGCTTCGGCGCGAGAACCCCGCCAGTACCTCCTCCGCCTCCTTCATGATCCGTTCCACCAGCTCCGTGCACGTCGGCAGGTCGTCTATCACCCCGGCGACCTGCCCGGACGCCATCACCCCCAGATCCGTACGCCCGTCCACCATCGCCGACTTGAGCAGCATCGGCGTGTTCGCGGCCAGCAGGACCTGGCTCCAGGACAACTCCTTGCCGTGCCGCAGGGCCAGGCCGTCCTGGACCATCTGCCACCAGGTGAGCCCGGAGAGTCTTCGGAAGGCTGCCGCGTGACGCACGGCCCGCAGCAGCCGGCGTGTCCGGCCGGCGCTCTCCAGCGAGTCGACGAGCGGGGTCCGCAGCATCCGGTGCGGCAGCCCGTCGACCGCCCTGGTCACGGTGACGTCCTTGACCGCCGCCGCCAGGTACCTGGCCTTGACCGCGTCCGGCACCGTCGAGTCCGAGGTGAGCAGGAACCGCGTCCCCATCGCGACCCCCGCCGCACCGTAGGCCAGCGCCGCCACCAGCCCCCGCCCGTCGAAGAACCCCCCTGCCGCCACCACCGGTATCCGCACCGCGTCCACCACCTGCGGCAGCAGCACGCTCGTCGCCACCTCGCCGGTGTGCCCGCCGCCCTCACCGCCCTGCACGATCACGGCGTCCGCACCCCATGCCGCCACCTTCTCGGCATGCCGCCGCGCCCCGACGGACGGGATCACCACCACGCCCGCCGCCTTCAGCTCGGCGATCAGCTCGGGGGAGGGGGCGAGCGCGAAGGACGCCACCCGCACACCCCCGTCGATGATCAACCGGACCCGGTCACCGGCGTCGGCCGCGTCCGCCCGCAGGTTCACCCCGAACGGGGCGTCCGTACGGCACCGCACCTCCGCTATCGCGGAACGCAACTGGTCGAGGGTCATCGTCGCGGAGGCCAGGATGCCGAGGGCTCCGGCGTTGGCCGTCGCGGAGACCAGGCGGGGGCCCGCCACCCAGCCCATCCCCGTCTGCACGATCGGATGCCGGATCCCGGCCAGCCGGGTGAGCGCGGTCTCCATCACCCGGCGACCTCCTTCACCCGCGCGCCACCCGGATCGAGCACCTCACGGATCAGGCGCAGCTCCTCCTCGCCCGGTTCGCGGGTGTACGGCACCTCGTCCGGGACGGCGAGCTCGAAGTCCGTCGCCTCCCGCACCTGCTCCACACTCACCCCCGGATGCAGCGCGGCCAGCCGCATCGACCGGTCCGGGGTCTCGAAGTCGAGGACGCCCAGGTCGGTCACGACTCTCGGGATGCGGTGGAAGCGTTCCGTCCCCGGGTTCTCGGCCACCCGGTCGTACCCCACCCCGCACACCATGTCGACCTTCGCCACGAACACCCGCCGGGAGTGCTTCGGGACCCAGTAACTCGTCGGGTTGTTGAGCGTGTTGAGAGACGCCCCGCGCACCCCGAGCAACTGCCGGCGGGGGTGCGCCCAGTCGCCGACGCAGGAGATGTTCTGGTTGCCGTACCGGTCGATCTGGCTCGCGCCCATCATCACGTGCCGCCGCCCGCCGGCCACCAGGGCGAGGTGCTGCCGGTAGGGCAGCCAGCCCTCCGGTGTCCCGTCCGCACGGACCAGCATCGCCTCGCCGTCGGTCAGCAGCAGATCCGGCGCGAAGGTGAGCCGGGCCAGCCGGGCGCCGAGGGAAGGGATCAGGCCCATCGGGCTCGCCAGGATCTCACCGGATCCGCGCCAGGCCTCGGCACAGGCGATGACGCAGTATTCGGAGCGGAGAACATTCATCGGTCCTGTTCCTCCTGCCAGTTCCGCACCGCCGACCGGTAGGCCTGCTCGTCCCCGGCCAGGAAGCGTGTCGCGAAGTCCTCCCAGGGCGTGGTCGCGTACAGCCGCTGGAAGGCCTCGTCCCGGCCGTAGTCGGGGGCGCAGGAGGTGAAGTGCGCGCCGCCCGGAGCCTCCACGACCCCGGTCACGTTCAGCCGCTTGACCAGCAGTGACTGCGGAGCCGCCTCCTTCGTCAACTCGGCCGTGTCCACGATCCGTTCGCAGGAGACATAGGCCGCGTCCGCCGCCTCGCAGAACAGGTCGTCGAAGTACGGGTCCGGGCCCAGATACTGCCCGTTGCCCAGCCGGTCGGCGCGGTTCACGTGCACCAGGGCCGCGTCCAGCCGCAGCGCGGGCATCGCCACGAACGTCTCCCCGTCGTCGTACGGCGACGTCACCGTGCGCAGGCCGGGGTTGACCCGCATGACGTCCGAGCCGATCCCGGCCCGCACCGGCAGGAACGGCAGCCGGTTGGCGGCCGCGTGCAGGCCCCACATGAACATGCCCTCGTCGACCTCCATCAGCTCGAACGCCCCGCGCTCGCGCGCCGCCCGGTAGTGCGGTTCGAGCGGGACGGAGTCGAGGGTGACGAAGGCCGTCACCAGCTTGCGCACCCGGCCGGCCGCGACCAGCATCCCGACGTCCGGCCCGCCGTACGAGACCAGGGTCAGATCGTCGATCCCGGTCCGGAGCAGGGCCCTGACCAGGGACATCGGCTTGCGGCGGGAGCCCCAGCCGCCGATGCCGAGGGTCATGCCGCTCGTCAGCCGCGCGACGACGTCGTCGGCGGTCATCGTCTTGTCAGTTGTCTTCGGCACTCCCAGTCCCCTCCTTCCCGAAGGTGTCGCGGACCCGGTCGGCCACCCCGCTGAGGGCGGCCTCGAAGGTGAAGCCCTGTTCGAAGCGGTAGCTCCGTCGTAGGTCGACGGGGTCGATGCCGTTGATGGCGGCCTTGGCCAGACGCAGCAGCCGGCCGTCCTTGGCGGCGATCTCCCGCGCCAGCTCCAGCGCGGCCGACAGCAGCTCCTCGCCCGGCACGACCCGCCACACCGAGCCGTGCGCGTGCAACTCGGCCGCGGTCGCCGTGCGCGAGGTGTAGTACAGCGTCCGCATCAGATGCGGCGGGACCAGGCGGGCCAGATGCGTGGCCGCGCCCAGGGCGCCCCGGTCCAGCTCGGGCAGTCCGAAGACGGCGTCCTCGCTCGCCACGATCGCGTCCGCGCTGCCCACCAGGCCTATCCCGCCGCCCAGGCAGAAGCCCTGCACCGCGGCCACCACCGGGGTCTCGCACTCGTACACCGCGGCGAAGGCCTCCGCACAGCCGCGGTTGACGCCGAGCAGCGCCTCGTTCCCCTCCGCCTGTATCTCCTTGATGTCCACGCCCGCGTTGAAGCCACGGCCCCGCGCGGTCAGCACGACACACCGGGTCCCGGGGTCGCGGCCCGCCGCGCCGACGGCTTCCGCCAGCGCGAACCAGCCGCGCACCGGCAGTGCGTTCACCGGCGGGAAGTCGACCGTGACAAGCGCGATTCCCTTTTCCGGACACGAGGTGGAGACACCCATGGACGCATCAGCTACCTTCGCACTCAGCTGCCTTTCCACCAAACATTTGTTAGGTGTGAGGCTTCGAAGCTAGCAGTCGGCGCTGACAAGCGGGAGGCCCTGTGGATAACTCGCTGAGCGGCAGGACCGTCGTCGTCACCGGCGGCACCAGGGGCGTGGGCGCCGGGATCGCGCAGGCCTTCGCCGGGGCCGGTGCCCATGTCGTGGCCTGTGCCCGCCGGCCCCCCGAACAACACCTCGACGGCGTCGAATTCACCCCCCTCGACCTGCGCGACCCGTCCGCCGTACGCGCCTTCTTCGACGCCCTGCCCCGGGTCGACGTGCTCGTCAACAACGCGGGCGGCGCCCCCTACCGGCGGCTCACCGACGCGGACGCCGAACGGCACGCCCGGGTGATCGAGCTGAACCTCATCACCCCACTGACCGCCTCCCTCGCCGCGTACGAGCAGCTCAGGCGGGCCAGGGGCGCGGTGGTGATGATCGGCAGCGTCAGCGGCGGCCGCCCCTCGCCGGGCTCCGCGGCCTACGGCGCGGCCAAGGCCGGACTGGAGAACCTCGCCCGGTCCATGGCGGTGGAGTGGGCGCCGGAGGTCCGGGTCAACACACTGGTCGTGGGCATGGTCCGCACCGAACTGGCCCATCTCCACTACGGCGGCCAGGACGGCATCGACGCCGTCTCCCGCACCGTCCCGCTCGGCCGCCTCGCCGCCCCGTCCGACGTCGGCGCCGCCGCCGTCTTCCTCGCCTCCGACGCGGCGGCCTACATCAGCGGGGCGAGCCTGCTCGTGCACGGGGGCGGGGAGCGGCCGGCGTTCCTGGACGTGGCAACCGCCAACAAGCCATCCGACACGAAGGACTGACATGAACGGAATCTGCGCGGGCCGGGTCGTGATCGTCACCGGCGCCGGGCGCGGCCTCGGCCGGGCCCATGCGCTCGCCTTCGCCGCCGAGGGCGCCCGGGTCGTCGTCAACGACCTCGGTGTCGGCCTCGACGGTGTGCCGGGACCGGACAGTCCCGCCGGGGCCGTCGCGGACGAGATCCGGGCGGCCGGCGGCGAGGCGGTGGCGCACGGCGGTGACATCGCGACGGCCGACGGCGCCGCGTCCCTGGTGGCGGCGGCCCTGGACACGTACGGCCGGCTCGACACCCTCGTCAACAACGCCGGGTTCCTGCGCGACCGCATGCTCGTCAACCTCGGCGAGGACGACTGGGACGCGGTGATGCGGGTGCATCTCAAGGGCCACTTCCTGCCGCTGCGGCACGCGGCCGCGCACTGGCGGGCCGAGGCCAAGGCGGGCCGGACCCCGGTGGCCCGGATCGTCAACACCAGTAGCGGAGCGGGCCTGTTGGGTTCGGTCGGGCAGGGCAACTACAGCGCCGCCAAGGCCGGGATCGTGGGCCTCACGCTGGTCGCCGCGGCCGAATTCGCCCGCTACGGCGTCCAGGTCAACGCCATCGCCCCGGCCGCCCGCACCCGGATGACCGAGCGCGCGTTCGCCGAGACCATGGCCGCCCCCGGCTCCGGTTTCGACGCCATGGCCCCCGAGAACGTCTCCCCGCTCGTCGTCTGGCTGGGCTCTGCCGCCAGCGCCGGGGTGACCGGGCGGGTGTTCGAGACGGAGGGCGGGCGGATCACCGTCATGGAGGGCTGGCGACCGGGCCCGACCGCCGACAAGGGCGCCCGCCGGACCCCGGCCGAGGCAGGGGAGACAGCACTGAAACTGCTGGCCGAGGCGGCGGCGCCGGGGGCGGTGTACGGGGCGTGAGACCGGTGGGGGTGGGGCCCGGGTACCGCACTCCACGGACCGGGTGCCGCGCTCCGGCACGGGTCACGTGTCGCACTCCAGCACCGTCCGGCACAGCGAGCACCGCGCTCGTACCCGGCCCCGCACCGGCACCCTGATCCGCTGGTGGCAGGTCGGGCACGGGAACGAGACGCGCAGCCGGCCGCCGCTGTCGGGGGTGAAGGCGTAGGGGGCGCCGGGCTGCGGGGACGGCGAGGCGGGGGCGTGGCGGCGGTCGCGGGCGTAGCGGCGGCGGCCCGCCCACCCGGCCGCGCTCAGCGGCGGCTGCTCCTCGTCCTGGCGGGCCCTGGCCATGCCCTTCTCGTACGCCGTGTAGGCCTGCGGGCTCGTGAACCACACGGACGGATCCTCGTGGAAGAAGAGGGAGCGCTTGGCCAGGACGTAGCCGAACTCCTCCGGGGTGAGATAGCCGAGCTTCTGCGAGGCCTCCCCGTGCTCCCGGTAGGCGTCGAGGAGCAGCCAGCCCGCGCCCAGGTAGGTGGTCGCCGTGTCCGTGAGGATCTCGTTCTCCCGGGTGCTCGGGAAGGACAGGTCCAGGCGGTGCAGATAGACGTGCATCACCTCGTGGGCGAGCGCCGCGCCGATGTCCCTGCGGTGGGTGCGGAAACGGTCGTTCAGCTCGACGAAGTACTCGGGGCCCGCGGTGAGTTCGACGTTCGCCGCGTGGGTCATGTCCTTGAAGCCGACGATCATGCGGGCGTCGGGCAGGCGGAAGTGCCGCACGATCTCGCGGGCGACGCGCTGCGAGCCGAGGTGGAGGTCGTCGGTGTCGCAGAACGCGACGTCGGCGGGGAGGACGCTGGTGGCGAAGGTCTGGACGGTGTCGTACGACAGGCGCCGGTACAACGCCGTGATGGCGGCCCGCACGGTGTCCAGGTGCGGGTAGCCGTGTTCCACCGGGCCGCCGTTTGCCACGTCCCTTACCCCCACAGACGCCGCCGGAGTTTCTTTCCAGAGTAGGCGGGGTGGGCGGAGATCGGGGGTCGGAAGGCTGTTCGGACACCGCGGGCGAGTGGGGGCTGAGCGCGCCCACGCGGCGGAGCCGCATGTCGACCACAGCCCCGCGCCCCTAGAGGGGCGCCAGCCGTACCGTTCGCTGCACAGTCTCCTGGAGCTCCAGGATCCACACCTCGTTCTCGCCCTCCTTCAGGACCGGGCCGGGCACGTACAGCGAGTCCTGCGGGCCCGTCGACCAGTAGCGGCCCAGATTGAAGCCGTTGATCCAGACGAAGCCGCGGGTCCAGCCGGGGAGTTCCACGCGGGCGTCACCGGCTCCGCGGACCGTCACCGTGCCCCGGTACAGACCCGGCGCGCCCTCCTCCGGAAGCGGGCCGAAGGACACCTCGTCCACACCCCGCTCGAACGCGTCCAGATCGAGGCCACGCGCGCGTACCCCGTGCAGGAACTGGCGTTCGTGGAGGAGACCTCCCGTGATGCCCTTCGTCTCACCCGAGCGGGGGCCGTAGTTGACGCGGCCCAGGGACTCCACCCAGAGCTCCACGCGCGCGGGGCCGGCGATCGGCTTCTTGAGCTGGGGTTCCTCCTCGGTGAGGATCCCGGCCCGCTCTCCGTCGACGTACACGACGGCGAGGTCGCGCAGGCCCCGCGCGGTGAGCGGGTACGGCTGGCGCGGGCCCGGGACGGTCACGTCGTAGTGGACCAGGCCCCGGGCGATGTCCAGTTCCTCGAAGGTGGGCGGGACGGGGTGGACGCGTTCCGGGGTGCCGAGGGCGTCCAGGACGGCCGGCAGGGGTGCCCAGCCGGCCGGTTCCACGTCCGTGACCGAGTCCAACCGGGCGGGGGCGGGCGGTGGTTCGGGCAGCGGCTCGTCGTGGTACTCGGCGAGGATCTCGCGGAAGCGCCAGAACTTCTCCGTGGGGCGGCCGTACTCGTCGATCGGGGCGTCGTAGTCGTACGACGTCACGTCCGCCTCCAGCGGTCCCGTGTGGAGTTCGCCGCCGGGGCGGTTGGCGCCCGCCCAGCCGGCGAAGTTGGTGCCGCCGTGCGCCATGTAGACGTTGACCGACGCGCCGCACCCCAGGATCTCCCGCAGGGCCGCCGCCGCGTCCTCGGCGTCCCGTACGACGTGCTCACCGCCCCAGTGGTCGAACCAGCCGCACCAGAACTCCATGCACATCAACGGGCCGACGGGCTGGTGCCGGCGGAGCGTCTCGAAGGCCACGCGCGCGTTGGAGCCGAAGTTCACCGTCGCGAGCAGCCCGGGGACCGAGCCGCCGGTGAGCATGTGGTCCTCGGGGCCGTCCGAGGTGACCAGCGGCACCGTGATGCCCTCGGCGCGCAGCAGGTCGGTGAGGTGGGCCAGGTAGTCGGCGTCGGAGCCGTAGCTGCCGTACTCGTTCTCGACCTGCACCATGATCACCGGGCCGCCCCGGTCCAGCTGCCGGGGTACGACCTCGTGCAGCAGCAGGCGGAACCAGCGGTCCACGTACTGGAGGAATCGCTCGTCACGCGTGCGCGCGCGTGCGCCCAGCTCGCCCGTCACCCAGTGCGGCAGACCGCCGTTCTCCCACTCCGCGCAGATGTACGGTCCCGGCCGCACGATCGCCCACAGGCCCGCCTCCCGCGCCGCGTCCAGGAAGCGGCCGAGCGCCCGGACGTCCCGGAAGGCGCCCGGGTGCGGCTCGTGCAGGTTCCACGGGACGTACGTCTCCACACAGTTCAGGCCCATGGCGCGCAGCATCGTGAGCCTGTGGCCCCACTGCTCCTCGTGCACCCGGAAGTAGTGCAGCGCACCGGACAGCAGCCGCACCGGCCGGCCGTCCAGCAGGAAATCCGTTTCGCCCACCGTGAAGTCGCTCATAGGCTCACCTTGGCCTGCTGGCGGGCGCCGGGACCATGGACAAAGATCGGCAGCACTTGGACGAAAGAGCCGACAGCAAGGAGCGCGCAGTGCCGGGCGGACCGCCGATCTTCCACACCTGGATGCGGTTCTTCACACCCGGCGCCGTCCACCGCCGGCTCGGTCTGGTCTGCTGGGGCGTCGGCCTCCAGTACGGCGCGGTGCCCGCCGTCGGCCCGCGTCTGCTCGAGCACCACGTCGCCGTGGTGATCAGCTCGGGCCGGGGCTGGTACCGCACGCCCGACGGGCGCAGCACCGCGGTCACCGCGCCCGCGCTGGTGTGGCTCACGCCCGGCGTCCCGCACCACTACGGGCCCGACCCGGACAGCGGCTGGGACGAGGCCTTCGTGACCTTCACCGGGCCCGACACCGCGACCTACACGGAACTCGGCTACATCGAGCCCGACCGGCCCGTGGTGCCCCTCGCGGACGCCACCGGACCCCGGGACGTCATCGCCCGGATCGCCCGGGCCGCCCGCCGCGGCAACCCTCTCCTGGAGATCGAGACCGGCGCCGCCGTGCACGAGCTCCTGGTCGCCCTGCGTCGCGCGCGTGCCGACCTCGCCCCGGACGGCGACCCGGTGCTGCACGCGCTCGCGCGCGACGCCTGCACCGGGATGACCGTCGCCGACCACGCGGCCCGGCACGGCATGACCCCCGCCGAGCTGCGCACCGCCGTCCGCCGGGTCGCCGGCTGCAGCCCCAAGGACTACCTGATCGGCATCCGGCTCGGCCGCGCCCAGGAACTCCTCGCCACCACGGAACTGTCCGTCGCCGCCGTCGCCCGTCGCGTCGGATACGACGATCCGGCCTATTTCTCCCGCCTTTTCACCCGCCGTGTGGGCACGGCCCCCGTGCGCTTCCGCGCCCAGCAGAGCCGGGCCGTCCCCGAGGACTGGAACGACGGCCTCCAGGAATCGGGCGAACCGGGTCCGCCGGTGGCCGAACCCGACGACGGCCCTTAGGGATCACACGGCCGCCCCCTTAGGGTTGACGCCCATGACCACCAGCAACACCGGTACCGGTGACGTCGACCCCGCCGTCCGTGAAGAACTCGGCCGGCTGCGCGACAGCATCGACAACATCGACGCGGCCGTCGTCCACATGCTCGCCGAACGCTTCAAGGCCACCCAGCAGGTCGGCCACCTCAAAGCGGTCCACCGGCTGCCCCCGGCCGACCCGGCCCGCGAGGCCCGGCAGATCGCCCGGCTGCGCGCCCTCGCCGAGAACGCCAAGCTCGACCCCGCCTTCGCCGAGAAATTCCTCAACTTCATCATCGCCGAGGTGATCAGACACCACGAGTCCATCGCCGAGGACACCGTCAACAGCCGGGAGTCCGACGCGCACTGACCGTCGACGACGGCACGGACCCGCCGTACCGCCCGGAGAGAGCTCCGGCCCGCGACCGCGGGCCGGACATAAGCCGCGTACCCCTCGTGCCCCTGTGCGTTGTCAGTGCCATCAGGCAGCATGGCCTGCATGTCCGTTCTGACTCGCGACGAAGCGCAGAGCCGCGCCGAGCTCCTCGACGTCCACCGCTACTCGATCGACCTCGACCTGACCAGCGGGGACGAGACCTTCGACTCCCGCACCGTGATCAGGTTCACGGCCCGATCCGACGGCGACACCTTCGTCGAGCTGAAGCCCGCCGAGCTGCGCGCCGTCACCCTCGACGGACAGCCCCTCGACCCCGAGACGCTCGACCAGGACCGGCTGCCCCTGAAGAACCTCACCGCGGGGGAGCACGAGCTGCGCGTCGACGCCACGATGCGCTACTCCCGCACCGGCGAGGGCATGCACCGCTTCACCGACCCCACGGACGACGCGACCTACGTCTACACGCAGCTGTTCATGGACGACGTGCAGCGCGTCTTCCCCGCCTTCGACCAGCCCGACCTGAAGGCCGTCTTCGAGCTGTCCGTCAAGGCCCCCGAGGGCTGGACCGTCCTGGCCAACGGCGTCACCGAGCACCTCGGCGAGGGCCGCTGGCGGGCCGCCGCCACCCCGCTGATCTCCACCTACCTGGTCGCCGTCGCCGCCGGCCCCTGGCACTCCGTGCGCACCGAGCACCGCGGACTGCCCTTCGGCATCCACTGCCGTCGCTCCCTCGCACCCCACCTGGACGCAGACGCCGAGGAAATCCTCGACATCACGCGCGCGTGCTACGACCGGTACCACGAGAAGTTCGAGGAGCCCTACCCCTTCGACTCCTACGACCAGGCGTTCGTCCCCGAGTTCAACGCCGGCGCCATGGAGAACCCCGGCCTGGTCACCTTCCGCGACGAGTTCGTCTACCGCTCCGCCGTCACCGACACCGAGCGGCAGACCCGCGCGATGGTCATCGCCCACGAGATGGCCCACATGTGGTTCGGCGACCTCGTCACCCTCCGCTGGTGGGACGACATCTGGCTGAACGAGTCGTTCGCCGAGTACATGGGCTACCAGACCCTCACCGAGGCCACCCGCTTCACCGACACCTGGGTCGACTTCGGCGTGGCCCGCAAGGCCTGGGGCTACGACGCCGACCAGCGCCCCTCCACCCACCCGGTCGCCCCCGAGGCCGTCGACGACACCGCCGCCGCCCTGCTCAACTTCGACGGCATCTCCTACGCCAAGGGCGCCTCCGCGCTGCGCCAGCTGGTCGCCTGGATGGGCGAGAAGGACTTCCTCGCCGGCATCAACATCCACTTCGCCCGCCACAGGTTCGGCAACGCCGCGCTCGCCGACTTCATCGACTCCCTCGCCGCCGCCACCGAACGCGACGTCCACGCCTGGGCCGACACCTGGCTGCGCACCACCGGCGTCGACACCCTCACCCCGGTCCTCGCCACCGGCCCCGACGGCACCCGCACCCTCGCCGTCGAGCGCACCGGCAGCCGCCCGCACCACATCCGCGTCGGCGTCTACGACCAGGACCTCGCCGACGAGGGCCGGCTCACCCTGCGCGAGCGCATCGACCTCGACATCCCGCAGCCCGCCCCGCAACCCCTCGGCAAGCGCCCCGCCCTGCTGCTGCTCAACGACGGCGACCTGACCTACGCCAAGGTCCGCTTCGACGCCGAGTCCGCCGACACCATCCGCGCCCACCTCTCCGGCCTGCCCGACCCGCTCACTCGCGCGGTGGTGTGGAACGCGCTGCGGGACGCGGTCCGCGACGGCGAACTGCCGGCCGCCGCCTATCTGGAGGCCGCCCGCGCCCATCTGCCGCACGAGACCGACCTCGCCCTCGTCCAGGGCGTGCTGGCCTTCACCGCGGTCCACGTCGTCGACCGGTACCTCACGCCGGAGGAGCGCCCGGCCGCCCTCGCCACCGTCTCCGCCCTGTGCCGGGACTTCATCCGGCGCACCGAGGACGGCGACAATCCCGGCCTGCGCCTGATCGCCGTACGGCACTTCATCCGCGCCGCCGCCCACCCCGACACCATCGCGGCCTGGCTCGCCGAGGGCACCGTGCCCGGCGGCCCCGAGCTCGACCCCGAGCTGCGCTGGCGCATCATGAGCCGGCTCGCCGTCCTCGGTGCCACCGACGAGGACCGGATCGCCGCCGAGCTGGCGCGCGACCCCAGCGCCAGCGGCCAGGAGGGCGCCGCCCGCTGCCGGGCCGCGCTGCCCGACCCCGAGGCCAAGCGCAGGGCCTGGGAGGCGATGTTCACCGGCGACGAGCTGTCCAACTACCTGTTCTCGGCCACCGCCCAGGGCTTCTGGCACCCCGAACAGGCCGACCTGGTCCGGGAGTACGTGCCGCGCTACTACCAGGACGCGGTCGCCGTCGCCGCCCGGCGCGGCCCCGCCATCGCCACGGTCGTCGGCCGCGAGGCCTTCCCCGTCCACGCCGTCGACGCCGAGAACCTCGCCCTGGGGCGGGCCTGCCTGCGCGACGCCGAGCCGGTCGCCGCCCTGCGCCGCCGCCTGATCGACGAACTCGACGACCTGGAAAGGGCGTTGCGAGTCCGCGAGGCGTAGACGCGGACCGCGGGACGACACGCGTGCGGCCGGCCCTTAATGAGGATGCGGGGGCCGACCGCCCCTCCTAGGCTCGGTGACCAAGAGCACCGAGCCGAGGGAGAAGACCGTGATCGCAGTGACCGGTGCCACCGGCAACGTCGGCCGTGCCCTCGTCGAGCGGCTCGTCGCCGGCGGGCACGCCGTGCGGGCCCTCACCCGCGACCCGGAGCAGGCCGGACTGCCCGACAAGGCAGAGGTGGTGAAGTTCCGGCCGGACGACCAGGCCGCCCTGTTCGAGGGGGCGGCCAAGCTCTTCCTGTACGTCCAGGGCGCCGGCGGCCGCATGCCCGAGCTCCTGGACGCGGCCCGCACGGCCGGGGTGCGGCACGTCGTCCTGCTCTCCTCCGGGATCATCAAGGAGGGCGCCGACGAGACCCACCCGATCCACGTCATGCATGCCACCGCCGAGCGGCAGATCCGCGACAGCGGTCTCGCCTGGACGTTTCTCCGCCCCAACGCGTTCGCCACCAACGCCCTCCAGTGGGCGCCCCAGATCCGCGCCGGGAACACCGTCCGCGGTGTCTTCCCCGGCATGCTCACGGCGCCCATCCACGAGGACGACATCGCCGCCGTGGCGGAACGCGCCCTCCTCGACGACGGCCACGAGGGCGCCGCGCACCGCCTCACCGGCCCCGCCGCCACCACCAACACCGACCAGATCGCGGCGATCGGGCGGGCCGTCGGCCAGGACCTGACCTTCGTCGAGGTGGAGCCGGAGGAGGCGGCCCCGCTGTTCCCGGGGACCCCGCCGGAGTTCCTCCAGGGCCTCCTGAGGACCTTCGCGGCCACGGTCGGCGTGCCTCCGGAGATCACCACCACCGTCGAGGACCTCACCGGCAGCCCGGCCCGCACCTTCGAGCAGTGGGCCGCGGACCACGCGGCCGACTTCCGCCCCTGACCTCCAGCACCCTCAGCGTGCGAGCCGCAACTCCGCCCGGCGCACCCCGCCCTCCCACGGCCCCGCACGCCGGTTGCCCACCTCGGCCGTCCGGGCCGCCTCCGCCCCCAGCGTGAAGCCCAGGCGCTGCAGGAAGCACTCCCCGGAGCGCCAGCCCGGCGGCACGGTCGCCGTCACCAGCGACACCCCCTCGGCGTGCGCGAGCAGCGACTCGGCCAGCGCCCGCCCCAGGCCCCGCCCCCGCGCCCAGGGCGCCAGCAGGAACAGCCCCACCGCGACCGCGCCGGGCGCCGGATGGTTCCGTACGGCGTCCACCAGGCCCGAGACGACCCCGTCCCGCTCCAGCACGAGCAGCACCTTGTCGTCCGGGTCGGCGCCCTCGGGCAGCCCGTAGAACAGGCTCTGCACATCACCCGGGCCCGACGGCAGCCCCGTCGCCGCGACGAACCAGTCCTCGCACGCCTCGAACAGGTCCAGCAACGGCACCTCGTCCGAGGGCAGCGGCTCCCGCACCACCACCCGCTCACCGGGCACGTCGATCATCCAAGCGTCAACCACGCGACCGACGTTAGCCCCGGTCAGCCCCGGTCTCAACGCCCTTTCACCGCTTGGCCCGACCAACGGGAGCAGACAGCCCGGACACACCGCCCCAACACGTTTTTCCCGCACGGCAGTACCCACTTTCGGGTTCCGATCGTTGGGCTTTATGGGCGCGCAGACCCAATCCCGTACAAGCTGGAACCTCCCCTGCGGACAACCCCTTTCGGCCAGCGCCCCGAGGAGAGCCCATGAGCTTGCCGCCCCTCGCATCCGGACCCCAGGGCCCCGACGCCCTGCGGCCCCTGCTCGACACCGTGCTCGACGCGCTGCGCGACGGTGGCCGGGCGCGGGGCGGACCGCTGCCCGCGGGCGGACCTGAAGCGGTGGTCGAGCGGATCGCGGACGCCGTGGGGGACGTACTCCCGGACGACGGCGATCCGGACGCCCTGCGCACCTTGGTGACCGCGCTCGCCGAGGGCGCCGCCGACCCGGCCGACCCGCTGTGCGCGGCGCATCTGCACTGCCCGCCGCTCGCCGTCGCCACCGCCGCCGACCTCGCCGCGAGCGCCCTCAACCCGTCCCTGGACTCCTGGGACCAGGCCCCGGCCGCCTCCGCCCTGGAGGCCCTGGTCACCCGCACCCTCGCCCACACCATCGGCCTCTCCGACGCCGTGGTCACCACCGGCGGCACCGAGTCCAACCAACTCGCCCTCCTCCTCGCCCGCGAGGCCTCCGGCGGCGGCGTCCAACTGGTCTGCGGGGCCAACGCCCACCACTCGCTGCCCCGCGCCGCCTGGCTGCTCGGCCTCCCCGACCCCGTGGTGGTCCCCGCCCCGAACGGCACCCTCGACCCGGCCGCCCTGCACGACGCCCTCTCCCGGCTGCCCCGGCCCCTGCTGGTCGCCGCCACCGCCGGCACCACCGACGCCGGGCTCATCGACCCGCTCCCCGAGATCGCCGGCCTGTGCGCGGCCCACGGCGCCCGGCTGCACATCGACGCCGCCTACGGGGGCGGCCTCGCCTTCAGCGACCGGCACCGGGACAAACTCGCCGGCCTGGAGCGCGCCCACACCGTCACCCTCGACCTGCACAAACTCGGCTGGCAGCCGGTCGCCGCCGGCCTCCTCGCCGTCGCCCGCCCGACCGAGCTCGCCGTACTCCACCATCACGCGGACTACCTCAACGCCGACGACGACACCGAGGCCGGCTACCCCGACCTGCTCGGCCGCTCCCTGCGCACCACCCGGCGCCCCGACGTCCTCAAGATCGCGGTCACCCTCAAGACGCTGGGCCGCAGCGGACTCGGCGCGCTGGTCGACCAGGTGTGCGCACGGGCACGGGAGTTCGCGGCGCTGGTTCGCGAGCATCCCGGCTTCGAGCTCTACGACCGGCCGAACATGAGCACGGTCCTGTTCCGCCCCACCGGAGCCACCGACGACGAGGTCGCCGACGTACGGCGCAGGCTGCTGCACGACGGCCGGGCCGTCCTCGGCCGGGCCCGGCTGGACAGCCGGCTCTGGCTCAAGGCCACCCTCCTCAACCCCCACACCCGGCCGGACGAACTGGCCCTCCTCCTCAAACTCGTGGAAGGAACCACCCCCAGATGACCAGCCCCCCACGCCACGAGCCCGAAGCACCCCGCGACCTGGTCGGCGTCGGCGTCGGACCGTTCAACCTCTCCCTCGCCGCCCTCGCCCAGCCGCTGGCCGAACTCGACGCCGTCTTCTACGAGCAGCGCCCCGGCTTCGGCTGGCACCCCGGGCTGCTCATCGACGGCGCCACCATCCAAGTGCCCTTCCTCGCCGACCTGGTGACGCTCGCCGACCCCGCCAGCCCCTGGTCGTTCCTCAACTACCTCAAGGCCCGCGACCGGCTCTACCCGTTCTACTTCGCCGAGCGCTTCCACATCCGGCGCGCCGAGTACGACGCCTACTGCCGCTGGGTCGCCGAGAACCTGCCCGGACTGCGTTTCTCCCACCAGGTCGACGCCGTCCGCTGGAACTCCGAACGGGACCTGTTCGAGGTCGACTTCACCCAGCTCGACGCCGGGGGAGAGGCCGAGGCCCTCGGCCGTACGTACACGAGGAACGTCGTGCTCGGCGTCGGGACCGTGCCCCATGTGCCCGATCCGCTCAAGCCCCTGGTGGAGCAGCAGGGCGTGCCCGTCGTGCACGCCGCCGACTACCTCGACCACCGCGAGGCCTTCCTCGCCGCCGAGCACGTCACCGTCGTCGGGTCCGGGCAGTCCGGCGCCGAGGTCTTCCTCGACCTGCTGCGCCACCGCCCCGCGGGCCGCGAGAAGCTGCACTGGATCGGCCGCGGCGAGGCGTTCGCGCCCATGGAGTACTCCAAGCTCGGCCTGGAGCACTTCACCCCCGACTACACGCGCTACTTCCACGCCCTCGACGAGCCCGTCCGGGATCGGCTCGTCGCCGCGCAGTGGCAGCTGCACAAGGGCATCGACGCCGACACCATCGCCGCCATCCACGACGAGCTGTACCGCCGTACCCTGCACGGGGGCTGGCCCGACGCCGTCCTCACCCCCGGCGTCCAGGTCCGTACGGCCGGACGGATCGCCACCACCAAGGTCGAACTCCACATCGAACACATCCAGCAGGGCAGCCGCTCCCGGCTCACCACCGACGCCGTGGTCCTGGCCACCGGCTACCGGCAGCGCCCGCTCGGCCGGCTGCTCGCCGGACTCGACCCCTATCTGCGCCGCGACAGCAGCGAACGCCCGCGCGTGGACGAGCAGTTCCGGCTCGTCCTCGACCCGTCGGTGACCGGATCGGCGTACGTCCAGAACGCCGAACTCCACACCCACGGCGTCGGCGCCCCCGACCTGGGCCTGGCCGCCTGGCGCAGCGCCACCATCCTCAACTCCGTGACCGGCAAGGACCCCTACCCGCTGCCCGCCCGCACGGCCTTCACCAGCTTCGGGCTGGAACAGCCGGGGGAGAGGGTCCCGACGCAGCACGGGCAGCGGCCGAGGCAGCTCACGCCGCTCGTCGACTGAGCGAAGGGTGCCGGCCCCGGGGCCGGCACCCTTCGGACCGGCTCAGAACACGGGCGTACCGTTCCGCGTCAGCTTCCAGTCCACCGACGCGAAGTCCTTCGGGTCGAGCACGCCCTTGGCGGTCGCCCACTCCGCGATCCGGGTGCGGATCTCCGTCGACTCCGACCACAGCTCCTTGGCCGAGGCGACATACGGGAACGCGCCGCCGCCGTTGGCGCGGTAGTTGTTCACCGCGAGCACGAACTGCCGGGCGTCGTCCAGAGCCGCGCCGTTGTAGGTGAGGTTCTTGATCCGCGAACCGGCCGCCTGCGCGATGTCGATGTCGTACGACAGGCCGGAGACGTAGTCGTAGTTGTAGTCCGGACGGCTGTTGGCGTTCGTCAGCTTCTCCACGTCGACGGCCGCGTCCGCCGCCGTCTGGACGTAGTACTCCGCCGAGTACTCCAGGTACGCGCGGAGCTGCGCGCCCGTCATCAGCTTCGCGACCAGCGTGTTGTCGTACACGTACAGGCTCGACAGGTCCCGGATGGTCACCTTGCCGGCCGGGATCTCGGACGTCCGCGAGAACGGCGAGGCCTGCGCGATCACCGGCAGCGCGGCGTACTCGGTACCCGCGAGGGCCGCCTTGACCACGTCCTCCTGGACCTTGGTGATCAGGTCGATGATCGGGGCGTCCTTGTAGCGGGCCTCGACGGTGGTGAGGGTCTCGGTCGCGGTGCCGACGACCTGGTTGACGTACGCGACCACCTTCGCGTGCTCGTCCTCCAGGAGACGGGTGATCTTCGGGTCGTCGGCCACGGTGTTGGAGTTGAGCAGCGAGGCCGCGACCGACTCCACCTCCCACCGGCCCTTGCCGAAGACCAGCTCGATGTCGAAGAGGGTGAGGCGCTCGGCGTAGCACAGCGGCTCGGAGAGGACGACGGCCTTGCCGGTCGCCTCGTTGGTGACCTTCAGTTCCGGGATCTCCACGTGCGCGTGGCCGACCAGGATCGCGTCGATGCCCGGCACCTGCCTGGCGACGTTCGCGGCCGCGTTCTCGACGTACGGCACCTGGTCGCCGTAGGAGGAGGTGCCGGAGGAGCCGGAGTGGGCCGAGACCACGACCACGTCCGCACCCAGCGCCTTCAGCCTGGGCACCCACTTCGCGGCCTGCTCCTCGAGGCCCGGGAAGGCGAGCTTGCCCTGGACGTAGGCCTTGTCCCAGATCGCGATGCCCGGGTTGGTGAGGCCGAGAACGGCGACCTTGACCGGCGGGGCGCCCGGGACGTGGAACTTCTTGATGAAGTAGGGCGGGAAGGCGGGCTTCAGGGTCTTGGCGTCGACCGCGTTGGCGCCGAGCAGCGGGAACCGCAGCTGGTCCTCGAACTTGCGCAGGGTCTCGATGCCGTAGTTGAACTCGTGGTTGCCGAGCGCCGCCGCGTCGTACCCGATCGCGTTCATGGCCTGCGCCATCGGGTGCACCGGGCCGCCCTTGGCGGTGATCGGGTCGACCTTGGCGTAGTAGTACGTCAGCGGGGTGCCCTGGATGGTGTCACCGGCGTCCAGCAGCAGCGTGTTGCAGCGGCCCTTCTCCTTGCGCACCTGCTCGACCAGGGTGGAGATACGCGCCAGGCCCATCGCGTTGCCGGCCTTGTCGGAGTACTCCGCGTCCTTGAAGTAGTCCCAGTTGAAGACGTGCCCGTGCAGGTCGGTGGTGCCCATGACGGTGAGCGAGTACCGCTTGGCCGGCTTCGCCGAGGGCTGCGCGGCCTGTGCCGGAGCCGCCGCCGCACCGGCGATCGCCACTCCCGCTCCGGTCGCGGCGGACTTCTTCAGGAACTTCCGGCGGTTCAAGGGCATGTCTCGATCTCCTCGGGAAACGGTCAACGACGCGCGTAGATTCTGTCCTGGCATGGCTGACGGCAACAGGTCCGGGAGGTTTCGATCTGATGACCTGCGGGGTGAACTCGCGGGCCCACAAGGCGGGAAGGCATGACAGAGTGGGACGTATGTCCTCACCCGTGGAACACCGGCCGGCCGGCACCCCGGCCGCCCCGCTCCTCGTCGTGCGCGGCGAGTCCGAGCTGGAGGTCGAGCCCGAGCTGGCCCGGATCAGCGTCACGGTCAGCGCCCGGGGCCGCGACCGCCGCTCGGCCCTGGACGACCTCACCCGCCGCAACACCGCCGCCCTCGACCTGGTCAAGTCCTACGGCGACGCGGTGGCGCAGTTGTCCACCGGTACCGTCTCCATCGCCCCCGAACTCACCGAGCGCGGCCGGGGCGAGCGCGTCCGCAGCTATCACGGCCGGGTCCATCTCACCGCCGAGTTCACCGACTTCACCGTCCTCGGTGAACTCACTACCAGGCTCGCCGACTTGGAGCTGACGCGGGTCGACGGCCCCTGGTGGTCGCTGCGGCCCGACTCGCCCGTGTACGGCGAGGCGCGGCGGCGGGCGGTCACCGGGGCGGTGCAGCGCGCCCGGGAGTACGCGAGCGCCCTCGGCACCTCCCTCGCGGCCCTGGTCGAGCTCGCCGACACCGGCACCGAGAGCCCGCGGCCGTCCCGGGCCACCTTCGACCGCGGGGTTCGCCGGATGTCGGCCGCCGCCGAAGTCGCGGAGCCCGCCGAGCCTCTCGATCTCGAACCCCCGCAACTGCGTGTAGTCGCCCAGGTGAGCGCCCAGTTCACGATGGAGCCGCCGAGGCTGTGACGCCCGAAGGGCGTGTTCGGCATTTCGAAAAATCGGCCGTGATCATGCTGCATTCAACAAGTGCGAGATGCTCATAGGAGCGGGGTGCCGCACAATTCAACACTTGTCAATAGGCCTTCACGCAAAGGTTGTTGGGTCGTCATGTGCGACCAATTCTCTACCCGCCGGTAAGGCCTAGGCTCGAACCATGCGCCGAGCAAAGATCGTTTGTACTCTGGGGCCCGCCACCGACTCGTACGGCCAGATCAAGGCACTGGTCGAGGCCGGAATGGACGTCGCCCGATTCAACCTCAGCCACGGCTCCTACGCCGAGCACGAGGAGCGCTACCGGCGGGTGCGCAAGGCTTCCGACGAGTCCGGTCGCAGCGTCGGGATGCTCGCCGACCTTCAAGGCCCGAAGATCCGGCTCGGCCGCTTCACCGAAGGCCCCGTACTCCTCGAACGCGGTGACACCTTCGTCATCACGGTGGAGGAGGGTGCCGAGGGTGACCGCGGCCAGTGCGGGACGACGTACGCGGGCCTGGCCGGCGATGTCACCCCCGGTGAGCGCGTCCTCGTCGACGACGGCAAGGTCTGCCTGGAGGTCACCCACGTGGACGGCCCCCGGGTGCACACCAGGGTCGTCGAGGGCGGCATGGTCTCCGACCACAAGGGCCTCAACCTCCCCGGTGTCGCCGTCTCCGTGCCCGCCCTCTCCGAGAAGGACGAGGCCGACCTGCGCTGGGCACTGCGCACGGGCTTCGACGTCATCGCCCTCTCCTTCGTGCGCAGCGGCAGGGACATCGAGGACGTCCACCGCATCATGGACGAGGAGGGCCGCCGCCTCCCGGTGATCGCCAAGGTCGAGAAGCCGCAGGCCGTCGAGAACATCGACGACATCGTGGCCGCCTTCGACGGCATCATGGTCGCGCGCGGCGACCTGGGCGTGGAGATGCCGCTGGAGCAGGTGCCGATCGTCCAGAAGCGCGCCGTCAAGCTCGCCAAGCGCAACGCCAAGCCGGTCATCGTCGCCACCCAGATGCTCGACTCGATGATCGACAACTCCCGCCCCACCCGCGCCGAGGCCTCCGACGTCGCCAACGCGGTCATCGACGGCACCGACGCGGTGATGCTCTCCGGCGAGACCAGCGTCGGCAAGTACCCGATCGAGACCGTGCGCACCATGGCGAAGATCGTCGAGGCGGCCGAGGAGGACATCCTCGCCAAGGGCCTGCCGCCGCTGACCGAGAGCAACAAGCCCCGCACCCAGGGCGGCGCGGTCGCCCGGGCCGCCGCCGAGATGGGCGACTTCCTGGGCGCGAAGTTCCTGGTCGCGTTCACCCAGTCGGGAGACACGGTCCGCCGGCTCTCCCGCTACCGCTCGCCGATCCCGCTGCTCGCCTTCACCCCGGAGCCGGCCACCCGCTCCCAGCTCAACCTCACCTGGGGCGTCGAGACCTTCCTCGGCCCGCACGTCGACTCGACGGACAAGATGGTCGACCAGGTCGACGAGCTGCTGCTCAAGTACGGCCGCTGTCAGAAGGGCGACGTGGTGGTCATCACGGCGGGCTCCCCGCCCGGTGTCTCCGGCTCGACGAACATGGTGCGCGTCCACCACATCGGTGAGGACGACAGCCCCAAGTGACGGGCGGGGCCCCTCTTGAAAGGGGGGCCCTTTTCAGTGCTTGGGACGCTCACCGGCGACCATGCGGGTCGCGCCTGCGGCAACCCTGAGTCACCGGTCGTGACCGTATGCAGCAAAAAGCGGAAGATCACGCGAACGTGATCCTCCGCTTCGAGGGTGCCGGGTGCGGGACTCGAACCCGCAAGCCCTCTCAGGCAGATGTGTTTGAGACATCCGTGTATGCCATTCCACCAACCCGGCAGGACTGGCTGGTCGGAAGCATACCGGGTCACCATGGCTCCCCGCCTCTAGGTAGGCTTCATTAGCAGCAGTACCTGCCCGGCCCGCAACAAGGAGCCCCCGTGACCGCCGCCGAGTCGCCCCAGCCAGTCGACGCACCCGACGACGACAAGTCGCATGTGCCTCCGCTGACGACCCGAGTCGTCATCGCCGAGGACGAGGCCCTGATCCGGCTCGACCTCAAAGAGATGCTGGAGGAAGAGGGGTACACCGTCGTCGGCGAGGCCGGCGACGGCGAACAGGCCGTGGAACTCGCCCGCGAGCACCGCCCCGACCTGGTCATCCTCGACGTCAAGATGCCCAAGCTGGACGGCATCTCGGCGGCCGAGAAGATCGCCGAGGAGTCCATCGCCCCGGTCCTGATGCTCACCGCGTTCTCGCAGCGCGACCTGGTCGAGCGGGCGCGCGACGCCGGTGCGATGGCGTACCTCGTCAAGCCGTTCAGCAAGAGCGACGTGGTCCCGGCGATCGAGATGGCCGTCTCCCGCTTCACCGAACTGAAGCAGCTGGAGAAGGAGGTCGCCGACCTCACCCAGCGCCTGGAGACCCGCAAGCTGGTGGACCGCGCGAAGTCCATTCTCCAGACCGAGTACGGCCTGACCGAGCCGGCCGCGTTCCGCTGGATCCAGAAGACGTCGATGGACCGCCGCATGTCGATGCAGCAGGTCGCGGAGGCGGTCATCGCGGACAGCGAGGAGAAGAAGTCCGGCAAGGGCTGACCGCCCGCCGCACGAACACCAAGGCCCGCGCCCCGGAGAAGGGAACGCGGGCCTTGGTGATGCCGCCGAGGGGCAGCGCCCCGTCAGGGGCGCGGGGAACTGCGCGACCAGCCCCCACGCACCCGCAGCCGAGCGACAACCTAGTCCTCGCCCAGATACGCCTTCCGCACCGACTCGTCGTGCAGGAGATCCTGTCCGGTCCCCGACAGCACGATGTTGCCGACCTCCATGACATGCCCCTGGTCGGCCAGTGACAGCGCCGCCTGCGCGTTCTGCTCCACGAGCAGGATCGTCGTGCCCTGGGACTTGAGCTCCGCGATCGTCGCCATGATCTTCTGCATCATGATCGGCGACAGCCCCATCGACGGCTCGTCCAGCATCAGCAGCTTCGGCTGGGACATCAGCGCCCGCCCCATCGCCAGCATCTGCTGCTCACCGCCCGAGAGGGTGCCCGCGGCCTGCTTGCGCCGCTCACCGAGGATCGGGAAGAGGTCGTAGGCCCGCTGGATGTCCTTCTCGATGCCCGGCTTGTCGCTCCGCAGGAACGCTCCGAGGCGCAGGTTGTCCTCGATGGTCATGCGCGGGAAGATGTGCCGCCCCTCGGGGGAGTGGGCGAGGCCCAGCGACACCACCTGGTGGGCCGGGACCTTCTTCAGCGACCTGCCGTTGAACCGGATCTGCCCGCCCACCGGCTTGAGCAGCCCGGACAGCGTGCGCAGGGTCGTCGTCTTGCCGGCCCCGTTCGTGCCGATCAGGGTGACCACCTGGCCGGCCTCGACCTTGAAGGAGATGCCCTTGACGGCCTCGATCTTGCCGTAGGCGACCCGCAGGTCCTCTACTTCGAGCAGTGCGGTCATCGGTCGTTCTCCTTGCCGGGCACGGCGTCGGTCGTGTGGTCGGCGTCGGCTGCCGCTTCCGCCGCCTCGACCTCGGCGATCTCCTCGTCGCCGGGCGCGTTCTCGAACGGCTCGCCCAGGTACGCGGCGATGACCCGCTCGTCGCCCTGCACGGTCGCGCTGTCGCCCTCGACGAGTTTCTCGCCCTGTACCAGGACGGCGACGCGGTCGCAGAGGTTGAAGATGAAGCGCATGTCGTGCTCGATGACGAGCACGGCGATGCCCTTGTCGCGGATCGCGAAGACCAGTTCCTCGGTGGTGCGGGTCTCCTGCGGGTTCATGCCGGCCGTCGGCTCGTCGAGCAGCAGCAGGCCCGGCTCGCTGGCCAGCGCCCGCGCGATCTCCAGCTTGCGCTGCTCGCCGTAGGGGAGGTTGCGGGCCAGGTGCTCGGCCTTCTTCTCCAGGCCGACGAACTCCAGGAGCTCCATGGCGCGTTCCCGGGAGGCCTTCTCCGCGCGGTGGAATCCGGGGCCGCGCAGCAGGGCGGACCAGAGGCCCTCCTTGGTGCGGGTGTGGCGGCCGACCAGCACGTTCTCCAGGACCGTCATGTTGGCGAACAGCCGGATGTTCTGGAAGGTACGGGCGATACCGGCCGCCGTCACCTTGAAGGACTTCGGCGGCAGCACCTCGCCCTTGTAGCGGACCTCGCCCTCGGTGGGGATGTAGAGGCCGGTGAGGCAGTTGAAGAAGGTGGTCTTGCCGGCGCCGTTGGGGCCGATCAGACCGACGATCTCACCGCTCCTGACGGTGAAGTCGACATTGCGTACGGCGGTGAGGCCACCGAAGCGCATGGTCACGCCGCGCGCGTCGAGCACGACCTCGCCGGGAGCGGTGTCCTTGACGGTTGTTTCCGTGGTCATCGTGGTCAGGCCCCTGCCTTGGTGAGAACGGCGGGCGCTTCGGCTTCCTCGTGGAACTCGAGCTGGCGGCGCCGGTTGGGGATGAGGCCCTCCGGACGGAAGCGCATCAGCAGGATGAGCGTGACGCCGAAGGCGAAGAGCTGGTAGTCGCCGAGGAACTGGAGCTTGGCCGGGATCAGGTACAGCAGGGACGCGCCGACCAGCGGGCCGGAGATGGTGCCCATGCCGCCGAGGACCACCGCGGCCAGCAGGAACGCCGAGTTGGGCGGCACCACGTAGGCGAACTGGTACTGCTCCGGGGTCACCGTGTAGGTGACATGGGCCTGGACCGAGCCGGAGAGACCGGCCAGGCAGGCGCCCAGGGCGAAGGCGATGAGCTTGACCCGGAAGCCGTTGATCCCCATGGCGAGCGCGGCGGTCTCGTCTTCACGGATGGCGACCCACGCGCGGCCGATGCGGGAGTCGCTGCTGCGCCGGAAGACGATGACCACGATGAACGTGATGATCAGCATCAACAGCAGGTAGTTGGCGAACCGCCCGATGGTGGCGCCGAGGATCTGGTGCTCGGCACCGAAGTCGAAACCGAGGATGTTCAGGTTCGGGATCGAGGAGATGCCGTTGGAACCGTTGGTGACGTCCGGGCCCGAGGTGCCGTCCAGGTTGAGGACGGTGATCCGGAAGATCTCTCCGAAGCCGAGGGTGACGATGGCCAGGTAGTCGCCGCGCAGTCGCAGGGTCGGGGCGCCGATGACGACACCGAAGATCATGGCGACGAACGCGCCGAGCAGCGCCGAGGCCCAGAACGGCCACTGCACGTGCAGCGGTGAGGACGGTGAGCCGGAGACCAGGGCCGCGGTGTAGGCGCCGACGCCGAGGAAGGCGACGTAACCGAGGTCGAGGAGGCCGGCGAGGCCGACGACGATGTTCAGACCGAGCGCGACGGTCGCGAAGATCAGGATGTAGACGCCGATCGTCGCGTACTGGTCGTTGGACTGGGTGAACGGGAAGGCCGCGGCGGCGAGGAAGGCGCCGGTCATGGTGATGTTCCGGTGCTTCCCGGTGATCGCCGAGACCCGGGCCACGATCCCGGCCTTGGAGAGGGAGGCGAAACCGAAGCCGGCGGTGATCAGGAAGCCGATGAACAGCTGGTCGTACGACGTGCCGATGCCGTAGCTGAAGACGATCAGGCCCACGGCCATGGCCGCGACGATGACCAGGATCTCGGCCCAGGACGGCAGCGGGGCCGCGGGAGCCGGTGTCCTGGCGGCGAAGGCCGTGCGGAAGGTGCTCCACTTCTCCCGGGAGTTGTGCTTGAACAGCTCCCAGCCGGTGTCGTCCGGGTCGACCGGGTCGGGCTCCGGCCGCTCGAACGGCAGGGCCAGTGCGCCGATCACGGAGGCCAGGGTGGCGATCGCGACGACGAAGCCGCCCGGGTCCAGGTTCACCAGGCCGCCGAGTTTCACGCTGATGGCGACGACGGTGTACCAGGCGGTGCCGAAGGTGCCGAGCGAGGCCATCTTCAGGGCGCTGTCGGCGCTGCCCGGGGTCAGCCAGGACAGCCACTTGACGCCGTAGGAGGCCAGACCGAACAGGGTGGTGAAGATGCCGCCGATCAGCACCAGGACCTGCAGGCCGCCCGGGTAGCCGTAGACGGTGAGGTCACCGGGGAAGTCGGAGGTCCAGGTCCACGACATGAACGTGGAGACGATGGCGAGGACGCCGCCGCCGGTGGCGAGGGCGCGGCCGAGCGGGGCCGGCAGACCGATCAGACCGGACGCGGCGGGTGCCGGGGCGCTCGTCGTCTCCGGCGTCTCGGGGGTCTCGGATGCGGTGGTCTCTGTGGTCATCGGTGTCACGCCCTGTCCGCGACGCGTTCGCCGAGCAGACCCTGTGGTCTGAACAGCAGTACGAGGATGAGGAGTACGAACGCCCAGACGTCGGCCCAGGACTGGCTGCCGAACTGGCCCATGCCGGGGATGTCCGAGATGTAGGCGGTCGACAGGGCCTCGGCGACGCCGAGGACGAGGCCGCCGAGCATGGCGCCGTAGATGTTGCCGATACCGCCGAGGACGGCCGCGGTGAAGGCTTTCAGACCGAGCAGGAAGCCCATCTTGAAGTCGATCTGGCCGTACTTGAGGCCGTAGGCGACACCGCCGACGGCGGCGAAGGCGGCACCGAGGGCGAACGCGATCACGATGATGCGGTCGGTGTTGACGCCCATCAGCTTCGCGGTGTCCGGATCCTGGGCGGTCGCCTGCATACCGCGGCCGGTGCGGGTGCGCATCACGAAGTAGGCGAGGAAGGCCATGCTGAGCGGGGCCACGATCACCAGGAAGATGTCACCGGTCTGGATGGTGACGTTGCCGATGTTGAAGGGGCCGCCCGGGATGGTGGGGAAGGTGCGGGCGGACTTGGCCTCGGGGTACCAGGCCCACACCGCCTGCTGCAGGGCCAGGGAGAGGCCGATGGCGGTGATGAGGGGGGCGAGACGCGGGGCGGTGCGCAGTGGACGGTAGGCGAACCGTTCCGCTCCGACGGCGACCAGGACGGCGACGATGATGGCGCCCACCAGCATCAGCGGGAGAGCTATCCACATCGAGGTGCCGTCGGGCAGTACGTACGCGTAGACCGTGAGCGCGCCGAAGGCGCCGGTCATGAAGATCTCGCCGTGGGCGAAGTTGATGAGCTGGACGATGCCATAGACCATCGTGTAGCCGATGGCGACCAGCCCGTACATGGATCCCAGTAGCAGGCCGTTGACCAGCTGCTGCGGCAGTTCGTTCACCGCATGTCCTCCGAGACGTTCGGAATGTTCGACGAATGAGGTCGGATGCGAGTCCGCGCGGGGCGCCAGTGGAACAGCGCCCCGCGCGGCTCGGTGCTGCGTACGGGTGTGGGTCAGCTGCTGGGCGTGAACGTGCCCGAGGTGGCAGCCTTCCAGGCCCCGCCGTCGACCTTGTAGACGGTGAGCTGCTTGTTGGTCGCGTCACCGTACTCGTCGAAGGAGACCTTGCCGGTCACACCGTCGAAGGAGACGTTCTGCACCGCGGCGGTGATCTTCGCGCGGGCGTCGGACGGCAGCTTGCCGCCGTTGTCGTCGACGACCTTCTTCACGGCCTCGATGATCGCCCAGGCCGAGTCGTAGGAGTAGCCGCCGTAGGCGCCGTACGCCTCCGTGTAGCCGCCGGCCTTGTAGTTGTTGACGAACTCCTTGGCGGAGTCGAGGGTCTCGACCGGGGCGCCGACCGAGGTGGCCATGTCGCCGGTGGCGGCGGAGCCCGCCAGCTTGATGTAGTCGTCGGCGTAGATGCCGTCACCGCCGACCAGCGGAACCTTGGCGCCGGCGGCCTTGAGCTGCTTGCTCAGCGGACCGGCCTGCGGGTACTCGCCGCCGTAGTAGACCACGGTGGCGCCCGAGTTCTTCACCTTGGTGACGACCGCGGAGTAGTCCTTGGAGTCGGGGTTGATGTGCTCGGTGCCGACCACCTTGCCGCCGAGCTTCTTGAACTCCCCGGTGAAGGTGGCGGCGAGGCCCGCGCCGTAGGTCTTCTTGTCGTCGATGATGAAGGCCTTGGTCAGCTTCGCCGTGTTGTACACGTACTGCGCGGCGAACGGGCCCTGGATGGCGTCCGTGGTCGCGGTACGGAAGTACGACTTGAACGGACGCGACTTCGACGTCTGCCAGTTGTCGCCCTGGGTCAGCGCCGGGTTGGTGTTGGCCGGGGAGACCTCGACCAGCTTCGCGTCGTCGAAGACCTTCTGCATCGACTGGGCGACGGAGGAGTTCAGCGGGCCGACCACGCCGTAGACGCTGCTGTCACCGACGAACGCGGAGGCGTTCGCCTGGCCGGAGGACGGCTGCGCCTGGTCGTCCTTGGCCTCGATCTTGAACGTGACGCCCTTGACGTAGTTCTTCTTGTTGGCCTGCTTGACCGCCAGGTCGACCGAGTTCTTGATGCCCAGGCCGAGCGCGGACAGGTCGCCGGTCAGCGGAGCGTCGACGCCGATGGTGACCGTGGTGCCACCGCTGCCGGAGCCCGAGCCCTTGTCGCCGCTGTCTCGCGAACCGCAGGCGGTGAGGGTGAGTGTTCCCGCTGCCAGCGCGGCGGTGATGGCGATGAGCGAACGTTGACGCACGATCAGTCCTTTCCCCTGAACAACCGCATCCCCGTGGAAACGGTCGAGCCCCGCGCGTCTGGTCGAAGTAAGAATCCGGTGACGCCGTGACTGGCCGTGACTCTAGGCGGGTGCGGGGAATGTGGAGGAGGGTCTGGCCGATGCTGTGACGCTCTTGTTATGACACGAGGTAATGCAGAGCGGTACATGGTGCGGAGAAGAGCGGAATTCCGGCCGATTCGCCCCGTCCGCATGCTGAGACCCCGCAGGACCTGCCGTCGCCGGATCAGGTGTCTCGATGGTTTTGGTGATTACGGAAAGCGGTTGCTATATGTTGCTACAGGCGACTTTCAGGGCGCGTGAGAGGTGCTGTGCGTAGCGGGACCCCAGGATGAAACTCTGTACTTGTATTGCGCGGGTATTACGTAGAGTTACGTCCAGGAAAGGAAGTCCGGCATCCTTCGGAACTTTTCCGCAATCGGTCACATGCATCGTGATCGTGATCTCGCGGGGCGAGCCCGCTTTTGTCCGAAAAGGTGCCTGCGGCGACTCGGTGAGGGTGAGGCCGGCGTAGGGCTGGGCCACCTTGGGCACGGTGACCGGCGGCCCTTCCAGTACGGTCATGCGCACCGCGAAGCTGAAGCTGCGGGGCGGGGCGCCCGGGGGAGTGGCCCGGCCGTCCAGGAAGGCGAACGCCACCGTCTGCGCGGGGTACGGGACTTCGGGCGGCGTCGGGGCCGGTGGGTGCGGGCGGGTGGCGATCAGGTAGCCGCCGCCGGCGAGGAGGGCGGCCGCCGTGGCGAGGGCGAGGGCGGTGCGACGGCGGGCGGGGTGCCGGGGAGCGGGGATGGCCGCCTCGGGGACGTCCGGTGCGTCCCATGCGTGGGTGCCCTCACCCGGTTCGACGGGGCCGATGCCGCTCGGTCCGCTTGTTCCGCTCGGTCCGCTTGTTCCGCCCGTTCCGGTTGTTCCACCCGTGCTCATTGCCAGGGGCCTCCCGTCGGTGTGCCGTTGCGGTACCGCGCCGTGCAGGCGGCTTGCGACCGGCGGTCGATCAACCGGTCGGCGGCAGCGGCCCCTTGGCTGCGTTCGACGGCCCGCGCGGCGTCCACGACGTCCCTGAGGATCTCGTACTGCCCGTTGGACAGCCCCATCGACTGGTAGTCGCCGTAGGTGCCGCTGTCGAGCACCTCGCGCGACCAGTGCGCGACGATCGAGGCGCACAGTCCGGCGGCGGAGGCCGCCGACGGGGACGCGGAGGAGGGGGACGCGGTGGGGGACGCCGAGTTCTCCGGGGTGGGCGCGGGGGCGCCGCAGCCGGTCAGCAGAGCGAGCCCGAGCACCACCGGTGCGCTCAGTCCCGGCAGGCCGCCTCCTCGCCGTCCCATGCCCCGAAATTACGGGCGTGGACGGCCGGGAGCAATGGGCCCGGCGGGCGGGCGGCGGCCCCGGACCACCTCGGCTCCGGACCGCGTCAGCGCTGAACGGCCGAGGGGAGCGTCGTGCCGTCGAGGTCCCGCAGCAGACAGGTCAGGCGGGCCGTGCACACCCGGCGGCCCTCCTCGTCACTGATCACGATCTCGTACGTCGCCGTGGAGCGCCCCCGGTGGACCGGCGTGGCCACACCGGTGACCAGGCCGGAACGGGCCCCGCGGTGGTGCGTGCAGTTCAGGTCGACGCCGACCGCGATCTTGGAGCTGCCGCCGTGCAGCATCGAGCCGACCGACCCCAGGGTCTCCGCCAGCACCGCGCTGGCACCGCCGTGCAGCAGCCCGTACGGCTGGGTGTTGCCCTCCACCGGCATGGTGCCGACGACCCGGTCCGCGGAGGCCTCGACGATCTCGACGCCCATGCGTGTGCCGAGGTGGCCCGCCGAGAACAGGGCCGGCAGGTCGACCCCGAGCGCGGCGTACTCGTCGATGACCTCCTGCGGGAACTGCACACGCTGCTGCTCGCCCATGGACCGGCTCCGTTCGTCGTACGGCTTTCTCGACTGAGCAAACGCTCAGTCGGCCGCCGATTCTTCCAGACGGGCTGAGCGGATGCTCAGACGGCGCCGGTCGGCTGCTGCGTGCCGCTCTCCAGGCGGATGACGACGGACTTGCTGGCCGGGGTGTTGCTGGTGTCCGCGGTGGCGTCGAGCGGCACCAGCACATTGGTCTCGGGGTAGTACGCGGCCGCACAGCCGGGGGCCGTCGGGTAGTGCACCACCCGGAAGCCCGGCGCGCGGCGCTCCACGCCGTCCTTCCACTCGCTCACCAGGTCCACGTACGACCCGTCGGCCACGCCCAGCGCCCGCGCGTCCTCCGGGTGCACCAGGACCACCCGGCGGCCGTTCTTTATGCCGCGGTAGCGGTCGTCCAGGCCGTAGATCGTGGTGTTGTACTGGTCGTGCGAGCGCAGCGTCTGCAACAGCAGCCGGCCCTCGGGTAGTTCGGGGTACTCGACCGGCGCCGCCGTGAAGTTCGCCTTGCCGGTGGCCGTCGGGAAACGGCGCTCGTCGCGCGGGGCGTGCGGGAGCGCGAAGCCGCCGGGTCGGCCGGCCGTCCCGTTCACGCGCGCGTTGAAGTCCTCGAAACCGGGGATCACGCGCGCGATGCGGTCGCGGATCGTCGCGTAGTCCTTCTCGAACTCCTCCCACGGCGTACGGCTGTTGTCACCGAGGACCCGGCGTGCCAGCCGGCACACGATCGCCGGCTCCGACAGCAGCTGCGGGCTCGCGGGCTCCAGCCGGCCGCGCGAGGCGTGCACCATGCCCATGGAGTCCTCGACGGTGACGAACTGCTCGCCGCTGCCCTGCAGATCGCGCTCGGTCCGGCCGAGCGTCGGCAGGATCAGCGCCCGCGCGCCCGTGACCACGTGCGAGCGGTTGAGCTTCGTCGACACGTGCACGGTCAGCCGCGCGCGCCGCATCGCCGCCTCGGTGACCTCCGTGTCGGGGCTGGCGGAGACGAAGTTGCCGCCCATCGCGAAGAAGACCTTCGCCTCGCCGTCGCGCAGCGCGCGGATCGCCCGGACGACGTCGAAGCCGTGCTCGCGCGGGGGCGCGAAGCCGAACTCCTTCTCCAGGGCGTCCAGGAAGGCCGGGGCCGGGCGTTCGAAGATGCCCATCGTGCGGTCGCCCTGCACGTTCGAGTGGCCGCGGACCGGGCAGACGCCGGCGCCGGTGCGGCCGATGTTGCCGCGCAGCAGAAGGAAGTTGACGACTTCCCGGATCGTCGGGACCGAGTGCTTGTGCTGGGTGAGGCCCATGGCCCAGCAGACGATCGTCCGCTTCGAGGCGAGCACCATGCCCAGGGCTTCCTCGATCCGGGCGCGGCTGAGGCCGGTCGCGGCCAGCGTCTCGTCCCAGTCGGCGGCGCGGGCGGCCGTCGCGAACTCCTCGTATCCGTGGGTGTGTTCGCGCACGAACTCCTCGTCGACCGCGCCGTCCGTCTCCAGAATGAGCTTGTTGAGGAGCCGGAACAGGGCCTGGTCGCCTCCGATGCGGATCTGCAGGAACAGGTCCGTGAGCGCGGCGCCCTTGAGCATGCCCTGGGGGGTCTGCGGGTTCTTGAACCGCTCCAGCCCTGCCTCGGGGAGCGGGTTGACGCTGATGATCTTCGCGCCGTTGGCCTTGGCCTTCTCCAGCGCCGAGAGCATCCGGGGGTGGTTGGTCCCCGGGTTCTGTCCGGCGACGATGATCAGGTCGGCCTTGTAGAGGTCCTCGAGGAGGACGCTGCCCTTGCCGATGCCGATCGTCTCGGTCAGTGCCGAGCCCGACGACTCGTGGCACATGTTGGAGCAGTCCGGCAGGTTGTTGGTGCCGAGCTCGCGCGCGAACAGCTGGTACAGGAACGCGGCCTCGTTGCTGGTCCGCCCCGAGGTGTAGAAGACGGCCTCGTCGGGGGAGCCGAGGGCGGCGAACTCCTCGCCGATGATGTCGAAGGCGCGCTCCCAGCTGACCGGCTCGTAGTGCTCGGCGCCCTCGGGCAGGTACATGGGGTGGGTGAGTCGCCCCTGCTGGCCGAGCCAGTAGCCGCTGCGGTGGTGCAGATCGGCGACGGAGTGCGCGGCGAAGAACTCGGGCGTGACCCGGCGCAGGGTGGCCTCCTCGGCCACGGCCTTGGCGCCGTTCTCGCAGAATTCGGCGGCATGGCGGTGCTCGGGCTCGGGCCAGGCGCAGCCGGGGCAGTCGAAGCCGTTCTTCTGGTTGACCCGCAGCAGCGTCAGCGCGGTGCGCTTCACACCCATCTGCTGCTGGGCGATGCGCAGGGTGTGCCCGATGGCCGGCAGCCCGGCGGCCGCGTGCTTCGGCTCCTCGACCCGCGGTGCGTCCTGAACCGGATCCCCGTTGGGCGGCTTTGTCGCCATCGCACGCTCTCTTTCTACGCCTGCACCACTGCCATGTGCACCCGATCCTCGCACGCGCCACCGACAACGATCGAGGGAGACCGAGCCTCAGCTGCCTTGCCGGCCCAGGTACTTGTGTGTGATATCAGTCACTCGGTATGTTTCGTCGACTTATGCGAGGTTTGTCTGAAATGGCGGCAGAATTCCCGCGAGCGGTTGCGACAGTGCGGTCCGTGCGGTGCCCGGCTCGGTGTAACCCGATCCGTCGGCCCTCGTGGAGCGCGGTGTGTCAGTGGGGCGTGGCAGGATCGGGGGCGTGGCAGAGACAGCATCGACTAAGACCGACAAGACCCCCGGCGGGACCCGTCCCCGGCTGATGCTCATGGACGGGCACTCGCTGGCCTACCGCGCGTTCTTCGCGCTGCCCGCGGAGAACTTCACGACCGCGACGGGCCAGCCGACGAACGCGATCTACGGCTTCGCGTCGATGCTGGCCAACACCCTGCGCGACGAGGTGCCCACGCACTTCGCCGTGGCGTTCGACGTCTCCCGCAAGACCTGGCGCTCCGAGGAGTTCGCCGAGTACAAGGCGAACCGCTCCAAGACGCCGGACGAGTTCAAGGGCCAGGTCGAGCTGATCGGCGAGCTGCTCGACGCGATGCACGCGCAGCGCTTCGCCGTCGAGGGCTTCGAGGCCGACGACATCATCGCCACCCTCGCCACCCAGGCAGAGGCGGAGGGCTTCGACGTCCTGATCGTCACCGGCGACCGGGACTCCTTCCAGCTGGTCACCGAGCACACCACGGTCCTCTACCCGACCAAGGGTGTCTCCGAGCTGACCCGGTTCACCCCGGAGAAGGTTTTCGAGAAGTACGGCTTGACGCCCGCCCAGTACCCCGACTTCGCGGCCCTGCGCGGCGACCCGTCCGACAACCTTCCCGGCATCCCGGGAGTCGGCGAGAAGACCGCCGCGAAGTGGATCAACCAGTTCGGTTCCTTCACCGAGCTGGTGGAGCGCGTCGACGAGGTGAAGGGCAAGGCGGGCCAGAACCTCCGCGACCACCTGGAGTCCGTCAAGCTCAACCGCCGGCTCACCGAGCTGGAGCGCGGCGTGCAGCTGCCGAAGACGGTCACCGACCTGGAGCGCGCGCCGTACGACCGCAAGAACGTCGCGATGATCCTGGACACCCTGGAGATCCGCAACCCGTCCCTGCGCGAGCGGCTCTACGCCGTCGACCCCGGGGGCGAGGAGGCCGAGTCCACGCCGGTCGCCGACGCGGGCGTGGAAGTCGACGCCACCGTCCTCGGCACCGGCGAGCTGGCCGGCTGGCTCGCCGAGCACGGCACGGCGCCGCTGGGCATCGCCACCGTCGACACCTGGGCGCTCGGCACCGGCTCGGTGGCCGAGGTCGCCCTCGCCACGGCCGAGGGCCCGGCCGCCTGGTTCGACCCGGCCGAGCTCGACGAGGCCGACGTGAACGCGTGGGCGGCCTGGCTCGCCGACGCCGCCAGGCCGAAGGTCTTCCACAACGCCAAGGGCGCGATGCGGGTCTTCGCCGAGCACGGCTGGAGCATCGAGGGCGTCACCATGGACACGGCCCTCGCCGCGTACCTGGTCAAGCCCGGCCGCCGCTCCTTCGACCTGGACGCGCTGTCCCTGGAGTACCTGCACCGCGAGCTGGCCCCGGCCGCCGCGGCCGACGGCCAGCTGGCCTTCGGCGCGGACGACGGCGCCGAGGCCCTGATGATCCAGGCCCGCGCGATCCTCGACCTCGGCGATGCCTTCGGGGACCGGCTCCAGGAGGTCGGCGCGGCGGACCTCCTGCGCGACATGGAACTGCCCACCTCGGTCCTGCTCGCCCGCATGGAGCGGCACGGCATCGCCGCCGACCGCGCGCACCTGGAGGCGATGGAGCAGATGTTCGCGGGCGCGGTGCAGCAGGCCGTGAAGGAGGCGCACGCGGCCGCCGGCCACGAGTTCAACCTGGGCTCGCCCAAGCAGCTCCAGGAGGTCCTCTTCGGCGAGCTGGCCCTGCCCAAGACCAAGAAGACCAAGACCGGCTACACCACCGACGCCGACGCGCTCGCCTGGCTCGCCGGCCAGACCGAGAACGAACTGCCGGTGATCATGCTCCGGCACCGCGAGCAGGCCAAGCTCCGGGTGACGGTCGAGGGACTGATCAAGACCGTCGCCGCCGACGGCCGTATCCACACCACCTTCAACCAGACCGTCGCCGCGACCGGCCGTCTCTCCTCCACGGACCCGAACCTCCAGAACATCCCGGTCCGCACCGACGAGGGCCGGGCGATCCGCCGGGGCTTCGTGGTGGGCGAGGGCTTCGAGTCGCTGATGACCGCCGACTACAGCCAGATCGAACTGCGGGTGATGGCCCACCTCTCCGAGGACGAGGGCCTGATCGAGGCGTTCACCTCCGGCGAGGACCTGCACAACACGGTCGCCTCACAGGTGTTCGACGTCGACCGGTCGGCCGTCGACGCGGAGATGCGCCGCAAGATCAAGGCGATGTCGTACGGCCTCGCGTACGGACTGTCGGCCTTCGGCCTCTCCCAGCAGCTGAACATCGACGCGGGCGAGGCACGGGGCCTGATGGACACGTACTTCGAGCGCTTCGGCGGTGTCCGCGACTACCTGCGCCGCGTCGTCGACGAGGCACGGGCCACGGGCTACACGGCGACCCTGTTCGGCCGCCGCCGTTACCTCCCCGACCTCAACAGCGACAACCGCCAGCGCCGTGAGGCGGCCGAGCGGATGGCCCTCAACGCGCCCATCCAGGGCACCGCGGCGGACATCGTCAAGATCGCCATGCTCAGGGTGGACAGCGCGCTCCGCGAGGCGGAGCTGAAGTCCCGCATGCTCCTCCAGGTCCACGACGAAATCGTCCTGGAGATCGCGCCCGGCGAGCGCGCGGAGGTCGAATCCGTCCTTCGCGCGCAGATGTCCGACGCGGTCCACCTCAGGGCCCCACTGGACGTCTCGGTGGGCGTGGGCCCGGACTGGGAGTCGGCAGCGCACTAGCCTCCGGCGAAAGCCGGGAGAGGGCACCGCTCCCCGACTCGGGTGGAGCGGTGCCCCCGTCACTCACCTGGACCCCGTCAGAACGCCCCCGCCCTCGCCACCGGCAAGGATGCGGCCATGGGTATACGCATGGTTCACCGCCGGACGCCCCAGAGCAGGCCCCGGGCCAAGGCCCGTTCCGCCTCCGCCTCCGCTCAGGTCACAGCGTCCCCGTCGGCCCCGGCCCAAGCCGCCGGCGCCAGCTCCGCCCGCATCCCCACCGACCTCGCCGTCACCGTCCGCCGAGCGGTCACCCGCCTGCGGCGCAGGCTCCGCGCCCGCCTCGGCCCGCGCCAGTGGCTCGACCTCGCCCGCAGCTACCTCGCGCTGCTCCTCACCGCGCTCCCCGGCCCCCGCCGCCCCCGCACCATGACGGTGTTCGTGGCGACCCTCACCGAACGGCCGACGGGCTCCGCCGCACGCCGTCGGTCACCGGAGCCGGACGCCGCACCCTGACCGCCACGGCGTACCCCAGCACCCCGAGCAACAGTCCCGCGCCCGCTCCGAAGAGCACCGTGGGGAGCAGCTCCCAGGGCTTGGCCGTAGCACCCCAGTAGTCCCACCACCGCGTGGCCCGCTGCACCGCCGCGACCAGGGCGCAGCCGGCGATCCCGATCCCGGCCCACCACCGGTCCCGTACCGACAGCGGCGGCACCCCCACCGGCTCCCCGGCCCGCGCCCGCCGTACCGCGCGGACCACGAACACGGCGAGCACGGCCGCGCCCGCCGCCGAACTGCCGTACTGGAGCAGGGTGTACAGCGGCATGCCCGCGACGTCGTCCCGGCCGATCACGGGGATCAGCCGGGTGCCCCAGCGGTCGTGGTGGGTGAACGCGTCCCAGACGACATGGGTGAGCGCGCCGAGCACGGCGGAGACGTACCAGCGGGCCGCGACCAGGACTCCGGCACGCGCGCGTGGCGCCCCGCAGCGCAGCAGCCCGGCCAACCGCCCCTGCCGGGTCCGCGGCGCGAGGGCCACCAGCGGCTCCCGCACCAGCAGCCACAGCCCCACCAGCGCCCAGGAGAACAGCACATCGACGGTGAAGACACCGGTGAAGGAGTGGGTGAACTCGCCGAACTCCATCGCGCCCGGCACCGCGCTCGCCGCGTAGTAGGCGAGGTCGGGGGCGAAGGACCCCGCGACGAGCACCGCCGGCACCAGCCGCCCCCGCCCGGTCCCGTCACCGCGCACGGCGGGCAGCACGGCGGCGGCATGGCTGAGAGTGAACGGCACCCGGGCCCCCTGGAGCGGTCGTCGGCCGGTGTGCCGAACAGAGATCGCGTACGACAAGTATCCGGGAAGCCACCATCGTTCAACGGGGGATGGCCAACTGGTGAAAATCGGGCACCGGTGGGTGTCCGTGGAAAGCAAGTTGTCGTAGTGTCGCCTGGGTCGCCGCCCCGGGCGCGTACGGCCGGGTGCACGACCTCACAACTCGAAAGAGGTAACGGGGGCAACCACAGCACCGGGTCAACCGTCACACCAGGGCGAGCGGACAGACGGAAACGGGCGCTCAGAAGGCGCCCAGGGGAGGGGTTCACCACTATGGCGGCGCAATTCGGCAGGCGGCTGCGCAAGGGAGCGGCGACGACCGCCGCGGCCGCGTTGGCGGTAGCGGCTCTGTCCGCGTCCCAGGCACCGGGCAGCACGACCGGCGACACGGGCAGACAGGCCAACGCCGGCGCCAGCACCTCCGCACCCGACACGGCCGGCGCGACCGGTGGTGCCACCGGCAACTCGCCGTACTACACGGACCTGCCGCCGCTGAACAGCCCGAACCCCAGCACCGGCCCCACCGCCTCCTCGTCGAGCATCGGCACCGCCGTCGCCAGGGGCGAGGCCGAGGCCGGCATACCGGCCACCGTCCTGGACGCCTACAAGAAGGCCGAGACGGAGCTGCGCAGCGCCAAGCCCGGCTGCAACCTGCCCTGGCAGCTGCTCGCCGCCATCGGCAAGGTGGAGTCCGGACAGGCCCGCGGCGGTGACGTCGACGCCGAGGGCAACACCCTGCACCGGATCCTCGGCCCCGAGCTCGACGGCAACGGCTTCGCGCTCATCAAGGACACCGACGGCGGCAAGTACGACGGCAACAGCCAGTACGACCAGGCCGTCGGCCCCATGCAGTTCATCCCGTCGACCTGGGCCTGGGCGGGCCGCGACGGCAACGGCGACGGCGTCAAGGACCCCAACAACGTCTACGACGCGGCGCTGGCCGCCGGCTACTACCTGTGCCGCTACGGCTGGGACCTGTCCGTCCAGGCCGACATGAACAGCGCGATCCTCAGCTACAACAACTCGCAGGACTACCTGAACCTGGTCATGTCCTGGTACGAGTACTACCGCAAGGGCACCCACTCGATCCCGGACGGCACCGGCACCGTGCCCAGCCACCGCAGCGACGACGGCACGTCCGGGTCCGGTTCCGGCGGCTCCAGTGCCTCCCCGTCGCCCAGCACGCCGGGCACGAGCACGCCGACCCCCTCGGAGCCCACGCCGAGCACCCCGAGCACGTCGCCCTCCCTGCCGCCCACGGCCACCGACACCGTGGACCACCTGGAGGACGCGGGCACCGCCACGCTCACGGCGATGACCGGCGACGCGTTCACCAAGAAGATCAGCACGCGCGCGGAGACCGTGGCCGGCCGGACCGTCGCCAAGGTCCGGGTCCGCTTCACCATCGTCGGATCCACCGACGCGACCTTCACCGGCGGCGAGAGCACCGCCGTAGTCGCCACCGACAGCAAGGGCGTCGCCGTCGCCCCCGCGCTCCAGGCGGGCGAGAAGACCGGCGACTTCACGGTCCACGCCGGCGTGGTCGGCCGTACGGTGAAGGGCGTCGACTACGACGCGACCGTCACCGCGCGCGCCGCCGACACCCTCGCCCTCGTCAACACCACCGCGCTGACCTGCACCCCGGGCGGCGAGTTCGCCGACCAGGTGCAGACGAAGGCCACTTATCAGGGTGCCGTCGCCGACAAGGTCGCCGCCACCGCCACCCTCGTCAAGTCGGCGGACGACACCAGCGAGAACGACCAGGGCCCGTACTTCAAGGACGCGAACGGCAACGCCGTCCGCACCCTGACGGACCTCCAGACGGACGCCAACGGCCTGCTCACGCTGCCCAAGCTGTACGCGGACGACACCACCGGCACGTTCCTGCTGCGCATCACCACCACCGGCGGTGCGACGCTCACCGTCGAGCTGACGGTCGCCGCGGCGGACAGCTCGGCGAGCCCCTCGCCGACCGCCTCCGAGTCGGCCTCGGCCTCGGCCTCCGCCTCCCCGAGCGCCTCAGCCACGTCCTGAGTCCCGGTCGTACGACGACGAGGGCGCCCTTCCGCCGACGCGGGAGGGCGCCCTCGCGTGTGAGACCTGTTCTCTTCTCACCCTCCCGTTGCTACCGTGCCCGGACCTGACGATCCATCAGGAACCGAAGCCGCCGGGAGGCCCCGCATGCGTGCTCTGATCGCCGCCGCGACCGGTCTCACCCTCGCGGTCGTCCTGGTCGTCACGATCAGCGCCCTGGGGTCGCCGACCGGAAAGACGTCCCCCAAGCCGCTGCTCACGACGGTGCCGTCACATCCGTAACCGCCGCCCCGGGAGGCCGAGATGCGCCGCAAGGCCAGTCTGGTCCTGCTCGCCTGCGCCGTGTTCTTCGCGACGCTGTCCCCGATGCTGCGCTGGTACGCCTTCCCGCGCCTCGCCAAGATCCCGCCGAACCAGTACCAGGACATGGTCCTGGTGGCGAAGAACGCCACGCTTCTCGACTACGGAACCATGAAGGCGAAGAAGGTCCCCCAGGTCACCATCGTGCAGACCCTCAAGGGCAATGTGGAGGCCGCGAAGGAGATCGAGCGGACGGCGGGCCGGGACGTCGTGGTCTGGGACGGGCTGTCCTACGTCCAGGGGCCCGACGGCAAGATGGTCTCCGAGATCCCCGAGCGCTACATCTTCGACGCCCACAGCCAGGAACCCGTCCACGCCACCGGCGAGATGGTCGACGGCGACCCGGTGAGCCGGGACGGTATCGAGTTCAAGTGGCCGTTCCTGACCGAGAAACGGGACTACGAGTACTTCGACGCGCAGACCCGCACCACCAACCCCATCCACTACAAGGGGGCGCAGACCTTCCGGGGCGTCAAGGTCTACTACTTCGAGCAGACCATCCCGTGGACCAAGGTCGCGATGCCCAAGAAGATGCCGGTGCAGGGCATCACCCCGGAGACCGTCGCCAAGACCGGCACCACCCGCTGGTACACGACGGTCCGCAAGTTCTGGGTGGAACCCGTCACCGGCGCGCCCGTCTACGGCGAGGAACTCCACAAGGAGGAACTGCGCGGCGGCACCCTGCTGGGCGGCCGCGCCAAGGTGACCGCCTTCGCCGGCGACGTGAAGATGCGCGAGGACTACATCGAGCACACGGTCGCCCTGGTGAAGCACAACCGCACGATCGTCCTGCTGCTGACCTCCTACCTCCCCTGGGGCTTCCTGTCCCTCGGTATCGCGCTGCTCGCCCTCTCCCTCTGCCTGGAGGCGCTGAGCCGGCGCCCCGCCGACCCGCAGCCGGCCGAGTCCGCGATCCCGGAACCGGTCAGCGCCTGAGCCGCGCGTTGGTGTGCCGGGTGGGCTCGGCGGTGGCCGGATCCTCCGGCCAGGGATGCTTCGGATACCGCCCCCGGAGCTCGGCCCGCACGCCCTTGTAGCCGTCCTTCCAGAAGGAGGCGAGGTCGGCGGTGACGGCGGCGGGCCGCCCGGCGGGAGACAGCAGATGCACCAGCACCGGCACCCCGGCCACGGCAGGCGACTGCTGCAATCCGAACATCTCCTGCAACTTCACGGCGAGAACCGGCTGTTCGGGATTCCCGTAGTCGACCCGGATCCGCGACCCGCTGGGTACGGCGATCCGCTCGGGCGCCAGCTCGTCGAGCCGCCCCGCCTCCCCGCTCGCCCACGGCAGCAGCCGCCGGAGCGCCTCCCCGGCGTCGATCCGCCCGAGATCGGCCCGCCGCCGGGCCCTGCCGAGCTCCGGCTCCAGCCAGTCGTCCACGCGCGCGTGCAGCGCGTCGTCGGACACGTCGGGCCAGGGCTCCCCGAGGTGCAGCCGAAGGAAAGCGAGCCGCTGCCGCAGTACGGCCGCGTCGGGCGTCCACCGCACCAGGCCGAACCCCTCCTGCCGCAGCCCTTCGAGCAGCGCGTCGCGTACCAGGGCGGGGTCGGCGTCCCGCAGCGGCCGCACCGCGAGCTCGATCGCCCCGAGCCGTTCCACGCGCCGTGCGACGACCTCACCGTCGGCCCAGTGCACCTCGTCCCGCTCGTCCAGCAACGCCCCGGCCGCCACGCGCGCGACCTCCTCGTCCACGGCCGCCGCGAGCTGCACCCGCGCGTGCCCCTTCCCGAGGGGCCGGTCGGCGACGGCGACGGCGAGCCAGGGCGTGGACCGCAGCGGCGACCCTTCCCGGAGTTCGGCACGGGTCCCGGAGACCATGAGGTAGGAACCGCCGTCCGCCCGGCCGACCCGCTCGGGAAAGGCGAGGGCGGCGACGAGCCCGGCGATCTGATCGTCGGGGGTGTCCGGCCCGTACCCGACCTCGACCTCGCCTGCTGACCGACTGCGATGGGCCGGTGGGCGGGAGATGTCGTCGAAGACGGCCCGCAGCCGCCGGACCTCCGCACGCCACCTCCCGGAATAGGCGTCACCCCCACGCCGCACACTCCGCAGCGCAGCCCCCAGATCGTCCCCGTACTCCCGAGGAACCTCCTCGCTCAACAACGCGACCACCTCCGCGGCCCGCTCCACCCCCGCCACCGCGGCTCCGTCCACCAGCGCCCGCCCCAGCCGGGGGTGCAAGCCCAGCCGCGCCAACCGCACCCCCCTCCCCGTGGCCCGGCCGACGGAGTCCACCGCCCCGACCGCCGTCAGCAGCCCCCGTGCCGCCGCCATCGCCCCGCCCGGCGGTGGATCCAGCAGTGCCAGCCCCGTGGCCCCGGGATCGCCCCAGCAGGCCGTCTGGAGGGCGAACGCGGTCAGGTCGGCCACCTTGATCTCAGGTGCCGGAAAAGCCGTCAGGCGGGCGTCCTCGGCCTCGGACCAGCACCGGTACACCGCCCCCGGCGCCTCACGCCCGGCGCGCCCCGCACGCTGCCGCCCGGCCGCGCGCGACGCCCTTACCGTCGCCAGCGCGCTCAACCCGCGCGCGTGGTCGACACGCGGCTCCCGCGCGAGTCCGGAGTCGACCACCACCCGGACGCCCGGGACGGTCAGCGAGGACTCCGCCACCGACGTGGTGAGGACCACCCGGCGCCGCGCCCCGGGCGCCAGCACCGCGTCCTGCACGACCGCCGGTGCCCGGCCGTGCACCTGGAGCACCTCGGTGTCCCCGAGGTCCCCCAGCTGCCCGGCCACGCGCGCGATCTCGCCGACCCCGGGCAGGAAGCACAGCACGTCCCCGGAGCGCTCGGCCAGGGCCCGCCGCACGACGGACGCCACGTGTGCCAGCAGGAGGGGGTCGACGCGCATCCCGTGCGGCGGCCGTACCGGACGCGCCGGCGGCGCCCACACCACGTCCACGGGGTACGACACGCCGTCCGCCTCGACCACCGGCGCGTCGCCCAGGAGCCGCGCCCACCCCTCGGCGTCCGTCGTCGCCGACGCGGCCACGAGGCGCAGCTCCGGTCGCAGCGTCTCCCGTACGTCCCAGAGGAAGGCCGCCACCGTGTCGGCGTCCAGATGCCGTTCGTGGCATTCGTCGAGGACGACGACGTCCACGCCGGACAGCTCCTGGTCGCGTTGCAGACGCTGCAACAGCACACCGGTCGTGACGACCTCCACGCGCGCGTGCCGCCCCACGACCCGCTCGCCGCGCACGGTGTAGCCGATGCTCCGCCCGACCTGCTCGCCGAGCAGCCATGCCATCCGGCGGGCCGCCGCACGGGCGGCGATCCGGCGCGGCTCGGCCACCACGACCCGTCGCGCGGGCCCCTCGCCCAGCAGCCCGGCCAGCGCCAACGGCACCAGCGTCGTCTTGCCGGTGCCGGGCGGTGCCACGAGGACGGCGGTGCCGTGCCCCTCCAGGGCGTCCTCCAGGCCGGGCAGGGCCTGTCGTACGGGCAGCGCTTCCAGGGCGTCGTAACGGATCACGCCCCTAGTGTCGTACGCCCCCGGAAACCACCCGCACGCGCGCGTGCGGGTGGTTTTTCAGTCCCGGTCCTTCAGTCCCGCTCGCACACGAAGATCGCCGTGCCGGGGATGAGACCGCCCCGCAGCGGGGACCAGCCGCCCCATTCGGACGAGTTCCAGGCCGGCCACTCCGGCTCCACCAGGTCCACCAGCCGGAAACCCGAGGAGGCGATGTCGCGGACGCGGTCGCCGAGCGTGCGGTGGTGCTCCACGTACACCGCGCTGCCGTCCTCGTCCTGCTCGACGTACGGCGTCCGGTCGAAGTAGGAGGCCGACACGGACAGGCCCTCGGGGCCCGGCTCGTCCGGGAACGCCCAGCGGATCGGGTGGGTGACGGAGAAGACGAAACGGCCGCCGGGACGCAGCACGCGGTGCCCCTCGCGCAGCACCAGGCGCGGGTCGGCGACGAAGGGCAGCGCGCCGTACGCCGAGCACACCAGGTCGAACGACGCGTCCGCGAAGGGCAGCGCACCCGCGTCCGCACAGACGAGGGGAAACGATCCGCCGATGCGCAGCGCGTGCTGGAGCTGGCGGTGCGAGAGGTCCAGGGCGACCGGCCGGGCACCCTGGGCGGCCAGCCAGCGCGAGCACTGGGCCGCGCCGGCGCCGATCTCCAGGACGTCCTTCCCCTTCAGCTCCTCCGACGGGCCGAGCAGCTCCGCCTCCACCTCGTCGAGGCCCTCGGGGCCCCACACGAAGCGGTCGTCGCCCAGGAACGTGCCGTGCTCGATCTGGTACTCGTCGGCGTTGCGGTCCCACCAGCCCCGGTTGGCCCGGCTGCTCTCCGCGACCCCGGCGGCACGCCGGGTGGCTTCCGGTTCGGCCTCGGCGCCGGCCGTCGAACCGGCCTCTTCCAGGTCGAACGAATCGGGCTCTTGGATGATCGGCTCCCTCGTCGTACTCTTCCGTGCAACCCGTCGGCGGGTGTGTCACGGAGGGGGTCTCTCAGGCGTGCGTGGCCTGGTGGGACGTTTCTTGTGCCGGGTATGCGGTGTTCCGCCCCGGGTGTGCGCCTTCGCGCATTGACCCTGCCCGGCTGCCCCCGTATGCTACAAGTTGCGCTGCGGGCCTGCGCACCTCAGACGTAGCAGGCTGCGCTCGCATCTGTATGTATGTCCCCTCGGTTGTCGAGGCGTCACCAGTGTTTCGGGTGGCGCTTCCCAGGCTGTCCGGCTTCTGCAGAGCGAAACAGGCTCCCGGCGTAAGCAGTACCTACGACTTCAATGTCCGTACCGGAGCCCTTTCTCACATGACGAGCAGCACCGAGACCACCGCCACCACCCCGCAGGTAGCGGTCAACGACATCGGTAACGAGGAAGCCTTCCTCGCCGCGATCGACGAGACGATCAAGTACTTCAACGACGGCGACATCGTCGACGGCGTCATCGTGAAGGTCGACCGGGACGAGGTCCTGCTCGACATCGGTTACAAGACCGAAGGTGTCATCCCGAGCCGCGAGCTCTCGATCAAGCACGATGTCGACCCCAACGAGGTCGTCGCCGTCGGTGACGAGATCGAAGCCCTTGTTCTCCAGAAGGAGGACAAGGAAGGCCGCCTGATCCTCTCGAAGAAGCGCGCCCAGTACGAGCGTGCCTGGGGCACCATCGAGAAGATCAAGGAAGAGGACGGCATCGTCACCGGTACCGTCATCGAGGTCGTCAAGGGTGGTCTCATCCTCGACATCGGCCTCCGCGGCTTCCTCCCGGCCTCCCTGGTGGAGATGCGCCGTGTCCGCGACCTCCAGCCCTACGTGGGCAAGGAGCTCGAGGCGAAGATCATCGAGCTGGACAAGAACCGCAACAACGTGGTCCTGTCCCGCCGTGCCTGGCTGGAGCAGACCCAGTCCGAGGTCCGCCAGACGTTCCTCACGACCCTCCAGAAGGGTCAGGTCCGCTCCGGTGTGGTCTCCTCGATCGTCAACTTCGGTGCCTTCGTGGACCTGGGTGGCGTCGACGGTCTGGTCCACGTCTCCGAGCTGTCCTGGAAGCACATCGACCACCCGTCCGAGGTTGTCGAGGTCGGCCAGGAGGTCACCGTCGAGGTCCTCGACGTCGACATGGACCGCGAGCGCGTCTCCCTGTCGCTGAAGGCGACCCAGGAAGACCCGTGGCAGCAGTTCGCCCGGACCCACCAGATCGGTCAGGTCGTCCCGGGTAAGGTCACCAAGCTGGTTCCGTTCGGTGCGTTCGTCCGCGTGGACGAGGGCATCGAGGGTCTGGTCCACATCTCCGAGCTGGCCGAGCGCCACGTGGAGATCCCGGAGCAGGTCGTCCAGGTCAACGACGAGATCTTCGTCAAGGTCATCGACATCGACCTCGAGCGCCGCCGCATCAGCCTCTCGCTGAAGCAGGCCAACGAGGCCTTCGGTGCCGACCCGGCCACGGTCGAGTTCGACCCGACCCTGTACGGCATGGCCGCGTCCTACGACGACCAGGGCAACTACATCTACCCCGAGGGCTTCGACCCCGAGACCAACGACTGGCTCGAGGGCTACGAGACCCAGCGCGAGGCGTGGGAGCACCAGTACGCCGAGGCGCAGCAGCGCTTCGAGCAGCACCAGCAGCAGGTCATCAAGAGCCGCGAGGCCGACGCTGCCGCTGCCGAGGAGGGCGGCGACGCCGCGGGTGCGGCTCCGGCCGCGGGTGGCGGTTCGTACTCCTCCGAGGGCGCCGACACCTCCGGTGCGCTGGCCTCGGACGAGGCGCTGGCCGCGCTTCGCGAGAAGCTCGCGGGCGGCCAGAGCTGAACGCTCACTGAGCAGTAGCTCCTGACCGAGGGGCCGTGCCTTCCGAGGTGCGGTCCCTCGGTGTTTTCCGCGTTCTCCACCGGCACGCCCCGGCGTTCACGGGGATGGTCGCCCTCACAGCCGTAGAAACGTGTGGGATACACGAGTAACCGTTGCGCCGTAACGCGGCGCTGGGACGCTTCCCCGGTCTTCGTTCAAGATCGGAAGGGGAGTCCCGTCATGGCACAGCCTCAGTACAGGTCAGGGACGAGTCGGCGGGCGTTCCTGAGGAACGTCGGTGTCACCGGCGGAGCCGGCGCCATGTTCGCCACCATGGGAGCCCTCGGCCTCGCTCCCACCGCCCGCGCGGAGGCCTTCCGGGCACCGCGCGCCGGCGACTTCGCGCTCACCGGGCGCGCCGCGGCCAGGGTCGTCGTCCTCGGCGGCGGCATCGCCGGCCTCGCGACCGCGTACGAACTGGGCAAGGCCGGCTACGACTGTACGATCCTGGAGGCCAGGGACCGTACCGGCGGCCGCAACTTCACCGTGCGCGGCGGTGACTCGACCACCGACCTCTACGGCAACACACAGACCGCGCGGTTCGCCGACGGCCACTACATGAACGCCGGACCGGCCCGCATCCCGCAGTGGATGATCACCCTCGACTACTGCCGTGAACTCGGCGTCCCCATCCAGGTGTTCACGAACGTCAACGCCGACGCGTACCTCTACAACGAGTCCGCCGGCATGACGAAGCCCGAGCGCTACCGCACCGCCAAGGCCGATGTGTACGGCTACGTCTCGGAGTTGCTCGCCAAGGCCACGAACAAGGGCGCCCTGGACAAGGAGTTGACGGCCGCCGACCAGGAGCGGCTCGTCGAGTTCCTCAAGGACTGGGGCGAACTCGGCGACAGACTGACGTACGAGGGCGGTGAGCGGCGCGGATACACGACCGTACCGGCCGCCGCCGGCACCCCCGGAGTGCTCCTCGGCGACGTCCCGACCGCCTCCCAGGTGTTCGCGAGCGGTGTCGGGCGCTACTTCTCCTTCGAGTTCGGCTTCGACCAGGCCATGCTGATGTTCCAGCCGGTCGGGGGCATGGACCGGATACCGAAGGCGCTCACCCGGGCGATCGGCGCCCACCGGGTCCGTACCGGGGCCGTCGTGTCCAGGATCACCGACAAGGGCGACGGTGTCACCGTGACGTACACCGAGGGCGGCCGCACCAAGGCCGTCGAGGCCGACTACTGCGTGGCCGCCATGCCGCCCAACATCCTCGCCAGGGTGCCGCACAACCTCGGCTCCGGCGTACAGAGCGCCCTGGAGGCCATCACGCCGTCGTCCGCGGCCAAGATCGGCCTCGAGTACCGCTCCCGCTGGTGGGAACTCGACCACCACATCTACGGCGGCATCACCGAGACCGACCAGGACGTCACCCACATCTGGCACCCCTCGTACGGCTTCCACGGCGAACGGGGCGTCCTCATCGGCTACTACAACTACGACGACGACGCGGACTCCTACGCCGCGCTCACCCCGGCCGGGCGCGAACAGCGCGCGGTGGCCGCCGGAGTGAAGATCTACGGCGAGAAGTACCGCACCGAGCTGGCCTCCTCCTTCTCCCACCACTGGCGGCAGACACCGCACCTGGAGGCCGCCTGGCACGACACCCCCGGCGGCCCCGACGACGTCCGCTACAAACCCCTCGACGAGCCCACCGGCCGGGTCTACTTCGCCGGTGACTGGCTCAGCTACACGGACGCCTGGCAGCACGGCGCGTTCAGCTCCGCGCGGAAGGCGGTCACGGCCCTGCACGCGCGCGTGATGTCGGTGTAGGACAGGACGGGTGCACGCGCGCGTGCGTGTGTTCGGCCCCGCGGGGACGCGCGCGCGTGTTCGCCTTCCGGCCGTGAGAAGGCGGTGAGATGTCGGCCGTCCGCATCGCCGACGGGAATGCCTGCGGCCTGCGGCACGTTGTCCCGTACGAACACGAGGAGGAGCGGTCACAGTGCTTGATCCGCAGGGTTTGTACGCATGGGAGCCGAAGGGCCTCGCCGTGGTCGACATGGCGCTCGCCCAGGAGTCGGCCGGTCTTGTCATGCTCTACCACTTCGACGGATACATCGACGCGGGTGAGACCGGCGACCAGATCGTCGACCGGCTCCTGGACTCGCTGCCCCACCAGGTCGTCGCCCGCTTCGACCACGACCGGCTCGTGGACTACCGGGCCCGCCGCCCGCTGCTGACCTTCAAGCGGGACCGCTGGACCGAGTACGAGGAGCCCACCATCGAGGTGCGGCTGGTCCAGGACGCCACGGGCGCGCCGTTCCTGCTGCTGTCCGGGCCCGAACCGGACGTCGAGTGGGAGCGCTTCGCCGCCGCCGTACGGCAGATCGTGGAGCGGCTCGGCGTCCGCATCTCCGTGAACTTCCACGGCATCCCCATGGGCGTCCCGCACACCCGCCCCGTCGGCCTCACCCCGCACGGCAACCGCACCGACCTCGTCCCGGGCCACCGCAGCCCCTTCGACGAGGCCCAGGTGCCCGGCAGCGCCGAGTCGCTGATGGAGTACCGCCTCATGGAGGCCGGCCACGACGTCCTGGGCGTCGCCGCGCACGTCCCGCACTACATCGCACGCTCGCCCTACCCGGACGCCGCCCTGACCGTCCTGGAGGCCATCACGGGCGCCACCGGGCTGGTCCTGCCGGGCATCGCGCACGCCCTGCGCACGGACGCGCACCGCACGCAGACGGAGATCGACCGCCAGATCCAGGAGGGCGACGAGGAGCTCACCGCCCTCGTCCAGGGCCTGGAGCACCAGTACGACGCGGCCGCGGGCGCCGAGACCCGGGGCAACATGCTCGCCGAGCCGGTGGAGATCCCGTCGGCGGACGAGATCGGCCTGGAGTTCGAGCGGTTCCTGGCGGAGCGCGAAGGCGACAACTGAGCACCGTCCGGGCGACGGGCGGGCGCAGGCCGGGCGTAGCCCCGGTGACGGCCGAGCCCCGTCCGGGCCGGTGCCGGTGGCAGGCCCTAAGCTTCGGGGCATGCTGAAAGTTGGCCTCACCGGCGGGATCGGCGCCGGCAAGAGCGAGGTGTCGCGGCAACTCGTCGGGCGCGGCGCGGTGCTGATCGACGCGGACCGCATCGCGCGTGAGGTCGTCGCGCCCGGAACTCCCGGTCTGGCGGCCGTCGTCGAGGCCTTCGGCCCGGACGTGCTCACCGCCGACGGCAGCCTGGACCGGCCGAAACTGGGCTCGATCGTCTTCGCCGACCCCGAGAAGCTCGCCGTACTGAACTCGATCGTGCACCCCCTGGTCGGCGCCCGCTCCCGTGCACTGGAGAGCGCGGCCGCCCCCGACGCCGTGGTGGTCCACGACGTCCCGCTCCTCGCGGAGAACGGCCTCGCCCCGCTCTACGACGTCGTGGTCGTCGTGGACACCGCCCCCGAGACCCAGCTCGACCGGCTGACACGGCTGCGGGGGATGACGGAGGAGGACGCACGCGCGCGCATGGCCGCGCAGGCGACACGCGAGAAACGCCTGGAGATCGCCGACATCGTGATCGACAACGACGTGCCCCTGGCCGCGCTCGAACAGCGCGTCGAGGAGGTCTGGGGCGATCTCGTACGCCGGGCGCGGACGTCCGGTTCGAACTAGCGGGCACGCGTCTTCGAAATAGCGGGCACCCGTCCGGGCGTTGAACCGCTTCAGTGAGGGAAGGACTTTGCCGTGCCCGAGACCAGCGGTTCGACCGGACGTACTCCGGAGACGCATGTCATCGACTTCCGTGCCGCCGAGCAACTGCTCAACGCACGGGACCCGCGGGGTGCGGTGAAGCTGCTCGACAGAGTGATCGCCGCGCACCCCGAGAACACCGCCGCCCGGCTGCTGCGCGCGCGTGCCTTCTTCGCGGCCGCGCAACTGCGTCCCGCCGAGCTGGAGTTCACCATCGTCCTGGAGCGCGAGCCGGACAACGCGTTCGCCCACTTCGCGCTCGCCCGCACCTACCAACGCCAGGGCCGCGCCGACCTCGCGATACGCCACTTCCGGCTGGCGGCCGCGCTGGACCCCAACCCGGAGTACCTGAAGGCGGCCCGTTTCGAAGGCGGTGCGTGAGCGGGCGGTCCCTCACGGGTGACCTTGCTGCGGCGGGCGCCGGAACGTCGGCGGGCGGGTGTCAGCGGGCCGGTACGGCGGCACATCGCGGCCCGGCTGATAGTGCGGACCCTGTCTGATGTGCCTGAGGATCACGGCCATGTCGATGGTGGCCACCAGCCACAGCACCCCGCAGGCGGCCGCCCAGCCGGGACGGCCGAGGAGCGCGAACACCGCCGTGCCGAAGATCGCCCAGGCCAGTCCCCACACGCTCAGCCACAACCGCGCCCGCAGTGCACTGCGCGCGGTCGCCGGTTCACTTCCCGTACGCATCCCGGATCACCGCTCCTCCTAGCAACGTACTCTTCGACCAGGACGTTCACCAAGGGGGACCCCGCTGTGCTGCCGGACGCCGACGACCTGCCCGACCTGCTCCTCGACCTCGCCGTGCCGCACGAGGACATCAACGAGGTGGTCGCGCTGCGGCGGACCGTGACCGCCGATCCCGGGGTACGACGGCTGCTGGAGGAGTGCGCCGAGGACGCGACCGGGGGCGTACGGGAGGTCGACGACCCCGACGGGCTCGGTGCCCGGGCCGCCGAGGCCCCGGCCGCGCTGGGCGAGTACTTCCTCGTGTACGTCTTCGTCACCGCGCTGCCCCACGTCCGCGCGCTGCACCGGGCGCGCGAGATCCCCGACGACGTCTCCCGGCACACGCTCGCCGACCTCGGCCGCGGCATGGCGCTGCACCGCAGACGGTACGGCCGAGGAGGCCTGGCACCGCGCCACGCGCACTGGCTCACCCGCCACTTCTGCGGCCGCCTCTACCAGCTGGGACGACTGCAGTACGAGCGGACCGGGCTCGGCGATCGCACGGCACGGGCGGTCACGGCGGCCGGAACCGCCGTGACCGCGGGCGAGCCCTGCCTGGACCTGCACATCCCCGACTTCCACGGACCGCTCTCCCCGGCCGCCTGCGACCGCTCCCTGGACCGCGCCCGGAAGTTCTTCGCCCGGCACTTCCCCGAGGAGACCCACGCCGTCGCGGCCTGCCACTCGTGGCTGCTCGATCCGCAGCTGCGGCAACACCTCCCGGCGGACTCCAACATCGTCCGCTTCCAGGAGAGGTTCCGGCCCGGCTGGGAGGATCCGGAGTCGGCCGACACCACCCCGGTCGGCTTCGTCTTCGGCGACCCGGACCTTCCGGTACGGGACCTTCCCCGGCGCACCTCGGTGGAGCGGATGGTCGGCGACCATCTGAGGGCGGGCGGCCACTGGTACGTCGGGCACGGGTGGTTCCCGTGGGAGCACTGACCCGTGGAAAGTTCCCGACAGACCTCGAACTACTCGAACGGGTGAACCGGCGAGGTGCGGGAACGGCCGTGCGGCGGCGGGCCGTTGTTCGGGTATGACGGTTGAAATGCGTGAGGGGTACGAGGGAACAGGGCCCGGTGCGATCACCCCGGACGGCTGCGCGGTGGAGCTCTACGCGCGACTTTCCGTGGGGGAGGAGCCGGACATCATCGAGGCGGCGGTGCCGGCCGGCGCCCACATCCTGGAGCTGGGCAGCGGCGTCGGGCGGGTGACGCATCCGCTCCTGGAGCGCGGCTTCACGGTCACGGCGGTGGACGAGTCACCGGAGATGCTGGGGCGCGTGCGCGGGGCACGCACGATATGCGGCGCCATCGAAGGCCTCGACCTGGGCGAGAAGTTCGACGTGGTGATGCTCGCGTCGTTCCTGGTGCACACCGGGGACGTGGAGGTGCGCCGGGGCATGCTGCGCACCTGTGCGGCGCATGTGGCGGACGGTGGCTGTGTGCTCATCCAGCGGGAGGGCGCGGACTACCACTCGAAGGTGCCCAGGGAGCGGGTCGACCCCAGCGGCTACACCGTCCGGATCGTGTCGGCCGAGCCGGTCGGGGACGGGGTGAACTCGGTGCATGCGGAGTACGAGTTCCCGGACGCGGCCTGGACCCAGACGTTCCTGGCCCGGCCGCTCACCCGGGAACAGTTCGAGGAGGCACTCGCGGAGGCGGGACTGGAGGTGGACAAGTACCTGACCGAGGACGGGACATGGGTGCGGGCGGTGCCGACGGCGACGGCGTAGCCCGGAGCGGGCCTCGGCGGATCAGCGTCCGTCGGGGCGCTCACCGCCCGGCCGACCCGTTCCCCCCGACCCGCCCATCCCACCCATCGCGCCGAGGCCGCGCAGCCGTTCCAGCTCGCGGCGGTCGCGCTTGGTGGGGCGGCCGGCGCCGCGGTCACGGATGCCGATGGGGGCGACGGCCTCGCGGGGCGGGGGCGGCGGGGAGTTGTCGACGAGGCACTGGGCGGCCACGGGAGCGCCGACCCGCTTGCGGATCAGCCGCTTCACGATGACGACGCGTTCCCGCCCCTCGTGGCGCAGCCGTACCTCGTCACCGACGCGCAAGGAGTGGGCGGGCTTGACCCGCTCGCCGTTCACCTGCACATGCCCGCCCCGGCAGGCGGTGGCTCCCATGGACCGGGTCTTGATCAGGCGCACGGCCCAGATCCAGCTGTCGATCCGCACGGTCTCCCCGGGCGCGGGCCCCGCGGCCTCGGCGGCGGCAACGGCAGCGGCGAGGGCGGCGGGGTCGAGGGCCTGGCCGGCAGGGGAGGCGATGGCTTCGGCCCCGCTGTCCTCGCGGTCCCTGGTGTCGTCCGCATCCTCAGCAGCCATGCCCTGACCTTAGCCCCCCGAGCCGACAGAACTGGAGCCGATTTTCCGGGCACCCACATCCGCGCCGTAAAGGGGCGCGGGGAACTGCGCGACCAGCCACGGTCAACCCGCGGTCGCCACCTCGCACAAACTGACACGGTGCTCCCGCGAACTCCCACCGCCCCTGCCCGAGCCGATCCGGCAGACCCTTCTTTCCCCCAGGTCACCGGGCCCTACTGTTGAAGCATGGACGGCACCTCCCTCGCTCAGCTGGACCAGCAGGTCGGCGACTGCCGCGCCTGCCCCCGCCTGGTCGCCTGGCGCGAGGACGTGGCGCGTACCAAGCGCGCCGCGTTCGCCGACTGGACGTACTGGGGCCGCCCGGTACCCGGCTTCGGGCCCCCCGACGCCCGGCTGCTGGTCATCGGCCTCGCCCCGGCCGCGCACGGCGGCAACCGCACCGGCCGGATGTTCACCGGCGACCGCTCCGGTGACGTGCTGTACCAGGCGCTGTACGACGTCGGGCTCGCCTCGCAGCCGACGTCGGTGAGCGCCGACGACGGCCTGGAGCTGTACGGCGTGCGGATCACCTCGCCCGTGCACTGCGCCCCGCCCGCCAACAAGCCGACCCCCGAGGAGCGCGACACCTGCCGCCCCTGGCTGGTCGAGGAGCTGGCGCTGCTGCGGCCGACGCTGCGTGCCGCCGTCGTGCTCGGCGCCTTCGGCTGGCAGGCCGCGCTGCCGGCCTTCGCGGAGGCGGGCTGGACCGTGCCCCGGCCCCGCCCGCCCTTCGCCCACGGCGCCCGGGTCGACCTCGGCGGCCTGGACCTCTTCGGCTGCTTCCATGTCAGCCAGCGCAACACCTTCACCGGCCGCCTCACCCCCGAGATGCTCCGCGAGGTGCTGCGGACGGCGGCGGAGGCGGCCGGGCTGACCTGAGGGGGGTAAGGGGGCTCAGACGATCCGGGCCGCCGCCACCGGGCGGTCGCCGACCGTGTGGGTGCCGGTGGACGCGGACGAGTTGACGCTCCAGCGGTAACGGGAGAACTCGCCGGTGGCGTCGGAGGCGTAGAACATCATGTGGCCGATGCCGACGCCCTGGAAGCTCTCGCCGGTCACGTTGCTGACCATGCGGGTGTCCGGGTACTGCGGATAGTTGGTCAGGCCGTAGACCCCGTGCGGGTCGGAGGTGCAGTCGACGATCTCGACGGCGTACTGGGTCTCGCCGGTGAAGTCCGCGACGCCGCTGAAGACCCCCTTGACCTCGCGGACCATCACGATGTGCCCGGTGTTGTCGGCGTCCTGCCCGTTGTAGTCGACGGCGATCAGGTCGCCCGGCCGCAGGTCGGTCACCTTGTGGATGCGGCGGAAGCGCGGGCCGGCGGTGTCGTTCAGGAACGCGCTGCAGTAGTCGGCGGCCTCCGGGCTCTTCTCCTGGAAGTACTGGAGGAAGTAGGCGTCGGTCGCCCAGCCGTAGGTGTGCCTGAGCAGCGCCGTGACGAACGACGAGCAGCGGGCCCGGGCCACCCAGCTCGCGAGGTCGTCAGGGCGGCCCCAGGTCACGGTCGCTGTGGCGTTCATCAGATAGACGTTGTCGGCACGTGCCGTGACACCGCTGATCAGCGCGATCTCCTCCGGGATCAGGGCACGGTCGTAGGCGCGGACGTCGTCGATCGCGCCGTTGAAACGGTTCACGTAACCGCCGTCCCAGCGGGCGCGGCCGATGCTGAAGCCCTGGGTCGCGGCCCAGGCGAGGGTGGTGTCGGCGCTGCCTTCCAGCACGCCGTTCACATGGAGCTGGATGCGCGTGCCGTCCCAGACGCCTGTCAGATGGGTCCAGACGCCGGTCTTGGTGACGGGTGTGGCGCCGAGCGCGGAGATCTTGGTGCTCTGGTCCTCGCTGCGCACCTTGAAGGCCCAGGTCCCGGCCGTGTTGTCGTACTGGAGCAGGAAGCGGCTGTCGCTGCCGCCGTCCTGGCTGACCGCTGTGTACATGTTCGTGAGCACGGCGTCGTCGGCCAGCCGGACCCAGGCCGCGACGGTGAACGGGGCCGTGGTGTCCAGGACGGAGGCGGTGGCGGCGTAGGCCCCCGAGGTGCCGTCGAAGCTCAGTTCACCGCCCGCCCGCAGGCTGGTCCAGCTCGCTCCGGAGCCCAGGGCGACGGGATGCTGCAGGCCGGAGCGGTCGGCGGCGGAGCCGTCCAGCGGCCAGTGCCCGGCCAGCCCGGTCGGCAGATGGCCGGCCGCGAGCATGCGCTGGTACTGCACCATCTGCTCGCCCTCGGCCAGATGCGGCGCGGTGACCGGGGTGAACGGCGTGTCCAGCGGGGTGTCGGCCGCGGCGGTTCCCGTGCCGACGGCCACGCCTGCCACCGCGCCCATCCCCACGAGCGCGGCTCCGCTCAACAGCCCCCGTCTGCTCACCATGGTCATGCCCTCCCCGTTCGATCCGCTCGATCCGTTCGATCTGTCCGGATCCGTTTCGATCTTCACTGGCGAGGAGAACTCTAGGAGATCCCTGTGGGAACGGGTGTTCCCCTGGATCCTTCCGCGGACGGCCGGATCCGGCCGCTAGCGGCCGGTCTCCTCGCCGAAGAGGTGCCGCACCGTCGACCGGTAGTTGGCCTGGACATGGCCGAGCGCGAGGGCGCGGGCGCGGTCCGGGTCGCCGGAGGCGATCGCGTCGTACAGCTCGCGGTGTTCGGTGAGGAGCTGCGGCCACTCCTCGTTCCGCCGGGTGAGCCAGCGGAGGCGGCCGTCGACCGGTTCCATCACCGAGATGAGCAGGCTGTTGCCGGCCAGGGCCAGGATCCGGTCGTGGAAACGGGTGTTGATGTCGGTGATGGTCTCGGCGTCGTCCGCCTCGGTCGCCGTGGCCGCCCGGTCGAGCAGTTCCCGCAGCTCGGCCAGGGCCTCGGGCGTCGTCCGCGCCGCCGCCAGCCCGGCCGCGTACACCTCCAGTGCCTCGCGCAGTTCGAAAAGTTCCTTGACGTCGGTCGGGGTCAGCCGGCGCACGACGGTGCGGCGGGCCGACTCGAAGAGGACGAAGCCCTCCGCGACCAGGGCCCGGATCGCCTCCCGGACCGGTACCCGGGACACCCCGAACCGCTCGGCGAGCTCGCGCTCGACCAGCCGGTCGCCCGGACCGAGGCGCCCCTCGATGATGTCCTGTCGCAGGGTCGCCAGGACGCGTTCGCGCACCGCGCCCAGTGGTTCGATCTTCGTCGTGGGGGAGCCCATGAGGTCATTTTCGCCGACCCGAGGGGGCTTTTACGGAGCCGTAACGGGACGGACATCGGTCAGAACGCTTGACGGGAGCACCATGACGCAGTTTGGTATACCAAACGCGCGCAGTACCCGGTATCCGGCGGCCGACAGCAGCATCCGGCAGCCGTCCTCCTTCCTCCCCGCCCCGTAGTCCCTGGAGGTCCCGTGTCCCTGGCCGACCGCGCCGAAGCCACCGGCGCACCCGCGTTCGTCCCCGATCCCCGGCTCACCAACGAAGACCTCGCGCCCGCCGAGAAGCGGAACTGGAAGGTCTTCGACCTCTTCGCCATGTGGATGTCGGACGTCCACAACCTCGGCAACTACACCTTCGCCGCCGGCCTCCTGGTCCTCGGCATGAACGTCTGGCAGGTCTTCACCTCCCTCCTGGTCGGCTTCGTGCTCATCTACGTCGGCATGAACTGGATGGGCGGGATCGGCCAGCGCCACGGCGTGCCGTTCCCGGTGGTCAGCCGGATCAGCTTCGGCGTCTGGGGTGCCAACATCCCGGCGCTGATCAGAGCCGTGATCGCCATCATGTGGTACGGCATCCAGACCTATCTGGCGTCCGTCGCCGTCAACGTGATGCTGCTGGCGGCCTGGCCCGGACTGAAGTCCCTCACGGAGAGCTCCTTCCTGGGCCTGGACGCGCTGGGCTGGATCTCCTTCGTCTCGCTCTGGCTGGTCCAGGCGGCGATCATCAGCCGGGGCATGGAGACGATCCGCAAGTTCCAGGACTTCTGCGGCCCGGCGATCTGGCTGGTGATGATCGCGCTGGCGATCTGGATCCTCGCCAAGGCCCACTGGACCATCTCGCTGACCTCCACCCCGCACCCGGTCTCGACCGGCGAGCAGTGGCGGCAGTGGTTCGGCGCGATCGGCCTGATCCTCGCCACCTACGGCACGCTGATGCTCAACTTCTGCGACTTCTCCCGCTTCGCGCCGGACTACCGCACCGTGCGCCGCGGCAACTTCTGGGGTCTGCCCATCAACTCGACGGCGTTCGTGGTCGTCTCGGTGATCGTCACGGCGGGCTCCCTGGAGGTCTTCGGCGAGGCCATCACCGACCCGGCCGAACTGGTCGCCAAGGTCGGCAACACCTGGGTCCTGGTCGTGGCCGCGCTGACCTTCGCGGTCGCCACCATGGGCGTCAACATCGTCGCCAACTTCGTCTCGCCGGCCTACGACCTGGCCAATGTCTGGCCGCAGAAGATCAGTTTCAAGGTCGGCGGCATGATCAGCACGGTCGCCGCCCTGGTCGTCACCCCCTGGAACCTCTTCTCCAACCCCACCGTCGTCAACTACTTCCTCGGCGGGCTCGGCGCCTTCCTGGGGCCGCTGTTCGGCGTGATCATGGTCGACTACTACGCGATCAAGCGCGGCAAGGTGGATGTGCAGGCGCTCTTCAACGCGGCGCCCGGCTCGCCGTACCACTACCGCAAGGGCGTCAACCCCAGGGCGCTGTGGGCGTTCCTGCCGTCGGCGGCGGTCGCGGCCGTGCTCGCGCTGGTGAAGACGTTCAGCGATGTGGCGCCCTACTCCTGGTTCATCGGCACCGCGCTGGCGGCGGGCCTGTACCTGGCGCTGTGCCGCCGTGACCGAACCCCCGTGACCGAGGAGGTCTGAAGGACGTGCGGATCGTCGTCACCAACTGCAACACCACGCAGGAGATGACCGCGGAGATCGTACGAGGTGCCCGGGCCGCCGCAGGCCCGGGCACCACCGTGACCGGGCTGACCCCGAACTGGGGACCCGAGTCGGCGGAGGGCTGGCTGGACAGCTATCTGTCGGCGGCGGCGGTCATCGACGCACTGCGGACCTACGCGGGGCCGCCGTACGACGCCGTGGTCATGGCCGGTTTCGGCGAGCACGGGCGGGAGGGCGTCCGGGAACTGGTGGACGTGCCGGTCGTGGACATCACCGAGGCCGCCGCCCATCTCGCCTGTCTGCTGGGTCGCCGCTACGGCGTCGTCACCACGCTGGAGCGCTCGCGCGGGCAGATCGAGGACAGCCTGGAGACCGCCGGGGTGGCGCGCAACTGCGTCGCGGTCACCGGCACCGGACTGGGCGTCCTCGCCCTCGCCGGTGACCCCGAGCGCACCGAGGCCGCGTTCCTCGCGGCGGCCGAACGGGTCCGGGACGCCGGGGCCGAGGTCCTCGTCCTGGGCTGCGCCGGGATGACGGGGCTGCAGCGGGTGGTGGCGGAGAAGCTGGGGGTTCCGGTGGTCGACGGAGTCGGCGCGGCGGTGAAGCTGGCGGAGTCCCTGGTGGCACTGGGGCTCACGACCAGCCGGGCGGGGAGTTACGCCAAACCGTTGGCCAAGAGGCGGGTGTGGGGGCCGCGCGGGGCGTAGGGACGGGGCGTGCGGACGAGGCATGGGGGGCGGCGGCTTCGGGCACACGGACCTCGTGGGACGCACGGCGCCGCCGTGTCCTCGGTGGCGCCTGGAATGGTCCTACATCCTTGTGATTCACATCACACGAGGAGGCGTACATGAGCACCCCGACCACCGAAACCGGAACCATCGCGGACCCCGGCCCACTCGGCCTCGCCGCCTTCGCCGCGACCACCTTCGTCCTCAGCGTCTTCAACGCCGACCTGATCACCGACAAGAGCCTGGCCGCCGTCGTCCTGCCGGTCGCCCTCTTCTACGGCGGACTGGCCCAGCTTCTCGCGGCCATGTGGGAGTTCCGCAAGGGCAACACCTTCGGAGCCACGGCCTTCGGGTCCTACGGTGCCTTCTGGCTGGCGTACGCCGCCTATGCGAAGTTCGTCGCGGGCAGCCTGCCGCCCGCCACCGCACACCAGGCGACCGGTCTGTTCCTGCTGGTGTTCGCGATCTTCACGGTCTACATGACCGTCGCCGCGACCCGCACCACGGGAGCCATCCTGGCCGTGCTCGTCACCCTGTCGGCCACGTTCATCGTTCTGTGCGTCGGAGAGTTCGCGCAGTCGCCCGGCACGGTCAAGGCCGGCGGCTGGCTCGGCCTGGTCACGGCCGTGTGCGCCTGGTACGCGTCGTTCGCGGGCGTCACCAACTCCACCTACCACCGCGCCGTCGTGCCGGTCTTCCCGAACATCGGCGACCACCTGCGGACGCACCGCGGCCACCACGGCGGTCCGGTCGCCGGAGTCCACGCGTGATCAGCAGCGCTCAGGGCCGCCACACGTACCGCACGTCCGGCTCCCGCTCCTCGTTCCCGCTCCCGTCCGTGTACTCGACGGCGACGAAGCCGTGCCGCTCGTAGAACCGGTGAGCGGGCTTGTTGACCTGGAACGTCCAGAGCGTGAGTCCGCCGGGTCTCAGCTCCTTCGCGAGGGCGACGAACCTGTCACCGACACCCCGCCCCCGCCATGCGGGGTCCAGATACAGCTGGGACAACAGACCATCCGCGAGCACCATCATCCCCACGATCCGACCGCCCGCCGCCGCGACCCAGGTCTCCCGCTCCGGCACCACGACGTCCCGGAAGTACGCGCGCACCTCGTCGTCGGAGCGCGCCCGGACGACGGTGGGCAGGGCGGTGGAGTACGACCGCAACCAGACGTCGGCGACGGCGCCCGCGTCCGGACCACCGGCCCGGCGCAGCACGACCTCGGTGTTCATGCCCGCGCCTCCTCGTCGGGTACGACGGCCGTGGCCGTGATCTCCACCAACTGCCCGGTGTAGCCGAGGCAGGCGACCCCGATCAGTGTGGACGAGTGGGGCCCGGCACTGAGCCCGGAGGCCTCCACGACCTCCCACACGGCCGACAGCACCGCAGGGTCGCTGCTCACCACGTACACATCCGTGGCCACGACGTGCGCCAGGTCGGAGCCGACCGCACGCAGCTGCTCCGCAAGGTTCGTGAGCACCTGCTCGGCCTGCCGTACGGCGTCTCCCGCACCGACCAGCTGTCCGTCCGCGTCCAGCGGGACGGACCCGGCGAGGAAGGCGAGTCTCGTACCGGCCTCGACGACGGAGGCGTGCGAGTACGTCGGCGGCGGGAAGAGGGCGGGGGCGGTCACACGGCGGATCACGGCGGCTCCTCGGACAGACGACTGCGGGCGCCCCGATCATCCGGACGCGGAACCGTGACCGCATCCGAATTTCCGGCGTACTCCGCCACCCCACCCCCGTCGCCGTACGGGCTCTCGACCCGCCAGCCGTCCTCGCGCGCCACCCGCTCGAACACTCCGATCTTGTACGCCAGGCCTTCCGGCTCCCCGATGTCGCACGACCGTTCCGCCCTCGCCCACTCCTCCTCTCCTCGCACCAACGGCCGCCCGCGCACGGCGAGATGGAGCGCCAGCGTCGACAACGCGTACAGCCGCATCGCATCCCGCCGCTCCGACAACCGCCGGTACGCCTCGGTCTCCCGCAGCCGCAGCCGCTTCCCGTCGACACCGGCCGACAGCAGCGCCATCGGCTCCGACCCCTCCTCCTCACCCCGGACAAGGAAGACCAACTCCCCTTCCACCTCCCTGACTTCGTAGCGAGGCAGATACGACAGCCGGGCGAAGCCGAGGGCGTGCTTCCACGAGGTGACCCAGAGGCCGCGGGCGAGGTAGTAACGGACTGATTCCCGCCAGGTCCAGTACGCGTCCAGGCGGAACCCGCACAGCCCCTCGGCGCGGCACGCCTCGTACACCGTGTCCAGCGCGGCGGCCGCCACACCGCGCCGCCGGACGACCGGATGGACGTAGAGCGAGGAGACGCGCAGTGCGCCCGCGCCCAGCGGCCAGGTGTCGACGGCGACGGTACCGACGGGCTCCGGGCCGCCGCCCGGCGGCAGCAGCCAGTACCTCCGCCCGAAGTCGTCGTCATGCCGGTGCTCGCGTCCCTCGGCGCCCAGCCCGAGCCGTAGGCGCTTCTCCCTCGACACCGTGAGCGAGCCCGGATCGACGCAGGTGCCGAAGGCGCCCTCGGTCAGCGAGGCGAGGTCCCACAGCCCGAACCGGCGGCCCTCCCCGAAGCCGACGGGGCGCAGCAGCGGAGCGGCCGCCAGCCGTTCGTGCACGCGCAGCGCTTGATCATCTTTCATGTGCCCGGAGCGTAGGAGCGCGTCGGGACGGCCGGGTGTCGTTGCCGGTACGTCACCCGGGCAGGTCATTCCGGCGGAGGACCACCCTCCTGTTCGCACAGTCGCCGTTCGCACTCGCGTTCAAGGTGCGGGTACGCCTCGGCGATGGCCTCGTAGACCCGTCGCCGCAGCAGTTCCTCGGCGGCGCCGCGGCCGGTGCTGCCGTACCACCCCGTCAGGAGTTCGTCGTAGCGGATCAGCCGATGACGCAGGTAGTCGACCTCCCAGCGGTCGAGGGCACCGGGATCGGCGCTCTCGGCCGTGGCCGGTTCCGGCACGTGGTCCCAGCGTTCGTACGCCCGCTCCGCGTCCCGCCGGTTGCGGTGCCCGACGGCGAGGTCCGTCAGTCTGTGCGGAGCCAGCCTCGGCACGTCGATCGGCTCCGCCGCGATCCGCGTCAGCACGTCCCGCCGCCTGCGCTGCGCGGCCGCCCGCGCCGCCAGGGACCGCCGCGCCGCGGCCGCCGCCACGGTCCTGAACTCCTCACTCTGTTCGGCGGCCGCCACCCGCTCGACGCGATAGAGCCGGATCGGCGGGCCTGTCTCACGAAAGCGCGGATGGACCCGGAGCAGGTCGGGCTCGCCGAGCAGCCGCCGCACCATGCCCCGCGTCCATCCCCGAGCCCGCAGCCCGCCCGCGGAGACGTACATACCGCCCGCGGAGTCGTCCCCGTCACAAGTCGTCACAACTACCTCCCCCGAAATCACAGTCAGTGACGACTTCATTGATAACGCGTGGCACTGACAATGGGCCGGGAGGCATGCTGCGAACCATGTCCGCCACGAACGCCGACGACGACCGGACCTTCCTCGCAGCCACCGCCGACCGCCTCGCCGCACTCCCCGCGGTGCGGGCCGTCGCCCTCGGCGGCTCCCGTGCCCAGGGCACCCACCGCCCCGACAGCGACTGGGATCTCGCCGTCTACTACCGGGGCTCCTTCGACCCCGCCGATCTGCGGGCCGTCGGCTGGCAGGGCGAGGTCTCCGAGGTCGGCGGGTGGGGCGGCGGGGTCTTCAACGGCGGGGCCTGGCTGACGATCGACGGACGGCGCGTCGACGTGCACTACCGGGACCTCGACGTGGTCGAGCGGGAGCTGGCCGAAGCGGCGGAGGGACGGTTCCGGGTGGAGCCGTTGCTGTTCCATCTCGCCGGGATTCCCAGCTACCTGGTCGTCGCCGAGCTGGCCGTCAATCGCGTGCTCAGGGGCACCCTGCCCCGCCCGGCGGCCTACCCGGAGAAGCTGCGCGCGACCGCCCCCGCACGCTGGCACGGCGTCGCCCGCGCCACCCTCGCCTACGTCAGGGCCGACCACGCCCCGAACGGCCGGCTCACCGAGGTCGCCGGCGCCGTGGCCACGGCTGCTCTCCAGACCGGGCACGCCGTCCTCGCGGCCCGCGGGGAATGGGTGACGAACGAGAAACGGCTGCTGGAACGCGCCGGGTTGCGGGGCGTCGATGACATCCTCGCCGAATTGCGCCCGGAATCCGGGGTACTGGTCAGAGCCGTCGACGCCGCCGAGCGACTTTTCGGTGCCGCATGACCCTGTTTCCCCGCTCGAAAAATGCCTGGGAATCGGCCGGTTGCCACTGCTACCGTCCTTCACGTGGCGAAACTCAATCAGATCATCGCGGTCGAGAAGGGCATCAAGTCCAAGGCGCATCAGGACCTGACGTCGGCTCATCACGGGCTGCAGAAGCCCGCGTTGCTGGCCGGTATCTCGCGGACTTATCAGCCGAAGGACGAGGAGGGCGAGCAACTGCCGCCCGAGTCCACGCGGGTTCAGGTGCAGGCCGAGGACGTGCTGCGGGAGACCTCGGCCACGCTGACGCGGCTCTTCGACGTGACCGCCACCAAGGACTGGGCCAACTGCGGGGCCAGGGCCGATGTGAAGGTGGACGGGCGGGTGCTGGTCGCCGGTGTGCCCGTGGCCTATCTGCTGTTCCTGGAGAAGCAGCTCGTCGATCTCAACACGTTCGTACGGAAGCTGCCCGTGCTCGACGCCTCCGAGTCGTGGGTGCAGGACCCGTCCACCGACGCCTGGAAGACCGAGCCGGTAAGGACCCTGCGGACCAAGAAGGTGCCCCGGAACCATGTGAAGGCCGAGGCCACCGAGAAGCATCCGGCGCAGGTCGAGGTGTACTACGAGGACGTGCCGGTGGGGTATTGGACCACCGTGAAGTTCTCGGGCGCCCTGCCCGCCCGCAGGGTCAACGAACTTCTCGACCGCGTCGAGAAGCTGCAGCAGGCCGTCAAGTTCGCCCGGGAGGAGGCGAACGGCGTCGACGTCGACGACCAGCGGGTCGGGGACGCCGTGTTCGGCTACCTCTTCGGGTAGCCCACAGAACTCCCCGGTCCCTGGTGGCCGGGGTGCGCGAGGAGCGCAAGCTGAAGCTGAGGCTTGTCGTGACGAGCGGTCGTACCCCACAGAACACGGGGCGGACCGCGTTGAATCTCAGACTCTCGCTCCAGACTCAGCATTCGCCGCCGATCGCCGGATCGACCGGGCCCGGGCCCCAGCACGTCGAAATGCAGGTTCAAGTCCTGCCCGCGCAGCTCGATGCGTGGTGGTCCAAAGGAAGGACGCGGCGACCTCACGACTGACCCGGGTTCTCAAGTGTGCCGGCGTGTGACGATGGGTGGCATTCCGGGGCCCGGGGGCAGGCTACGCCCTCGGGCCCGCTCGCGTTTCCACGGTCCCGTTTCGACGTTCGCGTATCACCGTGAACCGGGCGCGCATGAAATTGCGTTCATAAAGAACACGGCTCGACGGGCCATTTGTCACGCCCGGGAAATACAAACGAACCTTCCCGCACGGGATCGCGATCTACGGTGGGTACCACCCAAGCCAACAGCCCGGCCGCCGTCGTCCGAAGGCACACCCCCGCCCTCGCCCGGACAGGAGCCCCGTGCCCCCTCGTATCGCCCTGCCGCCCTGGCTCGCCCACGCCCTGCGCGCCCAGCGCGGGCCCGTGCCCTGGAACGCGGTGACGCGAGGAGCGCTGGCCGCCGGGCCGTTGCTGCTCGCCGCGGTCATGCTGCACCGCACCTCCCTCGGCGTCGTCGCCGCCATCGCCGCCATGCTCGCCGGGATCAACGACCGTCCGGGAAGTCGGCGGGCCGCCGTCCGGCGGCTCGGGGTCCCCGCGGTCGCCGGTGCCCTCGGGCTGCTCGTCGGGACGTACGGTGGCGCGCACCTCGCCGCCGTACCGCTGACCCTCCTGCTCACCGGGCTCGGACTGGTCGCCGGTGGGACGAGTGCCGTCGGGCCCGTCGCCTCCGGGGCCGGGACGCAGCTACTGGTCGCCTCCGCCATCGGCGCCGGAATGCCGGTCGCCGAGGCGGGCTGGCAGCGGGCCCTCGCCTTCCTCGCCGGGGCCGGGTGGCTCATCCTGCTGCGGCTCGCCCTGCCCACCCCCGGCGCGATCGCCGGCGACTACCGCTTCGACGGGGAGCGGGACGCCGTCGCCGCCGTGTACGCCGCCGTCGCCGACCTCCTCGACGCCGTGGGGAGCGAGGCGGCCGGCACCAGGAGGGCTGCCCTCACCGCCGCCCTCGACCACGCCCAGGACGCCCTCACCGGGCCTCGGCTGCGGCGGTACGCCAGTTCCGCCGCCGAGCGCCGGCTGCACGCGCAGTACGCCGCCGCGCTGCCCCTCGCCGAGGCGGCGACCGCTCTCGCATGGGCCGGAGAGCCGGTATCCGCACGGGCGGCCGAAGGGCCCCGGCGGCTCTCCCTCACCGTCCGGGACAACGGCAGTACCGGGCCGCTGCCCGCGCCGTCCCGGTCGGTTCCCGCTCTGCGCGCGCTGGACGACGCCCTGCTCCGCGCCGCCGAGGCCTTCGACCGGGCCGAGGGCGCCGAGCAGCGCCCGCCCGCCCGGCGCCGCAGCGCCCTCGACATCGTGCGGGCCGCGCTCGGCAGCGGCGGGCGGGAGTACGGGCTGCGGGTCGCCCTCTGCTTCGGCGCCAGCGCCGCCATCGCCCAGGCCCTGCACCACGCCCGCTGGTACGGCGAGCACCAGCACTGGTACTGGCTGCCCGCCACCGCCGTCTTCCTCGTCAAGCCCGACCTGGGACCGCTCGCCTCCCGGGTGCTGTGCCGGGCCGCGGGGACGGTGCTCGGCGCCCTCGTCTTCGCGGGCTTCGCCGTCGTACTGCCCCGGCCCGAAGGGCTCATCGCCCTGGTGGCCGTCTGCGGCGCGCTCGTCCCGGTGGCCACCCGGCACTTCGCCGCCCAGACCGCCGTCGTCACCGTCCTCGTGCTCGCCCTGGTCATGGTCGGCGGCGAACCGCAGGCCTCCGTCAGCCGGATCGGCGAGACGCTGCTGGCCTGCGCGCTCGTGCTGATCGTCGGCCATCTGCCGATGGCGGGCAGGCGGGGCGGCGGGGTACGGGCCCGGCTCGCGGCGGCCGGACGGGCCGCACACGCCTACCTCGACCACGTGCTGAGCGAGTCCGACGACCGCGCCGAACGCTGGGCGCTGCGCCGCGAGGCCTACCGCACCCTCGCCGAGGCCCGCACCGCCATCGCCCTCGCCGCCGCCGAACTCCCCGCCCTCGCCCGGCACACCGAGGGCACGGACGCGGTGGCCGCCGTACTCGAACGGCTCGTGGACACCACCACCGCGTGCGCCGTGCACCTCGACGACACCGGGCGGCTCACCGCCCGGCACACCCGGCAACTCGACGAACTGGCGGGAGAACTGGAGCGCGGCGGGCAACGACTCGGCCTCGCGGTGCCGCGGATGCCGGTCGCGGCCTGAAGGCTCGAAGGCTCGAAGGCCTGAGCGTCCGAAGCGGGCTCACCACACGACGGACGTAGCGAAACAAATCTCCGGCCGCACCGATGAGTTCTGTCGCCCCCGGCGGTCACCACCCGGAACCGACCGTCGGACAGGAGGGCCCATGTCGCTTCCGGAGATCGTCTCGCGTGAGCGGTGGCGTGCCGCGCGTGAGGAGTTACTGCTCAAGGAGGAGGCGCTCACACGCGCGCGGGAGGCACTCAACGCCGAGCGGCGCCGGCTGCCCATGGTCGAGGTGGACGCCGAGTACGTCTTCGAGGGCGGCGACGGCAAGGCGACCCTGCTCGACCTCTTCGACGGGCGCGCCCAACTGATCGTCCACCACTTCATGTTCGCCCCCGAGTGGGAGGCCGGCTGCCCCAACTGCGCGGCCTTCCTGGACCAGATCGGCCATCTCGCCCATCTGCGGGCGCGCGGCACCTCGTTCGCGGTGGTCTCCCGGGCGCCGTTCACCAGAATCCTGCCGTTCAAGGCGCGGATGGGCTGGACGCTGCCCTGGTACTCGTCGTACCACAGCGACTTCACCCGCGATTTCAACCGTGACTTCGGGGCGACCCTGGTAGTGGACGACGAACCGGTCGAACGACCCGGGATCAGCTGCTTCCTGCGGGAGCACGACCGGGTGTTCCACACCTACTCGGCCCATGACCGCGGACTCGACGGACTCGGTTCGACCATGTCCCTGCTCGACCTGACCGCGCTGGGGCGGGTGCCCGAGGGCAGCGACCGGGTGCGCTATCACGACGAGTACGAGGACTGAAGCGGACCGTCACGGACCTGGCTGAAAGTCAACGGACCCTCACACTCCGCGCCGGTGGCGTGTCGGCTATGTCTCAGTACCGTCACCGGGCGAGCCATTCGTGTTCTCCAGAGCGTTAACTCCTACAAGTACGACGCATTTCTGGAGGTGCAGGATGGTGAACGGGCGAACCGTGCTCGAACGCTTTCCCGCAGGCGGACCGCGAGGATCATGGCCTGCGGAGGAGTTCGCACAGGCCAGGCGGCTGGAAGGGCTGCCGGCAGAGGTCGTGATGGACCTGGCGACCGACACGTTCCTGGTGATCGTGCGCGGAGACGTCGCAGAGAGCTAACCCGCCTTGCGGGCCGGGAGCTTCACCGTGAACTGGTCCGCCTGGAGCGCGTACAACTCCGCGTAGACCCCGCCGCTCGCCAGCAGTTCCTCGGGGGTGCCCGACTCCACGACCCGGCCCTGGTCGAGGACATGCACCAGATCGGCATGGCGGACCGACGCCAGCCGGTGGGTGATCAGTACGACGGTCTGCCCGCTGCCCGCCAGCGCGCGGATCTTCTCGAAGACCTCCAGCTCGGCCCGGGCGTCCAGGGCGGCCGTCGGTTCGTCCACGATCAGGATGTGCCCGCGCCGGTAGGCGGCCCGCGCGATACCCAGCCGCTGCCACTGGCCGCCGGACAGCTCGTGCCCACCGCTGAAGTTGCGGGCCAGCAGGGTGTCCAGGCCGCGCGGCAGATCCTCGACCACCTCCTCCGCGCCGGCCTCGGCGACCGACGTGGCCAGCCGCTCCTCGGTGAGCGGCGCCGACGAGCGGCCGACGGCCACGTTCACCTTGGCGGTGAACGGCCAGCGCTTGAAGTCCTGGGCGACCATCGCGATGCGCTCGGCGAGCCGGTGCCGGTCGGCCTTCGCCGCGTCGACCCCGTCCCACAGGATGCGGCCCCGGTCCGGCTGGTACAGCCCGGCCAGCAGCTTGACCAGGGTGGTCTTGCCGGAGCCGTTCTCACCGACCAGTGCGACGATCCGGCCGAGGGGGAACGTGAGGGTGACGTCGTCGAGGGCGGGACGGGTGGCATTACCGCGATCATCACCCGCCTGATCACCTGGATCATCGCTTGGATCATCACTCGGATAGGTGAACGTGACGTTCTCGAAGCGGATCTCCCGCGGGTCCTCGGGCAGTTGGTCGCCGCCGACCGGGATCGCCCGTTCGGCCGCCTCGACGTACAGCCGCTCCAGATCGCCGACGAACAGCGCCTCCTCGTGCAGTGTGTTGATCTCCAGCACGAGCGTGTCGAGGCTCGCCGAGCCGGTGCGGATCGCGATCACCGCCGTACCGGCCACCGACAGGGCCATCGCCCCGCTCAGCAGCAGCGCGCCCAGCGTGGCGTACGTGGCGACGGTCGCGAGGCCGGTCCAGGCCGCCGCGATCAGACCGGTACGGGCGGCCAGCCTGGCCAGCCGGGCCTGCTCGGCCTCCGCCGTCTCCGACATCGCCCGGAAGTGCCGCAGCAGGAACGGGCCGACCCCGTGCACCCGGATCTCCGGCGCCGCCTCCGGCTCGGTGAGCAGGGCGCTGATCAGATGGCCGGCGCGGGCGTGCTGGATCCAGGTGTGGAACGACTCGTAACGGCGCCGGGCGTTGGTCAGGGCGCCCCAGGCGCTCGGGATCGTCATCGTGATCAGCAGCGGGAGCAGCGCCGGGTGCAGCACGGTCAGCACACCGGCCGCGGCGATCAGCGAGATCATCGCGTTCACCACGCGGGTGCCGTAGCTGATCATGCGGCGGGCGGAGGAGGCGCCGTACTGCGCGGTGTCCAACAGCTTGTGGAAGGCGTGGTCCTCGATCGCCGCGAGCTCGACGGCGGCCGCCCGCTCCAGGTACATCTCGGTCGCCACCCGCTCGACCTTGGGTTCGAGACGGCCCGTGGCGTACGTCGAGGCGGCGCGCAGCAGGGCGGCCACCAGCAGGACCGCGGCCATGATCACCAGCGCCGGGGCGGCGCCGCGCAGCCGCTGCTCGATGGCGCCGCTGCCGATCAGCCGGCCCAGCACGCTGTTCACGGCCAGCAGGCTCACGGCCTGGGCCACGCCGACGCCCACCTGTGCCGCCAGCACGATACGCGCGGCCTGGGCGTCGGCCTGCCGGGCCAGCCGCAGACTGGAGGAGAGCATGCCGGGCAGACGGGTCACCATGGCGCGGAAGTCCAGCTCCAGGAAGGCGTCCCCGTGCTGGTTCCAGCCCATGTCGTAGCGCAGCGGCCCTCCGAACAGCAGGCGCTCCGACTCCGACACATCGGGTGCCACCGTGTCCTGCCTCTTCCTCACCGCGATCCTCCCGGGGCCGTCGACGAACGGCCACTATCGCGGGCAGAACGGCCGCCCGGCAGGGCGTGCGACAGGGATCCCGGGGCACGGGGGAGTGCGCGGGGGGTGTGGGCCGGGGACGGCCTGGGCGGCCGGGGCCGCCTGGCGGGCTGAGCGGCCTGGCGGGCTGTGCGGTGAGGGCGGCGGCGGGCTGAGCGGTCCGGCGGCCAGGGAGGTCTGGGCGGTGTGGGCGGTGTGGGCGGTCTGTCAGGCTGGGCGGGCTGGCGGTCTAGACGGGCTGAGCGGTCCGGGCGGTCCGGCGGCCTGCGCGGCCAGAAGACATGCCGGATCCTCTGCGCGGGTGGCCGGGTGGCCGGGTGGCCGGGTGGCCGGGTGGTTGGGCGGGTCTGGGGTGCGGTTGACCGGGCCGGTCTCCGGTGCGCGCGGTCGAGCCGATCTACTACCCGAGCGGCCGGGCCGATGTCATGCCAGCCGTCTTGCGATGCCGGCTGTCCTGTGGGCTGGTCTCGCGATGGCGGCTGACAAGCCGGGTCGGTTCGTAGGGCTGGCCAGCCAGCGGGCTCGCCGGCTGTCGTGTCGGCGAGACGTGCGTTGCTGGCTGTCATGCCGGGCGGTCTCGCGAGGCTGACCGATAAGCAGGCCGGTCTCGCGCCGACGCGCCGCCGGTCTCGCGCCGCCGCGCGGTCGGGCGTCGGCCGGCCGACCTCACGCTGCCGTCGGCCAGCCCCGCGCAGCGGTCACGCGCTCAGGGGGCGGGACCACTCCGGGGTCGTGCCCGTCACCCGGCACAGGGCGAGGTACAGCGGTATCGGCGGGGTGTACGGCACCGTACCCGCGGGTCGGTGGATCAGACGGGCGGCGCCGGGGAGCGGGGCGCCCGCGCTGTATTGGGCCGGGGCCGGCCAGGTGAGGGCGTAGTCGGAGTCCGCCGGAACGATCCACCACCAGTGCGTGCCATCGGCGTACACGCATCCCACCCGCGGCAGCCGGGGCACGACCAGCGGTCCGAGCCTCGCCGGTACGGCCACGGCGTCGCAGCCCAGGGGGGTCGTCATGCCCTCGGGCACCGGTGATCTCCGGGAGTCGCCGCCCGTCGCCGGCCACCGGCCGCGCTTGAGGCGGACCAGGGTGTCGAGGCCCAGCGGCCGGCCGACCCCGGCGGTGCCGCTCATGCCGGCCTCCGCCGGGGCACCCCACCCAGCGCCTGCGACTGCCCCTCCTCGCCGGAACCCGGAGAGGGACGGTGCACCGGACTGTGCGCCGGACCCCGGGACGAGCCACGTGACGTACCGGGCTCGGGGCGGGCTCCCCAGCCCAGGTCGTTACGGGGCTCGGCGGTGTCGCGGGCCGCGTCGGTCTGGCGCGGCAGCTCCGCCCAGACCAGCAGCCCGGGCCCGTGCTCCTGCGCCCCCCAGGCCAGGCACAACGCGTCGACGAGGAGCAATCCCCTCCCGTGCTCCTCCTCCGGCCGCTGTGGGGACGGGTGGGGTTCGTCGGGAGAGCAGCCCTCGTCGTGCACGGCTATGCGCACCGTGTCGTCGTGGTCGTGCAACTCGCACACGACGCGACTGCTCGCGGTGTGCACGATCGCGTTGGTGACCAGTTCGGATATGACGAGCGCGGCGGTGTCACAGGTGTCCGCGCAGACCGACCAGCCGGTCAGCCGGGCACGCACCAGGCGTCTTGCCTGGGCGGGGGAACCCGGATGAGCGGCCAGCTCGAACCGGAACCGGCGCTCGGCAGCGCCCTCAACAGGGGCGACTCCCGTGGCAGCGCCGAGACCGACACGGTCCCCGGCGGCGTCTGTTCCTAAAGGCGCGGACGGAATCACGCTTGCCACTATCGCCCCGCCGTGAACACTTGGCAAGTGTCACTCTGAAAAATGCAGAGTGCTGTGTGACGCGGTGAAAGGCCGTGGCACACTGCTCGCAACAGCATGTCGAGCGGCGCCAGTTGGGATCAGTGAGGATCCGGCGGACCGATCCGGCCTATGCGGCACGATGTGACGGACTGTGAACAACCCGGGCGATCCGGTCGTTCCAGCCGGTCCGGTTGTCCTGGGTGCCGTGGTCGTTCCGTCAGATTTTCGAATGAGCCTTCGAACGGCGCCGCCGGGTTGTCAGCATGCCTGGTGACACCTGTAGGTGCCTGGAGATGTGGACGGCCGTGACACCGGTGAGCCCAAGCGGCGGCCCGGCCAGGGAACTTCGTGGAGGTGGAGCGTGAGCGAGCCGCGGTCCGCGCCGACGGTGGGCCAGGTGGTCCTCGGCCGGCGCCTCCTCGACCTACGGGAACGCGCCGGGCTCAAGCGCGAGGAAGCCGCCCGCGTACTCCGGGTGGCGCCCGCCACCGTCCGCCGTATGGAGATGGCCGAGGTCGCGCTCAAGATCCCGTACCTCCAACTGCTCCTGAAGGCCTACGGGGTGACCGACGACGAGGCCGACCTCTTCGTCCGGCTCGCCGAGGAGGCCAACAAGCCCGGCTGGTGGCAGCGGTTCCACGACATCCTCCCCGGCTGGTTCTCCATGTACGTCAGCCTGGAGGGCGCGGCGAGTCTGATCCGTTCCTACGAGCCGCACTTCGTCCCCGGGCTGATGCAGACCGAGGACTACGCGCGCGGGGTGCTGAAGTCGGGCGCCATCGGCCAGACCCAGCCGGAGGACATCGAGCGCCATGTCGCCCTGCGCATGCAACGCCAGGAACTGCTCACCCGTCCCGACGCACCCCGTTTCTGGGCGGTGATGGACGAGACCGTCCTGCGCCGCCCGGTCGGCGGACCGGAGGTGATGCGCGCGCAGATCGACCGACTGATCGAGGTCACGAAGCTGCCCAATGTGACGCTCCAGGTCGTCCCGTTCTCTAGCGGGCCGCACCCGGGGACGTACGGGCCCTTCGTGCTGTTCCGATTCGCCATGCCCGAACTGCCGGACATGGTCTACAGCGAGTACCTGACCGGCGCCGTCTACCTGGACGCGCGCACCGAGGTGGCGACCCATCTCGAGGTCATGGACCGCATGGCGGCGCAGGCCGCTACGGCACAACGCACGAAGGAGATCCTCCGGGATCTCCGCAAGGAGCTGTGAATGGATCGCATCAAACCCCAGTCCGGGCCGCGGAACCGCACCGAGCGGATCTACAACGGCATGCCCGCCCGGGAACTGGGCAGCGAGGGCTGGCACAAGCCGTGGAGCGGCGGGAACGGAGGCAACTGCCTGGAGGCGATGAAGCTGGCCGACGGCCGGATAGCCGTCCGCCAGTCGACCGACCCGGACGGACCGGCGCTGATCTACACCACGGACGAGATGACGGCTTTCATCGAAGGCGCCAAGGCGGGGGAGGCCGACTTCCTGCTCTCCTGAACCCCTTCTGTCTCTGTCTGCCTCCTTTTCTTTCTTCTTATTCAACTTCTTTGTAATGGTGCTGAATTGATCATCGACCACGTCAGACGTCTACGGAGTACCTCGTGATCGACACCAGCAAGCCGCACCCGGCGCGCATGTACGACTGGTATCTCGGCGGCAAGGACAACTACCCCGTCGACGAGGCGATGGGCAGGCAGATGCTGGCCCTCGACCCCCGGGTGCCGGTGATGGCCCGGGTCAACCGCGCCTTCATGCACCGCGCCACCCGCTGGCTGGCCGAGCACGGCGTACGGCAGTTCCTGGACATCGGCACGGGCATCCCGACCGAGCCCAACCTGCACCAGATCGCCCAGGGCGTCGCGCCCGAGTCCCGGGTCGTCTACTGCGACAACGACCCGATCGTGCTGGCTCACGCGGCGGCCCTGCTGCGCGGCACGCCCGAGGGGGCGACGGAGTACCTCCAGGCCGATGTGCGTGACCCGGCGGGGATCCTGGCCGGCGCGCGCGAGGTCCTGGACCTCGACCGTCCGGTCGCGCTGTCGCTGGTCGCCCTGCTCCACTTCGTCTCCGACGAGGACGGGGCGCACGCGCTGGTCGGGCGGCTGCTGTCCGAACTGCCGTCGGGCAGCTACCTGATGATGACCCACGCCACCGCCGACTTCACTCCGGAGGAGTCGGCGGCGGCCACCGCCAAACTCAAGGCGTCCGGGGTCACGCTGGCGCTGCGCTCCCGGGAGGACTTCGGCCGCTTCTTCGACGGCCTCGAACTCGTCGAGCCGGGCGTCGAGGTGCCGCACCTGTGGCATCCCGAGCTGGGCGAGCCCGTTCCCGGTCAGGACGACGGGGTGATTCCGGGGTACGGGGCGGTGGCCCGGAAGCCGTAGGTCTAGGCGGAGGGGCGGTGACCGCCAGCTGGGGCCGGTGGCCAGGGCTGGTGGTCACGGCCGGTGGTCACCGGCCGGTGACCGGGTGCCGGTCTCCGCAGGGCGCGTCAGCCGTCGCCGGCGATCCGCGCCCCCGCCTCCACCCTCACCCTCACCGCCGTCCCTCCCCTATACGGTCATCGGCCGGTCGTGCGGCGATATCGGCGACGGCAGCTGGGAACTCCCGGTCAGGTAGCGGTCGACGGCCGTTGCCACCGCCCGCCCCTCGGCGATCGCCCACACGATCAGCGACTGCCCGCGCGCAGCGTCCCCGGCGGCGAACACGCCCGGCACGTTCGTGGTGAACTCCGTGTCCCGGGCGATCGTCCCGCGCGGCTCCGTCACCACCCCCAGCTGGTCGATGAGCCCGTCCTCACGGTCGGGCCCGGAGAAACCGAGGGCGAGCAGCACCATGTCGGCCGGCAGCGTCCGCCCGGTCCCCGGGACCGGCAGCCGAGCCGCGTCCACCTCCACCAGATGCAGCGACCGCACATGCCCGCTGTCGTCGCCGGTGAAGCGGAGCGTCGACGCCGCGAACAACCGCGCGTCCGCGTCCGCCGCGGGCGCCGTCTCCAGGTCCCGCGCCTCCTCGTGCGCCGCCGACAGCCGGTAGAGCTTCGGATACGTCGGCCACGGCTCGAGGTCCTCGTCCCGCTCCGCCCCCGGCTGCGCGTAGATGTCCAGCTGGGTGACCGATGCGGCCCGCTCCCGCAGCGCCGTCCCCAGGCAGTCCGCCCCCGTGTCACCCCCGCCCACGATCACCACATGCTTGCCCGCCGCCGACATCGGCGACTCCGTCAGATCTCCCTCGCACACCCGGTTGGCCAGCGGCAGATACTCCATCGCCTGGTGTATCCCGTCCAACTCCCGGCCCGGCACCGAAAGTTCCCGCCACGCCGTCGCCCCGGTCGCGATCACCACCGCGTCGTACCGGGCACGCAGCTCCGCCGCGCCCACGTCCCGCCCGACCGTCACGGACGTACGGAACTTCGTCCCCTCGGCCCGCATCTGCCCGAGCCGCCGTTCAAGATGGTGTTTCTCCATCTTGAACTCGGGGATGCCGTACCGCATCAGCCCGCCGAGCCGGTCGTCCTTCTCGTACACGGCGACCGTGTGACCGGCCCGGGTCAGCTGCTGCGCCGCCGCGAGCCCGGTCGGCCCCGAACCGATCACCGCCACGGTCCGCCCGGACAGGCGCTCCGGCGGCCGCGGCGACGCGAACCCCTCCGCCCAGGCCCGGTCGGCGATCGCGCACTCGACGTTCTTGATCGTGACGGCCGGCTGGTTGATCGCCAGCACACACCCCGCCTCGCAGGGCGCCGGACACAACCGCCCGGTGAACTCGGGGAAGTTGTTCGTCGCGTGCAGCCGGTTGCTCGCCGCCCGCCAGTCCTCCCGCGACACCAGGTCGTTCCACTCGGGGATCAGGTTGCCCAGCGGACAGGCGTCATGGCAGAACGGCACCCCGCAGTCCATGCAGCGGTCCGCCTGCTTGCTGATGATGGGCAGCAGCGCCCCGGGGACGTACACCTCGTCCCAGTCCCGGACCCGCTCCTCGACCGGCCGCCGCGGCCACTCCTCGCGCGGCGTGGTCATGAAACCCTTGGGATCGGCCATGGTCGTCTTCCTCGTGTGCGTCTACCACGAGCCGTGCATCATCGGGCGGCACTCTTTCGGCCACAATACGTCCGCTCGGTGACGACCGCAGAGTGGCTGACAGCGCTTTCTGCGGGGTCTTCCTCAGGAGGGAGTCAGCCCGAAGCCAGCAGGAGACCAGTAGGGAGCCAGCAGGCGGCCAGTTTTCTCCCACGTCCCCCTCAGGACAGGGCCAGTACATACACGACCGCCGCCGCGGCCGACGCGAGCGTGCGCACGTGGTTCCACAGCGTCCACTCACGCACATACACCGGCCAGTAGGAGGCCGCCTCGGCGGTGCCCGGCTCCAGCTTGGCCAGTGTCTCGTTCCGGGGCACGTTCACCACCACGGTCAGCCCGAACGAACCGAACACGTACAGCGCGCTGGCCAGCAGCAGTTCCACCTTCCCGGCGTCCGGCCACAGCACGAACGTCACCACCGCGATCATCGCGCACAGCACCGCCGACCCGGCGAACACCAGCATGAACGCCGGCGTCAGGGCGGCACGGTTGATCGCGTTCATGGCCGCGACCCCCTGCGCCGGCGGCAAGGAGGCCAGTCCGCGCATCACAAAGGTCGAGAACCCGCAGAACACCCCCGCGACCAGCCCGGTCCCCAGCACCCCCAGCAGCACGAGTACGAAATACGGCCCGTCGATCACGACCACCACACCCACTCTCGCCCTGGACACCTCCGCCACTCAAGTCAATGCCCACGAGCCACCCCATCCCATGGCTGTGAAACACGTCCACATACGCATCCGTCCAAAAACACCCCCCGTAGCCACTCCATCAGCACCTCGGCGGTGCCTGCACAGCCCTGCCCGGCGTCAGCCGGTCAAGCGGACCTGCACCCCGGCCTCCCACTCCCGCAGCACCGCCTCCACCGTCCCCGCGATGCGCCGCCGTGCCTCGTACCGCGGCACCCCGCTCATCAGCAGCTGGTCGTACGGCGTGTCCACGTGCCGCACCCCCGCCACCACCGCCGATATCACCGCCCCCTCCGACAACGCCCGCCCGGCCGCGGTCCGCCCCACCCGTCCACTGCCCCGCACCGACGCGTGCGCCGCTATCGCCCGCGCCCGCTCCACCGGACAGCCCGGGAACAACCGCAGGATCTCCGCCGCGAAGGCCTCCGTGAACCGCACGTCCTGTGCCGTCCGCCGCTTCGCGTCCCGCGCCCGGCGCCGCCGCCGTGCCTCGGCGTCCGCCAGACACCGTGCCTCGGCCCGGGCCAGCGCGTCCTCCTCGACCAGGACACCCTGCCGCTCGTAACGGCTCTTGCGCCGGTTGAACCGCACCACCACCGCCGACAGCGAGCTCTCCTCCCGCGACCGCCGGGTCAGCGCCGTGTCCCCGCGGGGCAGGAACACCAGATGCCCGAGATCGGCGCACTCCAGACATCGCGGCGCCCCGTCCTCCAGCACCAGCAACGACAACGGCCCTCGTCGGCACGCCACACACCGCTTGTGCCGAACGGGCTGCACGACCAGAAGTCCACCGTGATGAGGGGGAGTTGCGAGGCGCGTCATATGCGGTACTTTCCCCTTTCCCCGGACCGATCCCACGTCTTCCACCGGTGTCCGCCGGCACGAACGACCGTGTCTGCGCCGGAACCACCCGGGCGTGCCTCAGGGGGTGTCCGGCGGATCATGCCGGCGTGGCGGGGCCTGCCACGCACTCCCCCCACTGCCTTAAAGGCGTGGGGACCCCCAGCCGCGTTGTCGTCGGTCGCCGACGTCCCCCAGCCTTCGGCCGGGAGGTGCCCCCACCGCGTCGCCCGCCGCGGCAGCGGCTGATGGGCTACGCCTCCTCCGCCTTGCAGTTGCATGCTCCCCCACACTTGAACAACCTCGCGTGGGAGGACCCCCACGACCCCGCTCGCGGTCGGCCGAGAAGCGCTGCCACTTGCAGCCGACCCGATCCGCCGGACACCCCCTGGCGGTCGACCCGGCATCATGATCCCGTGCGACTCGAAGCGATCACCTGGGACCGGCTCGCCGAGCGTCTCGCCGAGCGGCTGGACGAACTGAAGCCCGCCGACGGAGGCGCCTGGCCGCGCGTCGCCTTCGACGGTGCCCCGGCCGCCCAGCCCGGGGACCTGGCGGAGCGCGTCGCGGAGGCGCTGCGCGTACGGGGCCGGCCTTCGCTCGTCGTGGGTGCCGAGGGCTTCCTGCGCCCCGCCTCACTGCGCCTGGAGCACGGCCGTCGCGACGCGGAGTCCTACTACGGCGGCTGGTTCGACACCAACGCGCTCTGGCGGGAGGTTTTTGGCCCCCTCGACCCCGGCGGGACCGGCCGCGTCCTGCCCGACCTGTGGGACCCGGCCACCGACCGCGCCACCCGCAGCCCCTATGTCCAACTCCCTCCCGGTGGCCTCCTGCTGCTGCACGGGCCGCTTCTGCTGCGGCACTGGTTCCCGTTCGACCTGACCGTCCACCTCCTGCTGTCTCCCGGCGCCCTGCGCCGCCGCACCCCCGAGACCGACCACTGGACCCTCCCCGCCTTCGAGCGCTACGCGGACGAGACCGACCCCGCCGGCTCGGCCGACGTCCTGGTCCGGGCCGACGACCCGCGGCACCCGGCATGGAGCGGCTGAGCGGCAGCGTCCGCGGCCGGGCCGGCGAAACGCTTTCTGCGGGCGATCCGGCAAACCCCTTTTATATGTGCGTGCATGTAACTAGCCTGATCGCATGACGACCTTATCGAACGCTCCCGTCACCTTCGACGACTCCGTCCGGGCCCTCCTCGACGGCAAGAACTTCGCCAGCGTCGCCACCCTCGGCCCCGGCGGCGCCCCGCAGAACTCGGTGGTCTGGTTCAAACGCGAGGGCGACACGGTGCTGTTCTCCTCCACCGACGGCCGCCAGAAGGTGCGCAACCTCCGCAGGGACCCCCGAGTCAGCCTCACGGTCTTCGATCTGGCCAACCCCTACCACTCGGCCGAGATCCGCGGCACCGCCGAGATCCTCCCGGACGAGGACAAGCGGCTTCCGTACGAGCTCTCCCACAAATACCTCGGCATCGACCCGCCCGCGGAGAAGGAGGACGAGACCCGCGTGATCATCAGGGTCGTCCCGCGGCGGGTCGTCGCCTTCTCCGCCTGAGCCGGCCTCGGGGATCCTCGCGGCTCAGAGCCAGCCGTTGCGCCGGAATCCCCGGTACAGCGTCAGACACGCCGCGGATATGACGCCGATGACAAGCGGATAGCCGAACCGCCAGTGCAGCTCCGGCATGTGATCGAAGTTCATGCCGTACACCCCGCACACCATCGTCGGCACGGCGATCACCGCGGCCCAGGCCGTGATCTTCCGCATGTCCTCGTTCTGTGCCACCGTCACCTGCGCCAGATGCGCCTGGAGGATGGAGTTGAGCAGTTCGTCGAAGGCCGCGATCTGCTCCTTGGCCCGCATCAGATGGTCGAACACATCCCTGAAGTAGGTCTGTATCTCCGGGGGGATCACCCGTATCGGCCGGGCGGTCAGGTCCTCCATCGGCCGGCCCAGCGGTACCACCGCCCGCTTCAGCTCCAGGAGTTCACGCTTCATCTGGTAGATCCGCCCCGGGTCGGCCCGCGCGCCGTTCTCCGCGAACACGTCCGCCTCGACCTGGTCGATGTCGGCCTGCACCGAGTCCGTGACGTTCAGATAGTCGTCGACCACATGGTCCGCGATCGCGTGCAGCACCGCCGCCGGACCCTTGGCGAGCTGACTCGGCGTGGTCTCCAACTCCTCCCGCAGCGGCCCCAGCGAGCCATGCCGGCCGTGCCGTACCGTGATCACGAAGTCCTCGCCGACGAACACCATGATCTCGCCGGTGTTCACCACCTCGCTGGTCGCCGTCAGCTTCTCGTGCTCGACGTAGCAGACCGTCTTGAACACCGCGAACAGCGTCTCGCCGTACCGCTCCACCTTCGGGCGCTGATGGGCCTCGACCGCGTCCTCCACGGCCAGCGGGTGCAGGTCGAACAGCTCGGCGATGCCCGCGAACTCGCTGTCCGTCGGCTCGTGCAGCCCCAGCCACACGAACCCCTCGCCCTTCTTGCGCACCCGCTCCACCGCGGAGAAGAGGTCACTGCACTCCGGGACCCGCACCCCGTCCTCGTACGTCACACAGTTGACCACCGAGGAACCCAGCGGGGACCGCGCGTGATGGTTCAGGTCGACGCGGGGCCGCCGCCGGGCCAGCCGCGCCACCTTGCGCAGCCCGCCGGCCCTGCCCAGCCCCGTGACCTTCCGCAGATTCCCTGCCATCGTCATCCGGATCTCCTTGCGTGGATCCCCTCGCACAACGCCTCCGCGCCTTGCCCGGCAAGTCTGCCAGCCCGGCGTGAGACGCGGGTAAGCCTGGGGGAGCAGGACATTCCGGTAAGTTCCCGCCTGTGGACAAGCGGCTTCCGGCTCCTGTTCCCACAGGTCCACAACGAGTGCCCCGAGTCCGATGCCCGTCCCCCCTGCGCCGAACCGGAGCGTCGGCTGTCCCGGACAAGCCGGGCAACTGGGATCATCGCTTCATGACACGAGCCGACGGATATCTCCTCGACAACCGCCAGAGCGAGGCCGGACAGCGCTTCGACGCCTTCGCCGCCCTCTTCGACCCCACCACCTTCCGGCACCTCGAGGCACTCGGCCTCGGACCGGGCTGGCGGTGCTGGGAGGTCGGGGCCGGCGGCACCTCCGTGGTGTCCTGGCTGGCCGAGAAGGTCGGCCCGACCGGTCAGGTCGTCGCCACCGACATCGACACCTCGCTGATCGCCGCGGCCGCCCGGCCACCGGTCGAGGTCCGCACCCACGACGTCGGCGCCGAAGAGCCGCCGGGGGAGGGCTTCGACCTGGTGCACGCCCGGCTCGTCCTGGTCCATGTGCCCGACCGGGAGCGGGCGTTGCGCTCCATGATCAAGGCCCTGCGCCCCGGCGGGCGACTGCTGATCGAGGACGCCGACCCCGCCCTCCAGCCCCTCACCTGCCCCTACGAGTACGGCCCCGAGCAGCAACTCGCCAACCGGCTGCGCCAGGGCTTCCGCAAGCTCCTCGCCGAACGCGGCGCCGACCTGTCGTACGGCCGCAAGCTCCCGCGGCTGCTCCGCGAGACCGGGCTGCACAACGTCGAGGCCGACGCCTACTTCCCCGTCGCCTCGCCCGCCTGCACCGCCCTGGAGTCCGCCACGGTCCGGCAGATCCGCGGCCGGCTCGTCACGGCTGGCCTGGCCACCGACGAGGAGATCGACCAGCACCTGGCCAACGTCGAGGCGGGCACCATGGACCTCGCGACGGCCCCGATGATCTCGGTGTGGGGCCACAAGCCGTAGTCCAGCCGCACACGACGTATTCCGTCGTCCGTAGTCCGTCGTCTGTTGTTCGTTGTCCGCTTGGCCCGGTCAAGGCGCCGGGTCGGCCGCGGGCGGTCTGGCACCCACGCGTTCCACCGCCCGCGCGCCCGCCCGGCAGCCCCGCGCCGCCGCCTCCTCGGGCTCCGCGCCTGCGACGAGTGCGGCGAGGAACGCCCCGGTGAAGGCGTCACCGGCGCCCGTGGTGTCCCGGGGCGCCGCCGGGGCCGCCGGGACCCGCGCGAGAATGTCGCCGGCCCTGGCGACCAGAGCGCCGTCCGCCCCCGACTTGGCGACCACCAGGGGCACCTGGCGGCTCAACTTGGCCGCCGCGTCCGCCGGATCGGGCAGTCCGGTCAGCAGACACGCCTCGTCCCGGCTCGGCAGCAGGATGTCCACACCCTCCACGAGCGCCAGAAAGCGGTCCACGCCCAGCGCCACCAGGAACCCGGCCGACGCCGGATCCAGACTCACCGGCACGCCACGCGCGCGTGCCGACGCCAGTGCCACCGCCACCAGCGCCCGGCTGGGCTCGGAGAACAGCAGATAACCGGAGAGATGCAGCCGGACGACCCCGTCGAGCAGCGCGTCCGACCAGTCGGCGGGTTCCAGCCGCAGGGACGCCCCGCTGTCCGTGAGGAACGTACGTTCGCCGGAGGCGCCGTTGTCGACGAGGCAGATCACCGTTCCCGTCGCGGCCTCCGGATCCACCACGAGCCGCGGCCGCACCCCGGCGGCGACCAGCTCCCGCTCGTGCCACTGCGCCGCGTCCGCGCCGACCCGCCCCAGCAGCCGTACGTCCGCACAGCCCGTGTGAGCCGCCCAGCAGGCCACGTTGGCGCCCGCGCCGCCGGGCAGCGTCCGGATCACGGCGGCCGTGTCGGTGCAGGCCGCGAGCGGCCCCGTGTGCCGGGCGACGACGTCGGTGACGACGTCTCCGACGACCAGCAGCGCTCCGCCCGAGCCCGGCGGCACGGCCCCGCCAGGCGTCGCCCCTCGACCTGGCGCCACTCCCCGGCCCGGCGTCACCTCCGGGCCCGGTGTCACCCCCTGGCCCACGCCGACGCGATCCGCGCCGCCAGCCGCACGTTTCCGCGCACGGCCGCCAGGTTGGCCTCCAGCGAGGCGCCGTCCGTGTGCCGGACCAGATAGCCGAGCAGGAACGGCGTGACCGCCTGACCGGTGATCCCCTCCGCGTCGCACGCGTGCAGCGCGTCGGCGAGCACGCGCGCGTGCAGCGCGGGATCGAGCTGCTCCGCCTCCGGGACGGGGTTGGCGACGATCAGCGCCGTGTCCGCCGCCGCCAGCGTGTCCTGCGCCCGCATGACCTCCGCGACCTGCTCGGGGGTCTCCAGGGTCCAGTCGACCGGATACCCGGAGTCGGAGAGGTAGAAGCCCGGGAAGCGGTCCGTACCGTAACCGGCCACCGCCACGCCGAGAGTCTCCAGGCGCTGGAGGGTCGCCGGCACGTCCAGGATCGACTTCACGCCCGCACACACCACCGTGATCCGGGTGCGCGCCAGCAGGCCCAGGTCGGCGGACTCGTCCTGGGTCACCGTCCACTCCCGGTGCACCCCGCCGAGACCGCCCGTCGCGAACACCCGGAGGCCGGCCAGCGCCGCCAGCTGCGCCGTCGCCGACACGGTGGTCGCCCCGCTCGCCCCCGCCGCCACGGCGAGCGGCAGGTCACGGTGGCCCAGCTTGCGGATCCCGTCCTCGTTGGCGATCCGCTCCAACTGCTCCTTGTCCAGGCCGACACGGGGCCGCCCGTCCAGCACCGCGATGGTCGCGGGCACGGCACCCTCGCGCCGTACCGTGTCCTCCAGCTCAAGCGCCACCTGGAGGTTGCGCGGACGCGGCAGCCCGTGCGCGATGATCGTGGACTCCAGAGCGACCACCGCCCGGCCCGCGTCGAGCGCCTCCCGGACCTCTTCCGACACCACCAGCACCACGCGCCCGCCTCCTGTCCGTCGGTCTTCCCTCATCTCTGGCGGGCGGCACACCCGGATAAACGCTTGCGGCCTGTGGGGGACACCACCAGCCTGGGCCGCATGACGAATCACACGGCACGTCTGGACCATGTCGTCCTGTGGGTCGCCGACCCGGTCGCCGCGGCCGGCTTCTACGGGCGGATGCTCGGCCTGGAGCCGCTGCGGGTCACCGAGTTCGCCGAGGGAAAGGTGCCGTTCCCCTCTGTACGCGTCAACGAGGAGACGATCCTCGACCTCGCACCGCTCACCCTCGCCGAGCGCGTGCCCGCGTTCCCCGGCTCCGCCGGCCACCCCGTCAACCACATCTGCCTGTCCCTGCCGTCCGACGACTTCGACACCCTGCGTGCCCGCCTGGCCGACCATGCCGTCCCCATGACCGACATCGGCCACGACTCCTACGGCGCCCGCGGGGAGGCCCCGCGCAACTTCTACTTCCGGGACCCGGACGGCAACGTCGTCGAGGCACGCCACTACGGCTGACGGCACTACCGCCGACCGCGCGCCCGGGCGGCTCAGAACAGCGGCTCGGGCAGCACACCCTCCAGAGCGAGCAGCTTCCGCTTGGTCTCCAGACCGCCCCCGAACCCGCCGATGCCGCCGTCGCTCTCCACCACCCGGTGGCACGGCACGACGACCGGCAGCGGATTGGCACCCATCGCCGCCCCCACCGCCTGCGCCCCGCCGGGCTGGCCGACCCGGCCCGCCAGATCGCCGTACCCGACCACCGCGCCGAACGGGACACCGGCGGCCAGTTCGCGCAGCACCTGCCGGTTGAAGCCGGAGATCAGCGACCAGTCCAGCGGCAGGTCGAAGTCCTGCCGTTCGCCCGCGAAGTACGCCCGCAGCTGGCGTATCGCCTCGGCCAGCACCGGTGCCGCGGGATCCTCGGCGGGCTCGGCGCCCAGCCGGGCCGCCAGCCGCTCCAGAGCCCGCTCCCGCACCGCGTCGGTGGCGTGGAACACCACGTTGACCAGGCCCTCGCGGGTCGCCGCCAGCAGCAGCGGACCGATGTCGCTGTCCACGACGGCCCACACCACCCGCTGCTCGTACTGCCCTTCGCTGTCCATGCGCCCCACCGTACGGCTCGCCACTGACAACGCCCGCCGCCCGGCCGCACTCAGCTCGCGCGCAGCGCGGCCCGCACCACGTCCGGCTTGTTGGTGATGATCCCGTCCACGCCGTAGCCGACGGCCTTCCACGTGGTGACCGCGTCGTTCACCGTCCATGTGAAGACCCGCAGCCGCCTGCCGTGCGGTCCCTCGACCGAGTGCACGGCTGACACATAGCCGGTGGAGATCGACCCCACCGAGGGGTTGATCAGGTCGCTGAAGCGCGCGTACTGCCGCAGGGACGCGACGGACGGCGTGCCGAGGTAGCCGGTCGTCACCGAGGGCTTCAGCTCGTGCACGATACGCAGGCTGTCCGCGCTGAAGCTCTGCACGACGATCCGGTCGAGGTGGCCGCGGTCCAGCCAGCCCTCGTTGCTCAGCGTCTTCAGGATCTGCCGCTCGACGCCCGGGTACAGCTCCGGGTTCTTGATCTCCAGGAGCAGCCTCTCGTGGTTGTGCTCGACCCTGCGCATGTACTGCGCCAGCGTCGGCACGCGCGTGCCCGCGTACGAGGGCGAGAACCAGCTGCCCGCGTCCAGCCGGGCGATCTCCGCGGCCGTGAAGTCCTTCACCTTCCAGGGCGCCCGGCCCGGGAAGACCTGTTCGACGTTGGTCGTGCGTTCGAGGCTGTCGTCGTGGATGACGACGAGCCGGCCGTCCCTGGTGCGCTGGACGTCGTTCTCGACCCAGGTGAAGCCCATCGCGGCCGCCTTGTCGATGGCGGCCAGCGTGTTCTCCGGGGCGTAGGCGGAGGCGCCCCGGTGCGCGAGCACCGTGGGCTGCGCGGCATCGCCCGCCCGGGCAGTGGGCACAGGGCTCAGCAGGGCGGCCGTTCCCAGAAGCGCGGTGGTCGTGGCGGCGACTGCGCGCGCGTGCATACGGACTCCTCACGTCCAGCGAATACGGACAGCACAAGACTGACAGCAGGGAGTCAACAACGGGCGGGTACGGGATGACCACAGATTGAATGGAGTTGCCCAAGTCCGCTCACTGGTGCCGCACAACTGCGGCAAGGGCGTGTTTCTTTGCCGGAAAATCGTTCGACCATTCCAGTGGGAGTCATACTCTCTGCGTCAACCCTGACCGCTCGGGCGGTCCTGGGACGGGGGCGCATATCAAATATTCCGGGACGCAAAGGGTGAAGGGCAGCCACGTATGCAGGGCACGGTCGACGGATTCAGCTATGGGGTCGTCACCCCGCTGGTGGCCTATCTGATGGCCTGCCTCGGCGGTGCCCTCGGGCTGCGCTGCACGACCCGGGCGATGCTGGTGGCCCACTCCTGGCGGCCCGCCTGGCTCGCCCTGGGCTCGGCGGCGATCGGTTCCGGCATATGGACCATGCACTTCGTCGCCATGATGGGGTTCAGCGTCAAGGAGACGCCGATCCACTACGACAAACCGCTCACCTACGCGAGCCTCGGCCTCGCCATCCTCATGGTGGGCGTCGGGATCTTCATAGTCGGCTACCGGGGCGCCACCGGAACCGCCCTCTTCACAGGCGGCACGATCACCGGTCTCGGCATCGCCTCGATGCACTACCTCGGCATGGCCGGCCTGCGCCTGAACGGGAACCTGGAGTACAACACGCTGACCGTGGCCGCGTCGGTGGTGATAGGCGTGGTGGCCGCCACCTCGGCCCTGTGGGCGGCCGGGCAGATCCGTGGCTTCCTGTGGAGCGTCGGCGCGAGCCTCGTCATGGGGCTTGCCGTCAGCGGCATGCACTACACCGGCATGGCCGCCCTCACCGTCCACCTCCACGGCCACGAGGTGACGACCCCCGGTGACTCACCCGCCTCGCTGCTCGCCCCCATGCTGATCGGCCCGCTGACCTTCCTCTGCCTCGCCGCCGTCGTCGTGATGTTCGATCCGCTGATGGTCATGGGCAAGCCCGACCGGCTCCGTGTGGAGCACAAGCCGGGCGTCCCGGCCGACGAGGTCACCCACCACCCGAGCCGCCGCCCGTCCCCGCGCGTCGGCCGCCAGCAGAGCCACCACAGCTCGCGCACCCCGCAGAACCGCTGATCAGAACCGGTTGTCAGTGCGGGGTCGTACGGTGGATGCCATGCGGCCCGTTTCCCACATCGAACGCACGGTGGCGCCCTTCGAGGTCGTCAGCCCGTACCAGCCCAGCGGCGACCAACCGGCGGCCATCGCCGAGCTTGCCAAGCGCATCGAGGCCGGTGAGAAGGACGTCGTCCTCCTCGGCGCGACCGGCACCGGCAAGTCCGCCACCACCGCGTGGATGATCGAGAAGCTCCAGCGCCCCACCCTGGTGATGGCGCCGAACAAGACGCTGGCCGCCCAGCTGGCCAACGAGTTCCGCGAGCTCCTCCCGAACAACGCGGTCGAGTACTTCGTCTCGTACTACGACTACTACCAGCCCGAGGCGTACGTCCCGCAGTCGGACACCTACATCGAGAAGGACTCCTCGATCAACGAGGAGGTCGAGCGGCTGCGCCACTCCGCGACCAACTCGCTCCTCACCCGCCGCGACGTCATCGTGGTCGCGTCGGTCTCCTGCATCTACGGCCTCGGTACGCCGCAGGAGTACGTCGACCGGATGGTCCCGCTGCGGATCGGCGACGAGATCGACCGCGACGACCTGCTGCGCCGTTTCGTCGACATCCAGTACACGCGCAACGACCTGGCGTTCACACGCGGCACCTTCCGCGTCCGCGGCGACACCATCGAGATCTTCCCGGTCTACGAGGAGCTCGCCGTCCGCATCGAGATGTTCGGCGACGAGATCGAGGCGCTGTCCACGCTGCACCCGCTCACCGGCGAGATCATCAGCGACGACCAGCAGCTGTACGTCTTCCCGGCCTCGCACTACGTCGCGGGTCCCGAGCGCATGGAGCGGGCCGTCAACGACATCGAGAAGGAGCTGGGGGAGCGCCTGGCGGAGCTGGAGAAGCAGGGCAAGCTCCTGGAGGCCCAGCGGCTGCGGATGCGCACCACGTACGACATCGAGATGCTCCGCCAGATCGGCACCTGCTCCGGCGTGGAGAACTACTCGATGCACTTCGACGGCCGCCTGCCCGGCTCTCCGCCCAACACCCTGCTGGACTACTTCCCGGACGACTTCCTGCTCGTCATCGACGAGTCGCATGTCACCGTCCCCCAGATCGGCGCCATGTACGAGGGTGACGCCTCCCGCAAGCGCACCCTCGTGGACCACGGCTTCCGGCTGCCCTCCGCCCTGGACAACCGCCCCCTGAAGTGGGAGGAGTTCCAGGAGCGGATCGGGCAGGCCGTGTACCTGTCGGCCACCCCCGGCACGTACGAGCTCTCCCGCGGGGACGGCGTCGTCGAGCAGATCATCCGTCCCACCGGCCTCGTCGACCCCGAGGTCGTCGTCAAGCCCACCGAGGGCCAGATCGACGACCTGGTGCACGAGATCCGCAAGCGCACCGAGAAGGACGAGCGCGTCCTGGTCACCACGCTCACCAAGAAGATGGCCGAGGACCTCACCGACTACTTCCTGGAGCTCGGCATCCAGGTGCGCTATCTGCACAGCGACGTCGACACCCTGCGCCGCGTCGAGCTGCTGCGCGAGCTGCGCTCCGGCGAGTTCGACGTCCTGGTCGGCATCAACCTGCTGCGTGAGGGTCTCGACCTGCCCGAGGTGTCCCTGGTGGCGATCCTCGACGCCGACAAGGAGGGCTTCCTGCGCTCCGGCACCTCGCTGATCCAGACCATCGGCCGCGCGGCGCGCAACGTCTCCGGCCAGGTCCACATGTACGCCGACAAGATCACCCCGGCGATGGAGAAGGCCATCGACGAGACCAACCGGCGCCGGGAGAAGCAGGTCGCCTACAACAAGGCCAAGGGCATCGACCCGCAGCCGCTGCGGAAGAAGATCAACGACATCGTCGCGCGGATCGCCCGCGAGGAGGTCGACACCGAACAGCTGCTCGGCTCGGGCTACCGGAAGCTGAAGGACGGCAAGGGCGCCAAGGCCCCCGTTCCGTCCCTGGGCGACAAGGCGGCCAAGGGCGCGAAGGCCGGCAAGGCCGCCAAGGGCAAGGCCAAGGAAACAGTGCCCACCGACCGCCCGGCAGCCGAACTCGGGGAGCAGATCGAGGAGATGACGGAGCGTATGCGCGCCGCCGCCGCAGATCTGCAGTTCGAGATCGCGGCCCGGCTGCGTGACGAGGTGTCCGAGATGAAGAAGGAACTGCGCCAGATGAGGGAGGCGGGCCTGGCCTGACCCCTGATCCGCTGGCGGACCCCGGTAAGTGCGCGAAGTGTTGCAAGACCGACACAAAGCGCGGGCCGGGGTTCGGCACTGTCAGTGGCGCTGCATAGGGTTTTGGTCAACCGCGCACTCCGCGGCAGCAGGGGACATCCGACGAGGGGAAGCAGCCGTGACGGTCAACATGACCAAGGGTCAGGCCATCAGCCTGGAGAAGAAGGACGGAGGCTCTCTGAGCTCCGTCCGTATGGGACTTGGTTGGAAGGCGGCGCCCCGGCGCGGGCTGTTCGGCTCGCGCACCCGTGAGATCGACCTGGACGCCTCTGCGGTGCTGTTCGCCGACAAGCAGCCCGTAGACGTCGTGTTCTTCCGTCACCTGGTGAGCGACGACGGCTCCGTCCGCCACACGGGTGACAACCTCGTCGGCGGCGCGGGCCAGGGCGGCGACGACGAGGCCATCCTCGTCGACCTCGCGCGCGTTCCGGTCCACGTCGACCAGATCGTCTTCACCGTCAACTCCTTCACCGGCCAGACCTTCCAGGAAGTGCAGAACGCCTTCTGCCGGCTGGTCGACGAGAGCAACGGCCAGGAACTCGCCCGCTACACGCTCGACGGCGGCGGCGAGTACACCGCCCAGATCATGGCGAAGGTGCACCGCTCGGGCTCGGGCTGGACGATGACGGCCCTGGGAGTTCCGGCCAAGGGCCGCACCTTCCAGGACCTGGTGCCGACGATCCTGCCGGTCCTCTAGCCTTTCGGTCCTCCAGCCCTTCGGCCTCCGGGAGAGGGCCGGCGGCGCACGACGACACGACACACAGGAGGACGTGGGCACATGGCGGCCGAGCTGGTGCGCGGGCAGAACCATCCACTCTCGCGGAACCGGATCGAGATCCGGATCTCGGCCGATGTGCCGGTCGTCGCCGGGGCCACCCTCGCCGACGAGAACGGCCGAGTGCGGGGCGCCGACCGGGTGGTCCATCCGGGAGCGCCCACGCGCCCCGGGATCGAGGTCTCCCGACAGGCGGCCGCCGATCACCGCCTCGCCGCCGATCTCGACGCCATGCCCGAGGCCGTGCACCGGGTCAGTGTGCTGATCGCCCTGCCTGCCACGCCCGGCGGCCCGCTCCGCTTCGGCGCGGTGGCCGCGCCCCGTGTCGCGGTGACCGGCCTCGACGGCACCGAGGTCGCCGCCTACACCCTCACCGGCCTGGACGCCGAGTCGGCGGTCGTGGCTCTGGAGCTCTACCGTCGGCAGGACGCCTGGAAGATCCGCGCGGTCGGCCAGGGCTACGCGGAGGGCCTCACCGCGCTCCTGGCCGACCAGGGCCTGCCCCAGGCCGCCGAACTCGCCTGCGGGATCGAGGAAGCGGTGGCGCGGGGCATGGCCCGTTCGGTCCCGGCGAGTACGACGGAGACCGATCGCTCCCGTCGTACGGCCCCATCCGTCACCGGCCCCGACCTCTCCGGCACCGCTTCCGGTGCCGAATCCCCGTACGACGTTCAGACACCCGGTGACGGCAGGCCCACGGTCTCCGGCGTATCCGGCCCACCCGGTGCATCCGGCGCTGTCGGCGCACCAGGCCCCACAGAGCCTTCCACGCCGACCGGCAGCCCCATCGACTACACCCATCCCAAACGCCGCCAGACGTCCCCGCCCTCGGCCCCGGCGGTTTCCGCCTCGGCGGAGGGGCCCGTGCCGCCCGTCGCGGGTGACGCGGTCGGTTGGTCCATGGACGAGCGGCTGTACAACCAGGTCTGGGGCATGTTCGAGGACCTGGCCCGTTCCACCGCCGCCTACCGCAGTGCCGTCGATTTCGCCGAGTCGCGCATGGAGAAGGAGCTCGACCAGGTCCTCTCCGACCCGCGCAACCGCCTGGGCTCGACCGGCGACGCCGCACGCGAGGAGGCCCGCGCCCGGCAGGCCCGGCTGGTCGACCAGGCTCGGGCGGCCCTCGACCGTGACCTCGCCCAGCTCACCGCCGAGTCCGAGGTCGTCGAGCCGGCCCTGCCGCCGGCGTACGCCCGCTGGGACAACCCCGTCTGGCACGGCTACCGGGTGCCGACCGAGTTGCCGATGGCCGTGCGACTGGGCGACCTCCACCTCCCGGAGAGCGCTCCGCTGCGCATTCCGATGCTGGTCCGGCTGCCCCTGGAGCGGGGGCTGTGGGTCGACAGCGGTTCCCCCGACGGATCCGGGTCCGATGCCGGCGAGGTGCGCCACTTCGCCATGCACACGGCCGTGGCGCTCGCGGCCCGACTACTCGCTGCTCACCCGGCGGGGGAGTTCGGCGTGCAGGTCATCGACCCGGCCGGTTCCGGCGCGTCCGCGCTGGCACCGCTGACGGGTGCCGGCGCACTGGCCGCGCCGCCCGCTGCGGGCGCCGTCGGCGTGGCCGAGGTGCTGGGGCGACTGACCGAGCGTGTCGACCTGGTGCAGATGGCGGTGCAGGGTGGCGCGGCCGACGCGCTGCCGCCCGGTCTGGACATCTCGCGGCAGCTGCTGATCGTCAACGACTTCCCGCACGGCTTCGACGACCGTGCCGTCACCCAGCTGCGCTACCTCGCGGACGAGGGCCCGGACGTCGGCGTCCATCTCCTGCTGGTCGCCGACCGGGAGGACGCCGCCGCATACGGCCCGTTGCTCGATCCACTGTGGCGTTCACTGATGCGACTCACGCCGGTACCGGACGATCACTTGGCCGATCCGTGGGTGGGGCATGCCTGGACGTACGAGCCCTGCCTCGTGCCGGTCGGCAGCCATGTGCTCCAGCAGGTGCTCACCCGGGTGACGGCTGCTCGCACCAAGGACATGTAAAGTGCCCTGACCTGCGTATTTGGTCTTTCTTTTGCCAAGTGCTTTACCTTTCCTTGGTGATTGGGGTACTGTTTTCCTCACGGAGGGGAGTACTCCCTGTCTGCTGCGGCGTACCCGTCAATACGGATCCGACCGGATCCCGGGGCGTCGGCCCGTCTCGGGTGGAAGAGACCTCCGGCAGCGATGACGCTGACCCTTTGCCTGTTCACGAACCGGAGGCGCAGTGGATGTGTCCGTGACCCTGTGGGTCCTCACCGTCCTGGGGCTGGCCGCCCTGATCGCGGTCGATTTCTTCATCGGCCGCAAACCGCATGACGTGTCCGTCAAGGAAGCCGGAATCTGGACCGTCGTCTGGATCGCCCTGGCCGGACTCTTCGGCCTCGGCCTGCTCGTCTTCTCCGGCGGGCAGCCCGCCGGAGAGTTCTTCGCGGGCTTCATCACCGAGAAGTCGCTGAGCGTCGACAACCTCTTCGTCTTCGTCCTGATCATGGCGAAGTTCGCCGTGCCCTCGCAGTACCAGCAGCGGGTGCTGCTCGTCGGCGTCCTCATAGCCCTGGTCCTGAGGGCCGTCTTCATCGCCGCGGGCGCAGCGATTCTCGCCAGCTTCTCGTGGGTCTTCTACCTCTTCGGCGCCTTCCTGATCTGGACCGCCTGGAAGCTCATCCAGGAGGCCCGGACCGACGACGAGGAAGAGGAGTTCGAGGAGAACAAGCTGCTCAAGGCCGCGGAGCGCAAGTTCGGCGTGGCCGACCGGTACCACGGCACCAAGCTGTGGATCCAGCAGAACGGCAAGCGGGTCATGACCCCGATGCTGGTCGTGATGCTCGCGATCGGTACGACCGATGTCCTGTTCGCGCTGGACTCCATCCCCGCGATCTTCGGCCTGACGCAGGACCCGTACATCGTCTTCACGGCCAATGCCTTCGCGCTGATGGGCCTGCGGCAGCTGTACTTCCTCATCGGCGGACTGCTGAAGAAGCTGGTCCACCTGTCCTACGGCCTGTCGGTCATCCTCGGCTTCATCGGCGTCAAGCTGGTGCTGCACGCCCTGCACGAGTCCGGCGTCCATGTCCCGGAGATCAGCATCCCGGTCTCGCTCGGCGTCATCTGCGCGGTCCTGATCGTCACCACGATCACCAGCCTGAGGGTCTCCAGGAAGCAGGCGGCGGCCGAGGCGGCGCAGGCACGGAGCGAAGGCGCTCCGAAGGACAGCATCGACGTCTGACCACGTCAGACGTAGGAACAACCACCCCGCGGAGCGGTGCGAAGCCGATTGCCGACCACCGCTCCCGATGCTTCCTTTGGGTGCAGGGCGTCCCTGGCCGGGGACGCCACCGCCCGGTGGAGGCAGTGTGACGTTCGTCCAGATCATCGACTTCGAAACCGACCGCATCGACGAGATGAAGGAACTCGCCGACGGCATGGACAGCCAATTCGCCGGCCGCGAGGGCGGCCCCACCCGCCGCCTGATCCTCAGGGACCGGAGCCGGCCCGGCCACTACCTCGGCGTGATCGAGTTCAACTCCTACGAGGAGGCCATGCAGAACAGCAACGACCCCGAGACAAGCAAGTTCGCCGAGCAGATGGCCGCCCTGTGCACCCGGCCGCCGTCCTTCGCCGACTGTGACGTCGTGGACATGACCGACTTCAGGTAGCCGCTCGACCGACCGCGCCCGTACGACCCGGGGGCCGTGCCCTACTGGCGGCAGGGCCCCCGGAGCCCGAAAGGACCGGAATGCGAACCCCGTACGCCTCTGCCACCATCGCTGCATGATCACTCGGCTCCGGTCGCTCACCCCCCAGTGGACGTTCCTCGTGCCGGTGCTCGCGGTCGTCCTGCTCCTGTTCACCTGGGGCCGCCATCTGCCCGGCGCGGTCGTCGCGGTGGTGACCGTGGTCCTCGCCGGATCGGTCCTCGCCGCCGTCCACCACGCCGAGGTCGTGGCCCACCGGGTCGGCGAACCCTTCGGCTCCCTGGTTCTCGCCATCGCCGTCACGATCATCGAGGTCGCCCTGATCGTCACCCTCATGGCCGACGGCGGTGACAAGAGCTCCACCCTGGCCCGGGACACCGTCTTCGCCGCCGTGATGATCACCTGTAACGGCATCGTCGGCCTCTGCCTTCTCGTCGCCTCGCTCCGCCACGGCACCGCGGTCTTCAACCCCGAGGGCACCGGCGCCGCCCTCGCGACCGTGGCCACCCTGGCCACGCTCAGCCTGGTACTGCCGACCTTCACCACCAGCAGACCGGGCCCGGAGTTCTCCGGTATCCAGCTGACCTTCGCGGCCCTGTCCTCACTGATCCTGTACGGCCTGTTCGTGGCGACCCAGACCGTCCGCCACCGTGACTACTTCCTGCCGATCACCCGGCAGGGCGAGGTGATCACCGCCGATGACCACGCCCAGGCCCCGTCCGCGCGCACGGCATGGATCAGCCTCAGCCTGCTGGGCCTGGCCCTGATCGGCGTCGTCGGACTGGCCAAGGGCGTGTCGCCGACGATCGAGTCCGGTGTGGAGGCGGCCGGCCTGCACCAGGCCGTCGTCGGTGTGATCATCGCCCTGCTGGTGCTGCTCCCCGAGACCATCGCCGCCCTGCGCTCCGCCCGCCGCGACCGCGTGCAGACCAGTCTCAACCTGGCGCTCGGCTCCGCCATGGCCAGCATCGGCCTGACCATCCCCGCCGTCGCCCTCGCGTCCGTCTGGCTCCCCGGCCCCCTGGTCCTCGGACTCGGCGCGACCCACATGCTGCTGCTCGCGCTGACCGTCGTCGTCAGTTCCCTGACGGTCGTGCCGGGCCGGGCCACACCGCTGCAGGGCGGCGTCCACCTGGTGGTGTTCTTCGCCTATCTGGAGCTGGCGATCAACCCGTAGCGGGCTTCGCGCCTCTATCCGGTGACCGCCTCGACCGCCGTCACCGGCACCGGACGCGTCTCCGGCAGCAGTGCGAAGCAGCCGAGGCTCAGCAGCGCGATCGCCGTCAGATACGCCCCCACACCCCACGGCACACGACCGCTGTGTTCCGCCAGCGCCGTCGCCATGATCGGCGTGAGCGCGCCGCCGAGGACCCCGCCGAGGTTGTACCCGACGGCGGCCCCGGTGCAGCGCACCCGTGGCTCGTACAGCTCCGGCAGATAGGCGGCGACGACCGAGAACATGGTGACGAAGGAGATCAGCGCGCCCGTGAACCCGAGGAACATCAGCAGAGGCTGACCGGTCGCCAGCAGCGCGACCATCGGGAACATCCACAGCACCGAGGCCGTGCACCCCAACAGGCACAACGGCTTCCGCCCATAGCGGTCGCCGAGCAGGGCCATCACCGGTGTGAGGGAGCCCTTCACCACCACGGCGGCCATGATGCAGATCAGCATGACGGTACGGCTCACCCCGAGCCGCTCCGTCCCGTACGCCAGCGACCAGGTCGTCACCGCGTAGAACACCGCGTACCCGACCGCGAGCGCCCCCGCCGTCAGCAGCACCAGCCGCCAGTGGTGCCGTACGACCTCCGCGAACGGCATGCGCGCGTGCTCGTGGATCTCCAGGAACCGGGGGCTCTCGGCGAGCGAGGACCGCAGCCACAGCCCGCCCAGCGCCAGTGTCCCGGCCGCCCAGAACGGCACCCGCCACCCCCACTGCGCGAACTGCGCGTCGGACAGCGACGCCGACAGGGCCAGCATCACGCCGTTCGCGAGCAGAAAGCCGATGGCCGGACCGATCTGCGGAAAACTCGACCACAGGGCGCGTCGCCCGGCGGGCGCGTGCTCCGCGGTCAGCAGCACCGCTCCGCCCCACTCCCCGCCGAGCCCCAGCCCCTGCAGAAAGCGCAGCACCAGCAGCAGCACCGGGGCGGCGACGCCGATCGTGTCGTACCCCGGTACGCACCCGACCGCGACCGTCGAGGCGCCGGTCAGCAGCAAGGACGCGAACAGTACGGGACGCCGGCCGCGGCGGTCCCCGATGTGCCCGAACAGCACCGAGCCCAGCGGCCGGGCCACGAACCCCACGCCGAACGTCCCGAACGCCGCCAGCGTCCCCGCGAGCGGCGAGAACGTCGGGAAGAACAGCGGTCCCAGAACGAGCGCCGCGGCCGTGCCGTAGACGAAGAAGTCGTAGAACTCGATCGCGGTCCCGGCGAGCGAGGCGGCCGCCAGCCGCAGCATCGAAGGGGCCCTTACGGTGCGTGCATCGTGCATGCTGCGTCAACTACCCACGGTGATCGTGAGTTACGGGGGCGCACGGCGCCCTTCGCAGGCGCCCCGGCGCACCGTGATAAACCGGTCTGAGCCGCGGTCCGCCCAGGACCGTTCATCACCCCTACGGAGCCGGAGGAATCGTGCCACGCACCCTGGCCAACGCCCCGATCATGATCCTGAACGGGCCCAATCTGAACCTGCTCGGCCAGCGTCAGCCCGAGATCTACGGCTCCGACACACTCGCCGACATCGAGGCACTGTGCGCCAAGACGGCGGCCGCGCACGGAGGCACCGTGGACTTCCGGCAGTCCAACCACGAGGGCGAACTGGTCGACTGGATCCACAAGGCACGACTCGACCACTGCGGGATCGTCATCAACCCGGGCGCCTACTCGCACACCTCGGTCGCGATCCTGGATGCCCTCAACACCTGCGACGGCATGCCGGTGTTGGAGGTCCACATCTCCAACATCCACAAGCGCGAGTCGTTCCGGCACCACTCGTACGTCTCGATGCGTGCCGACGGTGTGATCGCGGGATGCGGTGTGCAGGGCTATGCGTTCGGCGTGGAGCGGGTGGCGGCACTGGTCGGCGCCGCCACCGCCGACGCGTAGCGCCTCAGAGCCGCCCGGCCTCCACGATCCGCCGCAGGAAGCGCCGGGTGCGCTCCTGCTGCGGGTCGCCGAACACCTGATCGGCGGTACCGCGTTCCAGGACGACACCGCCGTCCAGGAAGCAGACCTGGTCGGCGACGTCGCGGGCGAAGCCCATCTCGTGCGTCGCCAGCACCATCGTCATGCCCTCGTCCTTCAGGTCACGGACCACGGTGAGCACCTCGCCCACCAGTTCCGGGTCGAGGGCGGCGGTGATCTCGTCGAGCAGCAGCAGCCGGGGCCGTACGGCCAGAGCGCGCACGATCGCCACACGCTGCTGCTGGCCGCCGCTCAGCCGGTCGGGATAGGCGCCCGCCTTGGCACCCAGCCCGAGGCGCTCCAGGAGCTCCCTGGCCCGCTCCTCGGCCTCCGCGCGGGAGACGTCGTGCACCCGGCGCGGCGCCAGCGTGATGTTGTCCAGCACGGTCATGTGCGGGAAGAGGTTGTACGCCTGGAAGACCACGCCGATACGGCGGCGCACCGCGTCCTGGTCGGCGCGCGGGTCGGTGATCTCCTCGCCGTCCAGCCAGATCGCGCCGTCGTCGATCTCCTCGAGGAGGTTGGCGCAGCGCAGCAGCGTCGACTTCCCGGACCCCGAGGCGCCGATCAGCGCGGTCACCGTGTGCGGGGCGAGCTCCAGGTCGACGTCCCGCAGGACGACCGAGTCGCCGAAGGTCTTGCGGACGGACTCCATGCGCAGGACGGGCGCGTCGCTCATATGGATCCTCCCTGGGCCCGCTGACGGTCCATCCGGGCCGTCACCCAGTCCGTGAAGCGGGTCATCGGGATGGTCAGGGCCACGAAGACCAGCCCGGCGACGATGTACGGCGTGTAGTTGAGGCTGCGCTGGGCGATGATGTCGGCCGCCCGTACGGCATCGATCGCGCCGCCGATCGACACGAGCCCGGTGTCCTTCTGCAGCGACACCAGGTCGTTCAGCAGCGGCGGCACCTGACGGCGTACGGCCTGGGGGAGCACCACGTACCGCAGCGCCTGCCGGTTGGTCAGCCCCAGCGAGCGGGCCGCGGCGCGCTGCGAGGGGTGCACGGACTCGATGCCCGCGCGGAACACCTCGGCGACGTACGCGGAGTACGTCAGCGTCAGCGCTGTTCCGCCCAGCAGTACGGGATCGACGGTCACGCCCTGGAGGCGCAGCGCGGGTACCCCGAAGACCACGATCATCAGGTTGATGATCAGCGGCAGACCGCGGAAGAAGTCCGTGTACGCCGCCGCCAGTGCCCGCAGGGGGAAGAACACCGGCCCCGGCAGCGTGCGGGCGATGGCGATCAGCATGCCGAGGACGAGCACCAGCACGCCGCAGATCAGCAGCAGCCGGACGTTGAGCCACAGTCCTTCGAGCACCTTGGGGAACGCCTCGCGCGCGTACTGCCCGTCGAAGAAGGTCTCCTTGGTGCGCTCCCAGCCCGGCGCGCTGACCACGACCACGTACAGGACGACGGCCGTGACCAGGGTCGACAGCGCGGCGATCGCGGTCGCCCGACGGGCGCGGGCACGCTTGTAGCGCTCCCGCTCCAGCCGCCGTTCGGAGGGGCTGTAACCGTCGGCGCCCGCGGGGGTGCCGACGGGCATGTCGCCCTTGTCGTCCGTGCCCTCCTGGCCGGACTCGTCCTTGGCGACCGTCACTTGAGCACCGGAGCGTCGACGGCGTCCGACAGCCACTGCTTCTCCAGCTTGGCCAGGGTGCCGTCCTTGCGCAGGGCGTCCACGGCCGAGGACACGCAGGACGTGAGGCCACTGCCCTTGTCCAGGACGAGCCCGAACTGCTCGGGCGTGTCGCCCTGGTTCTCGAACTGGCCGACGATCTCGGCGTTCGTCACCTGGGCGGCGGTGATGTAGAAGGCGGTCGGCAGGTCGACGACGATGGCGTCCACCTGGCCGTTCTTGAGCGCCGACACGGCCTGGTCGTTCTTGGAGAACGCGGCCGCCTCCTGCGACGGCTTCACCACGTCGCTGATGTAGTTCAGGCTCGTCGTGCCGACCTGGGCGCCCAGCTTGAGCCCCTTGAGGCCGGCGATGCTCGTCGCCTTCGCGGCCTTGCTGCCCTTGAGCGCGACGACCGCCTGGCGCACGTCGTAGTAGCCGGACGAGAAGTCCACGGCCTTCTTGCGCTCGGTGCTGATGGACACCTGGTTGATGTCGAAGTCGAAGGTCTTCACGCCGGGCGCGAACGCCTTGTTGAACGGCACGCTCTGCCAGACGACCGCGCTCTTGTCGTACCCGAGCTGCTTCGCCACGGCGTAGGCGACCGCCGACTCGAAGCCCTTGCCATTGGCCGGCTTGTCGTCCTTGAACCACGGCTCGTACGCCGGTTCGTCCGTCGCGATCGTCAGCTTGCCGGAGGTCTGGGTGGCCAACTTGCCCTTGGCGCAGGTGGTTCCGGCCGTCGAGGAGGACGTGCCGGACGCCTTCTCGTCCGGCTGGGGAGCACAGCCGACAGCGGTGGCGAGCAGGGCTATGGTGGCGGCGGCGACAGCGCGACGCAGCGCGCTCGGGGCGAGGTGCATGGCGGGAGAGTGACAGCGAACGCCGCGTTTGTCCAGGTCAAAGGGGTATTTGTCCGCATGCTGGGAACGGGTGTTGCGGTCTTGTGAACGTTGCCCGCTGCGCGGTGGACGCGCCGGGGCCGCCGGCCGAGGGCGGGGATTGATGACCGGCGGCCCGTACCGCGCAGGAGCCGTCATCCTGTGCGGGGCTACTCCCAGTTGACCGCGCAACAACGCGCGCGGGGAGCGTGCGCTGGGCTCCGGCGTGTGCGAACTCTTCACACGGGGCGCGCGATGAGACTCCGCGGGGCGTACGAGGCTTGCGCGCCGGGCGCGTGTGAAGTGGTGTGCGCCGGGCGTGCGTTGGGGTTCGTGAGCGGGGCGTGAGCGCGGGATGCGCGGCCTGCGGGCGCGCTCACGTCCAAGGGTGCGCGCCCTCGTGCCCATGCCCAGGCGCGCACCCCACTCTCACCATCCGCGCGCGTGCCACTCCGGAAGGTGCGGGCGCTCCGTGCCCAGCGTGGTGTCGTTGCCGTGCCCCGGGTACACCCAGGTCTCGTCCGGCAGGGCGTCGAAGATCTTCGTCTCGACGTCGTGGATCAGGCTCGCGAAGGCCTTCGGGTCTTTGAACGTGTTGCCGACACCGCCGGGGAAGAGGCAGTCCCCGGTGAAGACGTGCGGATGGCCGTGCGGGTCGTCGTAGACCAGCGCGATGGAGCCGGGGGTGTGGCCGACCAGATGGCGGGCGGTCAGCTCCACGCGGCCGACCCGGATGACGTCGCCGTCGTCGACGGGGACGTCGATGGTGACCGGGATGCCGGGGGCGTCCTCGCGGCCCGCGTAGGTCCGCGCGCCGGTGGCGGCGACGACCTCGGCCAGCGCCTGCCAGTGGTCGCCGTGCTGGTGCGTGGTGACGACGGACGCGATGCCGTCGTCACCGATCATGCCCAGCAGGGTCTCCGCGTCGTTGGCCGCGTCGATCAGCAACTGCTCGTCCGTGGCGCGGCAGCGCAGCAGATAGGCGTTGTTGTCCATCGGCCCGACCGCGATCTTGGTGATCATCAGGTCCTTGAGCTCGTGCACGTCCGCCGGTCCGCCGACCGTCACCTCTCCGCTGTACGTCATGACGGTCAGCCTATAGCGGGCAGTGGCCGACGAGGTGCCGTGCGGTACAGAGGTGCCGTGCGCTACAGCGGAGGGAGCGCGGGCAGGGTGCCGCCCGTCACCGTCAGGGCCGAGCCGTCACGGCGGCCGGAGAGCCAGCCCAGCAGATCCGCCGGCCCGCCGGTGACGGTGAGCTCCGCCTCGGGGGCCTCCTGTCCGGTGCGCCACGCGCGCGTGCCGTCCGTGATCCGTGTCGCCGGGACGTCGGGGTGCGCGAGGAAGCGATGCGCGAGGAAGTCGATCTCCCGCTCCGTGAACTCCTCCGGAAGATCCTCCAGCTCGTACCCGGTCCCGAGGTCGACATGGTGCAGCTCGACCTCGGCCCAGCGCCGGAACGGCACCTGCGCCGCCGAGTCGGTGACCCCGTTGCGCAGTTCCACCGTGCGTGTCCAGTCCGCCGGCTCGGCGCCCCGGGCCCGGAAGCGAGCGTCGCATGCGCGCAGGTCGGCGACCTGGGCGTCGAGTGGCCGCGGCGCGTCCCGCTCGATGTCGGCGTCGCGGGCCTCGGCGGAGGCGTACATGGGGCGCCCGTCGAGGACGTTCGTCAGCGCGTCCGCGTTGCGGGCGAGGTGCGCGAGGACATGGCCGACCGTCCAGCCGGGCAGCCGTGACGGTCGCGCGACGGACGCGTTGTCCAGTGGGGCGACTGCGGTGAGGAGTCGCTCCGTCGCTTCCTGCACAGATGCCAGGTCATGAGCGTGATCAATCATGGCGCTGACACTAGCCCTGCCACTCCTTCGGGTGAAGGTTTCGCACCAGCTCCGTAAATCGAATGCGCGTGCTATATCGTCGGTGGCGGCGTCGGGCATGCTGGATGGCCCGGGATTGTTTACCCATCCAGGAATCCGACCGGCGTTGTCAGTGGCTCCCCCTAGTCTGAAGAAGCACGGGGCCCTGCCCCTGTCACTTCTCTCAAGAAAGGTGCGGACCGGCTGTGGCCGACCGTCTCATCGTCCGTGGCGCGCGCGAGCACAACCTGAAGAATGTCTCGCTCGACCTGCCTCGTGACTCGCTCATCGTCTTCACGGGCCTGTCCGGGTCGGGCAAGTCCTCCCTTGCCTTCGACACGATCTTCGCCGAGGGCCAGCGTCGCTACGTGGAGTCGCTCTCCTCGTACGCCCGCCAGTTCCTCGGGCAGATGGACAAGCCGGACGTGGACTTCATCGAGGGCCTGTCCCCGGCGGTGTCCATCGACCAGAAGTCGACCTCGCGCAACCCGCGCTCGACGGTCGGCACCATCACCGAGGTCTACGACTACCTGCGGCTGCTCTTCGCGCGCATCGGCAAGCCGCACTGCCCCCAGTGCGGCCGCCCGATCTCGCGCCAGTCGCCGCAGGCCATCGTCGACAAGGTCCTGGAGCTTCCGGAGGGGAGCCGCTTCCAGGTGCTGTCGCCGCTGGTGCGCGAGCGCAAGGGCGAGTTCGTCGACCTCTTCGCCGACCTCCAGACCAAGGGCTACAGCCGCGCGCGCGTGGACGGCGAGACCGTCCAGCTCTCCGACCCGCCGACGCTGAAGAAGCAGGAGAAGCACACCATCGAGGTGGTCATCGACCGTCTCACGGTGAAGGAGTCCGCCAAGCGCCGCCTCACCGACTCCGTGGAGACCGCGCTCGGCCTGTCCGGCGGCATGGTCGTGCTCGACTTCGTCGACCTCCCCGAGGGCGACCCCGAGCGCGAGCGCATGTACTCGGAGCACCTGTACTGCCCGTACGACGACCTGTCCTTCGAGGAGCTCGAGCCCCGCTCCTTCTCCTTCAACTCGCCCTTCGGCGCCTGCCCCGAGTGCACCGGCATCGGCACGCGCATGGAGGTCGACCCGGAGCTGATCGTCCCGGACGAGGACAAGTCCCTCGACGAGGGCGCCATCCACCCCTGGTCGCACGGGCACACCAAGGACTACTTCGGCCGTCTGATCGGCGCCCTTGCCGACGCGCTGGGCTTCCGCACCGACATCCCCTTCGCCGGCCTGCCGCAGCGCGCCAAGAAGGCCCTGCTCTACGGCCACAAGACGCAGATCGAGGTCCGCTACCGCAACCGGTACGGCCGCGAGCGCGTGTACACCACGCCCTTCGAGGGCGCCGTGCCGTTCGTCAAGCGCCGGCACAGCGAGGCCGAGAGCGACGCCAGCCGTGAGCGCTTCGAGGGCTATATGCGCGAGGTGCCCTGCCCGACCTGTGAGGGCACGCGCCTGAAGCCGATCGTCCTCGCGGTCACGATCATGGACAAGTCGATCGCCGAGGTCTCGGCGATGTCCATCAGCGACTGCGCCGACTTCCTGGGCGAGCTCAAGCTCAACGCGCGCGACAAGAAGATCGCCGAGCGTGTGCTCAAGGAGGTCAACGAGCGGCTGAAGTTCCTGGTCGACGTCGGCCTGGACTACCTCTCGCTGAACCGCGCGGCCGGCACCCTCTCCGGCGGCGAGGCCCAGCGCATCCGCCTGGCCACCCAGATCGGCTCCGGTCTCGTCGGCGTCCTGTACGTCCTCGACGAGCCGTCGATCGGCCTGCACCAGCGCGACAACCACCGGCTCATCGAGACCCTGGTCCGGCTGCGCGACATGGGCAACACGCTCATCGTCGTCGAGCACGACGAGGACACCATCAAGGTCGCCGACTGGGTCGTCGACATCGGCCCCGGCGCCGGCGAGCACGGCGGCAAGGTCGTGCACAGCGGCTCCCTCAAGGAACTGCTCGCCAACGACGAGTCGCAGACCGGCCAGTACCTGTCCGGCAAGAAGTCGATCCCGCTGCCCGACATCCGCCGCCCCCAGGACCCGTCCCGTCGGCTCACCGTGCACGGCGCCCGCGAGAACAACCTCCAGGACATCGACGTGTCCTTCCCGCTCGGCGTGTTCACGGCCGTCACGGGTGTGTCCGGCTCCGGCAAGTCGACGCTGGTCAACGACATCCTGTACACGCACCTCGCCCGTGAGCTGAACGGCGCGCGGAACGTCCCCGGCAGGCACACGCGTGTGGACGGCGACGACCTCGTCGACAAGGTCGTGCACGTCGACCAGTCGCCCATCGGCCGCACCCCGCGGTCCAACCCGGCTACGTACACGGGCGTCTTCGACCACATCCGCAAGCTGTTCGCCGAGACCACCGAGGCGAAGGTCCGCGGCTACCTGCCGGGCCGCTTCTCCTTCAACGTCAAGGGCGGCCGCTGCGAGAACTGCGCGGGCGACGGCACGATCAAGATCGAGATGAACTTCCTCCCGGACGTCTACGTCCCGTGCGAGGTCTGCCACGGCGCCCGCTACAACCGGGAGACCCTGGAGGTCCACTACAAGGGCAAGTCCATCTCCGAGGTCCTGAACATGCCGATCGAGGAGGCCACGTCGTTCTTCGAGGCGGTCCCCTCGATCGCCCGCCACCTCAACACGCTGAAGGACGTCGGCCTCGGCTACGTCCGCCTCGGTCAGTCCGCGACCACCCTGTCCGGCGGCGAGGCTCAGCGCGTGAAGCTCGCCAGCGAACTGCAGAAGCGCTCCACCGGACGCACGGTCTACGTCCTCGACGAGCCGACCACCGGTCTGCACTTCGAGGACATCAGCAAGCTGCTGAAGGTCCTCGCCGGCCTCGTCGACAAGGGCAACACGGTCATCGTCATCGAGCACAACCTCGACGTGATCAAGACCGCGGACTGGGTCGTCGACATGGGTCCCGAAGGCGGCGCCGGTGGCGGACTCGTCGTCGCGGAGGGCACGCCCGAGGAGGTCGCCGGCGTCCCGACCAGCCACACCGGCAAGTTCCTGCGCGAGATCCTCGGCGCCGACCGCGTCAGCGACGCCAGTTCGGTGAAGGCCCCGCGCAAGACGGCGGCGAAGAAGACGGTCGCGGCCACGTCGACCGCGAAGAAGACGGCGACCGCCAGTACCGCCAACAACGCGGCCACGAAGAAGGCGGCCGGGGTCACCAAGAAGGCGGCGCCCGCGAAGAAGACGACGCGGGCCCCCAAGGCCTGAGGCCACCGGGCCACGGGCTCGGACAAATCCAGAAAAGTGCGGCGCCTCGCGGGAACTTTCCGCGAGGCGCCGCTCGTTGCACAGTCAGCCGCCCGATCTCTGCGGCCACGACGAACCTTGACTCCTCAACAGCGGAATCAGCGGCACCGGTCAATCGGCGACAGAGAGCCGAACATCCCTTATATGTCCCCGAGTTCGGAGGCGTACGGCGGCTCCGCACCCGCCCGGGAGCAGGTGATCGCGGCTGCCCGCGCCGCGAATCGCAACAGCCTCGTCCAGCCGTCGGCGCCCAGTCCCAGGAGCGCTTCGGCGGACAGGGTGTCCTGGGCGGCCAGGCCGTGCAGCAGAGCCGCGTTCACGGTGTCACCCGCACCGATCGTGTCCACGACGTCGACCTTCTCACCGGGGACGGCGTACACGGTGCCGTCGCGGGTGAAGGCGCTGAGGCCGTCGCCGCCATGGGTGATCACGACGGCCGAGGGACCCGACGCCAGCCATTCGCGCGGGGTTCCGCCCAGCCACAGCGCGTCCTCCTCCGAGAGCTTGAGGAGAGTCACCGAGGGCAGCCAGCTCTTGAAGCGCGCCCGGTAGGCGTTCGGGTCCGGAATCAGACCTGCCCGGATGTTCGGGTCGAGGGCGGTGAACAGGCCCTGCCCGGCCGCGCTGCGCATCAACTCCTCGTAGGCGCTCGCCCCCGGCTCCAGGGCGAGCGAGAGCGTGCCGAAGGAGACGGCACGTGTCGTGGCGGGGAGGTCGGCGGGTGCCGCGAACAGACGGTCGGCGGTGCCGTCGACGTAGAAAGAGTAGGAGGCGGAGCCGTGCGGGTCGATCGTGGCAACCGCCAGGGTGGTCGGCTCCGTGCCGCGCTCCACGAGGGACACATCCACATTCGCCCGTCGCAGCCCGTCCAGCAGCGCCTCGCCGAAGGCGTCGTGCGAGGTACGGGAGCAGAACGTGGTGGGAGAGCCGAGGCGGCCGAGGGCCACGGCCGTGTTGTACGGGCCGCCGCCGAGCGCCGGCTGCAGCGGCGCGAGGGCGCCCGTGCCCTGCGGTACCAGGTCGATCAGTGCCTCACCGGCGACGACGATCACGAGAGGGTTCCTTTCTCGGGGTGCTCGGGATGTCCGGAGCGGGGGACCCGCTGGGAGTGTGCGGACTGCTGAGGGGACCGTGCCGACGAGGCCTGCGCGGACTGCCGGCCAGCCTCACCCGACCGGTCCCGCGTGGCCGCGTCGGCCCCGCCGTCCTCCTCCCGGCACCCGCACGACGTCCGGTGCGCGAGGGTGCACGGGAGCCGTACGGTCCGGGCGGGCCGGTCGGGTGAGGCCAGCCGTTCGAGGAGCACCCGGACCGCCTCGGCGCCGATCTCCTTGCTGGGCTGGGCGACAGCGGTGAGCCGGGGGGAGAACAGGTCGGCCCAGGCGAAGTCGTCGAAGCAGCACAGGGCGATGTCGTGCGGCACGGAGAAGCCGTGTGTGCGCAGGGCGCGAAGGGCGCCGATGGTCATCGCGTTGTTGGCGGTGACGAGCGCCGTGGGCGGGACGGCGAGCGACATCAGGGCGGCGGTGGCCTGCTCGGCGCGCGCGGACTCGGAGTTGCCGGAGACGACCAGGTTCTCGTCGAAGGGCAGCCCGGTGGCGGCGAGCCCCTGCCGGTAGCCGGTGATCCGCTCGCTCGTCGTGCTCAGCCCGGGCAGCCCCGCGACCAGGCCGATCCTGTGGTGCCCGAGACCGGCGAGGTGAGTGACGAGCCGGGCCATCGGTTCGGTGTTCTCGGCGCAGACCTGGTCGAAGCGCGGGGCGGTGTCCGCGCGGCCGTCGAGCACCCGGTCGAGGAGGACGGTCGGCACCGCGTGGCGGTCGAGGTAGGCGAGGAGTTCGCGCGGGTCGGCGGAGGGGGCGACGATCATGCCGTCGACGCGGCGTTCGTGGAGAAGCTGGACGACCTTGCGTTCGTGCTCGGGGTCGTCGTGCGGGTCGGCGATGAGCAGGCCGTAGCCGTGCTCCAGTACGGCGGCCTCGACGCCCTGGAGGATCTCCGTGAAGTACGGGTTGCTGATGGCCGACACCGCGAGCCCGATGGAGCGGGTGCGAGAGGTCACCAGGGAGCGGGCGAGGGTGTTGGGGGTGTAGCCCAGCTCCTCGATGGCGTCGAGCACGGCCTGACGGGTGTGGGGCAGCACCGGACGGGTCTCGTTGAGCACATGGGAGACGGTCGCCACGGAGACTCCGGCACTCCGAGCCACGTCGGCCATGGTGGGCATGGGCTCCCCTTCTCTCCTTCTCCGCTTCCCGCCCGGGCAGGGTTCCTCGGCTCCCACGCCAGGTTCGCCGTGGGCCTTCGGCCGGGAAGCTACCTCATTCGCCGACGCCGCGTAAACGCTTACGCAAGCGTTTACGTCCTTTCGGGTCGGCCCTCGCCCGCACCCCGACCCACCCCGAAGCGGGACAGATCCGCCCAGGTATCGTCGCCCTGCACGATCCCGACCCATCTGGAGCCCCGCATGCCCGCCCGACCCTCCGCGAGCCGCCGTACCGTCCTGCGCGGGGCGGCGGTGACACCGGTCGCCGGGCTGGGGCTGGCCGCCTGTTCCGCACCCGACGGTGCGGCCTCGGCGGACGCGACGCCGACCGCGCCGGTCGACCTCGGGGCCGAGAGCGAGCTCACCAAGGGCGACGCCAAGCTCTACCGGGAGCACAACCTCGTCGTCAGCCGGTCCGCAGACGGGGCGCTCAAGGCCTACAGCACCGTCTGCACGCACGCGGGGTGCCCGATCAACAAGCTGCAGGGCACGACGCTGGTCTGCCCCTGTCACGGCAGCGAGTTCGACGCCATGACCGGAAAGGTGGTGCGGTCGCCGGCCACCGAGCCGTTGAACGAGCTGCCGGTCAAGGCCGCGAACGGCCGGATCGTGGCGGGGCCGGGCGCCTGATCAGGGCGGCACGACACGCTGGACCGGATCGCCGCCCACGGGGCCGGTTCAGCGCCGGTTCATTCCCAGTCCCAGCCGATTCCCAGGAGACCCGGCCGCACCCGGGGCTCGACCAGATGGACGGAGCGGTGCAGCCCGCTCAGCGGCAGCGCCTGCCGGCCGCTGCGCGGGGCGGCTGCCGAGTGCTGGGCGAACCGGTGGCAGTGCGTCGGCAGTGCGTCGGTGGCGAAGCGCACCTGGAGGGTGTACTGGCCGCCGGGAAAACCGAAATCGCGGACGTACTCGCGTGAGACACCGGCCGTACCGTCCTCGACGACATAGCGGAAGAGAAAGGTGTCGCCCGAGCGCAGGCGGGTGCCGAAGAGGAGTTCGGCGATGAGGAGGCCGGTCTCCGGGTCCGAACGGAGGCGACCCGTGCGGCAGTTCTCCAGGGCGCGCACGGTCATGTGCTGCGGGGCGCAGCCGGGGTCACCGTGGTGGACGGCCACGAAGCGGTCGATGCCGTCCCGGTGGGCGCGCACGATGTGCTGCGACTCGCGGGCGGCCAGTTCGCGGTGGACGCCGATCCGCACCCGCTCGTGGTGTCCCAGGGTGTGCAGGCCGCCGTCGAGGGACCAGCCGAGCTCGGCCTGCAACCGGTCCTGGACGTCGGAGGCCTCGATCAGCGAGCGGTAGGAGCGGGTCGCGGGGCGGCGCACGGCGGGGTCCTGGTCGGAGTCGGCGAGCAGCCGGATCAGGGACTCGTCCGGGAGCTGGAGGATCTCCTCCAGTGCGCGGACGGCCCGCAGCGACTCCGGGCGCTGCGGGCGGCGGGCCCCCTGCTGCCAGTAACTCAGGCTGGTGACGCCCACCTTGACCCCGTAGCGCGACAGATGGTGCTGCACACGTTGGAGCGGCAGCCCACGGGCGGCGATCGCGGCGCGCAGAGCCACATGGAAGGGGCCGCCGCGCAGGGCCGAGTCCAGTTCCGCGGTGGCGACGTCCGCGTGCTGTATGCCATGCCGCATGCAGGGGCCTTTCTCTCGGGGGGTCAACGGCTGGTCAGGCCGTTGGCGCGGGTTCGGGGCCACCCCGTCGGCGCCGGGGGCGGCCGCACCTGGGTACGCCGCGTCCGCAGGCCGTCGCTCACGGCCCCGAGTTCCCCCGCATTGAAGCGTGTTGACCAATCCCCGACAACACCTTCGTCCGGCCGGGGGCGCCCACCTGGCCGAGGCGTGACCCCGTCGACGGCGGGATCCGGCGGGCGGGGCGGCACCGACGCCGCCCCGGGACCGGAGATCGTTCACGTGGAAGGCGCCGATTTACGGAGGAAGCGGCACAGGGGCCGCCCTGATCGGCTCGACGGCTCCGCCACGGCCACCGACCGGGCCAGCGGCGGTGGCGTGCCCGAACGGCTCGGGATGTTGCCGAGGTGGCCGATTTCAAGGTCCGTAGTCCTGGCGGGCCGCCGGCCGCGGCCCTGGTCACGCCGGAAGCGCGAGGCCCTCGCTCAGACGCCGGACGGCCGCACCGCTGCACGCTTTGGCTGCCGCCTCGGGGCAGGTACCGCTGGTCCCGCGTCCCAGGAGCCCGACCGGTCCGGTGCCCCGGGCGCCCCCTGCCCCGTCGGCTACGCCCAGGAGCCCTCCAGACCCCGCCACCCCCGCCGGGCCCGGCCCCCCGTGTTCCCGGTCACTCACCGGCCTCGTAGGCCCCGCCATCCCCGTCGAGGGTTGTCCACAGGCCCGTCGCGGTGTCGGTGTGCGCCAGTAGGGTGTGAGACATGGCCGACCCCTCCAGCTACCGCCCCAAGCCGGGACAGATCCCGGACTCTCCCGGGGTGTACAGGTTCCGAGACGAGCACCGCCGGGTGATCTACGTCGGAAAGGCGAAGAGCCTGCGCCAGCGCCTGGCGAACTACTTCCAGGACCTGGCGAGCCTGCACCCCCGCACCCGGACGATGGTCACCACCGCCGCGTCCGTGGAGTGGACCGTGGTGTCCACGGAGGTCGAGGCGCTCCAGCTGGAGTACTCCTGGATCAAGGAGTACGACCCCAGGTTCAACGTCAAGTACCGCGACGACAAGAGCTACCCGTACCTCGCGGTGACGATGAACGAGGAGTTCCCGCGCGTCCAGGTGATGCGCGGTCACAAGAAGAAGGGCGTCCGCTACTTCGGGCCATACGGCCACGCGTGGGCGATCCGGGACACCGTCGACCTGCTGCTGCGCGTGTTCCCGGTGCGCACCTGTTCCGCCGGGGTGTTCAAGAACGCCACCCGTACCGGCCGCCCCTGCCTGCTCGGCTACATCGGCAAGTGCTCGGCCCCCTGCGTCGGCCGGATCCCCGCCGAGGAGCACCGCGAACTGGCCGAGGAGTTCTGCGAGTTCATGGCCGGCCGCACCGGCACCTACCTCCGCCGTCTGGAGCACCAGATGATGGAGGCCGCCGAGGAGATGGAGTACGAGCGGGCCGCCCGGCTGCGCGACGACATCGAGGCACTGAAGAAGGCCATGGAGAAGAACGCGGTCGTGCTCGCCGACGCGACCGACGCCGACCTCATCGCCGTCGCCGAGGACGAGCTGGAGGCGGCCGTCCAGATCTTCCATGTGCGCGGTGGGCGCGTCCGCGGCCAGCGCGGCTGGGTCACGGACAAGGTGGAGGAGGTCACCACCGGGGCTCTCGTCGAGCACGCCCTCCAGCAGCTGTACGGCGAGGAGACCGGGGACGCGGTTCCCAAGGAGGTGCTGGTTCCGGCCCTGCCGGAGCCCGTCGAGCCGGTCCAGGAGTGGCTGACCGGCCGCCGCGGGTCGAATGTCTCGCTGCGCATCCCGCAGCGCGGCGACAAGAAGGCCCTGATGGAGACCGTGCAGCGCAACGCCCTGCAGGCACTCGCCCTGCACAAGACCAAGCGCGCCTCCGACCTCACCACCCGCTCGCGCGCGCTGGAGGAGATCGCCGACGCCCTGGACCTGGACAGCGCCCCGCTGCGTATCGAGTGCTACGACATCTCCCACCTCCAGGGCGACGACGTGGTGGCCTCCATGGTCGTCTTCGAGGACGGACTGCAGCGCAAGGGCGAGTACCGCCGCTTCCAGATCAAGGGCTTCGCCGGCCAGGACGACGTGCGCTCCATGCACGAGGTGATCACCCGCCGCTTCCGCCGCTACCTCGCCGACAAGGAGAGGACCGGGGAGTGGGTGGAGGACGACGCCGAAACCACCCTCACGGCGGCCGGAACCTTCCCCGGAACCGGAACCGGAATCGAAGACGGCACCGACACCGGTACCCGCACCAGCACTGGCACCAGCACCGAAAACGGCACCGACGCCGAACCCGGCACCGAACCCGGCACCGAACCCGATACCGAGACCGGCTCGGTCAACGGTTTCAAGGACGAGGACGGCCGGCCCAAGAAGTTCGCGTACCCGCCGCAGCTCGTGGTCGTCGACGGCGGCCGGCCCCAGGTCGCCGCGGCCAAACGGGCGCTCGACGAACTCGGTATCGACGACATCGCCGTCTGCGGCCTGGCCAAGCGCCTCGAAGAGGTCTGGCTGCCCGAGGACGACGACCCCGTGGTCCTGCCCCGCTCCAGCGAGGGTCTGTATCTGCTCCAGCGCGTCCGCGACGAGGCGCACCGCTTCGCCATCACCTACCAGCGCACCAAGCGCGCCAAGCGCTTCCGTTCCGGCCCCCTGGACGAGGTGCCGGGCCTCGGTGAGACCCGCAAACAGGCGTTGATCAAGCATTTCGGCTCGGTGAAGAAGCTGCGGTCCGCCACAATCGAGCAGATTCAGGAAGTCCCCGGGATAGGCCGCAAGACGGCCGAGACCATCGCCGCGGCCCTTGCCCAGGCGGCCCCGGCCGCACCCGCCGTGAACACGGCGACCGGAGAGATCATGGATGACAGGGAAGACGAGGCGCCCGAGACGACGGCGGACGCCTCGGGGGAGCCCGTACCCGCGGGCGCCCCGGACGATCGACGGGGGCAGGAGAGATGACCGAGCACGACGCACAGCACACAGCCCAGCGAGATCCGGCGTTCAGCGAAACGCAGGGCGCGGCCAAGGAAACGCACAACGAGGCGCGCCAGGATCAGCCGCAGCAAGCGGAAGCGGTAGCGGTCCAGGAAAACGGAGCAGAAGTGAGTACGGATGCCAGTCCGGCCGGGGTCCCCGAGGCGGCCATCCCCGAGCTGGTGATCATCTCCGGCATGTCGGGAGCCGGCCGTTCGACGGCGGCCAAGTGTCTGGAGGACCTCGGCTGGTTCGTCGTGGACAACCTCCCGCCGGCCCTCATCCCCACCATGGTCGAGCTGGGCGCCCGTTCCCAGGGGAACGTGGCACGGATCGCGGTCGTCGTCGACGTGCGCGGCCGGCGCTTCTTCGACAACCTGCGCGAGTCCCTCGCCGACCTGGACAGCCGGGGCGTCACCCGCCGGATCGTCTTCCTCGAGTCGTCCGACGACGCCCTGGTCCGGCGCTTCGAGTCGGTGCGCCGCCCGCACCCGCTCCAGGGCGACGGCCGGATCGTCGACGGCATCGCCGCCGAACGCGAGCTGCTGCGGGAGCTGCGGGGCGACGCCGACCTGGTGATCGACACCTCCAGCCTGAACGTGCACGAGCTGCGCGCGAAGATGGACGCGCAGTTCGCCGGCGAGGAGGAGCCCGAGCTGCGGGCGACGGTGATGTCGTTCGGGTTCAAGTACGGCCTGCCGGTCGACGCCGACCTGGTCGCCGACATGCGGTTCCTGCCCAACCCGCACTGGGTGCCGGAGCTGCGCCCGTACACCGGCCTCAACGAAGAGGTGTCGGCGTACGTCTTCAACCAGCCGGGTGCCAAGGAGTTCCTCGACCGGTACGCCGAGCTGCTGCGGCTGATCGCGACCGGGTACCGGCGCGAGGGCAAGCGGTACGTGACCATCGCCATCGGCTGCACGGGTGGTAAGCACCGCTCGGTCGCCGTGTCCGAGAAGCTCGCCGCCCGCCTGGCCGCCGAGGGAGTGGAGACCGTAGTCGTGCACCGGGACATGGGGCGCGAGTGACCGGACGTTCTGCACGGCTGGGCAGGCTGCGCCGGGTGGTGCCCGAGACCCGCGCGGGCCGTCCCGTCGAGGCCCGTGGCGCCCGGCCGCGCCGCCGCGGCGCTCAGCCCAAGGTGGTCGCCCTGGGCGGCGGCATGGGCCTGTCCGCCTCGCTCGCCGCACTGCGCCGGATCACCGGCGATCTCACCGCCGTGGTCACCGTGGCCGACGACGGCGGCTCCAGCGGGCGCCTGCGCGACGAGTTGGGTGTGCTGCCGCCCGGCGACCTGCGCAAGGCGCTCGCCGCGCTGTGCGGCGACGACGACTGGGGCCAGACCTGGGCCCGGGTCATCCAGCACCGCTTCCACTCCAAGGGCGACCTGCACGACCACGCGGTCGGCAATCTGCTGATCGTCGCGCTGTGGGAACAGCTCGGCGACCATGTCCAGGCCCTGGACCTGGTCGGCAAGCTGCTCGGCGCGCACGGGCGGGTGCTGCCCATGTCCGCGGTGCCGCTGGAGCTGCAGGCCCTGGTCAAGGGGCATGACCCCGAGCGGCCGGAGGAGGTGGACATCGTCCGGGGGCAGGCCACCGTGGCGCTCACCCCCGGCGAGGTGCAGTCCGTGCATCTGGTGCCGCACGACCCGCCGGCGGTGCCGGAGGCGGTCGCCGCCGTGCTGGACGCGGACTGGGTGGTGCTCGGCCCGGGGTCCTGGTTCTCCTCGGTGATCCCGCATCTGCTCGTCCCCGAGCTGTTCGACGCGCTCAACGAGACCAAGGCGCGTAAGGTCCTGTCCCTGAACCTGGCACCCCAGCCGGGAGAAACCGAAGGCTTCTCCCCGCAGCGTCATTTGGAGGTTTTGGGGCGACACGCCCCTAAACTCGCCCTGGACGTGGTGCTGGCCGACGAGGCCGCCGTGCCCGACCGCGACTCGCTCACGGAGGCCGCCAAGCGGTTCGGAGCCGCGGTCGAGCTGGGCCCCGTGGCCCGGACCGACGGTTCACCCCGGCATGACCCGGAGCTGTTGGCCGCCGCGTACGACCGTATTTTTCGGATGCATGGAAGGATCGGCCCATGGCGATGACGGCAGCGGTGAAGGACGAGATCTCCCGGCTACCCGTCACCCGGACCTGCTGCCGGAAGGCTGAGGTCTCCGCCATTCTGCGGTTCGCGGGCGGCCTCCATCTGGTGAGCGGGCGCATCGTGATCGAGGCGGAGCTGGACACCGCGATGGCGGCCCGGCGCCTCAAGCGGGACATCCTGGAGATCTTCGGCCACAGCTCCGAGCTGATCGTGATGGCACCGGGCGGGCTGCGCCGCGGCTCGCGCTACGTGGTGCGCGTGGTGGCCGGCGGCGACCAGCTGGCTCGCCAGACCGGCCTCGTGGACGGGCGGGGCCGCCCGATCCGGGGTCTGCCCCCGCAGGTGGTCTCCGGGGCCACCTGTGACGCGGAGGCGGCCTGGCGCGGCGCGTTCCTCGCACACGGCTCGCTGACCGAGCCCGGCCGTTCCTCCTCCCTGGAGGTGACCTGCCCGGGCCCGGAGGCCGCGCTCGCCCTGGTCGGCGCGGCGCGCCGGCTGTCCATCGCGGCGAAGGCCCGCGAGGTGCGCGGCGTTGACCGGGTGGTCGTCCGTGACGGTGACGCGATCGGCGCCCTGCTGACCCGCCTCGGCGCGCACGAGTCGGTGCTGGCCTGGGAGGAGCGCCGGATGCGCCGCGAGGTCCGCGCCACCGCGAACCGCCTCGCCAACTTCGACGACGCCAACCTGCGCCGTTCCGCACGCGCGGCCGTCGCCGCCGGTGCCCGCGTGCAGCGTGCCCTGGAGATCCTCGCCGACGAGGTCCCCGAGCACCTCGCGGCGGCCGGCCGGCTGCGCATGGAGCACAAGCAGGCCTCCCTGGAGGAGCTGGGCGCGCTCGCCGACCCGCCGCTCACCAAGGACGCCGTCGCCGGCCGGATCCGCCGCCTGCTCGCCATGGCCGACAAGCGCGCCTCGGACCTGGGCATCCCGGGCACCGAGGCCAACCTCTCCGAGGAGCTGGCGGACAACCTCGCGGGCTGAGCAGGGCTGAGCCCGGCTCAGCCCTGCTGAGTCGACGTCAATTCGCCGGTACGGACGACCCGATCGGTCGTCCGCACCGGCGTTTGCGCGTTCATGGGCTCCCCATGGCATACGTGTGAATTGCCCATGTGTTGTCCGTGAGTCGCCCTTGACTCGATCATCGAGTGTCATGAGCCTGGCATGGGTTCGCCGCCGTGGCGGACCACTGCTAGGGGGGTACATGAGACACAGAGCGAGATCGATCCTCGCTGTCGTCGCGCTCCTGATCGGCGGAGCCGGCCTCGCACCCGTGGCCCAGGCACAGACCGGCGGTTCACCCAAGCCCGGCCCCGACGAGGTCAAGGTCTACCGCGCCGACGTCACCAAGAAGCAGATTCCCCTGCTGCTCAAGGCCGGCCAGGACGGCCATGAACTCGGCGGCCAGGTCGCCGGGTCCGGGAAGTCGGAAGTCGAGCTCTACCTCACCGACCAGCAGGCGAAGACGTTGCGGAAGCAGGGCGTCGGCCTCACCGAGCACACACTCTCGGCCAGGGCCGAGGCGCGCGTCGAGGGCGCCGCGCAGGGCGTGTTCCGCCCGTACGGCGGAAGCGGCGGGCTGGAGGCGGAGATCCTCGCGACCGCGCAGGCCAACCCCGGTCTCACCAAGGTCGAGTCCATCGGCAGGACGATCGACGGCCAGGACATTCTCGCGCTCAAACTGACCAAGGGCGCGAAGAAGTCGAAGGACGGCTCCAAGCCCTCCGTGCTGTACGTGTCCAACCAGCACGCGCGTGAGTGGATCACACCGGAGATGACCCGCCGGCTGATGCACTACTACCTGGACAACTACAGCAGCGACAAACGCATCAAGAAGATCGTCGACTCGACCGAGCTGTGGTTCGTGCTCTCGGCCAACCCCGACGGCTACGACTACACCTTCCAGAACTCCGGCACCCGTCTGTGGCGCAAGAACCTGCGGGACGTCAACGGCGACGGTGTCATCTCCACCGGCGACGGCGTCGACCTCAACCGCAACTTCGGCTACAAGTGGGGCTACGACGACGAGGGGTCGTCCCCGAGCCCCACCAGTGAGACGTACCGCGGCGCGAGCCCCGAGTCCGAGCCCGAGACCAGGGCGCTGGACGACTTCGAGAAGCGGATCGGGTTCACGTACGGCATCAACTACCACTCCGCCGCCGAACTGCTGCTCTACGGCGTCGGCTGGCAGGTGGCCACCCCGACCCCGGACGACGTCCTCTACAAGGCGCTCGCCGGCACCCCGGACAACCCGGCGATCCCCGGCTACCACTCGCAGGTCTCCTCGGAGCTGTACACCACCAACGGCGAGGCGGACGGCCACGCGTCCAACGTCAACGGCATGGCGATGTTCACCCCCGAGATGTCGACCTGCCAGACCGCGTCGAACATCGATCCGAACGACGCCTGGAACGCCGCCGACTGCCAGTCGGTCTTCAACTTCCCGGACGACGAGAAGCTGATCCAGGACGAGTTCGAGAAGAACGTCCCGTTCGCGCTCTCCGTCGCCGAGACCGCCGCCCACCCCGACCGGCCGGTCTCCTCGGTCGGACTGAGCGCCGCCGACTTCACCCCGGCCACGTTCACCACGTCGTACTCGCGCGGCGCCGACCAGGAGGTCTCCGTCGTCGTACGGAAGGCGGTGCGCGACAAGGAGCTCAAGTACCGCGTCAACGGCGGCCGTACGCACGATGTGGCGCTCAAGCCCTGGAAGGGCGGCGAGACCTACGGCGGTCACGACAACCTCTACTTCGACGAGTACCGGGCCAAGGTGAAGGACGGCGACCCGGGCGACAAGGTCGAGGTGTGGTTCACGGGGAGGACGAAGAGCGGCAATAAGGTCGCCGGTTCGCACTTCACCTACACCGTCGCCCGGCGCGCCACGGCGGACACGCTCGTCGTCGCCGAGGAGGGCGTGCAGGCCACCCAGGCGCAGACCTACGTCGACGCGCTGAAGGCGGCCGGGCACAAGGCGGTCGTCTGGGACGTCGCCACCCAGGGGGCGCCCGACGCGCTCGGTGTGCTGAAGCACTTCAGGACCGTCGTCCACTACTCCGGTACGAACGGCCCCGGCAACGACACCCAGCTCCAGCTGCGCGCCTACCTCAACGAGGGCGGCAAGCTGATCGAGGCGGGCGAACTGGCCGGCGGCAGCGTCGACCTCGGTGACGGCACCCCGTCCAACGACTTCAGCCAGTACTACCTGGGCGCCTACTCCCGTACGTCGACCCCGGGGGCCACCGGCTTCACCGGATCCGGCGCGCTGGAGGGCTTCACCGGGGCCCTGAGCGGTACCGCCGCCAACCCGCTCGACAAGGCCGGGACCTACGCCGTCACCTCGGACGAGCTGCCCACGAGCACTTACCCGCAGTTCGCCAGCGCGGGCGCGGGCCGGTTCGCCGGGACCGTCGATCCGTACGGGCCGTACACCGGTTCGTACATGGCGGCGGCCGTCCACACCGACGACGCCTACAAGCGCCTCACCCGCACCATCGATCTCACCGGTGTCAGCGCCGCCGCCAAGCCGACCCTCAGTACCAAGCTGCTGTGGGACACCGAGCCGGGCTACGACCACGCGGTCGTCGAGGTGCACACCACCGGCGCCGACGACTGGACGACCCTCCCCGAGGCGGGCGGCGCCACCAGCAGCGCCGTACCGAGCGAGTGCGGGGCCGGCTTCCTGATCGCCGAGCACCCGTGGCTCAAGCACTACCTCACGATCGCCGACGGCCAGTGCGCCGCGACCGGCACCAGCGGGTCCTGGAGCAGCCTCACCGGCAGCTCCAGCGGGTGGCAGTCGGTGAACTTCGACCTGAGCGCGTACGCCGGGAAGTCGGTCGAGGTCTCCCTCGCCTACATCACCGACCCGAGCACCGGCGGCCATGGCGTCCTCGCCGACGACACCTCGCTCGTGATCGGCGGCACGGCCACCGAGACCGAGGGCTTCGAGACCTCCCTGGGTCCCTGGAGCGTCACCGGACCGCCCGCGGGCAGCCCGGCCGTCCTCAAGGACTGGGCGCGCACCGGAGCCCTGTTCCAGACGTACGGAGCGGTCACCACCGACGACACCGTGCTGCTCGGTTTCGGCCTGGAGCAGGTCGGCTCCGCGGCCGATCGTGCCGCTCTGGTGAAGAAGGCGTTGACGGCACTCGACAGATGATGCGGACGGCGCTCGAAAGATGACATGAACGGCACTCGACAAGTGAGCCGACCCGCTCACGAACGAGTGAAAGCGCGGTAAAAACGGGTCGATATAACGCCGCAAAACGGTTCAACTCGGCCCGCGATCCGAGGTGGTCCGTACCCCTACTGGCGGGTACGGGCCGCCTCGCCGTGTATGGGGCATCTGGATGTCACCAGGGGAGCCTCAGGGAGGTAGGGTCGTGGGTGGTCGGGGACATCCCAAATACAGCTCGCCGGCACCGCATGGCCGGCGTACCAACGAGGAGATCGGTTCGTGACGATCCGCGTAGGCATCAACGGCTTCGGTCGTATCGGTCGCAACTACTTCCGCGCGCTGCTGGAGCAGGGCGCTGACATCGAGATCGTGGCTGTCAATGACCTGGGTGACACCGCGACCACCGCGCACCTGCTGAAGTACGACACGATCCTGGGCCGCCTCAAGGCCGAGGTGTCGCACACCGCCGACACGATCACCGTCGACGGCCACACCATCAAGGTGCTGTCCGAGCGCAACCCCGCCGACATCCCCTGGGGCGAGCTGGGCGTCGACATCGTCATCGAGTCGACCGGCATCTTCACGAAGAAGGCCGACGCCGAGAAGCACATCGCCGGCGGCGCCAAGAAGGTCCTCATCTCGGCTCCGGCCACCGACGAGGACATCACCATCGTGATGGGCGTCAACCAGGACAAGTACGACGCGGCCAGCCACCACGTCATCTCCAACGCCTCCTGCACCACCAACTGTGTGGCGCCGATGGCGAAGGTCCTCGACGAGAACTTCGGCATCGTCAAGGGTCTGATGACGACGGTGCACGCGTACACCAACGACCAGCGCATCCTGGACTTCCCGCACAAGGACCTGCGTCGCGCCCGCGCCGCCGCCGAGAACATCATCCCGACCACCACCGGTGCCGCCAAGGCCACCGCCCTGGTCCTGCCGCAGCTCAAGGGCAAGCTGGACGGCATCGCCATGCGCGTCCCGGTCCCGACCGGCTCGGTCACCGACCTGGTCGTCGAGCTCGGCCGCGAGGTCACCAAGGAAGAGGTCAACGCCGCCTTCCAGAAGGCCGCCGAGGGCGAGCTCAAGGGCCTCCTCGAGTACACCGAGGACGCGATCGTCTCCTCCGACATCGTCAACGAGCCGGCCTCCTGCACCTTCGACTCGTCCCTGACCATGGTCCAGGACGGCAAGAACGTGAAGGTCATCGGCTGGTACGACAACGAGTGGGGCTACTCGAACCGCCTCGTCGACCTCACGGTCTTCGTCGGCAACCAGCTCTGATCTGCGGAGCAGGCACCTCGATGCGGTAGCAGGGCTCGGGCAGCGCACGGTCGCGCTGTCCGAGCCCTGACGCGCGTAAGGATCGACCCGACGGCGTCCGGTCCTCGACCCGACGTCATACGGTGCGGTCAGCCCCCGTACGATCAAGAGCCCTCCTGGAGGAGTCCCCAACCATGAAGACGATCGACGAACTCCTCGCCGAAGGAGTCGACGGCAAGCGGGTCTTCGTCCGCGCCGACCTCAACGTGCCGATGGCCGACGGTCTCATCACCGACGACGGCCGCATCCGCGCCGTCCTGCCGACCGTCAAGGCCCTCGCCGACGCGGGCGCCAAGGTGGTCGTCGCCTCCCACCTGGGCCGCCCCAAGGGTGCCCCGGACCCGAAGTTCTCCCTGCTCCAGGCCGCCGAGCGGCTCGCCGAACTCCTCGGCGCCCCGGTCGCGTTCGCGCAGGACACCGTCGGCCCCGCCGCCCACGACGCCGTCAACGGCCTCCAGCCCGGCCAGGTCGCCGTCATCGAGAACCTGCGCTTCAACGCCGGTGAGACCGCGAAGGACGACACCGAGCGCGGCGAGTTCGCCGATCAGCTCGCCGCCCTCGCGGACGTCTACGTCGGCGACGGCTTCGGCGCCGTGCACCGCAAGCACGCCTCCGTCTACGACCTGCCGGCCCGGCTGCCGCACTACGCCGGCCACCTCATCGCCACCGAGGTCGGCGTCCTCAAGCAGCTCACCGAGGACGTCCAGCGGCCCTACGTCGTCGCCCTCGGCGGCGCCAAGGTCTCCGACAAGCTCGCCGTCATCGACGAGCTGCTCGGCAAGGCCGACCGCCTGCTCATCGGCGGCGGCATGGCGTACACGTTCCTGAAGGCCAAGGGCTACGAGATCGGCAGCTCCCTCCTCCAGGAGGACCAGCTCGCCACGGTCGCCGAGTACATCGAGCGCGCCGAGAAGACGGGCGTCGAGCTCGTCCTGCCCGTCGACGCCCTCGTCGCTCCCGAGTTCCCGGACCTGTCCGCCAAGACTCCGGCCAACCCCGCCACGGTCGCCGCGGACGCCATGCCGGCCGGCCAGATGGGTCTCGACATCGGCCCCGAGAGCGGCAAGCTGTACGCCGCGAAGCTCGCCGACGCCCGGACCGTCTTCTGGAACGGCCCGATGGGTGTCTTCGAGCACCCCGACTACGCCGAGGGCACCAGGGCGGTCGCCCAGGCTCTCGTCGAGTCCGAGGGCTTCACCGTCGTCGGCGGCGGTGACTCCGCCGCCGCCGTGCGCATCCTCGGCTTCGACGAGAACGCGTTCGGACACATCTCGACCGGAGGCGGCGCCTCCCTCGAATACCTCGAGGGCAAGACGCTCCCCGGCCTCGCCGCACTGGAGGACTGACCCCGCATGACCACTCGCACGCCGATCATGGCGGGCAACTGGAAGATGAACCTCAACCACCTCGAGGCCATCGCGCACGTCCAGAAGCTCGCCTTCGCCCTGGCCGACAAGGACTACGAGGCCGTCGAGGTCGCCGTCCTGCCGCCCTTCACCGACCTGCGCTCCGTGCAGACCCTGGTCGACGGCGACAAGCTCAAGATCAAGTACGGTGCCCAGGACATCTCGGCACACGACTCCGGGGCCTACACCGGCGAGATCTCCGGCCCGATGCTGGCCAAGCTGAAGTGCACGTACGTGGTCGTCGGCCACTCCGAGCGCCGCCAGTACCACAACGAGACGGACGACGTCGTCAACGCCAAGGTCAAGGCCGCCTACAAGCACGGCCTGACCCCGATCCTGTGCGTCGGCGAGGAGCTCCACGTCCGCGAGGCCGGCAACCACGTCAGCCACACCCTCGCCCAGGTCGAGGGCGGGCTGAAGGACCTCACGGCCGAGCAGGCCGAGACCATCGTGATCGCCTACGAGCCCGTCTGGGCCATCGGCACCGGCAAGGTCTGCGGTGCCGGGGACGCCCAGGAGGTGTGCGCCGCGATCCGTGCCAAGATCGCCGAGCTGTACAGCCAGGAGCTGGCCGACCAGGTCCGCATCCAGTACGGCGGCTCCGTCAAGGCCGGCAACGTCGCCGAGATCATGGCGCAGGCCGACATCGACGGCGCCCTCGTCGGCGGCGCCTCGCTGGACGCCGACGAGTTCGTCAAGATCGTGCGCTTCCGCGATCAGTGAGCACACCGGTGAGTAGGCGGTAGCGGCGATCCGTCGTACCCTTGCGGGGCCGAGGCTGTTATCCGGAGCGTGAAGCTTCAAACAGTCCCCGGCCCCGCAGTCCATCCGTATCCGAGGAAGTTGGTCCAGCCGTGGTTTTGGGGTTCTCGATCGCCCTGATCGTCTTCAGCCTGCTGCTGATGCTGCTGGTGCTGATGCACAAGGGCAAGGGCGGCGGCCTCTCCGACATGTTCGGTGGCGGCATGCAGTCCTCCGTCGGCGGCTCCTCGGTCGCCGAGCGCAACCTGGACCGGATCACCGTGGTGATCGGTCTGCTGTGGTTCGCGTGCATCATCGTCCTCGGCATGCTGATGAAGACGAACAGCTGATCCGCGACTCGCACACACGCACATTCCGCACGTAAGGCCCCATGTTCGGTACGCGCACCTGAGCGCGGCCTATCATGGGGCTTGCGTCTAGGTGCGGGGGCGGTAACTCCCACCACTGGACGCGCGTTGGGCCTTACGTAGACTGAGGCGCTCGCAACGAAGCGACACGCCGACTCGCTTCGCGGCACCATCACGCAGGGAGTTACGACCGTGGCAAGTGGCAACGCGATCCGAGGTAGCCGGGTCGGGGCGGGGCCGATGGGCGAGGCCGAGCGCGGCGAGTCCGCGCCGCGTCTGCGCATCTCCTTCTGGTGCTCCAACGGGCACGAGACGCAGCCGAGCTTCGCCAGCGACGCGCAGGTGCCCGAGACCTGGGACTGCCCGCGCTGTGGCTTCCCGGCCGGTCAGGACCGGGACAACCCGCCGGACCCGCCGCGCACCGAGCCGTACAAGACGCATCTCGCGTACGTACGGGAGCGGCGCAGCGACGCGGACGGCGAGGCGATCCTCGCCGAGGCGCTCGCCAAACTGCGGGGCGAGATCTAGGAGTTGAGAACCGGCCGGGTGCCCGAGGGCGCCTGGCCGGAGCTGTCTGGGCGGCCGGTCCCGGCCCGTTGTCAGTGGCGCCCTCTACGGTTTGTGCATCAGCGAATCGTGAGGGGGCGGCGGTGACGACGGGGGAGCGGGCACCCGCGTGGCGCGGGGGATTCGGACGGCTGTGGACGGCCGCCGTGGTCTCCCGGTTCGGGGACGCGTTACGGACGTCCGCGCTGCCCCTGCTGGCCGCGCGCCTGACCGAGGACCCGCTCGCCATCGCCTCGGTGACCGCCTGCGGCTATGTGCCGTGGCTGCTGTTCGGGCTGCTCGGCGGTGCCGTCGCGGACCGGGTGGACCAGCGGCGCGCGATGTGGGCCGTCGACACCGTACGAGGGCTGCTCGTGGCCGCCTTCGCGCTCGCCGTGGGGCTCGGCCACGCGTCGATTCCGCTGCTGCTCCTGCTCGCCTTCGCGCTGACGACCCTTCAGACGCTCTTCGACAACGCGTCCACGGCCCTGCTGCCCTCCCTCGTGGACCGCCAGGCCCTGGGCGGCGCCAACGCCCGGCTGATGACCGGTCAGCAGATCGCGGGCGGTCTGCTCGGTGCCCCGCTGGTGCCGCTGTTGCTGACGGCCGGCGCGTTCATGCCCTTCGCGGCCGACGCGAGCACCTACCTGGCGGCCGCCGCCCTGGTCGCGTCCCTGCGGACACGGCCGCCGGAGCGGCCGCCGCGCCCGGTCGGCAGCACCCTGCGCGCCGAGATCGGCGAGGGTCTGCGCGCCCTGTGGCAGGACCGGGCCCTGCGGGCGGTCTGCGTCTCCACCCTGCTCTGCAACATCGGCATGGGCGCCCTCATCGCCACCCTCGTGCTGCATGTGACCCGCTGGCTGCACGCCGGCACCGCCGGATACGCGGCCGCCGTGACCGCGTACTCAGCAGGCAGCATCACCGGCGGCTTCCTCGCCCAGCGCATCGCCCGCCGCACCGGCCGGGTGCGCGCCCTGCTGGTCGCCGGGACCGTCCAGACATCGTCCCTGGTCCTCATGGGTACCGTGCGGCACCTCGGCGCCCTCGTCGCCGGCATGCTGCTGCTCGGCGCGATGAACATGGTGTGGAACGTCAACCAGGTCACGCTGATGCAGCAACGCGCGCCCGAGTCGATGACCGGCCGGGTCGCCTCCGCCTTCCGCACCTCCTCCACGTCCGGAGCGCCGCTCGGCGCCCTCCTCGGCGGAGCCGTCGCCGCGGCGTACGGCCTGAACGGACCCGCGCTGCTGGCGGCCGTCCTCTTCGGCCTGGCCGTCACCTCGTTGATACCGGTGCGCAAGCCGGACGTACCTGTTGTTGCGCCGCGGGACGGCGCGACAGCAGGCCGCGCCCCATGCTGATCAATTAGGTTGGAACCGGCAGCGGGGCGGGCACGCCACAGGACAGGTGCAAGGAAGAAGGCTGAAGTCGGAATGAACGCAGACGGCCGTACCAGGCTCAACCAGACGCCCGAGTGGACCGCGCTCGCCAAGCACCGGGAGGAGCTCGCCGACACCCATCTGCGGGACCTGTTCGCCGCGGACCCGGGACGCGGCACGGGCTACACGCTCCAGGTCGGCGACCTCTACGTCGACTACTCGAAGCACCTGGTCAACGACGACACACTGCGGCTGCTGCGCGAGCTGGCCGCCGCCACCGACGTCTTCGGCCTGCGGGACGCCATGTTCCGCGGCGAGAAGATCAACGTCACCGAGAACCGCGCGGTGCTGCACACGGCGCTGCGCGCCCCGCGCGACGCGGTGATCGAGGTCGACGGCGAGAACGTCGTGCCCCAGGTGCACGCGGTCCTGGACAAGATGAGCGGCTTCGCCGACCGCGTCCGCTCCGGCGAGTGGACCGGCCACACCGGCAAGCGCATCCGCAACATCGTCAACGTCGGCATCGGCGGCTCCGACCTCGGTCCGGCCATGGCCTACGAGGTGCTGCGCAGCTTCACCGACCGCGACCTGACGGTGCGCTTCGTCTCCAACGTCGACGGCGCCGACCTGCACGAGGCCACCCGTGACCTGGACGCGGCGGAGACGCTGTTCATCATCGCCTCCAAGACGTTCACCACGATCGAGACGATCACCAACGCGACCTCGGCCCGCAACTGGGTGCTCGGCGAACTGAAGGCCGGTCAGGAAGCCGTCGCCAAGCACTTCGTGGCCCTCTCCACGAACTCCGAGAAGGTGTCGGACTTCGGCATCGACACGGCCAACATGTTCGAGTTCTGGGACTGGGTCGGCGGCCGCTACTCCTACGACTCCGCCATCGGCCTCTCCCTGATGATCGCCATCGGCCCGGACCGCTTCCGCGAGATGCTCGACGGCTTCCACCTGGTCGACGAGCACTTCCGCACCGCCCCCGCCGACTCCAACGTCCCGCTCCTGCTGGGCCTGTTGGGCATCTGGTACGACAACTTCCACGACGCCCAGTCGCACGCGGTGCTGCCGTACAGCCACTACCTCTCCAAGTTCACCGCCTACCTCCAGCAGCTGGACATGGAGTCCAACGGCAAGCACGTGGCGCGGGACGGCAAGGAGGTCGAGTGGACCACCGGCCCGGTCGTCTGGGGCACGCCGGGCACCAACGGCCAGCACGCCTACTACCAGTTGATCCACCAGGGCACGAAGCTGATCCCGGCGGACTTCATCGGGTTCGCCGAGCCGGTCGCGGAGCTCAGCGGTGAACTGAAGGCGCAGCACGACCTGTTGATGGCGAACTTCTTCGCCCAGACCCAGGCGCTGGCCTTCGGCAAGACCGCCGACGAGGTCCGCGCGGAGGGCGTCGCGGAGGAACTGGTCCCGCACAAGACCTTCGAGGGCAACCGCCCGACGACCACCATCCTCGCGAAGGAACTCACCCCGTCGGTCCTCGGCCAGCTCGTGGCCCTCTACGAGCACAAGGTCTTCACCCAGGGCGCCGTCTGGAACATCGACTCCTTCGACCAGTGGGGCGTGGAGCTCGGCAAGGTCCTCGCCAAGCGCGTGGAACCGGCCCTGACGGAGGGCGCCGAGGTCGAGGGCCTCGACGCGTCCAGCAAGGCCCTGGTCGCCAAGTACCGGGAGCTGCGCGGGCGCTGAGCCCGACAGCGGTCATGAGGTCATGAAAAAACCCGTACGGCCACCAACGGCCGTACGGGTTCTTCCGGAGCTTCGTCAGGGCGAAGCCGGCGGATACAGCGACCGCGGCAGCTGGGCCGCCGCCGTCGAGTCCAGGAGCCACAGGGTGCGCTGTCGGCCCTGGGCGCCCGCCGCCGGGGCCTGGATCTCGCCCGCGCCCGAGAGGGCGATGGCGACGGCCTCGGCCTTGTCGTCGCCCGCCGCCAGCAGCCAGACCTCACGGGCCGACCGGATGGCGGGGAGCGTGAGAGAGACCCGGGTCGGCGGGGGCTTGGGGGCCCCGTGGACACCGACCACCGTGCGTTCCGTCTCGCGGACCGCGGGGAGCTCGGGGAACAGCGAGGCCACATGGGTGTCCGGCCCGACGCCCAGCATCAGGACGTCGAAGGTGGGCACCGAGCCGTGGTTCTCGGGGCCGGCCGCACGGGCCAGCTCCGCCGCGTAGGCCTCGGCCGCCGCGTCCACGTCCGTACCCCAGGGACCGTCCGACGCGGGCATGGCGTGCACGCGCTTCGGGTCCACCGGGACCTGGTCGAGCAGGGCCTCGCGGGCCTGGGTGACATTGCGTTCCGGGTCGCCCTCGGGGAGGAAACGCTCGTCGCCCCACCACAGGTCGAGCCGGCTCCAGTCGATGGCGTCCCTGGCCGGTGCCGCGGCCAGGGCCGCGAGCAGGCCGTTGCCGTTGCGGCCGCCCGTGAGGACCACGGACGCCTCGCCCCGGGAGGCCTGGGCGTCCACGATCTTCGTGATCAGGCGGGCCGCGGCGGCCTGCGCCATCAGCTCCTTGTCGTGGTGCACGACCAGCTGGGGAGTGCTCATGTCGCCTTCGCCCTCTTCTTCAGCGGTGGCGGTTCCTGCGTCGCCGATTCTGTCGCGGGAGCCTCGGCAGCGGCTTCGAGCCCGGTTCCGACGACGGCCCGTTCTCCTTTGGGCGACGGGTCCGTCGTAGCGGGAACCGGAGCCGGAGCGGGATCCACGGCCGGAGCCGTGGGTGCCGAAGCCGACGCGTTCAGCCGCTCCACGCCGAACCGCAGCGCGGACGCGTACGTGTCGTCCGGGTCGAGCCGGCGCAGTTCCTCCGCGATCAGCTCGGCCGTCTCCCGCCGCTTCAGCGCCACCGCGCGGTCCGGCTGACCGTCGATGGACAGGGTGGCGAGGGAGCCGTCCGCGCGGTCCAGCGCGATCGCGCCCTCGCTGGTCTCCAGGCGGACCGCCGTCAGGCCCGGGCCGGAGGACAGCGACCGCTTGACGGGGACGTCCAGCCGGTCCGCGAGCCACATCGCCAGCAGCTCGCAGCTCGGGTTGAACTCCTCGCCCTCCACCTCGACCGCCTTGACCTCGCAGACCACCTGGTCCAGGGCCGCCGCCAGCATGGAGCGCCAGGGGGTGATCCGGGTCCAGGAGAGGTCGGTGTCGCCGGGGGTGTAGGTGTCGGCGCGGGCGGTCAGTTCGCGTACCGGCTGTTCGGAGGCGTAGGTGTCGGTGACCCGGCGCTGGGCGAGGGCGCCGAGGGGGTCCTTGGCGGGGTCGATGGGGGCGTTGACCGGCCACCAGACGACGACCGGTGCGTCGGGCAGCAGCAGGGGCAGGACGACGGAGTCGGCGTGGTCGGCGACCTCGCCGAACAGCCGGAGCAGGACCGTCTCGCCGGAGCCGGCGTCCACGCCCACCCGGACCTCGGCGTCCAGGCGGGACGTCGTGCGGTCGCGGGGGGAGCGGGAGACGCGCTTGATGACGACCAGGGTGCGCGAGGGGTGTTCGTGCGAGGCGTCGCCGGCGGCCTTGAGGGCGTCGTAGGCGTTCTCCTCGTCGGTGACGATGACGAGGGTGAGGACCATGCCCACGGCGGGGGTGCCGATGGCGCGGCGGCCCTGTACCAGTGCCTTGTTGACCTTGCCGGCCGTGGTGTCCGTGAGGTCTGTTTTCATGGCCGGCGCCAGCTCCGTCCTTCTCGTGCGAGCATCTCGTCGGCCTCGGCGGGGCCCCAGGTGCCCGACTTGTACTGGGCGGGCCTGCCGTGCTGGTCCCAGTGTTCCTCGATCGGGTCGAGGATCTTCCAGGACAGCTCGACCTCCTCGGTGCGCGGGAAGAGGTTGGCGTCGCCGAGCAGCACGTCCAGGATCAGGCGTTCGTAGGCCTCGGGGGAGGACTCGGTGAAGGACTCGCCGTAGGCGAAGTCCATCGAGACGTCCCGGATCTCCATGGAGGTGCCGGGGACCTTGGAGCCGAAGCGGACGGTGATGCCCTCGTCGGGCTGGACGCGGATGACGACGGCGTTCTGCCCGAGTTCCTCGGTGGCGGTGTGGTCGAAGGGGGAGTGCGGGGCCCTTTGGAAGACGACCGCGATCTCGGTGACGCGGCGGCCGAGGCGTTTGCCGGTGCGCAGGTAGAAGGGGACGCCCGCCCAGCGGCGGTTGTCGACCTCGACCTTGATGGCGGCGTAGGTGTCGGTCTTCGACTGGGCGTTGATGCCGTCCTCTTCGAGGTAGCCGATGACTTTCTCGCCGCCCTGCCAGCCGGCCGCGTACTGTCCGCGCACGGTGTCGCGGCCGAGGTCTTTGGGGAGCCGGACGGCGCCGAGGACCTTGGTCTTCTCGGCGGCCAGTGCGTCCGCGTCGAAGGAGGACGGTTCCTCCATGGCGGTCAGCGCCATGAGCTGGAGGAGGTGGTTCTGGATGACGTCGCGGGCGGCGCCGATGCCGTCGTAGTAGCCGGCGCGGCCGCCGATGCCGATGTCCTCGGCCATGGTGATCTGGACGTGGTCGACGAAGGACCGGTTCCAGATCGGCTCGAACATGGTGTTGGCGAAGCGCAGTGCGAGGATGTTCTGGACGGTCTCCTTGCCGAGGTAGTGGTCGATCCGGAACACCTGGTCCGGTTCGAAGACCTCGTGGACGACCTTGTTGAGTTCCTCGGCCGACTTGAGGTCGTGGCCGAAGGGTTTCTCGATGACCGCGCGGCGCCAGGAGCCGCCGGTCTGGTCGGCCAGGCCGTGTTTCTTCAGCTGCTGGATGACGACCGGGAAGGAGCGTGGGGGCACGGAGAGGTAGAAGGCGAAGTTGCCGCCGGTGCCCTGTGCCTTGTCGAGTTCCTCGATGGTGGAGCGCAGGCGTTCGAAGGCGTCGTCGTCGTCGAAGGTGCCCTGGACGAAGCGCATGCCCTGGATGAGCTGCTGCCAGACCTCTTCGCGGAACGGGGTGCGGGCGTGTTCCTTGACGGCGTCGTGGACCTCGGCGGCGAAGTCCTCGTTGGCCCACTCGCGGCGGGCGAAGCCGACCAGGGAGAAGCCCGGCGGCAGCAGACCCCGGTTGGCGAGGTCGTACACGGCGGGCATGAGCTTCTTGCGGGAGAGGTCGCCCGTGACGCCGAAGATGACCAGGCCCGACGGCCCCGCGATACGCGGGAGCCGTCGGTCTGCGGGGTCACGCAGCGGGTTGCTGCTTGACAGGGTTCAGCCCTCCGAGGGGGTCAGGCGCTCCAGCACCGCCTGGGTCGACTTGAGCAGGTCGTTCCAGGACGCCTCGAACTTCTCGACGCCCTCGTCCTCCAGGACCTGGACCACGTCGTCGTACGAGATCCCGAGCTTCTCGACGGCGTCGAGGTCGGCGCGGGCCTGGGCGTACGTGCCGGTGATCGTGTCGCCGGTGATGCCGCCGTGGTCCTCGACCGCGACGAGGGTGGCCTCCGGCATGGTGTTCACCGTGTTCGGCGCGACCAGGTCGTCGACGTACAGGGTGTCCTTGTACGCCGGGTCCTTGACGCCGGTGGAGGCCCACAGCGGACGCTGCTTGCGGGCGCCCGCGGACTCCAGCGCGGTCCAGCGGGCCGAGGAGAAGACCTCCTCGTACGCCTGGTAGGCGAGGCGCGCGTTGGCGACGGCGGCCTTGCCGCGCAGCGCCTTGGCCTCGTCGGTGCCCAGCTCGTTCAGGCGCTTGTCGATCTCGGTGTCCACCCGGGACACGAAGAACGACGCCACCGAACGGATGAGCGACAGGTCGAGGCCGCGCTCCTTGGCCTTCTCCAGACCGGCCAGGTAGGCGTCCATGACCTCGCGGTAACGCTCCAGCGAGAAGATCAGCGTGACGTTGACGCTGATACCGAGGCCGATGACCTCGGTGATCGCCGGGAGACCCGCCTTGGTGGCCGGGATCTTGATGAGGGTGTTGGGGCGGTCCACCAGCCAGGCCAGCTGCTTGGCCTCGGCGACCGTCGCCTTGGTGTGGTGCGCCAGGCGCGGGTCGACCTCGATGGAGACCCGGCCGTCCTGGCCGTCGGTCGCGTCGAACACCGGGCGCAGGATGTCGGCGGCGTCGCGGACGTCCGCCGTGGTGATCATGCGGATGGCCTCTTCGACGGTGACCTTGCGGGCGGCGAGGTCGGAGACCTGCTGCTCGTAGCCGTCACCGGAGGAGATCGCCTTCTGGAAGATCGTCGGGTTGGTGGTGACGCCCACGACGTGCTGCTGGTCGATCAGCTCGGCGAGGTTGCCGGACGTGATCCGCTTGCGCGACAGGTCGTCCAGCCAGATCGCGACGCCTTCCTCGGAGAGGCGCTTGAGTGCGTCTGTCATGGAATTACATCTCCTACGTGTCGTATATGAGCGTCAGCGCTGGGCGGCGGCGATGGATTCCCGGGCCTTGGCGGCCACGTTCTCGGCAGTGAAGCCGAACTCCTGGAAGAGCACCTTGCCGTCGGCGGAAGCACCGAAGTGCTCCAGGGAAACGATGCGGCCGGCGTCCCCGACGTACTTGTGCCAGGTGAGGCCGATACCCGCCTCGACCGACACACGCGCCTTGACGGACGGCGGCAGGACGCTGTCCCGGTACCCCTGGTCCTGCTCCTCGAACCACTCCACGCACGGCATCGACACGACGCGCGTGGGCACGCCGTCGGCCTCCAGCCGCTCGCGCGCCTCGACGGCGACGTGCACCTCGGAACCGGTGGCGATGAGGATGACCTCGGGGGTGCCGTTCGACGCCTCGAAGAGGACGTAACCGCCCTTGACGGTGTCCTCGTTGGACTCGTACACCGGCACGCCCTGGCGGGTCAGCGCCAGACCGTGCGGGGCGCCCTTGCCGAAGACCTTGGTGTAGCGGCGGAGGATCTCGCGCCAGGCGATCGCGGTCTCGTTGGCGTCGGCGGGACGCACGACGTTGAGACCGGGGATGGCGCGCAGCGAGGCGAGGTGCTCGACCGGCTGGTGGGTGGGGCCGTCCTCGCCGAGACCGATGGAGTCGTGGGTCCACACGTACGTCACCGGCAGGTGCATCAGCGCCGACAGGCGCACGGCGTTGCGCATGTAGTCGGAGAACACCAGGAACGTACCGCCGTAGACACGGGTGTTGCCGTGCAGGGTGATGCCGTTCATCTCCGCGGCCATGGAGTGCTCGCGGATACCGAAGTGGATGGTGCGCCCGTACGGGTCCGCCTCCGGCAGCGGGTTGTCCGCCGGCAGGAACGAGCTGTCCTTGTCGATGGTCGTGTTGTTCGACCCGGCCAGGTCGGCGGAACCGCCCCACAGCTCGGGGACGATCGCGCCGAGCGCCTGGAGCACCTTGCCGGAGGCGGCACGGGTCGCGATGCCCTTGCCGGGCTCGAAGACCGGGACCTTCTCCTCCCAGCCCCTGGGCAGCTCGCCCGCGGAGATGCGGTCGAACTCCGCGGCGCGCTCGCCGTTGTTGTCACGCCACAGCTGGAAGGACTTCTCCCACTCCGCCTTCGCGGCCGCGCCGCGCTCGCCGGCCTGCCGGGTGTGCGCGATGACCTCCTCGGCGACGTCGAAGCTCTTCTCCGCATCGAAGCCCAGGACGCGCTTGGTGGCCGCGACCTCGTCCGCACCCAGCGCCGAGCCGTGGGCGGCCTCGGTGTTCTGCGCGTTCGGGGCGGGCCAGGCGATGATCGAGCGCATCGCGATGAAGGACGGCTTGTCCGTCACCTTCTTCGCGGCCTCGATCGCGTTGTAGAGGGCGTGCGGGTCCAGGTCGCCGTCCGGCTTCGGGGCGATCCGCTGCACATGCCAGCCGTACGCCTCGAACCGCTTGACGGTGTCCTCGGACACGGCCGTCTCGGTGTCGCCCTCGATCGAGATGTGGTTGTCGTCCCACAGCAGGACCAGGTTGCCGAGCTCCTGGTGGCCGGCCATCGAGGACGCCTCCGCGGAGATGCCCTCCTGCAGACAGCCGTCACCGGCGATGCAGTAGATGAAGTGGTCGAAGGGCGACTCGCCCTGCGGCGCCTCCGGGTCGAACAGACCACGCTCGTAGCGGGAGGCCATCGCCATCCCGACGGCGTTGGCAACCCCCTGGCCCAGCGGACCGGTGGTGGTCTCCACGCCCCTGGTGTGGCCGTACTCCGGATGGCCCGGGGTCTTCGAACCCCAGGTGCGGAACGCTTCCAGGTCCGCCAGCTCCAGGCCGAAACCGGCCAGGTAGAGCTGTGTGTAGAGGGTCAGCGACGAGTGACCGGCAGACAGCACGAAGCGGTCGCGGCCCACCCAGTCGGGGTCGGACGGGTCGTGCCGCATCACCTTCTGGAAGAGGGTGTACGCGGCCGGGGCCAGGCTCATCGCCGTACCCGGATGGCCGTTGCCGACCTTCTGTACGGCGTCGGCGGCCAGGACGCGGGCGGTGTCGACGGCCCGCTGGTCCAACTCGGTCCAGTCGAGGTCTGTGGTGGTCGGCTTGGTGCTCACCCTGAGTCAGGGCTCCTCTCCACATGTTCGGTTACCGGCTCACGGGCACACGCCCACACCGGCTGCCGGCGCACTGGGTGCCCACCGGCCGTTGTCGAGCCTACCCCCGTAAGGACGTGCATTTTTTCGAGTGTTTCCAGACTGCCGGGACTCTCGGGGATCCGCCTCCCGACTGGCCGAGAAGGCATGTCGGCACTCGAATGCAGTTGAATACGCAGCCGCTCATCTGACTGCTCAATCGAGCCACCCCACCCCTCTCCCGAGACGCCTCCCAACACGACCCCACCCCCGCGAAGGTCGGGGTATGGGCAACGTCTAAAGTGGCGTGGTACGCGCGAGCCTTTACCGTGAGTTCACACGGCGGGGCTCGCTGGGATGTCTCTGTCAGGGGTGTGCGTGACGGCCGTCGAATCCCGTCCAGCGGGGGTACTCGGTGCGAGCGAGAGCCCGAGTCACCGGCCGTTCGGGGCCCGTGTCAAAGCTTTCGTGGCGCTGACCAAGCCACGGATCATCGAGCTTCTGCTCATCACCACGGTTCCGGTGATGTTCCTGGCGCAGCAGGGTGTGCCCGACCTGAAGCTGGTGCTGCTCACCTGCCTCGGCGGCTACCTGTCCGCCGGCGGCGCCAACGCGCTCAACATGTACATCGACCGGGACATCGACGCGCTGATGGACCGCACCTCGCAGCGTCCGCTGGTGACCGGCATGGTCAGCCCGCGCGAGTGCCTCGCCTTCGGCATCACCCTGGCGGTCGTCTCCACACTGCTGTTCGGGTTCGCCGTCAACTGGCTGAGCGCCTGGCTGTCACTCGGAGCGCTCCTCTTCTACGTCGTCGTCTACACGATGATCCTCAAGCGCCGTACCGCGCAGAACATCGTGTGGGGCGGCATCGCGGGCTGCATGCCGGTGCTCATCGGCTGGTCCGCGGTGACGGACTCGCTCTCGATCGCCCCGGTCATCCTCTTCCTGGTCATCTTCTTCTGGACGCCGCCGCACTACTGGCCGCTGTCCATGAAGGTGAAGGACGACTACGCGCGCGTGGGCGTGCCGATGCTCCCGGTCGTCGCCTCCAACAAGGTGGTCGCCAAGCAGATCGTCATCTACAGCTGGGTGATGGTCGCCGTCTCCCTGCTCCTCACCCCCCTCGGCTACACCGGCTGGTTCTACACCCTGGTCGCGCTCGCGGCGGGCGGCTGGTGGCTGTGGGAGGCGCACGCCCTGCAGAACCGCGCGAAGGCCGAGGCGACGGGCGGGAAGCTCAAGGAGATGCGCCTGTTCCACTGGTCCATCACCTACGTCTCGCTGCTCTTCGTGGCGGTGGCGGTGGACCCCTTCCTGAGGTAAGGGTCACTCGCCCCATACGTCGCCAAGCGATCTACCCGTCGGTAGCATCCTGACCATGGCAGACACGCAGCAGGTTGACCAGAAGGCCGAGCGCAAGGTGGCGCGCCTCGCCAAGCAGATCGACACCTTCGCCAAGGCGCACGGCGGCGCCGAGGGCCAGGTGGCCCACATCGGCGAACGCGGCGCACGCATCGTCCTCGTCGGCGAGGACGGCGGCTGGGGCGACCTGGTGGCCCCGAGCACCGAGATCGCCCGGCAGGCGGTGGAGAAGGCGGGCATCACCGTCCACGAGTCCTTCGACGGCGAGTTCGCGGCGAAGGTACAGACGGGCCCGTACGAGTGGAAGCGCATGGCCGGCATCCAGATCGGCGGCTGATTCAGCGCCCCGTCAGGGCGCAGGGAACTGCGCGACCAGCCCCCACCGGGCTGCGGCCGAAGAACGACCGCACACCGCGACCTCCATCCCGGTTCCCCCGTTAAGACGGTTAAGTAGCCGTCCACACGGGAGCCCGGATGATCGAAACGCCGTCCCTGGTGGACCAGTACTGCCACGGAGTGCTCCGCACCGAGCTGGGCCTGGGCACCTTCGAGGCCCAGCTCGCCCGCACCGAAGGCCCCCCGGCCCCCGGCACCACCCTCTTCGACACCCAGACCGGTTTCGCCGTACGGCGCTGGTGCCCCCCGCTCCTCGGCCTCGAACCCCACTCCGCGCCCGCCCGCTACCTGGCCCGGCGTCGCGAGCTGGGCGTCCTGGAGACGGGCCGCCGTCTCCTGCGCGGCAGCGGCATCACCACCTACCTCGTCGACACCGGCCTCCCCGGCGACCTCACCGGCCCCGCCGAAATGGCCTCGACCGGCGACGCGGAGGCCCGCGAGATCGTCCGTCTGGAACTGCTCGCGGAGCAGGTCGCCGACACCTCCGGCACCGTCGAGTCCTTCCTCGCCAACCTCGCCGAGTCGGTGCACGGCGCGGCGGCGAACGCGGTCGCCTTCACCTCGGTCGCCGGTCTCCGCCATGGACTGGCGCTGGCTCCCGAGCCGCCCGGCCCCGGTGAGGTGAGAGGCGCGGCAGGCCGCTGGCTGGCGGCCCGCCCGGTCGGCGGCGAGCTGACCGACCCGGTTCTGCTGCGCCACCTGCTCTGGATCGCCGTGGCGTCCGGCCGCCCCCTCCAGCTGCACGCGGGTCTCGGCGAGCCCGGCGCCCGGATCGACCGTACCGACCCGGTCCTGCTCACCGACTTCGTCCGGGCCACCGCGGGCCTCGGCACCGACCTGGTCCTGCTGCACGGCTACCCCTACCACCGCCACGCCGCCCACCTCGCCGGCGTCTTCCCGCACGTCTACGCCGACTCGGGCGCGGCCCTGGTCCGCACCGGCGCCCGCGCGGCGACGATCCTCGCCGAGATCCTGGAACTGGCCCCCTTCGGCAAGATCCTCTTCTCCAGCGGCGCCCACGGCCTGCCCGAACTGCACGTCGTCGGCGCCCGCCTCTTCCGCGAGTCCCTCGGACGGGTGCTGGGCACCTGGGTGGCCGAGGACGCGTGGTCGCTCGCCGACGCCCAGCGCGTGGCCGGACTGATCGCGGCGGGAAACGCGAAGCGGGTCTACGGGCTGGAGTGAAACGGGTGTACGGGCTGGAGCGAGCTGTACAGACTGGGCGGATGCAGACCGAGACGTTATTGGCCCGTTTCCGCCACGAGCTGACAGCCCTGGACCCGGTCGCCGTCTGGGCGCACGGCTCGCTCGCCGCGGGCGACGACTACCAGGAGGGCCGCAGCGACCTGGACCTGGTCGCGGTGCTGCCGGGCCGGGTGACCCCGGCGGTCGTCTGGAAGGTCGCCGTGGCACACGCCCGGCTGCGCGCGCTGCCGCTCGCCCCCGTGCTGCACTGCACCTATCTGACCCCGTCGACGGCGGCCGACCCCGCCCGGACCCATCTGACCTTCGCGTACGGGCAACTGTTCAGACGGCCGGTCAGCCCGGTGACCCGGCGTGAGCTGCACGCCTTCGGACGGGTGCTGGACGGACGGCCGCCCGCCGGGCTGCTGCCGCCGGTGACGGACCGGGAACTCGCCGACCACGTCCTCCGCGACCAGCGGGACTACTGGCGGCCCGTCGTCGACAAGGCCCCGCTGTGGACCCGGGACGTCTGGGTCGACCTGGGCCTGATCACCTTCGCCCGCGCCACCGTCACCGCACGCGAGGGCCGCCTCATCTCCAAACGCGAGGCACTCGACCTGCTGCCCGGCCTGGGCGCCCCCGCCGAGGTCGTCGAGGACGTCCGCCGGCGCCGTTACGGCGACCCCGCGCCGCCCACCGAGGAGTGGACGGCGCGCAGGGCCCGGCTGGCCCGGGACTACTTGGGCCCGGCGATCGACGCGCTCACGGCGTCGTACGGCTGAGCGGGCAGGTCGGCCACGGCGTCGGCGCGTTCCCGCAGGGACAGCAGGACGCGCAGTACGCCGATCCACACCAGGCAGGAGCCGAACATGTGCAGGCCGACCAGGACCGTCGGCAGATGCGTGAAGTACTGGACGTAACCGATCACGCCCTGGCCGAGCAGGATCAGGAACAGGTCGCGGGTGCGGTCGCGCGGTCCCTGGGGTGCGTCGATGCCCTTGAGGAAGAACCACAGCGCGAAGGTCAGCGAGACCACGATCCAGGCCAGGACCGCGTGCAGTTCGGCGACGCCCGACCAGCTGACGTCGATGCGCTCGACGTCGCCGGAGTCGCCCGGGTGCGGTCCCGCGCCGGTCACCACCGTGCCCGCGGCGATGAGCAGCAACGACACGACCACCAGGGCCCGGACCAGCTGCTGCACGGCCTTGCCGACCAGCGGCCGCGGCTCCCCGTCACCCTCGCGGGTGCGCTGCCACATCACGGCGGCGACCGTGATGAGCGCCGTCGCCAGCAGGAAGTGGGCGGCGACGGTGTACGGGTTGAGGCCGACGAGCACCACGATGCCGCCGAGGATCGCGTTGCTCATCACGAGCCAGAACTGCGCCCAGCCCAGCCGGGTCAGACTGCGCCGGTACGGCTTCTCGGACCGGGCGGCGATGATCGCCCAGCCGACCGCCGCGCACAGCACGTACGTCAGCATGCGGTTCGTGAACTCGATGGCGCTGTGATAGCTCAGCGCGGTCGTCGGGGTCAGCGAGCCGGCGGTGCACTCGGGCCAGGTCGGGCAGCCGAGGCCCGAGCCGGTGAGGCGTACCGCGCCACCGGTGACCACGATGACCACCGACATGACGAGCGCGGCGAGGGCCGCACGCCGGACGGTCCGGGGATCCGGGGTCCAGCGGGCGGCGATGAAGGCGAGCGGGTTGCGCAGAGCGGCTACGGCGTCGGCGGGGGTCAGCTTTGGCACGCGCACCATCGTAGGGCGCCGCTTGTGCATGCGTTCACGAGGGTCACTCCCAGCGGAAGAAACGGCCCGCGGCGGCCAGGCCCAGCACCGCCCACACGCCGAGGATCCCCAGGTCGCCCCAGGGTGTCCCGGCCCCGTGCTGGAGCACGTCCCGCAGCCCGTCCGACAGGGCGGAGATGGGCAGCAGGCCGAGGACGTCCTGGGCGCCGCCGAACTTGTCCAGCGGGACGATGACCCCGCCGCCCACGAGCAGCAGCAGGAAGACCAGGTTGGCGGCGGCCAGGGTCGCCTCCGCCTTGAGCGTGCCCGCCATCAGCAGGCCCAGCCCGGAGAAGGCGGCCGTGCCGAGGACCAGCAGGAGCAGGACGGCGAGGGGGTTGCCGTGCGGGGACCAGCCGAGGGCGAAGGCGATCACCGTCAGGAGGATCACCTGGAGGATCTCCGTGACCAGGACCGACGCGGTCTTCGCCGCCATCAGGCCCCAGCGGGGGAGCGGGGAGGAGGCGAGGCGCTTCAGGACGCCGTAGCGGCGCTCGAAGCCCGTCGCGATGGCCTGGCCGGTGAAGGCCGTGGACATGACGGCGAGGGCGAGGATGCCGGGGGTAAGGAAGTCGACCGACTTGCCCGCGCCCGTGTCGACGACGTCCACCGAGCTGAACAGGACCAGCAGGAGGGTCGGGATGACGACCGTCAGCAGGAGCTGCTCGCCGTTGCGGAGCAGCATCCTCGTCTCCAGGGCCGCCTGCGCCGCGATCATGCGGGGGAGCGGGGCGGCACCCGGCCGGGGGGCGTAGGTGCCCGTCGCGGTGGTCGCGGTGGTCATGAGCGCAGCTCCTTGCCGGTCAGCTCCAGGAAGACGTCCTCCAGCGTGTGCCGCTCGACCGAGATGCGGTCGGGCATCACCCCGTGCTGGGCGCACCACGAGGTCACCGTCGCCAGCAGCTGCGGGTTGACCTTGCCCATGACCCGGTAGGACCCCGGGGTCAGCTCGGCGGCCGAGGAGTCGGCCGGGAGCGCCTTGAGCAGGGAGCCGACGTCGAGCCCGGGGCGGCCGGTGAACCGCAGGGTGTTCTCGGCGCCGCCCTTGCACAGTTCCTCGGGGGAGCCCTGGGCGATCACCCGGCCGGCGTCGATGATCGCGACGTCGTCGGCGAGCTGCTCGGCCTCCTCCATGTGGTGGGTGGTGAGGATGACCGAGACGCCGTCGGCGCGCAGGTCCCGCACCAGGTCCCAGGTGGCGTGGCGGGCCTGTGGGTCCAGGCCCGCGGTGGGCTCGTCGAGGAAGACCAGTTCCGGGCGGCCCACCACGGCCATCGCGAGCGCGAGGCGCTGCTGCTGGCCGCCGGAGAGCCGCCGGTACGACGTCCGGCCGCAGCTGCCCAGGCCGAGCCGCTCCATCAGCGCGTCCACGTCGAGGGGCTGCGCGTGCAGTCTGGCCACGTGCCGCAGCATCTCGTCGGCGCGGGCGCCGGAGTAGACACCGCCTGACTGGAGCATCACGCCCACTCTGGGGCGCAGCTCGGCGGACTGGCGTACGGGATCGAGACCCAGGACGCGCACCGAGCCGGAGTCCGGCTTCCGGTACCCCTCGCAGGTCTCGATCGTCGTCGTCTTGCCCGCTCCGTTGGGGCCGAGCACGGCGGTCACACCGGGCCGGGCCACCAGGCAGAGGCCGTCCACCGCGGTCTTCGTGCCGTACCGCTTCACCAGGTCCCGCACGTGGACCACGGGCTCACTTCGCATGGAGACAGAGTCTAGGGACGACTGCCGTCACCCGGACGGCCGGGTGCTACATCTCCTCCTCACGGGGTCGGTGTACGGCCAGCCACCGCTCGGCGTAGGCCACCGCGTCGGCCACGGGGAAGAGCCGGGTTTCGGCCGCGCCGACCTGTCCGCGGACGACGACGGGCCGGTCGCGTTCGAAGTCGTACCCCAGTTCGTCGAAGCGGTCGGAGGTGATCGACACCTCGGTCACCTCCTCCCAGCCGCCGCCGGGGGCGGGCCGGCCGACCGGGACGCGTGGCGAGGGTATGCGGTATTCGGCCAGGTGGAAGCTGGTGCAGGTGGCGTAGCCGGTGCCGAGCATGAGGACCCGCGCGCCGAGCTTCTCCAGGCGGGCCAGCGGACTCCGCTCGCCGAGCCGGCAGTCGGGGGCGTGGCCGCCGGTGATCTCGGCCGCGCGCGGACCGACCGCCGCGAAGGAGGTCTGCGGGTGCCCGCTGCGCAGGGCGCCCGGCCAGGTCCGTACGGTCTCCGGGATCACGCCGACCCCGCGCGCGGGGGTGATCCGGGGGTCGTACGAGGGCATGGTCGCCCGGACGGCCGCCCACCACTCCTGCGGTACCGGCGGATTCCGCCACACCGCCGGGTCCGAGAGGTCGCCGGTCTGGGTGGGGACCACCAGGGTGCCGTCCGGGCCGAGGGCATCGAGAAGTCCCTGGACGACCGCGACGGGTCCGCCGTTCACCCAGCCGAGGGAGCTGAGGGACGAGTGCGTCAGAAGGGTCTCGCCGGGCTGGACACCGAGGGCGCAAAGCTCGCTCGCGAGTGTGTCCCGCGTGACAAGAGGGCCGGTCGGAGGGGGTGTGGGCATGGTTCCGGAGTGTTCCGGAGGGGGCGGCCGAGCGCCACCCCATTGAGTCGAGGGATGATCGATCAAAGATCGTTTCCGCAGGTCACATTAGGTATACCTAAGTGACGCAGGGCACCGTCAGGTCACCCGGACGCGGCTTGCCTGGCTCTGAGGAATTACGCAACAATGGCGTTGTGAAAAACGTCGACGAGGCTCGGGAGACCCCCACGGGGACCCAGCAGGAGGAGCTCGCGACCGGTGAGCGCTCGACGCGCAACCGGGTCGCGCGGTCGATCCTGGACCACGGCCCGTCGACCGTCACCGAACTGGCCGGACGCCTGGGCCTGACCCCGGCGGCCGTACGCCGGCATCTGGACGCGCTGGTCGTCGACGACGTCGTGGAGGCACGCGAGCAGCGGGTGTACGGCGCGCGGACACGCGGCCGGCCCGCCAAGGTCTTCGCCCTCACCGACTGCGGCCGCGACGCCTTCGACCAGTCCTACGACAAGCTCGCCGCCGACGCCCTGCGCTGGATCGCCGAGCAGGGGGGCGGCCAGGACGCGGTCGTCGCCTTCGCGCGGGCCCGGATCGCCGCCCAGGCGACCGCGTACCGCAAGGCGATAGAGAGCGCGGGCCCCGACGAGCGGGCGGAAGCGCTGGCCAAGGCCCTGAGCCTGGACGGGTACGCTGCAACGGCGCGCAGCGCACCGGTCGGCGAACAGCTGTGCCAGCACCACTGCCCGGTCGCCCATGTCGCGGAGCAGTTCCCCCAGCTGTGCGAGGCGGAGACGGAGATCTTCGCCGAGCTGCTCGGAACCCATGTCCAGCGACTGGCGACCATCGCGCACGGCGACGGCGTCTGCACGACGTTCATCCCCAAGATCTCCACGACTTCCACTGACGCATCTGCAAGCACGGCCGGGAGGAACCCCGCATGACGCTCCCCACGGAGACTGCCCACCCTGAGCTCGAAGGCCTGGGCAAGTACGAATACGGCTGGGCCGACTCCGACGTGGCCGGTGCCTCTGCCAGGCGCGGTCTGAACGAGGAGGTCGTCCTCGACATCTCCGGCAAGAAGTCCGAGCCGGAGTGGATGGCCAAGCTGCGTCTCAAGGGCCTGAAGCTCTTCGAGAAGAAGCCCATGCCGAACTGGGGCTCCGACCTCTCCGGCATCGACTTCGACAACATCAAGTACTTCGTGCGCTCCACGGAGAAGCAGGCGGAGTCCTGGGAGGACCTGCCCGAGGACATCAAGAACACCTACGACAAGCTGGGCATCCCGGAGGCGGAGAAGCAGCGCCTGGTCGCCGGTGTCGCCGCCCAGTACGAGTCGGAGGTCGTCTACCACCAGATCCGCGAGGACCTGGAGGAGCAGGGCGTCATCTTCCTCGACACCGACACCGCCCTCAAGGAGCACCCGGAGCTCTTCAAGGAGTACTTCGGCACCGTCATCCCGGCCGGTGACAACAAGTTCGCCGCGCTGAACACGGCCGTGTGGTCCGGCGGCTCCTTCATCTACGTGCCGAAGGGCGTGCACGTCGAGATCCCGCTCCAGGCCTACTTCCGTATCAACACGGAGAACATGGGCCAGTTCGAGCGGACCCTGATCATCGTCGACGAGGGCGCCTACGTGCACTACGTCGAGGGCTGCACGGCCCCGATCTACAAGTCGGACTCGCTGCACTCCGCGGTCGTCGAGATCATCGTCAAGAAGAACGCCCGCTGCCGCTACACGACCATCCAGAACTGGTCGAACAACGTCTACAACCTGGTCACCAAGCGCGCCGTCGCCTACGAGGGCGCGACCATGGAGTGGATCGACGGCAACATCGGCTCCAAGGTGACGATGAAGTACCCGGCCGTCTACCTGATGGGCGAGCACGCCAAGGGCGAGACCCTCTCCATCGCCTTCGCGGGCGAGGGCCAGCACCAGGACGCCGGTTCCAAGATGGTCCACATGGCGCCGAACACCTCCTCCAACATCGTGTCGAAGTCCGTGGCGCGTGGCGGCGGCCGGACGTCCTACCGCGGTCTCGTCGAGATCGGCGAGGGCGCCGCCGGCTCCAAGTCCAACGTGCTCTGCGACGCGCTGCTGGTCGACACCATCTCCCGCTCGGACACGTACCCGTACGTCGACGTCCGCGAGGACGACGTGTCCATGGGCCACGAGGCGACCGTCTCCAAGGTCTCCGAGGACCAGCTCTTCTACCTGATGAGCCGCGGTCTGACCGAGTTCGAGGCGATGGCGATGATCGTGCGCGGCTTCGTCGAGCCGATCGCCAAGGAGCTGCCCATGGAGTACGCCCTCGAGCTCAACCGGCTGATCGAGCTCCAGATGGAAGGCGCGGTCGGCTAAGCGACCGTAGTCACCGTCAAGCCACTTACGGAACGGAAAGCGAGCACTACGACAGCCATGGCTGAGGCTCAGAACACCCCGGTGGGCTCCTCCACCACCGCCGGCGCCATCGCGGTGGCCGCCGAGTCGACCGTCGCCACGCGCATGAGCGCGCCCCCCTCCTTCGACGTCGCGGACTTCCCGGTCCCGCACGGTCGCGAGGAGGAGTGGCGGTTCACCCCGCTGGAGCGCCTGCGCGGGCTGCACGACGGCACCGCGGTCGCCACCGGCGAGGGCGTGAAGGTCGTCGTCGAGGCCCCCGAGGGCGTCACCGTCGAGACCGTCGACCGCGGAGACGCGCGGCTCGGCCGCGCCGGCACCCCGGTGGACCGTGTCGCCGCCCAGGCGTACTCGGCGTTCGAGAAGGCCGGCGTGGTCACCGTCCCCAAGGAGACGGTGCTCACCGAGCCGATCCGGATCGCCGTGCACGGTGAGGGCGGCACCGCCTTCGGCCACCAGGTGATCGAGCTCGGCGCCTTCGCCGAGGCCGTCGTCGTCATCGACCACACCGGTGACGCCGTGCTCGCCGCCAACGTCGACTACCTGCTCGGCGACGGCGCCAAGCTGACCGTCGTCTCCGTCCAGGACTGGGACGACAAGGCCGTGCACGTGGCCCAGCACAACGCCCTCGTCGGCCGGGACGCCTCCTTCAAGTCCGTGGTCGTCACCTTCGGCGGCGACGTCGTACGACTGCACCCCCGCGTCACCTACGCGGGCCCCGGCGGCGAGGCCGAGCTGTACGGCCTGTACTTCACCGACGCCGGGCAGCACCAGGAGCACCGCCTGCTGGTCGACCACAACGCCCCGCACTGCAAGTCCAACGTCGCCTACAAGGGCGCGCTCCAGGGCGACGACGCGCACGCGGTCTGGATCGGTGACGTCCTCATCGAGGCCAAGGCCGAGGGCACCGACACCTACGAGATGAACCGCAACCTGGTCCTCACGGACGGCGCGCGGGTCGACTCGGTGCCGAACCTGGAGATCGAGACCGGCGAGATCGTCGGCGCCGGCCACGCCTCCGCCACCGGCCGCTTCGACGACGAGCAGCTCTTCTACCTGATGGCCCGCGGCATTCCGCAGCACGAGGCCCGCCGCCTGGTGGTCCGCGGCTTCTTCGCCGAGCTGGTCCAGCAGATCGGTGTCGCCGACATCGAGGAGCGCCTGCTCGCCAAGATCGAGGAGGAGCTGGAGGCCTCGGTCGCATGACAGTCCCGACCGCGTTCGTACGCGCCTGCGCGCTGAGCGAGCTGGAGGAGGACACCCCCAAGCGGGTGGAACTCGACGGCACGCCGGTCTCGGTCGTCCGCACCGAGGGAGAGGTGTTCGCGATCTACGACATCTGCTCCCACGCCAACGTCTCGCTCTCCGAGGGCGAGGTGGAGGACTGCCAGATCGAGTGCTGGCTGCACGGCTCCAGCTTCGACCTGCGCACCGGCAAGCCGTCCGGCCTCCCGGCCACGCGCCCCGTCCCCGTATACCCCGTAAAGATCGAAGGGGACGACGTGCTCGTCTCCCTCACCCAGGAGTCCTGAGGCACCCATGGCAACGCTTGAAATCCGAGACCTGCACGTCACCGTCGAGGCCGACAACGCCACGAAGGAGATCCTCAAGGGCGTCGACCTCACCGTGAAGCAGGGCGAGACGCACGCCATCATGGGCCCCAACGGCTCCGGCAAGTCGACCCTCGCCTACTCGCTGGCGGGTCACCCGAAGTACACGATCACCGGCGGCACCGTCACCCTCGACGGCGAGGACGTCCTGGAGATGTCCGTCGACGAGCGCGCCCGCGCGGGCCTGTTCCTGGCGATGCAGTACCCGGTCGAGGTCCCCGGTGTCTCGGTCTCCAACTTCCTGCGCACCTCCGCCACCGCCATCCGCGGCGAGGCCCCCAAGCTGCGCACCTGGGTGAAGGAGGTCAAGGAGACCATGGAGCGACTCTCCATGGACCCCTCCTTCGCCGAGCGCAACGTCAACGAGGGCTTCTCCGGCGGTGAGAAGAAGCGCCACGAGATCCTCCAGCTCGAACTGCTCAAGCCGAAGATCGCGATTCTCGACGAGACCGACTCCGGCCTCGACGTGGACGCGCTTCGCATCGTCTCCGAGGGCGTCAACCGGGTCCGCGAGACCGGCGAGGTCGGCACCCTGCTGATCACCCACTACACGCGCATCCTGCGCTACATCAAGCCCGACTACGTCCACGTCTTCTCCGGCGGCCGCATCGTCGAGTCCGGCGGCGCCGAGCTCGCCGACAAGCTGGAGGACGAGGGCTACGAGGCATACACGAAGGGTGGCGCATCCGCGTGACACAGCTGCCGGGCCTCCTCGACACCGAGGCGATCCGCAAGGACTTCCCCGTCCTGGACCGACTGGTCCACGACGGCAAGAAGCTCGTGTACCTGGACAACGCGGCGACCTCGCAGAAGCCGCGCCAGGTACTGGACGCCCTGAGCGAGTACTACGAGCGCTACAACGCCAACGTCCACCGCGGTGTGCATGTGCTCGCCGAGGAGGCCACGGCGCTGTACGAGGGCGCGCGCGACAAGGTCGCCGAGTTCATCAACGCGCCCAGCCGCGACGAGGTGATCTTCACCAAGAACGCCTCCGAGTCGCTGAACCTCGTGGCGAACATGCTGGGCTGGGCCGACGAGCCCTACCGGGTGGACCACGAGACCGAGATCGTCATCACGGAGATGGAGCACCACTCCAACATCGTGCCGTGGCAGCTTCTCGCACAGCGCACGGGCGCGAAGCTGAAGTGGTTCGGCCTCACCGACGACGGCCGGCTCGACCTGTCCAACATCAACGAGATCATCACCGAGAAGACGAAGATCGTCTCCTTCGTGCTGGTGTCGAACATCCTGGGCACGGTCAACCCGGTCGAGGCGATAGTGCGCCGCGCCCAGGAGGTCGGCGCCCTCGTCTGCATCGACGCCTCCCAGGCCGCGCCCCACATGCCGCTGGACGTACAGGCCCTCCAGGCCGACTTCGTGGCCTTCACCGGCCACAAGATGTGCGGCCCGACCGGCATCGGCGTCCTCTGGGGCCGCCAGGAGCTCCTTGAGGACCTGCCTCCGTTCCTCGGCGGCGGCGAGATGATCGAGACCGTGTCGATGCACTCCTCGACGTACGCCCCGGCGCCCCACAAGTTCGAGGCGGGCACCCCGCCGATCGCCCAGGCGGTCGGCCTCGGCGCGGCGATCGACTACCTGAACGCCATCGGCATGGACAAGATCCTCGCCCATGAGCACGCACTCACCGAGTACGCGGTGAAGCGGCTGGCCGAGGTCCCGGACCTGAAGATCATCGGCCCGACCACGGCCGAGGACCGGGGCGCCGCGATCTCCTTCACCCTCGGCGACATCCACCCGCACGACGTGGGCCAGGTCCTCGACGAGCAGGGCATCGCGGTCCGCGTCGGCCACCACTGCGCGCGGCCCGTCTGCCTCCGGTACGGAATTCCTGCGACCACGCGAGCGTCGTTCTATCTGTACTCCACTCCGGCCGAGATCGACGCTCTGGTCGAGGGACTGGAGCACGTACGGAACTTCTTCGGCTGAAGGGCGTGAGCTGAAACCGTGAAGCTGGATTCGATGTACCAGGAAGTCATCCTGGACCACTACAAGCACCCGCACGGGCGTGGTCTCCGGGACGGCGACGCCGAGGTGCACCATGTGAACCCGACGTGCGGCGACGAGATCACCCTCCGAGTGAAGTACGACGGCACGACCATCGAGGACGTCTCGTACGAGGGCCAGGGCTGCTCGATCAGCCAGGCCAGCGCCTCCGTGCTGAACGACCTCCTCGTGGGCAAGGAGCTGGCCGACGCGCAGAAGATCCAGGAGACCTTCCTGGAGCTGATGCAGTCCAAGGGCAAGCTGGAGCCCGACGACTCGATGGAGGAGGTACTGGAGGACGCCGTCGCGTTCGCCGGTGTCTCCAAGTACCCGGCCCGGGTCAAGTGCGCCCTCCTGAGCTGGATGGCGTGGAAGGACGCGACGGCCCAGGCCCTGGGCGGAGCCGACGCCGAAAGGAAGACGGCATGAGCGAGACCGTTGAGATGAAGCCGGCCTCGGAAGAGGAACTCCGCGAGGCCCTGTACGACGTCGTCGACCCCGAGCTGGGCATCGACGTCGTCAACCTCGGCCTGATCTACGGCATCCACATCGACGACGCGAACATCGCGACGATCGACATGACCCTGACCTCGGCGGCCTGCCCGCTGACGGACGTCATCGAGGACCAGGCCAAGTCCGCCACGGACGGCCTCGTCAACGAACTGCGCATCAACTGGGTCTGGATGCCCCCGTGGGGCCCCGACAAGATCACCGACGACGGCCGCGAGCAGCTCCGGGCGCTCGGGTTCAACGTCTGAGACGTCTGAGACGTCTGACACCGGACACGTGAAAGCGGCGGCACCTTCGAGGTGCCGCCGCTTCTGTGTGCGTGTGCTCAGCCCAGCGGATCCACCAGCCGGAACGCGGAGTCCGCCCGGTACAGGTCGCTGTTCTGGTACGGGTCCAGCTTCAGCTGGAAGTTCTGGTGGCGCAGATAGCGGCCGGGGTAGTTCACCGACTCCAGCATGACCGCGCCGGAGTAGGACGAGGCCCGGGGGCAGAAGGTGGCGTCCTGCTTGAAGAGGGACGAGCCGTCGTCGCTCATGGCCCGCAGGATGAAGTTGCGGTGCCGCAGGTACCGGCCGTCGGACATCCTGAACGAGTAACAGGAGCTGTTCGCCAGGCCCTTGACCACGGTGAACGAGGAGTCCGCACGGGACTCCGAACCGCGCGGCGCGTCCAGCTTCACGAAGCCGTCGCTCACGTGCCAGTAGCGGTCCGGGTAGTTGACCGAGCGGACCGACGTACGGCTCGTGGTGGGCTGCTGGTTCGAACCGCCCGAGCCACCCGAACCGCTCGAACTGCCGGAGCTTCCCGAACCTCCCGAACCTCCTGTGGAGGACGAGGACTTGGAGGGCTTCGCGGCGGACGGCGAGGCCTTCGGCCCGGCCGTTCCGTCACCCGAGGCCGTCGCCGTGGCGGACGGGCTCCCGGCCGAATCGGCCGACGACATGGCCGACTTGCCCTCCGGCGGCGCGGTCGTGCCCGACGCCTTCGGCGAGGCGAAGGAGAGCAGGCCGGGGCCGTTGTCGGTGTTCGCGTCGGCCGCCGGGGGAGCCGACGCCCGGTCAGGGGTGCTGTGGCTGACGGCTATCGCCGTGACACAGGCGACGACCGTGGCGATCGCCATCGTGCCGGCCAGCCAGAGTCTTCGGGTTCCTGGAGCCCGGGAGGTGTCGGGGGCCCAGCCGTTCTCCCAGGAAGGATGCGGCGGGGGTTGGGGGGTGGTTTGTTGCATACGTGTTTCCTCCAGCGGCGCCAAGGCAGCGGCGGCCGGGGGTGTGAAGGTGAGGTGAGTGAAGTGTGAAACGGTGATGGATCACAGAGGTGCACACACTAGTGGAGCGGTGGGGCTCAGGGGAGCCGTTTCAGCTAGCGGTTTCTATGAGAATTAAACATCTTCATGGGGCGCGGGGGACTTCAAACGGCATTCCCAGGGCTCTCGCAGTGCCCGCTCATCACCCGGCGGAACCCTGGCACGGATGGTCACCTGGGAGCTTTCCCCTGTTCGCCCCGCCTTCGTCCTCGGCTGCCGCCGCTCCGGAACGCCGAGGCCGTCGCCGGCCGGATCGCCGACAGCCCTGGTCCGCGACGGCCGGGACCCGGCGCCACGCCCGCCGGCTCGGCCCGGGCGCCTGGCGCGAGGTCCGCTTCGAGGACCTGGTCGCCGATCCCGAGTCCCAACTCCGGGTGATCTGCGCCGACCTGGGCGAGGACTACGACCCGGCCATGACCGAGCCGCACCGCCTCACGCGCACCGCCGTACCGGCCTGCAAGACCTGGCGCCCGCCGCGACCACCGCACCCGCGGCGCCCTCGGCACCTCCCGCGGCAGCAGCTGGCCGACACGTTTGACACCTGATCAAATCCCGCTAGCCGACGCCGTGTTGGGCGCCCGCCCCCGCCGAACTGCTCCGCTACCGCCGTGTCTTCGTCCTGCGTCCTGCGCCGCGCGGCCACACCAGGCGTCGGCTGCTCGACTGCCTGACCCGGCTGCGCGAACCGGGCCTCGTGGCGGCGGCCCGTTCCGCCCGCGAGGTCACGGTCCGACGGCGTTCTCCGCCGAATCGTGGCCGAGCTGTTGTGTACGCCCGTACACAACGTTGCGTACACTCGTACACATGGGATATCTGACGCTCGCCGGCGCCATAGCCGCCGAGGTCGCCGCCACGACGGCGATGAAGTACGCGGACGGCTTCAGCAGACTCTGGCCCTCGCTGCTGACGGCGGTGGGTTACATCGTCTCGTTCGTCCTGCTGGCCGAGACGCTGAAGACCGTGTCGATCGGCACGGCGTACGCGATCTGGTCCGGGGTCGGCACCGCGGCCATCGCCGTGCTCGGCCTGCTGCTCTTCGGGGAGGGACTGAGCATGGTCAAGGTCGCCGGAATCGTGCTGATCATCGGGGGAGTGGTGGTCCTGAACCTGGGAGGTGCGCACTGATGCCCCGCCGTTACGACCCCGACCGCCGGCAGCGGATCATCGAGGCCGCGATCCGGGTGGTCGGCGAGAAGGGGCTCGCGGGGCTGAGCCACCGCACCGTCGCCGCCGAGGCCGATGTCCCGCTCGGCTCCACGACGTACCACTTCAAGACCCTGGACGAGCTGATGGTCGCCGCGCTGCGCCAGGCGAACGAGGGCTTCGCCAAGGCGGTCGTCGTGCACGGCGGCCTGGACGACTCCTCGGCCGACCTCGCCACCGCCCTCGCGCGGATCCTCGGCGACTGGCTGAGCGGCGACCGCACCGCCGTGGAGCTGGAGTACGAGCTCTACCTCGCCGCCCTGCGCCGCCCGGCCCTGCGCCCCGTCGCCGCCGAGTGGGCCGACGACCTCGCCCGACGGCTCACCCACCGCACCGACCCGGTCACGGCGCGGACGCTGGTCGCGCTGATGGACGGGATCTGTCTCCAGGTGCTGCTGACGGGGACGCCGTACGACGAGGGGTACGCGCGGGAGGCGCTGGGGCGCGTGATTCCCTGAGCGGACGCGTCTGCCGAACCCCTTCCCGCCGAGCCTGCCGGGACACCGTGCTCTTCATGGCTCGCCCCCTGAGACGCCCCGCACGCTGGTTCGCCTCCCCGGGCCCCGGCCGGTTAGGTTGCCCTCATGACCGACACGACTGCTCTTCGCACCACCGGCGCCGTGGCCGCCGGCCTCGCCACCATCGCCGCCGACGGCACCGTTCTCGACACCTGGTTCCCCGCCCCCGAACTGGTCGCCGAGCCCGGCCCGGCCGGCACCGAGACGCTCTCCGCCGAGCGGGCCGTGGAACTCCTCGGCGAGGGTGCGGCCCAGGCGATCGGCCCGGACCCCCGCCGCAACGTCGAGGTCGTCGCGGTCCGTACGGTCATCGCCTCGATCGACGAGAAGCCGATCGACGCGCACGACGTCTACCTGCGCCTCCACCTGCTCTCGCACCGTCTGGTCAAGCCGCACGGTCTCAGCCTGGAGGGCCAGTTCGGCTTCCTCGCCAACGTCGCCTGGACCTCCCTCGGCCCGGTCGCCGCCGACGAGATCGAGACGGTACGGCTGAACGCCCGCGCCGAGGGTCTGCACCTCCAGGTGACCTCCGTCGACAAGTTCCCGCGGATGACGGACTACGTCGTCCCGAAGGGCGTGCGCATCGCCGACGCCGACCGGGTCCGCCTCGGCGCGCACCTCTCCGAGGGCACCACCGTCATGCACGAGGGCTTCGTCAACTTCAACGCCGGCACGCTCGGCACCTCGATGGTCGAGGGCCGTATCTCGGCCGGTGTCGTCGTCGGCAACGGCTCGGACATCGGCGGCGGCGCCTCCACCATGGGCACGCTGTCCGGCGGCGGCAACGTGATCATCTCCATCGGCGAGCGCTGCCTGATCGGCGCTGAGGCGGGCGTCGGCATCGCGCTCGGCGACGAGTGCGTGGTCGAGGCCGGCCTGTATGTCACCGCGGGCACCCGCGTCACCATGCCCGACGGCCAGATCGTCAAGGCCCGCGAGCTCAACGGCGCCTCCAACATCCTCTTCCGCCGCAACTCGGTCTCCGGCGCGGTCGAGGCCCGCCCGAACAACGCGGTCTGGGGCGGCCTGAACGAGATCCTGCACAGCCACAACTGACCCACCGCACCGCACCATGCCGCTGAGCCGAGCGCCCTTCCGTCCGGGAGGGCGCTCATGTCCCGTGGGGTGTTGTCGGTTGCCGAGGTTGCGGTAATTCGCTGCTGTACCGCTGCTACGGGGAGTCCATCGGTGTGGTTGTCACGTGGTGCTGCGCGACCGGAAGAAGCCGCTCCCCAACCGGACGGTGAAGACCAACACCGCGACCGCCAGTACGAAGTTGAGCGTGTCAACGACCTCGACGAGGGGATGGGGGGCGTGCAACAGGCTTGGCAACGTGGCGCTGATCATCCCCAGACCTATGAGGAGGGGGAGCCAGGCCCAGAAGTAACGCATGCCCGGGTCGGGGTTGTCTCCCGTGGAAACCTTGGTCCGTTCCCACCAGCGGCCGCCGAGACTCCCGAGAACCAGCACGCATCCCATCGCGACCACGGACCAGTCCATGAACCGCAGCATCACATCTCCCTCGAGAACGGGGCTGCACGTTGGTCGGACGCGAGGACCGCGGCCATCCCGCACATCATGAAGATACCGCCGATGAAGCGGGCGAAGCCCAGAGGCACGGACTGTGCTCGGGCGGCTTCAGAGGCTGCACCGGCAGTAAAGATGGGCGCCCGTCAACCGCGCCCGGACCGCCAGGGTCGACCTCCTCGATCTGGTACCACTGGGCCGCCACCATCGGGACGGCGTCCACAGGAAGGGCGGCGAGGATGTCCCGCCAACGATCGGGGAGTTGCTGGAGGATCAGGCCCGTGCCCCAGGGGGAGTCGGGGGCGGTGGGCTCGCCCTGGGGGTACGGCGGTTCGGGCCAGATCAGTGTCGGCGCGTCCTGCTGATCGGTGAAGGGGATGCCCTTGGCGTAGGCGACCAGTTGGCCCAGGACGACGTTCGGGTCCAGGCACTTTGCGTCGATCCAGTCCGCGCCCGTCTCCTCCAGCGACGTCCCGCGGAGCCAGTCGCCGTCGGGTCCAATGGCCTGGTTCACCGCCGTGGTGTGGTCGGTCGCGTGGAAGTAGTCGTACAGCACACCCATGTCGGTCTCCGTCGTTCACCGGGTCCTGGGCACAAGTAGAACAGGCCACACTGACACCAGGCCGGAGGAGCCGTATCCCCTCGCTCGCGGCCTGGTTGAGAACCAGCTGCGCTGAGTCCGAACCCTGGCGCCCAGAGACGGCCCGGACTTCCCTTTCCGGACCGTACGACCGCTGTTCGTCGACGCTGTCACGCGGTTACCCACGCACTGCCCCGGCACGTCAGTTGCCTGCTGCGCGACTTGGCCAGGCGTGTCCATCGGGAGATTGGTCCGCAGGTCGGCCCGCTTGAACAAAGTCGCCGTATTCGTCCTGGACCACGCTCGCATTGACCCACCTCTCCCGCACTGCGCCTGTGGCCTCCTCCGCGGCGGTCAGTGCGGTAGACGGGTCCTCGGCCGTGGCAACGACACCCTGCAACCCTACCCAGCCCGTCCGGCCTGCGGTGCTCGCCAAACTCGCAGCTTGGGAGGCTGAGGTGATCCAGGGCTCGCTGCGGTGATGACCCGCGACGGTAGGCCCCGGGAGCATGGCAGGCAAGTTCCTTGACTCCCCGCCGTTCCCCGTGGCTCCCCGCAGGATCTGGCGCGCGTCTGGCACGACGGATCCCTCAGTCTCCTCGACCTCCGTCACCCGATGGCCTGAGAAAACCAACGGTGTTGCGCCTTGCCCGTGTCTCGGAGCAGAAGAGCAAGGGCCCGGCATCGGACGACTCCGAGAGGCCGGCAAAGCGCAACACCGCTCACGGGCCTGGCTGATACCGCCTTGCGTGACGTGTGGGTGAGTCTGGGAGGGCGCTCAGTCGTCGTGCGGCAGGGACGTCCTGAACTCCGTGAGTGCCGTGAAGTCGGGCTCGCGCAGCCCGAGCCGGGGGCTCACGTGGTGCAGCAGGGCGGGGCCGGGATGGTGGGTGCGGACGTACACCGTGTCCGCCGGGCTCTGCTCGTCGTCCACCCAGGCGAACGGCCGACCGTCGGCGTACGCCACGATCGCCTCGGTCTTCCAGTGGACCCCGTCCGGCCGCTCCGCCAGCAGCCCCCGGCCGAAGTCGACGTACGGCAGCTCGGGGAGCCCGACGACGGGTGCGATCCAGCGGTTGGCCTCGGCCATCCAGGTGGTCGCCCAGCACAGGTCGTAGCCGAGGGCGAGCAGCGCCGGTCCGTGGTCCGGGTTCAGCCAGACCCGCAGGGGGCGGCCGGGGCGCACGGTCGCCCGGATCGTCGTATAGCCCTCGGGGCGCCGCTCCGGCTTCGCCGCGTACGGGTTGAGGGGGCCGTCGACGTCCAGGAACAGCAGGGGGCGGCTCACGGGGACAACGTACGGCAGCGGGCGGGCGGGGCACCGGTGAATATTTTCCGTGCCGGACAGGCATAGTGGCGCCCCTGCGCACGCGTCACCACGGGTACAGGGCCCGGACACGAGGTGGGCCCGGGGAAAGTGAAGGTGACGGTGACTCCGCCCACGCGTAGACGCGCGGGCTTCCGGCGTCGGTGGCTAGGCCACGTCGCAGAGGGCCAGCCCGGCCCTGTTGAGGATGTTCGTCGCGCCGACGTGGTCCGCGTTTGCCGTGTACCCGCACGCCGTGCACTGGAACTTCGCTTGGGTGACGCGGTTCTCCTTCGCAGCGTGCCCGCAGTCGGGGCACGTGCGGGAGGTGTTGCGCGCGTCCACGGGGATCGTGAGGCGACCGGCACTCTCAGCCTTGTCTGCCAGGATCCCGAGGAACTGCGTCCAACCCGCGTCGAGGATGCTGCGGTTGAGTCCGGCCTTCGCGGCGGCGCCGTTGGGCAGGAAGCTGCGGGGCGACGCCGGGGCGGCCCGGGGGGTGGGTGCCTTGGTCATGCCCGCCGTGTTGAGCCGCTCGTGCGCGATGAGGCCGTGGTCGTCCACCAGCGCGCGGGCGGTCTTGTGGTGGAAGTCGAGTCGCTGCCGCCGGATCCTGGCGTGCAGCTTGGCAACCTTCCGAACGGCGGCCCGATGTTTCTTGGTGCGCTGTCGGCTCCGCTTCGGGAACGTCGCAAGATGACGCTGCGCCTCAGCCAGTTCCTTAGCCACAGCATCGAGGAATCGCGGATTTGCCACGTGTTCGCCGTTCGACGTGGTCAGGAAGTACACGATGCCCATGTCGATACCGACGATTGAGTCGGTGGGTGGTAGTTCCTCGGCGGGTACGTTGTCGCATGCGAGGATCACATACCAGCGGCGTCCTTCGCGTTTGACGGTGATTGTCCTGACGCGGCCCTGCACGGGCCGGTGCTGGTGCACGCGGACGTGCCCGACACCCTGGAGACGGACGCGTGTCTGTCGGTCGTGCGGGGCGGAGCCCCAGCGGCAGCCGTCGCCGTTCTTCGGGAACATCACGCTGTCGTAGCGGATTGTCGACTTCGAGGCGTGCCGGTAGGCGTCCCGGCGCTCTTGGAGGGCGCCGTTGTACAGCGAGCGGTGGTCGGCCAGCATCTCCTGAAGGGCCTGCTCTTGGCGGACGGTGGGGCGCAAGAGGAACCTGTACGCGCGAATCATGAGCCGTCCCCTTTCCTCTTCCGCCGAAGGTGCTCGCACTGAGTGTTGATGTCTCGCTGCCCCAGCGGAGCACTTGCCGTGCCGACGTTGGCTGAGAGGTCCGACGACGATCACGAAGCCACAGGCATCGAGCGCAAGCTCGGGAACTCCTCCCGAAGCGTGCCGGGCAGGTACACGTGGTCAGGCATCATTTCCACGCCACGATTCCCCACTCCCGTTCGGCGGGCGGCCTTGGGCCGGATCGGATTCTCCGGCGATTCCTTGGCAAGCCGTAGCCGGTGGTCTCTTGCTGGGAGATCTGATGGACACTGCCTGGATACCGCTGGATCCAGACCCCTGAGCTGCGACCATATGCGCGGAAGGCGCAAGCTCGTGCTCAAAGAGCGCCGTAATCACCCCAACCGGCGAGTGTAGGAATGGGTGTTCAACTTCGTTGAATGTTGATGTTGGCGTTGTCAAGCAGTCATGAGGTGCTCATGCACCGCCCGCAGCCCGTCGGCCGTCTCCCGGCCGGCGGGTCGCAGTGGGGAGCGCACCGGTCCCGCCGGCAGGCCGAGTCCGGTGAGCAGGGCCTTCGACGTGACCGTGCCCGGCAGGCCCGCCGCCGTCATTGCCTCGATCAACGGGGTCGCGCGCAGCTGGAGTTCGGCCGCCCCGGCCGTGTCCCCCGCGTCGAACGCGTCGAGGATCGCGGCCACCCGTCCCGGCACGACGTTCGCCACCGTGCTCACACAGCCGGCCGCGCCCACCGCGTACAGCGCGAGGATGTGCTCGTCACAGCCCGCGTAGTACGCCAGCTCCGTGCGGGCCAGCACCTTCTGGGTGCCGAGGAAGTCGTACGAGCAGTCCTTCACGGCCACGATCCGGGGGTGCGCGGCGAGCCGGATCACCGTCTCCGGCTCGATCCGGGTGCCGGTGCGGCCCGGGATGTCGTACAGCATCACCGGCAGCCCGCTCGCCTCCGCCACCTCCAGGAAGTACGCCTCCAGCGCGTCCTGCGGCGGCCTGCTGTAGTACGGCGACACCACCAGGACGCCGTCCGCGCCCGCCTTCTCCGCCGCCAGCGCCAGCTCGACGGTGTGCCGGGTGTCCGCCGTGCCCACGCCCGCCACCAGCGGCACCCGCGCGCCCACCGCCTCCCGGACGGCCGTGATCAGCTCCGCCTTCTCCGCGTCCGAGGTGGTCGGCGACTCGCCGGTCGTGCCGTTGAGGACCAGCCCGTCACAGCCCTCCGCGACCAGATGCGCGGCCAGCCGCCGGGCACCGACGAGGTCCAGGGCCCCCGAGTCGGTGAAGGGCGTGACCATCGCGCAGAGGGTGCGGCCGAAGGGGCGGGGCGGGCGGGCGGTGTCGCGTGGGTTCGTCATGGGGGTAGTCTCGGCAGCGCGACAGCTTAGCTCCACTTAATTATCCTAAGGGGTATGTCTTAGGGGCGCTAAGTTGTCATTGGCCGCCACGCCGACGCCCTGTGTCCAACTCGGCCCCTCATGGGTCACTATGGGCCGGAGGGTCACCGACGGCAGGTCATGGGAGGCGCCATGAAGCTCGGCAAGGCACTGGCCACCGGGGTCGCTGAGGAGCGGCCGCCGCTCGTCCACGACGAAGAACCCGCGATCCCCGAAGACATCCACGAACCCCAGGCCGTCTCCGTGCCCGAAGAGGCTCCGGCCGGCCGATGAGACTGCGGCTCCCGGCGGAACGCCCGACGGAGCCGCCGACCGGCTACAAGATCGCCCACCCGATGCTGTCCCAGGACGGCAGCCGGGCCGGGTTCACCGGTGTGTCGCTGGGCGGCGCGCTGCCGTACGGAGTGCTGGACGACGCGTCCTGCGTCTACGGCCGACGGCACCGCCCGCCCGCGCGGCTGTGCGACTGCGGCTTCCACTGCGTGCACGAACGCGAGGCCGCCGAGGCCCTGCTGTGCACCGCCGAGCACCGGGCGGCCGTACTCCTCGAGGTCTCCGTCCTCGGCGCCTACATCCGCTTCGAACGCGGCTTCCGCTACGCCCGGCAGCGGGTGCGCACGGCCACCGTCGGGCCCTGCGCCTGCGGTGCGCCGGCCGTCGCGCTCGCCGACGCGGGCTGGGGCAGGCCCGGTTGGCGCGCCCTGGCGGCCGCCTGCGCGGGCTGCGTCCGCGCGCGTGCGTCCGTCTCGCTCGCCGGGTTCGCCCGGCTGGCCGGGCAGGGGCTGCGGGTCGTCGCCGGGGACGGAGGCGGGGGCGTCGGCGGGCCGGTGCCGGCCGGGGACTTCGGGGTGCCCGAACTCGTCGCGGAGGCCGCCCTGTTGCAGGCCCGCCTCGACTGGTTCCAGACCCAGCTCGCCCGGCTCGGGGAGCCCGGCGGCGGGGAGCGGAAGGGGCGCTCCTGACGGTTCGGACGCGGAGGCTCGCCGACAAATTCACTCGCCTGGACAAAAAAAGTTTTCGGTGAGACGGTGGAGCCATGCTGGACGTGACCGTGATCGAGGACCCCGAGGCGGCAGCCGTATCACTGGACCCCATACGGGCCAGGCTGCTCGCCGAACTGGCCGCCGAGCCCGCGTCGGCCGCGATGCTGGCCGGCAAGGTCGGGCTGCCCAGGCAGAAGGTGAACTACCACCTGAAGGCGCTGGAGCGGCACGGCCTGGTCGAGCTGGCGGGAGAGCGGCGCAAGGGCAATGTCACCGAGCGGCTGATGCGCGCGACCGCAGCGTCGTACGTCATCTCGCCCGCCGCCCTGCCCGCCGTGCAACCGGACCCGGACCGTTTCCGGGACCAGCTCTCCGCGCGCTGGCTGCTCGCGCTCGGCGCCCGCCTGGTGCGCGACGTCGGCGCGCTGGTCACCGGTGCGACCAAGGCCCGCAAGCGGCTGGCGACCTACGCGCTGGACGGTGAGGTCCGCTTCGCCTCCGCCGCCGACCGCGCGGCCTTCGTGCAGGAGCTGACGGCGGGCGTGAGCACGCTCATCCGCAAGTACGACACGCCCGACGCGGAGGACGGCCGGGACCACCGGATCGTCGTCGCGCTGCACCCCACGGTCAAGGACCAGCCCACCCCCGAACCGGATCAGTAGGCAGCAGGAGCCCCACCATGTCCAAGGAATTCGAGATCGCCCGCGAGTTCGAGGTCGACGCCACCCCGGAGGAGGTGTGGGAGGCGATCACCAACGGCACCGGCGGCTACCTGTGGCCGATGCAGCCGCCCGAGCCCCGGGTCGGCGGTTCGGCGGCCTTCGGCTCGACCGTCGCCGCGTACGACCCGCCGCACCACCTGATCACCCGCAGCGAGGACGTCGGCTTCCCGACCCAGAGCGCCAACCAGCTGGAGCACGTCATCGAGGAGCGCGAGGGCGGCCGTCGCGCCTGGGTGCGCTACGTGCACAGCGGGATCTTCACCGACGACTGGGACAACCAGTACGACGGCGCGAGCCGGCACACCGACTTCTATCTGCACACCCTGCGCGAGTACCTCACCCACTTCGCGCCCCGCCCGGTCTCCTTCGCCCAGCTCAACGGGCCGGAGGCGTCCCAGGCGCCGGACGCCTTCGCCGCCGTCGGCCGCGCCCTCGGCCTGCCGGACGACCTGGCCGAGGGAGTGAAGACGAGCGTCCACGGGCCGGGCGGGCGGGCCCTGGACGTGGTGGTCGACTACCGCAACCCCTACTTCATCGGGCTGCGCACCGACGACGCCCTCGTCCGGTTCTTCGGACGCAACCACTGGGGCGCCCCGGTCGGCATCAGCGTCCACGACTTCGCGCCGGACGCCGACGCCGAGGCGAACGAGACCGCCTGGCAGGACTGGCTGAACGGCGTGTTCAGCCGGTCCTGAACAGAAGGCGTCACGGACGGAAGCGCAGCACCTGCGGGTCGTGGTCGCTGATCTGGTCGTGGAACTCCGAGTTGATGTGCACGCTGTCGTACTCGAAGTCGCAGCCGCGCCGGATCGCCGGGCTGATCAGGATCTGGTCCAGGACCTGCTCGTTGCCCTGGTAGTCGTAGGTGTAGCGCTCGCTCCTGGGCAGCGACTGGATCGCCGACCACAGTTCGCCGTCACCCTGGAGGATCTTGGTGGTGTCGGAGAAGTCGAAGTCGTTCATGTCGCCGAGCGCGATGACGTTCGCGTTCTTCTGAACGTCGAGGATGCTCTTGACGAACGCGTTGACCAGCGTCGCCTGCGCGTGGCGCTGGGTCTCCGAGCTGCGCGTCGGGGGCTGGTACTGCGCGGTCAGCCCCTGGTCGCCGCCCTTGGAGTTCAGGTGGTTGGCGATCACGAAGACCGTCTTGCCGCGGAAGACGAACTCACCGGCCAGCGGCTTGCGGCTGCTCGTCCAGGCGGAGTCCGACGGGTCGACACGGCCCGGGGAGGCCGTCAGCTGGGCCTTGCCGTGCACCTTGGTGACGCCCACCGCGGTGGTGGAGTCGCCACCCGCGCGGTCCACGAAGGACACCCGCTCGGGGTTGAAGAGGAAGACCTGGCGGATGTTGCCGCCGGGCTCGCCGCCGTCCTGGTCGTTGACCGGGTTGATCGAGCGCCAGTCGTACTTCGGGCCGCCGGCCGCGACGATCGCGTCGATCAGCTTGTTCACGGTCACGCTCGCGTCGACCGTGCCGTCGTCCGTCGCGCCGTTGTCGTCCTGGATCTCCTCCAGGGACACGATGTCGGGCGACTGCAGGTTGTTCACGATCGCGGCGGCGTGCGCGTCGAACGTGCTGTCCGACGGGTCGAGGTTCTCGACGTTGTAGGTCGCGACCGCCAGCTCGCCGCGCGACTGCTTCTTCGTCGTCTCGCGCTCCAGGCCGCCGCTCTTCAGCGTGCCCAGCTGGCTCGCGACGAGGGTGTAGCCGCCGTACTGGTTGTAGTCCATCGGGCCGGTCGTGGTGCCGGTCAGCGTGTCGCCGACGTTCGCCACCGGGAAGTCGGCGGTCGAACCGAGCGACTGGATCTGCAGCCGGCCGGTGTTCTGGTCGGCGTAGGAGGCGTAGAGGGAGCCGCCGCGGCGGGTGCGGTTCTCGTGCGGCTTCACCGTGACCCACAGCTCGCTGTACGGGTCGGTGGCGGTGACCACACGGGTGTCCGCGACCTGGACGTTCATGCCCTCCAGGGACTCGTAGTAGTCCAGGGCGTACTTCGACGGCTCCAGGGTCAGACCGTTGACCGAGCCGCTCGCGGCCGTGTCACCCGCCGGGGCGTACTCGGCCGGCACGGACTTCGCGTCGATCACGACCGGCGCCGGCACCGCGTTGCCGGTGGAGACGGTGGTGACCGTCGGCTTGGTGATCTCGGTCAGCGACTGGTTGCCGGTGGAGGCGCCGCCCGGGACGTACTCGGAGACCGTGCCGCTCACGGTGACCGAGTCGCCGACGGCGACCTTCGGGGTGGAGCTGGTGAAGACGAAGACGCCCTCGCTGGTGGCCGGGTTGTCGTCCGGCGTCGGATCCTGGAGCCAGAAACCTCTGGAGGAGCCGTAGGTGCGGGTGGCCGTGACGATGCCGGGGACGTCGGTCACCTTCTGGCCGGCGTACGGCGATATGCGCGTGGTGCCCTGGATGTCGTGGATGCGCAGTCCGTCGGCCTGCGCCGGAGAGGTGAGGGCGACGGTGGACGCCACGCTGCAGACGGCGGCGACGGTGAGCGCGGCGAGACGCGCGGAAGACCTGCTCGGCAAGGGAATCCCTCCGGGGACATGCGGAAGTGCCGGGACGAGGGTGGACGTAAATATGAAGCGCGCATGACATATGAATGTCCTGCGGGTGACGCGGATGTGACACGCGTAGAAAGAGAGTGAACAGTTGTCCCCCCAACTTCTACGCGCGTCAATCTCCTGCCTGCTCGGGGGAGTTGTCAAGGTTTCAGCCATGCACGGGGCCCGGCCGGGAGATGAACCGGGCGGCATGGGTGGAAATCCGTCTAGGCTGAGCGGCTGAGCCGTACGGCGACCCGGGTGGTGGTCGTACGGTCGTCCGTACGGCGTCCCTGTCGCCGTACGACCGCCCAGGCGTCCGAGGAGAACCAGCCGATGTCAGACAGCGCCCCCCTGCCGCCGGTGCGGTTGCGTCCCGAAGCGGAGCTGGCGCACGCCGCGCTGTCCACACCGTTGCTCTCCCGGGCCGCCCGGCTCGCCCGCTGGGCCGGCCCCGACACCCGCGTCGACGCAGGTGGCGAACTGGTCGAGGAACAGCTCCCGGCCGCCGCCGAACTGCTCGGCCTCACCGGGGACGACGCCGCCGCGTACGCCGGCGAGGCCTGGCGGGTCGCCCTGGACGCCGGGCTCGTCGAGATCGCCGACGAGGACGCCGGGGCCGTGGCCGCGGGGGAGGAGCTGACGCTGCTCACCGGGGGCTCCCCGCATGACGTCCTCGCGGTCTGGCAGGCCGCGCTGGAGACCGTGATCGCCGACGCGAGCGTGCCCGACCTGGACGGAATTGTCGACGCGCTCGACGAGGGCGGCGAGGTCGATTTCTCGTCACTCGGCTGGGACCCCGAGGGGGAGGCCGACTTCCTCGACGGCGTCCTCGGCAACCTCTACCTGCTGACCGTGAGCGAGGGCGGCCCCGGCGAGGCGCCGGTGCCGCTGCCCGCGCTCGCCGCGTCGATGATCGTGCCCAGCGACATGGGCGAGCCGACCAATGACGTCCTCGAACAGGTCTCCGACGCGATGATGCGGCTCGACGACCAGTTCCGGGCGCTGGAGCCGATCGGCCTGGTCGAGTACCAGCCGGTCGACGAGACGCTCATGGCCGACGTGGAGGAGGAGCCGGCGGCGGGACCGGTCGACGAGGCCGACGTCGCCCGGTACGGCATGGTGCGGCTCACCCCGCTCGGCGCGTACGGACTGCGGGCGCGGCTGCTGGAGGCGGGCTTCGTGGCGCCGGCGGTCGGGGAACTCGCCGACAAGGGCGCGGACGCGCTGCTCGACGGGACGGCCGCGTTCCCGCAGGGCGCCGCGCAGGCCGAGACCGAGCAGTGGCTGGCGAGCCGCGAATCGCTGTCCGCGGCACGGGAGTTGCTGGCGGCCGCGCGCGGTGAGGACGCCGGAGCGCCGCTGCGCCGGCTCCGCTGCCAGCAGGCGCTGTCCCTGGTCGGCCCCGAGGCCGAACCGGCGCTCCGCGAGGTCCTCGACGACCCCGAACTGGGGGGCCTGGCCCGGGTCTGGCTGGCCGAGGGCGGCGCCGCCGACGTACCGGCGCCCTCCCAGGACATGATCTTCTGGCTGACCATCGACACGGTGGCCGCGCAGCTGGCCGCCGAAGGGAACTCGGAGGAACTCCAGGCCCTGGTCGAGGGGCTGGCCCAGCAGCACGCCGGGTTCTTCGCCGAGGCATGGCGGGTGGACCACCCGGACACGGCCGACGTCCTGGAGGCGATGGGCCGCCTGCACCCGGACAAGAAGGTGGCGAAGGAGGCCCGGAAGGCGGCCTTCAAGGCGCGGTCGCAGCACGGGGGGTAGTGGCGGGTGAGTCCCGTGGGGAAAACGTTGCCCTCTATGGTGCGTTCTTGGGCGGGACTTTGGGTTTCTGCGGGGCGGTGTAGACGGGTTCATGGAACAACCGACATCGATGTAGCCCTGCGTTCAACCGGTGTTCAACGGTGGCCGGGAGCGTGTGCGCCGACTCGAGGTCCGCCACCCTCCACGGCACGCCCACCGTCACAGGAGACACCATGTCGCTCACCCGCAGGGACTTTGCCGGCAAAACCGCGCTCACCGGGGCCGGTGTCGCGCTGGCGGGCAGCGTCGGCGCCCTCGCCACCGCCCCGAACGCCCTCGCCGCCACCGAGTCCGCCGACGCCGCGTCGGCCGACGCACACGGCGGGGTCGGCTACGGCCCGCTGGTCGCCGACCCCGACGGCATCCTCGCGCTCCCCGCCCACTTCACGTACGAGATCATCACGTACAGCGGGAAGACCCGGCTGGAGTCGGGCGAGTTCACCCCCTCCAACCACGACGGCACCTCCACCTTCGACGGCCCCCGCGGCGCCACCCTCCTCGTCAACAACCACGAGCTGAAGGGCCCGCGGTCCGCCTGGGCCCACCCCGTTCCGCTCACGGAGGGCCTCGTCTACGACCCCGCCGCCTCCGGTGGCTGCACGGTCGTCGAGGTCCGCCCCGGCGGCCATGTCGCCGAGTGGGTCGGCATCGCCGGCACCTCCACCAACTGCGCGGGCGGCAACACCCCTTGGGACACCTGGCTCACCTGCGAGGAGACCGAGGACAAGGCCGGCGCCAACGGCATGACCAAGGACCACGGCTACGTGTTCGAGGTCGACCCCGAGGACCGCCGGGCCAACCGCGACCCCAAGCCGGTCAAGGCGCTGGGCCGGTACGCCCACGAGGCCGTCGTCGTCGACCCCAAGCGCGGCCACCTCTACCTCACCGAGGACGCCTCCGGCCCCAACGGCCTGCTCTACCGCTGGACCCCGCCGGAGGGCTTCCACCACGGCCGCGGCAGGCTGCGCACCCTCGCCGACGACGCGGGCACCCTCCAGGCCTTCAAGTGCTTCGACTCCGGCGGCCAGTTCGTCGACGACCTCTCCCGCGCCACGAAGACCGGCACCGTCTACGGCGTCGACTGGGTGGACGTCCCCGACCGCGACGCGCGCACGACCTCCGTCCGCAAGCAGTTCACCGCCGGCCAGGTCACCCGCGCCCGCAAGCTGGAGGGCATGTGGTGGGGCGACGGCGGCGCCTACATCGTCTCCTCCTACGCCCGTGACGAGAGCCCCGTCCAGCACGACGGCGCGGTCTGGTTCTACGACCCCAAGCGCCGCACCCTCACCCTGAAGGTCCTCATCGGCGTCAACCCGGACCCGTCCGCGGAAGGCAACTTCGACGGCCCCGACAACATCACCGTCTCCCCGTACGGCGGCCTGGTCATCGCCGAGGACGGCGAGGGCCTCCAGCACCTGTTCGGCGCCACCGACACCGGCCGCACCTACCCCATCGCCCGCAACGAACTGAACATCGGCACCGAGGAGGAGCCGGAGTACAGCGAGTTCACCGGCGTCACCTTCTCGCCCGACGGCAGGACCCTGTACGCCAACATCCAGGAGCCCGGCATCATGCTCGCGATCACGGGGCCGTGGAAGCGGCAGCGACCCTGATGAGGCGGAGTCGCTCGAACGAGTGACCTTGATCCGATTTGCTGAATCCACCCCCGCCTCGAAATAACGTTTACATCTCGCGCTGGTTGTCGATCGAGGCGGGGGACGGTTATGGGTGCGGAATCACATGGAGGAATCGCAGAGGGCTCCCAAGTGTGGCTTCCGGATGGCTTGCCCCGCCCGATCGAAGAAGTCGTCGCGCGACGCCTCTCCGTGCTTTCCTTCAGTAAAGAGTGGGATACCAGGCCGGTCCGGTACGGGGCGAATCAGGGTCCGCGAGATCATTCGGTCGGCGAGCTTGTTCCAGTTGCTCCCGGCGGCTGGTTCGACGGCGGCATGCGAGAAGTGTGCCGTATCGCCTTCGTTTCCGGTCGCGTGATCGAAGCTGCAATTGATCACCGGTGGGTGACCCAAAGGCGAACGGGGCGGCAAGCATGGGAATGGAAACGATCCGATGCTCTCGTTCCAGGTGATCGAGTACCGTTCTCATTGGCTGCTGGTTACTTTGGAGCGGGCGGGCAGGAGCGTGAAGGATATTTCGTCGGTGCCATGCTCGGCGACGGGGGCATGACGTCCTGCACTCCCGAGTTCCATGGGGATCCGTTCGGTGGCGCCGTGCAGTTCATGCGTGAGTTCGCGGTGGAACATGGATGTGGTGTACGTGAGATTCCGCAGGGTTCAATCGTACGTCTGCGGTTTCCGTTCCGAGCGGGGCATCGCAATCCGCTCACAGACTGCCTCCGTCGCTTCAAGGTGTGGGGGCAACGGTGCGACGAAAAGCGGCTTCCCGATGTCCCGCTGAGTCGTGACTTCTGGGCCGGCTGTCTTTCAGGGCTCATTGATACCGACGGTTGTGTTCGTCAGCGAGTGAATCCTCGGGGTACTCTGCACGGTTCTGTCGAGTTCGCCACCGTGTCACCCGTGCTGGCGATGCAGGTGTCTGATGGCCTCCTGCGCTTCGGCGTTGGCAACAGGGTCCGCGTCGATCAGAGAACGCATAAGCCGAGCCACTCGATCAATGGTCATGCCGTCGTGAGTCGGCGACCAATCCATATCGTGGAGGTTTCACGAGCCACCGCACTTGCCCGCCTCGGTGGCATCCTGGATCTTCGCATTGGCTACAAGGCATCCAGGCTGAAGCAACTGGTGACCGCTGTCGGGCACGTTCCTCCAGCGCGCAGCGAAATGCATGGGTACGACCAGTCTGTGGCGCTGGATCGCGTGAAAAGTATTTCTCCGGCCGAGCCTCAACGTGTGTACGGCGTAATGACAAGCCCCTCCGGCCTGTTCGTGGTGAATGGTCTTGTTGTCGGTGCCGACTTACTGTCCTTTCCAGCGGTGCCGCTGGAAAGGACAGTAAGTGGAACCTCACAGTGAGGTGATGTGCGGCCCGCTGGTTACTTCCTGCTGCGGATCCACCCAAGGATTGCCTTGGAGAGCGCCTTCCGGCAGCAGAACGCTGCCGTGATCAGCATGACGATGAGGTATGCCACGTTTCCGGAAGCGTTGACGTGAACTTCGAGCATGGGTCCCGTCCAGATGTGTTGGAGGAGGGCCTCATGTCTGAGATCAGGACGAGCTCGCCAGCTCACGCACCAGGCATAGAGGTGAAGATCAAGCTACATAAAAAGATAGGCGTTGCCACACCGTAGCAGATATTCCGTCGCTAGCCTCAATACCGGTAACTTAGGGGCAATTCGGTCGTTGTTGGTGTGGCAAGAGCGGGTCAACTGAAGTCATCTGGTGAGCGGTTGTCGGACCGGGTCGCGGTCGGGGTGCTGACCAGGCGTTTCCCCAGTCGTTCGTGGATGAGGTGCTGGCGGAGAGGGGCGGGTGCAGCGGCGGAACCGGCTGTTGCCGGCCCGACTGGTGGTCTACTTCGTGTTGGCGATGTGTCTGTTCTCCGGGCAGAGCTATGAGGAGGTCGCGCGAATGCTGACCGCGGGTCTGCAGGATGCTCGGCGTTGGCGTACGTCGTGGGTGGTGCCGAGTGCGGCGGCGATCTGGAAGCCAGGTCCCGGCTGGGGGTGGCGCCGCTGCGGGAGCTGTTCGTGCGGGTGTGCCGTCCTGTTGCCGCGCCGGACACTCAGGGCGCCTTCTACCGCGACTGACGGCTGGCCGCGATCGACGGCACCACGTTCGACCTGCCCGACACGAAGTCGAACGTGGAGGCGTTCGGCCGCCCACCTCGCTCCGGGCGCGGTGAACAGGACGTCGGCTACCCGCAGTTGCGCATGGTGGGCCTGGTGGAGTGCGGTACCCACGCCGTCTTCGGTGCTGCGATCGGAGCTCTGCGCACCGGAGAGCAGGCTCTGGCCCGGGCGGTCCTGGTGTCCTTGCGGCCGGGGATGCTGCTGCTGGCCGACCGCGGCTTCTGCAGCGTGGACCTGTGGCGCGCAGCCGCGGCCACGGGGGCGGACCTTCTGTGGCGAGTACGCAAAGACCTCGTGCTGCCGGTGGTCGAGCAACTGCCGGACGGCTCCTACCTCACCGAGATCTTCGACCTCAGCGACATCCACCACACCCGTCGCGGGGTGTCCGTACGTGCGGTGGAGTACACCATCGCCGGCCGTGAGGGCGTCTACCGGCTCCTGACCACGATCCTCGACCCGCGCATGGCCCCGGCCGCGGAACTGGCCGCCCTTTATGCTCAGCGATGGGAGTTCGAGTCCACCCTGGACGAAATCAAGACCCACCTCGGCGGGCCGCACCTGGTACTGCGTTCGCAGCACCCTGAAGGGGCCGAACAGGAACTTTACGGCTTCCTGCTCGTCCACCATGCCATGCGGCACCTGATGCACCAGGCCGCACGGCAAGCCGACCGGGATCCCGACCGGATCTCCTTCGCCCGCTCACTGCGGGTTGTGCGCCGCCAGGTCACCTACCAGGCGGCGTTTCCCCCAGCCGACTCCTCCGCGCCGTCAAAGCCACCCACGCTGAACTCCTGGAACGCCTCCTGCCACGACGACGCCACCGGGCCAACCCTCGCGTGATCAAACGCAAAGTCGCCGGCTGGCCCCTCGAACGTGCCGTCCACCGAGCCGCAGATCGCCCACCCACCACGGCCATCACCCTCATTGGCGCCACCAAACCCAAACGGGTCAAGCGAACACCAAAGCTCCAAGTTACCGGTATTGGGGCAAGCCCGAATGGTTGCAGGCCCGGCGCCTGCATCGTCTCATCGGACGGGGCGTTGCCGCACCGGCCCGGAAGCCAGCCTCAGACGATCTTGAAACGCACGTGGGGCTTGCGATATCGTCGAGATCGTTCATCCGGAAATCCGAATTTGCTGAACCTCGAATAGGGGATCATTTATGAATCGGAAATTCAAGAAGGTGCTCCAGGTCGCCATCACGACAGGCGCGGCCATGGCCGTCAGTGCAGGGCTGTTCGCACCCACTGCAAGCGCGACCGGCGATAACACCTATGTAAAGGACTACTGGTACGGTCGGTGCATAACCGGCAATAGCAATCTCTCCGTGTCTTTTATTCCATGTGGCCAAGACTACGAAAATCAGCTGTGGGACCGAGTGGGGGCCAATATCGTAAAGGCCTACACGCATCAGTGCCTCGACAGCAACTCATCCGGCGACGTGTACTATCTGGAATGCAACGGTGGTAATTACCAGAATTGGGATTACACTGACGCGGGCAATGGCTATGTTTACGTGCAGGATCGGCAGACCGGCAGATGGTTGAACGCCCATCTTGCGAACGACGGGACCACCTACGTGACGACCGATTCTAGCAGCACGTCGAAGTGGTCCTTCTACGGCGGGTGACGCGATGAGCCGTTGGCCTAACCTCAATACCGGGGACTCTGTTGGTGATGTCGGCGGGGTCATGCGGCGGGTTCTGGGGGTGCTGGATATCCAATCGGAGACCCGGGTGACGTTGCAGGCCAGGGCTGTGAGGACGTGCTGGACGTGAGTATGGGCCAGGCCCCGGTAACGGGAACGGCGCAGGCCGTGAACGCGGACGTTCTGTGAGAGGGTGGCCTCGCCGCCGGCCCGGATGGCATAGCGGCGGCGCCACTCCTCGCTTTGCTGGTCGAGTCGGTTGCGCGTCTGGATCTCGTGCAGGGGCTGGGGCAGCACGGCGATGCACCGGAGCCGGGTGGCTGAAGTGGTGCACTGGGCATGGTCTGGGCAGACTCGGCAGTCCGCCTCGGCGAACCGGGCCTGCAGATAGGTGTGGTCCTTGATGTTCAGCTTGGTCCAGGACGCGCTCGTGGCTCCGCGCGGACAGGCCGCGTGCTGGTTGTCCCCGTCGATGGCGAAGGCTGCTTCACCGAAGCCCGAACCGGCCTTGGGCTGGGCACTGTGGTCGGTGACGACCGGGCCGAGCAGGGTGATGCCGTGCACGCGCTGGGCCCGGTCGATGCGTGCCGGTGAAACGTAGCCGGAATCCACGACGTGCTCCGCGGGCAGCAACTGCCGCCCGGCCAGCCCATCGTGGATGGTGTCGGTCAGCTCGATGTCCTGGCGGTGGAGATGGTGGTGGCGACATGGACCACTACCTCGGGGCGCTCTTCGTCGCAGGTTTCCGTGAAATGTGTCCGATATCCGCTCCAGGCGGTGTCCCGTTTGACGCAGCAGTGCGCATCGGTGTCATAAGGCGAGTCGAACCGCAGCGAGGCAGGTGGCAGGGCGTGGCCGTCCCGCCGGCGCAGCGATCCGTCCACGTCCCAGAAGTAGTGGTGGACCCAGACCTGGCGCAGGATCTCCACTTGCGGAAGAACCCGCAGGCGGGGTGGGGCACAGGCGGTCCAGGCGGCGGTGAGGGTCTTCTGCCCGTCCCGGCCGAACTCCTCGGCCCGGGCGGTCACGGCCGCCTTCCCGCCCGGCAGCTTCCCGATCTCCACCCGGCGCCCGTACCGTTTTTGGCCCACTCGGGCTCGATCAGCGGTGCCAGCCAGGTGGGAGCGGCCTCGGCCAGCTCCTCCAGCGCCGCCCGAAGTGCCTCCCCGACCAGCTCCAGGTAGCTGAGGCGGCGCACCGCGGCCAGCACATGGATGGCATCCGTGCGCTGCCGGCCCCCGGCCTTGAGCAGACCGGCCTCCGTCAGACGCTCCAGCATCACATGCAGCAGTCGGTCAGCGGCGCCGTCCTGTTCAGCCAGTCGCGCCCGGAACTCGCACAGCACCGAGTGATCGAACCCCGGATCCTCCAGCTCAAGGCCGAGTGAGTACTTCCAGTCGATCCTGGTGCGGACAGCGTCCGCCGCCCGGTCGGAGAGGTTCTCCGCGAACTGCAGCCCCAACACCAGCGCCAGCTGCCCGGGGACAGCCCCGGCCTGCCAGCGTCGGGATACAGTCCGGCGAACTCCTCGTCCCCGAACAGGACATCGAGCCGGTCCCGGATGAGCATCGCCGCAGTGCCCTTTGGGCACGCTGCTCGCGCTGTCTGCACCGTCCTCACCGGAATCCGCTGAAAATTCCTCGGCTGCAACGACATCGCACCCACACCCCAGAACCCGAGGGCACCCCGCACATGCTCAGCGAAGCCCCCCCACGGCTGAGGCTCAGAGCCTCGGGCCAGCCGAGTGCCAAGGATGCGCCTCGCCCACCAAGCCTTGCCTCGGCAGCAAACTGACATCTAACATTTCAGTTCATGGAGGCCCTACAACCCCTGCCCCGCACCCTGCTCCGGGACCGCGCCTACACCGCGATCAGGGACGCCATCGTCGCCGGCGAGATCGAACCCGGCGCGGTGGTCCGTGACGCCGAGTTCGCGGAGCGGCTCGGGCTGTCCCGGGCGCCGGTGCGGGAGGCGTTCGCCCGGCTCGTCGACGAGGGGCTCCTGGAGAGCAAGCCGCAGAGCTACACCCGGGTCACCCCGGTCGTGGCCGCCGACGTACGGGACGCGGCGGCCGTGGTCGGCGCCATGCACGAACTGGTCACCCGGGCCGCCGTACCCCGGCTGCGGGACGCCGACCTGGACGTGATGCGCGCGGCCAACGAACGGTTCGCCGCCGCCGTACGCGCCGGTGACGTGGACGAGGCCCTGCGCGCCGACGACGAGCTGCACGACGTACTGGTGCGGGGGAGCGGCAACCGCGCGGCCGCCGCCACCGTCGCCCGCTACACCCCGCTCATCCGCCGTCTGGAGCGCCGCCGCTTCGGCGAGGGCGGCTCCTGCCGCTCGGCGGGCCTGCACGAACGGCTCATCGAGGCCTGCGCGGCCGGTGACACCGAGGCGGCGGTCCGGGTCACGGCCGACATCTGGAACACCCTCTCCGACCTGGTCGACGACGACACCACCGACTGACCACCCTGCCAGGAGGCGCCCCATGTCCCTTTCCTCCTACGACCGTTACCCGCTCCTCTTCGGCCCCTCGCCCGTGCATCCGCTGGAGCGGCTCACCGTCCACCTCGGCGGCGCCGCGCTCTGGGCCAAGCGGGAGGACTGCAACTCCGGGATCGCGTACGGCGGGAACAAGACGCGCAAGCTGGAGTACCTCGTCGCGGACGCGCTGGCCAAGGGCTGCGACACCCTCGTCTCCATCGGCGGGGTGCAGTCCAACCACACCCGCCAGGTCGCCGCCGTCGCCGCCCGCGCCGGGCTCAAGTGCGTGCTGGTGCAGGAGAGTTGGGTGGAGTGGCCGGACTCGGTGTACGACAAGGTCGGCAACATCCTGATCAGCAGGCTGGCCGGGGCCGACGTACGGCTCGTGCGGGCCGGGTTCGGGATCGGGTTCAAGGAGAGCTGGGAACTGGCGCTGCGCGAGGTCGAGGAGTCGGGCGGCAAGCCGTACGCCATCCCGGCCGGCGCCTCCGACCACCCGCTCGGCGGCCTCGGTTTCGCGGGCTGGGCATACGAAGTCGCCGAGCAGGAACAGCAGTTGGGCGTCTTCTTCGACACGGTGATCGTCTGCTCGGTGACCGGGTCGACCCAGGCCGGCATGGTCGCGGGCTTCGCCGCGCTGGCGGAGGCGGGCGGCCGCGCCCGCCGCGTCATCGGCATCGACGCCTCGGCCAAGCCCACCGAGACCCGCGAACAGGTCGCCCGGATCGCCGACCGGACCGGGCAACTGATAGGCCTCAAGCGCGAGTTGACTGTCGACGACGTCGAACTCGACGAGCGCTACCACGCGGGCATCTACGGCATCCCGGACGACACCACCCTGGCGGCGATGCGCCTCGCGGCCCGGACGGAGGGCATGGTCACGGACCCGGTGTACGAGGGCAAGTCGATGGCGGGCATGATCGACCTGGTCGAGCGCGGCGAGATCGACGCCGGTGCCACGGTCCTTTACGCCCACCTGGGCGGGCAGCCGGCGCTGAACGCGTACAGCGCGCTGTTCTGAAGGGATCCCGGATTGTGCGCCATGGTTGATCAACCAGGGGTCAGCGAGTCCAGGAGTTCACGGCCGTACTGCCACGAGCCCAGGCCGCCGGCGGAGTTGATGTGGCCGCACGCGCCCGCCGGATGCCATCCCGCCTTCCACCGTGCCGCGAAGCCGGCGGCTGCCTCGGGGGTGCAGTACGGGTCGTTGGTGCTGCCCACCACCAGGGCCGGGCACGACAAGGGCTGTGCCGACACCTCGGTGAACGTCGCAGCCGCCTCGCGCGGGAACGCCGGCCCGGACGGGTCGGGCGGCGCGACCAGGAACGCGCCGCCCGTCGGACTCGAAGGGTTCCTGGTCAGCCAGGCGGATGCCGCCCAGCAGCCCAGGCTGTGGGCTATCAGCACCACCCGGCTGTTCCGCCGGGAGGCTTCGTCGTATGCCTCCTGGACAGCGTCGATCCAGTCCGGCAGGTCGGGGGCGGACCACGAGGCAGGGGCGATCCTCACCGCTGAGGTGCCCCACTGCCGCTCCCACAAGGTCTGCCAGTGCTGTTCGTCCGAGCCGTCGATGCCCGGGATGATGACGTACGCGACCACTTCCCACCACCATTTCACTCGTCGCTCCCCGGGACCGCGGGGGCGTCTGGCTCCGATTCTGTTGGATGCATCAGGACTGCGGCAGTGGCGCAAGTGATCTCAAGGAAAGTGGTGCGGACGACAATGGAATCACTCGACCGGATAGACCGGGACATCCTCGCCCTGCTCCAGACCGACGGCAGGCTGACCGGCGCGGAAGTGGGACGCCGTGTCGGACTCTCGCAGCCCGCGGCCGGCGCGCGCATCCAGCGGCTGGAGAAGAACGGGGTCATCACCGGTTACCAGGCCGCGGTCGACCCGGTGGCCCTCGGTCTGAACATTCACGCGGTTGTCCGGCTGCGCACTACGCACGCCCACCTCGCGCGCGCCCTGGACTTCGCCTCCCGGACTCCTGAGATCGCCTCCACCCTCAGAGTCACCGGGGAGGACTGCCTCATCTTCGACGTCTACTGCCCGCAGGCAGAACGGCTCGAAGAAGTAGTGGACGCGCTGGCCCGTTACGGCCCGGTCACCACGTCCCTGGTGCTCCGCGCCTACCCTCAGAAACCACTGACCGACGCCACGTCAACAACGTCATGACCCGCAACAACAGTTCACCGTGGTGACCGGGACGGAGCCGGACCGATGAGTTTCCCGCGCCGCGCCGGTCTGTACGTGTGAGACCGACTCACGGAAGGCCGGCGCCATGCGGAAACTGATCTACGCCATGAACCTCAGCCTCGACGGCTACATCGCCGCGCCCGGCGACGACATCGGCTGGAGCGTGCCGAGCGACGAACTGTTCCAGTTCTGGTCCGACCAGTTGCAGACGACCGACCTGTCGCTGTACGGGCGCAAGCTGTGGCACACGATGAGCCCCTACTGGCCGACCGTCGACCAGCAGCCCGGCGCCACCCCGGCGGAGATCGAGTTCGGCCGCCGCTGGCGGGACATGGCGAAGGTGGTGTTCTCCTCGACGGTCGACAAGGTCGACTGGAACACCCGCCTGGTCACCGGCGACGCGGTCGCCGAGATCACCCGGCTCAAGGCCGAGGACGGCGGCCCGATGGACATCGGCGGCGCGACGCTCGCCGGGGCGGCCATGCGGGCCGGGCTGATCGACGAGTACGTGCTGGCCACCGCGCCGGTCCTGGTGGGCGGCGGCACACCGTTCTTCACCGCGCTGGACAGCTGGGTGAACCTGAACCTGGTGGAGACGCGGACGCTTCCCTGCGGCGTGATCCTGACCAGGTACGAGACGAGGCGCTGAGCGCCCCTCGCGTGACGCGATCCGGGACAGTGCTTCTGCCCCTCATACCGACGACTCCTGGGGCCGAGCCTCTGCGGAACGGCCGGCCCCCACCCGCCCGCAGACGGCACACGGCCGACCAGCGATACAGTGCACACCGTGCAGGCGGACGATCAACAACGGAAGTCGCGCGCCGGGCAGCCGGACGGCTCTCCGCGTCGCGCCACGATCCATGACGTCGCCCGCCTCTCCGGCGTCTCCCGCCAGACCGTCTCCCGCGCCGTCAACGACAAGGGCGAGATCGACCCGGTCACCAAGGAACGCGTCCTGGAGGCGGCCCGGCTGCTGGACTACCGGCCGAGCCGCTTCGCCCGCGGCATGGTCCGCAAGGGCGCGGTGACCACCGGGCTGGTGATCCCGGACCTGATGAACCCCTTCTTCCCCGAGGTCGCCGCGGGTGTGCTGGAGGCGGCGGAGCAGCGCGGCTGGCAAGTCGTGGTGTGGGACTCCCGCACCGACGCCGACCGCGAACGCGAGGCGCTCGACGTGCTCTCGCACCAGGCGGACGCGGTCGTGGGCTACTTCAAGAACGACGACGCGGAACTCGCCCGCCTGCTGGGCGGGGTGCCCCTCGTGCTGCTCGAACGCGGGCCGCAGCAGACCCGGTTCGGCGCCGTCGGCATCGATGTCGCCGCCGGTCTGGAGCAGGGCGTCGCCCATCTGGTCGCGGCGGGGCACCGCCGGATCGGCCTGCTGGACGGCGACGGGCTCTCCGCGCCCGGCCCCCGCCGGACGGCCTTCCTCGACGAGGTCCGGCGCCACGGCCTCCCCGTCGACAAGGACTGGATCGTGCTCTGCCCCGAGCACAGCGTGGCGGGCGGCGAGGCCGGGATGGCTCGACTGCTGGCCAAGCAGCCCGAGGTGACCGCCGTGGTCGGCTTCAACGACCTCATCGCCATCGGCGCGATCCGGACCGCCCGGCGGCACGGGCTGCGTGTGCCGGACGACCTGGCCGTGCTGGGCTTCGACGGGCTCTCGCTCGGCGAGCTCGTGGAGCCCGCGCTCACCACCCTGCACATCGACAAGCGCCGCCTCGGCCGGCTGGCCGTCGAACAGCTCGCCCGGCTCAGGGCCGGCGAGGAGCCGCTGACCGGCGCGGACGCCTGGGTGATCCCCGAGCTGGTGGTGCGCGCCTCGGCCTGAGGCGTCGTACACCTCTGACACCACGTCAACAGATCGCGCTTGCACGTCTCTTGACTGACCTTTTCGGCCACCCCAATACTCGTCGGCAACGTTCACGTGAACGTTCACGGGGCCTCCGACATCGTTGTCCTCCCCTTGCTCCGGAAAGGCGAGTGCGCGCCCATGGCACCACACCGAACGATCTCCCGCAGACGACTGCTGGGGGCCTCCCTGGGCGGCGCGGGTGCCGCCCTGCTGGGTCTGTCGGGATGCGGGACGGGCAGCGGCTCGATCTCCGCGGGCACCGACCACCTGACGATCTGGTACTGGAACGGCTCGTTGAGCGACAGACTGCTCGCCACCTCCGCACGCGGGGTTCCCGGAGTCCCCGGGCTGAAGGTGAAGGGCGCGCCGATCGCCGGCGACTACCGGGGCAGGCTGCGCACGGTCATGGCGGCCCGCGCCTATGTGCCTGACCTGGCCTGCCTGAACTCCCCGATCGGGGACTACTTCCCGGACGAGAACGAGTTCCTCGATCTGAAGGACCTCGGCGCGGAGGCGGTCCAGGACGAGTACCTGGCCTGGAAGTGGAAGAGCTGCACCAGCCCGTCCGGCCGGATGATCGGCTTCCCGCTCGACGCCGGCCCCACCGCGCTCTACTACCGTCGCGACCTCTTCGAGAAGGCCGGTCTGCCCACGGAACCGGCCGACGTCGCGGAGGCCACCTCGACCTGGGAGAAGTACCTCGACGTCGGCAGGACGCTCAAGGCGAAGGCGCCCGGCAGGCCCTACCTGATCTCGCAGATCGCCTACGTCTTCCGGATGGCGCTGTACCAGAGCCCCAAGCAGTTCGTCGACGCCGACAACCACTTCATCGGCGACCAGGAGCACGTCAAGCGCGCCTGGGACCTGGCCGTGGAGACCTGCCGGCAGGGGCTGAGCGCCCGCACCCTGGACGCCACACCCGACTTCAACTCCGCGCTCGGCGGCGGCCGGATCGCCACCATGAACACCGCCGTCTGGTACATCAACGGCCTCAAGGACACCGCGCCGAAGACCTCGGGGAAGTGGCGGCTGACCACGATGCCGGGCGGCCCGGCGAACTACGGCGGTTCGTACGTCGGCATCACCCGCTACTGCCGTGACCCGGAAGGGGCGTTCGCCTTCCTGAAGTGGATGCTCGGGCCGGAGAACCAGCTCAGGAGCTATCAGGAGATGGCGCTGTTCCCCACCACCCCGGCCGCCTACGACAAGCCGGCGATGCGCAGGCCCGACCCCTTCTTCGGCGGTCAGATCCCCGTCGACGTCTTCGGGCCGGCCGCCGAGAAGGCCCCGGTCATCTTCTTCAGCGCCTACGAGAACACCGCCAACACCCCGGTCTACCAGGAGCTGACGAACGTGGAGACGCTCGGCAAGAACCCCGACAAGGCGTGGCGTGACGCCATGGACGCGTCCAGGACCGCGCTCGCCCAGCGGGGGGTGAGCTGACATGGCCGCCGTCGCAGAGGCACAGGCGTCCGGTGGCACCGCGCAGACGGTCCGCGCGCGGGCCCCGCGCGGCCGGTGGCGGCGCCACCTTCCGTCGTACGCCGCCATCTCGCCGTACTACGTCCTCTTCGCCGTCTTCGGCGCGTTCCCGGTGGGCTTCTCGCTGTACCTGTCCTTCCAGGACTGGGACGGCATCGGGGACATGAAGTCCGTGGGCTTCCGGCAGTACTACTGGCTGCTGCACGACTCGGTGTTCTGGCACTCGATCCTCAACACCTTCGAGATCTGGTTCCTGTCCACGGTGCCGATGCTGTTCCTGGCGCTGGTCCTCGCCTTCCTGCTGCACTCGCAGACGCGGTTCTCCGCTGCCTGGCGGGTGGCGTACTTCGTCCCGAACGTCACCTCGATGGTCGCGATGACGATCGTGTTCGGCTCGGTCTTCGCCCAGGCGGGTCTCGCCAACTCGCTGCTCAGGGCGGTCGGGGTGGACGGCGTCAGCTGGCTGACCTCGGCGCTGGGCATCAAGTCGGCGATCGCCCTCATGATCGTCTGGCGGTGGGTGGGCTACAACGCGCTGATCTTCCTCGCCGGTCTCCAGGCCATCCCCACCGAGCTGTTCGAGGCCGCCCGGGTCGACGGAGCCGGCAGCAGACAGCTGCTCTTCCGGGTGCTGGTGCCGCAGCTGCGGCCGGTGATCCTGTTCGCCGTCATCACGTCCACCATCAACGGCCTGCAGATCTTCACCGAGCCGCAGGTGCTCTTCTACTCGGACGACCCGGGCACCGCGGGCGGTCCCGGCCAGGAAGGCATGACCATCGTGCTCTATCTGTGGCAGAAGTCCTTCAACGACCACCAGTTCGGCTACGGCGCGGCGATGGGCTGGCTGCTCTTCGCGATCATCGCGCTGTTCGCGATCATCAACTGGCGGCTGGTGTCCGGCTCGGACCGCGACGACCGCCGTGGCATCCCGCTGGGCAAGGAGGCCGGCCGTGGCCGCTGAACACCCGTCCTCGAACGCGGGTCTCGCCATCGGGTCAGGCAGCCGGACCACCCGGATCGCCGTCCGCGTCGCCCTGCTCCTCGGGGTGCTGGTCTCGCTGTTCCCGTTCTACTGGCTGGTGGTGATGGCCTCCCTCACCACCCCGGACATCCTGGCCTACCCGCCCCGGCTGGTGCCCGGCGGCCACCTCCTGCACAACATGCGGGAGGTGATCCACCGGATCGATTTCTTCACCTCGCTCTTCAACACGGTCGTGGTGGCCACCGTCGGCACCCTGCTCGTGCTGTTCTTCGACTCCCTGGCCGCCTTCGCCTTCGCCAAGTACGAGTTCCCGGGCAAGAGGATCCTGTTCGGCATCCTGCTGGCCACCTATATGATCCCGGCGCAGCTGTCCCTGGTGCCGCAGTTCGTCACCATGGCCCACTTCGGCTGGGCCGGCACCCTCAAGGCGCTGATCGTCCCGGGGGCGGCCAACGCCTTCGGCATCTTCTGGATGCGCCAGTACGCGCAGAACTCCCTGCCCGACGAACTCCTCGACGCCGGGCGCATCGACGGGGCCGGCTTCTTCCGCATCTACTGGCAGGTCGCGCTGCCGCTGTTCCGGCCCGCACTCGCGTTCCTCGGCATCTTCACCTTCATCAGCCTCTGGAACGACTACATCTGGCCGCTGGTCGTCATGGTCAACCCCGACAAGGTCACCCTCCAGGTCGCCCTCGCCAACCTCAACGTCGCCTACAACACGGACTACGCGGTGGTGATGGCGGGGGCGTTGATGAGCGTGCTCCCGCTGATCGTGGTGTTCCTGATCGGCGCCCGGCACTTCCTGCGCGACCTGGCGGCGGGGGCGACGAAGATGTAGCCCCGGCTACGGCGTCCGCTCGCGTGGGCTCGTGATCACGAGCGCCGCCACCAGGAACGCGGTCACCGCGACCAGCGAGCCGATGCCGAAGGCGCGGGCGGCGCCGTGGGTGAGGATCTCGGCGGGGGTGCCGGTCGTGTGCCGGGTCACCGTGCCGTACACCGTGACCAGGACGGCGAGTCCGAGGGTGCCGCCCAGCCACTGCAGGGTCTGCAGGAGACCGGAGGCGGCCCCCGCCTCCCGGGGTTCGATGCGGGCGAGGATGGTCGCGTTGAGCGGCATGAAGCTCAGGCCGACCCCCGCGCCCAGCAACAGCAGCGGGCCGAGCAGCCCGGTGGCGTAACCGTCCCCGGGCCGCAACCGCCACAGCCAGCCGCCGGCGAGGGCGAGCAGGACGATGCCGGTGAGCATCAGCGGCTTGGCCCCGAAGCGGGCCAGCAGCCGGGGCAGCACCCGTACCACCGCGAACATCGTCAGGGTCATGGGCAGGAACGCGAACCCGGCACGCAACGGGCTGTACTCCAGGACCTGTTGGCAGATGAGGGTGAGGAAGTAGAAGGCGCCGAACATGCCCGCGGGCAGCAGCATGACGGTGAGATAGCCGCCCGCCCGGTCGCGGTCGGCGAACAGCCGCAGCGGCATGATGGGTTGGCCGGCCCGGGACTCGATCAGTGCGAAGCCGAGGAGCAGCGCGACCGCGCAACCGAACCCGAGCAGGGCCTGGGTGTCGCTCCAGCCCTCCTCGGAGACCCGGATGAACGCGTACACCAGCGAGCTCATCCCGGCCGTCCCGGTCAGCGCGCCCGCGAGGTCGAAGCGGCCCGCGTGCCGCGGGGCCTCGGCCACGAAGCGGGGCAGGGCCAGGAACAGGGCGATGCCGATGGGGACGTTGATGAGCAGGGCCCAGCGCCAGGACGCCCACGAGGTGAGCATGCCGCCCAGGACCAGTCCGACGGAGCCGCCGATGCCGGCCATGGAGGAGTAGACGCTCAGGGCGTGGTGGCGGCGCGGTCCCGGCGGGAAGTTGGTGGTGATCAGGGCCAGGGTGCTGGGGGCGATCAGGGCCGCGCCGACGCCTTGCAGGGCCCGTGCGGTGAGCAGCCAGGAGCCCTCGCCCGCGACCCCGCCGAGGAACGAGGAGAGTGCGAACAGCAGTGCGCCGGTGCCGAGCGTACGACGGCGGCCGGCGATGTCGCCGACCCGCCCGCCGAGCAGTAACAGACCGCCGAAGGCGAGGGTGTAGGCGTTGAGCACCCAGGACAGACCGGTGCGGCTGAACCCCAGGTCCTGCTGGATGTCGGGCAGGGCGACGTTGACGACGGTGGAGTCGACGCCGACCATCATGTACGCGGTGACGATGACGAGGAGGGCGGAGCGGAGCCTTGCGGGGTGCGAGGAGGCGGGCGGGCCGGCGGCCGTGGACGGTGCGGACGGGCTGGACGGGGCGGACATGAGGTTCTCCCGTTCTGGGCGTCCCCGGGCGCGGGCACGGGCGCGTACGGGCAGGCGGACTGCCCGGGGAGCACACGGCGATAACCGGGGACTGTCTCCGTTTAGTGCTCGCTAAGATACGGAGAGGGTCCCCGGTTCGCAAGGAGTAACTGGATGACGCAGGTCAGGCCGATGCGCGCGGATGCTCGCCGCAACTACGAGCGCTTGCTGAAGGTGGCCGTCGAGGCCTTCGCCGAGCATGGTGAGAACGCGTCGCTGGACGACATCGCCAAACGGGCGGGCGTCGGCTCCGGCACGCTCTACCGGCACTTCCCGACGCGGCAGGCGCTGCTGGAGGCCGCGTTGGCCGACCGGCTGGAGGGACTGGCTGCCAAGGCCGACGAGTTCGCGGCGGAGCTGGCGCCGGGAGCGGCGCTCACGGAGTGGCTGAACGAACTGTGCGTCGCCACCCTCCAGGTACGTGGCCTGAAGGCCCTGCTGGGGTCGGCGGTCACCGACGGCAGCTCGGCCATGCTCACGGCCTGCGGCACGACGGTCCGGGGCTCGGCGACGCGGTTGGCGGACGCGGCGAAGGCGGAGGGGACACTGCGGGAGGATATCGAGGCGATCGATCTGCTGCGGCTGGCGCACGGGGTGGCCACGGCGTCGGAACTGGCGAACGGGCAGGGGAAGCAGATCCGGCGGTATCTGGAGCTGCTGACGGAGGGGTTGCGGCCGTGAGTGTGCGGCCGCCGTGCGTGAGTATGTGGCCGTGAGTGCGTGGTGGGCGGTGCTGGGGCTGGGCGGGGGTGGGTGCGCTTGCCCGCGCTTGCGGGGTGCCGCCCGCGCCCACCCGTGCCGCCTGGGGGTGCCCCCAGGCCCTTAAGGCACTGGGGGAGGCACGACTGCCCGCGGCTGAGGGAACTACAGGGCTTCCGCTCCCGGCTTCACCATGTTGCGTACCGTGCGGGCCTTTACGAACGAGCCCATCGCCGTCATGTCCCATTCGCCCGAGAACTGCCGGACCAGCTTCGCCATCATCACGCCCGTCTGTGCCTCGGCGTTGGTGAGGTCGAAGCGGGCCAGTTCCTCGTCGGTCCTGGCGTCCAGGAGCCGGCAGTAGGCCTTGGCGACCTCCGTGAACTTCTGGCCGGAGAAGGAGTTGACCGTGAAGACCAGGCCGGTGACCTCCGGGGGGATCCGGCCGAGGTCGACCACGATCACCTCGTCGTCGCCGCCTCCCTCACCCGTGAGGTTGTCCCCGGAGTGCTTGATGGCGCCGTTGAGGATGGACAGCTTGCCGAAGTAGCAGCTGTCGATGTGGTTGCGCTGCGGGCCGTAGGCGATGACCGAGGCGTCCAGGTCGATGTCCTTGCCGCGGAACGCCGGCTCCCAGCCCAGGCCCATCTTCACCTGGGAGAGCAGCGGGCTGCCGCCCTTGACCAGGGACACGGTCTGGTTCTTCTGGAGGCTGACTCTGCCCTTGTCCAGGTTGATCTTCCCGGTGCCGGGGGCGGGCGGAGCGGGCGGCGCGGGAGGTGCGGCGGGGACCGGCGGGGCCGCCACGGGCGCCGTCGGCTGCGGGGCCGGTGCCGCCGGTTCCTCCACCGTCACACCGAAGTCCGTCGCGATGCCCGCCAGCCCGTTCGCGTACCCCTGGCCGACCGCGCGGGCCTTCCACGCGCCGCCCCGCAGATAGATCTCCACGACCACCAGGGCCGTCTCCGTGCCCAGCTGCGGGGGCGTGAACGTGGCCAGTACCGAGCCGTCGTCCGCGTTGCGGATCGTCGCCGTCGGCTCGATGCCCTGGAAGGTCTGACCTGCGGCGTCCGGGCTCGCGGTGACCACGATCTTCTCGATGCCCGGCGGCACGGCGGCCGTGTCGACGGTGATCGCGTCCGGGGACGTACCGCCGCCGGAGCGGTACGTCACACCCGGGCCGTTCGGCTGGTTGTAGAAGATGAAGTCGTCGTCGGAGCGCACCTTGCCGTCGCCCGTCAGCAGCAGGCCCGACACGTCGAGCCGCACCGGGGCGGCGACGTCCACCGCCACCCGGGAGACCGGAAGAGGGATGTTCGAGCCAGGGGTCATAGCTGTCATGCCGGGTGAACGAACGACCCCGCTTTACCGTTCCCTTAAACTTCCGCGGCACCGCCGAACTTCTACGGCACCACCACGATCTTCCGCCCCACCCCCGCCGCGAACTGCTCCAGCGCCTGCGGATAGCTGTCGAGCGGAAGGCGGTCGCTGATGAAGACCTCCGGGTCCAGCACCCCGTTCGCGAACAGTTCGGCCGCGCGTTCGTAGCTGTGCAGGACGGCCATGGAGCCGGTGATGGTGAGCTCCTGGTTGTAGATGCGGTACGGGTCGATGGTCACCCGGGTCGCGTAGTCGGCGACGCCGAACTGGAGGAAGGTGCCCGCCTTCGAGACCCGCTCCAGGCCGTCCTGGATCGCCGCCGCGTTGCCGGTCGCGTCGATGACGACGTCCCAGCCCTGCGGGCGGTCCAGTTCGTCGGCGTTGGCGGCGGAGGCCGAGACGCCGAGCCGCCGGGCGGTCTCCAGACGGGCCGGGTTGAGGTCGACCACGTCGACGCTCGCCGCGCCCGTGCGCTTGGCCAGCTCCAGCATCATCAGGCCCATCGTGCCCGAGCCGTAGATCAGGACATGGGCGCCCAGGCGCGAGCGCAGGACGTCGTAGCCGCGTACCGCGCAGGAGAGGGGCTCGACCAGGGCCGCGTCCTGGGTGCGGACGTGCTCCGGGAGCTTCACGCAGTTGGCGACGGGGGCGACGGCGTACTGCGCGGCGCCGCCCGGCACGGTCACGCCGATCGCGGCCCAGCGCTCGCAGAGGTTGTTGTGGCCGTCCCGGCAGTAGCGGCACTCGTGGCAGTACAGGGAGGGGTCGACCGCGACCCGGTCGCCGATCGACACCTCGGTGACCTGGGCGCCGACGCCGACCACCTCGCCGGCGAACTCGTGGCCCGGCACGATCGGCAGCTTGGGCGCGAACTCGCCCTGGAGGATGTGCAGATCGGTGCCGCACAGACCGCAGGCGGCCACCTCCACGACGACCTCGCGGGGGCCCGGGGTCGGGTCCGGGACCTCGGTGACGACGGCGCGGCCCACGGACTCGATGACGGCGGCCTTCATTTCACGGCTCCCAACGACAGGCCCTGGACCAGCTTGTCCTGGGCGGCGAACCCCGCGGCGAGCACCGGCAGGGAGACGACGAGCGACGCGGCGCACACCTTGGCCAGGAACAGGCCCTGGCTGGTGATGAAGCCGGTCAGGAAGACGGGGGCGGTCTCGGCGACCACGCCCGTCAGGACTCGGGCGAAGAGAAGTTCGTTCCAGCTGAAGATGAAGCAGATCAGGGAGGTGGCGGCGATGCCGGGCAGGGCGATCGGGGCGACCACGCGCGCGAGGATCGTCGGGAGGCGGGCGCCGTCGATCTGCGCGGCCTCGATCACCGCGACCGGGACCTCGGCGAGGAAGGACTGCATCATCCACACCGCGATCGGCAGGTTCATGGAGGTGTAGAGGATGACCAGGAACCAGATGTTGTCCAGCATCCCGGTGTTCTTCGCGAACAGGTAGATCGGCAGCAGGCCGGCGACGACCGGCAGCATCTTCGTGGAGAGGAAGAAGAACAGGACGTCCGTCCACTTCTTCACCCGCCGGATCGACAGCGCGTAGGCCGCCGGGAAGGCCAGGACCAGGACGAGGAGCGTGGAGACGATCGAGGCGACCGCCGAGTTGATCAGCGCCGGCCAGGGGCTCGCGCCGCCGCCCGCCCCGAAGAACTCGCGGTAGCCGTCGAGGGTGAGGGCGGCGCCGAAGGAGGGCGGGTTGGTCGCCGCGTCCGCCTCGGAGTGGAAGGACGTCAGAGCCATCCAGGCGATGGGGAAGAAGAAGACGATGCCGGCCAGCCAGGCCACCAGGCCGACGCCGACACCCCGGTGCTGCCGGATGCGTGGGGCGAGGGTGCTCATGCGCGGGACGCCTCCTCTCGGAACAGGGACGACACCACGCGCAGGGCGAAGGTCGCGATGACGATCGAGCCGATGACCACCAGGACGCCGGCGGCCGAGGCGAGGCCGTTCTCGTGGGCCTGGTAGAAGCTCTGGTAGACGGTGTAGGGGAGGTTGGCGGTGCCCAGGCCGCCGGATGTGATGGTGAAGACCGCGTCGAAGTTCTGGACGATGTAGATGGAGCCCAGCAGGGCGCCGAGTTCGAGGTAGCGGCGCAGGTGCGGGAGCGTCAGATGGCGGAAGACCTGCCACTCGTTCGCGCCGTCCACCCGGGCGGCCTCGATCTGCTCGGGGTCCCGGCTCTGCAGCCCGGCGAGCAGGATCAGCATCATGAACGGCGTCCACTGCCACACCAGGGCGGCCTCCACCGCCAGCAGCGGCGTGTTGGAGATCCAGTCGGGCTGCGGTCCGCCGACGTAGTGCAACAGGCCGTTGAGCAGGCCGTATTCGGGGTTGTACAGGACGTGCTTCCAGAGCAGGGCCGCGGCCACCGGGACCACCAGGAAGGGGGCGATCAGGAGGGTGCGGACGACGCCCCGGCCGCGGAACCTGTTGTTCAGGAGCAGCGCGAGCGCGAGGCCGAGCACCAGGCTGACCAGCACCACGGTGACCGTGAGGAGGACCGTCGTCCAGACCGAGTGGCGCAGGTCCGCGTCGGTCAGCACCTGGCGGTAGTTGTCGACGCCGGCGAAGTGACGGGCCTTCGGATAGAGGGCGTTCCAGTCGAAGAAGGAGATGACCACCGTGGCCACGAACGGGAGCTGGGTCACGACGATCATGAAGACCAGGGCGGGCAGCAGCGGGGCCCGGGTGGCCCAGGCGCGCAGGCGGGCGGAGGGCGGCCGCGTGGCGCGTGCGGGTGATGCTGCGTAGGGGGCTGTCGTCGCGGTCATCGTCCCTCGTACTCCTTGGAGATCTTCTCGGCGAGCTGCTGGGACTTCTGGAGGGCCGAGTCGACGGACTGCCGTCCGGCGATGGCCGAACTGATCTCCTGGGAGACCTTGGTGCCGAGATCGGTGAACTCGGGGATGTCGACGAACTGGATGCCGGGCGCGGGCCGCGGCTGTACGCCGGGGTCGTTCGGGCGGGCGCTCTCGATGGCCTCCTTGGTCATCTCCTGGAAGGCGGCGGCCGACTTGACGTAGTCGGCGTTCGTGTACGTCGACGCCCGCTTGCCCGCCGGTACGTCGGACCAGCCGCTGGTCTCGCCGACCAGTTCCTCGTACTCCTTGCTGGACGCCCAGGAGACGAACTTCCAGGCCTTGTCGGGGTTGCGGGAGGCCTTCTGGATGCCCCAGGCCCAGGTGTAGAGCCAGCCGGCGGACTTCGTCTGCTCCACGGGTGCCGGGACGTAGCCGAGCTTGCCCTTGACCGGGGAGCCGTTCGCCTCCAGCAGGCCTGCGGCGCTGGTGGCGTCGTACCACATGGCGACCTTGCCCTGGGTCATGTTGTTCAGGCACTCGGCGAAGCCGGACTGGGGGGCGCCGGACTCGCCGTGCTTGCGGACGAGGTCGACATAGAACTTCGTGGCGTTCTCGAACCCGGGCGCGGTCAGCTGGGCCTTCCAGTTCTTGTCGAACCAGGTGCCCCCGAAGGTGTTCACCACGGTGGTCAGCGGTGCCATCAGCTCGCCCCAGCCGGGCAGACCGCGCAGGCAGATGCCGCGCATGCCGGACTGGGCGCCGTCCACTTTCGCGGCGAGGTCGGCGACCTGCTGCCAGGTGGGGTGCGCGGGCATCGTCAGGCCTTTCGCGGCGAACACGTCCTTGCGGTACATCAGGAAGGACGACTCGCCGTAGAAGGGCTGGCCGTAGAGCTTGCCGTCGTCGGCGGTCAGGGACTCGCGCATCGGCTGGAGGATGTCCTGCTCGTCGTAGCCGGGGTCCTTCGCGACGTACGAGTCCATCTCGTGCAGCCAGCCGTTGCGGGCGTAGATCGGAATCTCGTAGTTGGACAGGGTGGCCACGTCGTACTGGCCGGCCTGGTTGGCGAAGTCCTGGCTGATCTTGTCGCGGACGTCGTTCTCGGGCAGCACGGTGAAGTTGACCTTGATGCCGGTCTCCTTGGTGAAGCGCGGGGCGAGCTTCTGGAGTTCCGTCATCTGGGGGTTGTTGACCATCAGCACGTTGATCGAGTCGCCGCCGGAACCGGACCCGCCCGCACCGACCCAGCAGCCGGAGAGCAGCGGGGCGAGCAGCGTCCCTGCGGCGGCCATGGCGAGGGTGACGCGCGGCCTCCGTCGGCTCGGGGTTCGCATGGATCGCTCCTGGAGGAATCGGGATATACAGGGCAGTGGTGGGTATGGAAATGCCTTGAGCGGTGACAGCGGTGGGTCAGACCCGGATGATCTGCGGGCCCAGCAGGGAGTAGCGGTGGGCCTCGGCGGTGGGCAGCAGGGTGCTGGTCACGATCGCCTCCAGGGCGCCGACCTCGGCGAAGCGGCAGAAGCTGACGGCGCCGAACTTGGTGTGCACGCCCGCGAAGACCGTCCTGCGTGCGGCGCGGATGGCCTGCGCCTTGACCTCGCCGACGGCGGGGTCCGGGGTGGTCAGCCCGTGCTCGCGCGAGATGCCGTTGGCTCCAATGTAGGCGAGATCGAGAACGAAGCCGGCGAGCATCTTCGTCGTCCAGTGGTCGACGGTCGCCAGTGTGCCGGCCCGCACCCGTCCGCCGAGCAGCAGCACCGACATGTTCTCGGCCTCGGCGAGCGCGCCCGCCACCGGCAGTGAGGCAGTGACCACGGTCAGCGGGCGGTCCGTCGGCAGTGCCTCGGCGATGAGCTGCGGGGTGAAGCCCTCGTCGACGAAGACGGTCTCGGCGTCGCCGAGGAGCTCCGCGGCGGCCGACGCGATCCGCCGCTTCTCCGGGACATGGCTGGTCGAGCGGAAGGCGAGCGTGGTCTCGAAGCCGGCGCTCTCGACCGGATACGCGCCCCCGTGGGTACGGCGCACCAGGCCGTGGTCCTCCAGGGAGCGCAGGTCGCGCCGGATGGTCTCCTTGGCCACGCCCAGGGCGTCGGCGAGCGCGGTGACGTCGACGGAGCCCGTGGCGCGCGCGGCCCGCACGATCTCGCGCTGGCGTTCCTCCGCCGTCTTCGTGCTCATCTCGTCACCCACTCCCTTGTGGAAACGCCCGCGGAAACGCCTGTGGAAACGCCTGTGGAAACGCCGTGGAACTGCCCGTTCGGGCCATGCAGCAAGTTCTACAGCGGGGGTGCGAGGCTGACCAGGTCTGTTGCGGGCCCGATGCTGCCCGGGTGTGCCCGTTTGCCGGGCGCGGTGCCCGCCTCGGACCTGCGCGCCTGCCGGGGGAGGGGTGGGAGCGGGCGGCCCGGATGCCCGAATACGACGGCGGGCGGGCCCGTTCGGTGCCCGCCCGCCGTCGTGGCCGACTGTTTTCCGCCGCCTGTGTGTGCCGTTCAGTACGGCCAGATGGGCGGGTCGTTCACGAAGCGGCCGCCCAGGTAGGTGTGGGCCGGGTTCTCCGGGTCCAGCTCGCCGTGCTCGGCGATCAGCTTCCCGGCGTACTGCTCGGAGTCGTCCTGCGGGTCGTAGCCGAGCGCCCGTGCGCTGGTCAGGTCCCACCACAGCCGGGTGTTGGCGGAGGAGCCGTAGACCACGGTGTGGCCGACCTCCTCGGCGGTCAGGGCCGCGTGGAAGAGGCGGGCGCCGTCGGCGGGGCTCATCCACACCGAGAGTCCGCGGACGTCGCTCGGCTCCGGGAAGCAGGAGCCGATGCGCACGGAGACGGTCTCCAGGCCGTGCCGGTCCCAGTACAGCTGGGCGAGGTCCTCGCCGAAGGACTTGGAGAGGCCGTAGAAGGTGTCCGGGCGGTGCGGGGTGTCGACCGGGATCAGCGGGTCGCCCGCGCGCGGGGCCGGGGTGTGGCCGACGGCGTGGTTGGAGGAGGCGAAGACGATCCGCGGCACACCGGCCTCGCGGGCGGCCTCGTACAGGTTGTAGGTGCCCTCGATGTTCGACCGGAGGATCTTCTCGAAGGGGGCCTCCAGGGAGATCCCCGCGAGGTGCAGGACCGCGTCCGCGTCCCGCACGGCCTCGCGCAGGGCCTCCTTGTCGGAGAGGTCGGCGGTGATCGCGTCCGGCTCGCCCTCGATCGGGCGCACGTCGAACAGGCGCAGCTCGTAGCCGTACTCCGGGAGCAGGGACCGCATCAGGGTGCCGAGCCCGCCTGCGGCTCCGGTGAGCAGTAGCGTGCGGGGAGTGGGCATCCACGGTCTCCTTGACTCGGCGCCGGTCGCGTACGTGCCTGATATTCACATTCGTGGACACGCTAGGGAGCTGGGGCGCATCGAGTCAAGTGTGCCGTGGAGTGCGGAAATCCGCTCGGATGTTGGTCGCTTGTCTGCTTGACCGGCCCTCAAGGGGACTCGTAACGTGGTCGCGTTCATGAATATGGACACCGATCAGAGACATGCATCGACAGGGAGCGCCCGTGACGCCAGCCCCTCTCGCCGCCCGGCTTCGTGACCCGCGCGGGCCGCTCTTCTTCCCCGTCACGGCCTACGGCCCCGACGGCTCCCTCGACCTCGACGCCTACCGCGAGCACGTCCGCCGGGGCGTCGAGGCCGGTGCCGCCGCCGTGTTCGCCTGCTGCGGTACCGGGGAGTTCCACGCGCTGCTCCCGGAGGAGTACGAGGCCTGCGTGGGCGCGGCCGTGGCGGCGGCCGAGGGCCGGGTCCCGGTGGTCGCCGGCGCCGGCTACGGCACCGCGCTCGCCGTACGCTACGCGCGTCTCGCCGAGGCCGCGGGCGCCGACGGCCTCCTCGCCATGCCGCCCTATCTGGTGGTCGCCGGCCAGGAGGGACTGCTGCGGCACTACCGTGAGGTGGCCGCGGCGACCGAACTCCCGGTGATCGTCTACCAGCGCGACAACGCGGTGTTCACCCCGCCCACGGTCGTCGAACTCGCCCGCACCGAGGGCATCATCGGCTTCAAGGACGGCCTCGGCGACCTGGACCTGTTGCAGCGCATCGTCAGCGCGGTCCGCACCGAGGTCCCGGGCGACTTCCTCTACTTCAACGGCCTGCCCACCGCCGAGCAGACCCAGCTCGCCTACCAGGCCATCGGCATCACCCTCTACTCCTCGGCCGTCTTCTGCTTCGTCCCGGAGATCGCCCTCGCCTTCCACGCGGCCCTGCGCGAGGGCGACCGGCCGACGCTGGAGCGCCTGCTGGACGGTTTCTACCGCCCGTTCGTCGAACTCCGGGCCCAGGGCCGGGGATACGCCGTCTCGCTGGTCAAGGCGGGCGTACGACTGCGCGGCCTGGACGTCGGCGAGGTCCGCCCCCCGCTGCACGAGCCGAGCGAGGATCATCTGAAGCAGCTCGCTCAACTGATCGAGCGTGGGTACGCGCTGCTGGAGGGGGACGCGTGACGGTGTCCGGAGGAGGACGGTTGAAGGCGTCCGGAGCGGGACGGCTGAAGGTCTCGACGTTCGTCTACCCCTGGGACGTCAACGGGGACCCGGAGGCCCCGGACCGCATCGCCGCGCTCGGCGTGGACCAGGTCACCCTCGCCTCCGCCTACCACTCCACCCGCGCGCTGACCCCCCGCCACCCCCGCCGTCGCATCGTCACCGCCGAACACGCGGCCGTGTACTACCCGATGGACGACGACCGCTGGGCCGGGCGGCAGCTCCGCCCCTGCCCGGCGGGCGACTGGGCCCCAGGCGACGCCTACGGGGAGGCCGCCGAGGCCCTGCACGGCGCCGGCCTGGAGGTCCACACCTGGGTGATCCTCGCCCACAACTCCCGTATGGGCGCCGAGCATCCGGAGACCTCGGTCGTCAACGCCTACGGTGACCGCTACCCCTGGGCCCCCTGTATCGCCCAGCCCGCCACGCGCGCGTACCTGACCGGCCTCGCCGCCGAGGCCGCCGTACGCCCGGGCGCGGCCGGCACCGAACTGGAGTCCCTCGGCTGGTACGGCCTGCAGCACCTGCACGCCCACGACAAGACCGCCGGGGTCGCTCCGGGGGACGCCGGCCAGTACCTGATGGCCCTGTGCTTCTGCCCGGACTGCCGGGCCGGTTACGGCGAACAGGGCCTGGACGCGGACGAGTTGGCGGCCGCCGTCCGGGAGGCCCTGGAGCCGCTGTGGCGGGGCACGGGTGACGACGCCGGCTGGCCGACGGTGGAGAAGCTGCTCGGCGAGCCGGTCGCGGCGGCCACGCGCGCGTGGCGCGACGGCCGGGCCCGCGCACTCCAGGAGGAGGCGGTCACCGCGGTGCGGGCGGCGGCCCCCGCGGGCTTCCAGGTGCTGCTGCACGCCGACCCGGTGCCGTACCACTGCGGCGCCAACGCGGGCGTGGATCCCGCCCATGTGCTGTCGGTCGCGGACGGCGTGGTGGTCCCCTGCGCGGGCGGTACGGCCCTGCTGGCGCCCTTCGCCGAGCACGCGCGCGAGGACACCGTGCTGGCCGCCAACTTCGGCGTGGTCTCCGGGATGGGCGGCAGCCCCGGCACCCTGGCGGCCGACGCGGAACGCGCGCGTGCGCTGGGCGCGACCGAACTGCGGCTGTATCACGCGGGGTTGGCGTCGGACGGCGACCTGGCGGCGGTGCGTGCCGCCCTGCGCTGAGTGAGCGCCCCGGCGGTGGCGAGCAACGCGCCGCCGAGGACCGCCAACAGCACCCGGTGGTCGACGAGTTCGACCAGGGCGGCCCCGACGGTCAGGCCGATCACGTTCGGTGCGAACATCAGCGTGTCGGCGGTCGCGGTCGCCCGCCCCAGCGCGGCGGCCGGGATCTCGCGCTGCACGGCGGTGTAGGCGGCGATCAGCACGCAGGGCAGCCCGAGCCCGCCGGCCAGGCCGCACGCCAGCAGGGACATGTCCCATGGCACGGCCCGCCCGGCCACCGCGACCGCCGTCAGCGCGATGCCGTACGCCGCGAACCGCCGCTCGCCGAGCCGGCGCAGGGCGGGCCCGGAGACCAGGCCGACGGCCACCGAGCCGACGCCCTGCACGGCGTACAGCACGCCGACATAGGCGGGGGAGCGGCCGGCGGCGGCCACGACGGCGTAGTTCAGGCTGCTGCCGAGCGAGGCGAGGCACATCGTGGCGCCGCCGGCGCGGACCAGCGGCCGCAGCACCGGGTGCGCCCACAGCAGACGGGCGCCCTCGACGGTCTGCCGCCGCCAGCTCCCGGCGGCCGGCCCGGGCCGCTCCTCGCGCACCCGGAGCAGCGTGCACACGCCCGCCGCCAGTACGAAGGTCAGCGCGTCCAGCAGCGCCACGCTCGGCCCGCCGTACGCCGTGTACAGCGCGGCGCCGGTCAGCGGGGCGACCAGCTTCATGCCCTCGCGGGCGGTCATCCGCAGCCCGTTGAAGTCGCCGAGGAGGGCGGGGTCGACGGCGGCGGCGACGAGGGCGGAGTTGGCCGCCCCCTCCACGACGCCCGCGGCGCCGTAGAGCAGGAGCACGGTGAAGAGCAGCCAGACGGAGTCGGGGGAGTCGACCGTCCAGAGCGGGAGCAGGAGGACGGCGAGGGCGAGGTTCGTCCAGATCAGCAGGGGCTTGCGGCGGACGCGGTCGGCGAGGGTGCCGAGGGCGGGGCCGAAGAGGGTGGGGGTCCAGAGGGCGGCGGTGCAGAGGGCGGCGAGGCCGTTGGACCCGGTGAGGTCCTTGACCCACACGCCCGACACCAGCCACAGCGCGGAACTGCCGAAGCCGGACACCACGACGCCGGTGAGGTAGAGCGCGGCGTTGCGGTCGCGCAGGAGCCGGGCCACGGACCAGGAGAGGGCTGTCATGCCTGGTCATCGTGGGGCTAAGGCGGGGGTGCGGGGATCGGGAAGGTGCCGTATCCCCGGGGACGGCGGTAGGTTCGCCGCCGCCTGCGCCCTCGGTATGGCGGACCGGCCGGCGTGGGGGCGGGCGCACCGATGAGTTCCGGCGGCCGCTCCGGTCCACCTCCTGAAGACATCGACCGAAGACGGCCATCGAAGATGGCGCCCCAGTCGGCAGGAGGAACCGGAATGACCGGCACGACCATGATCGACCTCGGCCCGCAGGCGAGGATCGTGGCGGCGCTCGCGGAGCGGGTGACGGACGGACACCTGGCCGGGACGACGCCGTGCCCCGCCTACGCGGTCCGGCACCTGCTGGGCCACGTGGCAGGGCTCTCCGTGGCCTTCCGGGACGCGGCCCGCAAGGACCTGGGGCCGACGACCGCCACGCCTCCCGGCACCGTCACGCCCGACATCGGGCCGGGCTGGCGGGCGGAGCTGCCCAAGGCGCTCGACGAACTGGCGGAGGCCTGGCGGGACCCGGACGCGTGGACCGGCATGACGCGTGCGGGCGGGATCGACCTGCCGGGCGGGGTGGCCGGTGCGGTGGCCGCGGACGAACTGGTCGTCCACGGCTGGGACCTGGCCCGGGCCACGGGTCAGCGGTACGTCCCGGACCCGGCCGCGCTGGAGGCGTCGTACGGCTTCCTGAGGATGGCGGCGCAGGGCGAACGCGGCCCGTTCGGGCCCGTCGTGCCGGTGCCGGAGGGGGCGCCGTTGCTGGACCGGACGGTGGGGCTGAGCGGCCGGGATCCGGGGTGGAAGCCGTAAGGGGACGCCGTGGAGGAACCGGAACGGTGAGCGGGCGGGGACCCGTATCCGTACTCTCCTCGCCATGCCACTGAGCCTCACCGTCCTCGGTACCGCCTCTCCGCACCCCCGTCCGGGCCGCCCGTGCTCCGGCTATCTGCTGCGTGGTGGGGGCGCCGAGGTATGGGTGGACGCGGGGACCGGCACCTTCGCGGAGTTGCAGCGGCACACGGATCCCGCACGGCTCACGGCGATCTGGATCTCGCACCTGCACGCGGACCACAGCGCGGATCTACTGGCCGCCGCGTACGCGTACGCCTTCGGCGGGATGACACCGGCCGCCCCGATCCCGGTGTACGCGCCGCAGGAGTGCGCACAGCGGCTGGCGAGCTTCTTCGGCCGACCGGATCTGGGCTTCCTGGGCGGGGTGTTCGACTTCCGGCCGCTCTACGACGGCCATGTCGTCCAGCACTGGAACCTGCGGCTCGGCGCCCGCGCGGTCGCGCACGGCACCGAGGCGTACGGGTTGCGCGCCGAGTGCCAGGGGAGCGTCCTCGCGTACTCCGGGGACAGCGGACCGTGCGACGCCCTGCGGGAACTCGCCACCCGGGCGGACGTGTTCCTGTGCGAGGCCGACCTCGACGAGCATCGCGATGGCGAACAGGTGCATCTGACGCCGGAGGACGCGGGGCTGGTCGCCCGGGAGGCGGGGGCACGGGAGCTGCTGATCACCCATGTGGGGCCGGCGCTCACGAGGGAGATGGCGGCGGCCCGGGCGGGTGTGGTGTTCGGGCGGGGGACGGCGGTGGCCCGGGAGGGCGAGGCGCGGGGCTTCTGAACCGGCCGGGAGCTGTCCCGTGAGCGTCACTCCGGGGCGGCTGGGCCGGGGTTCGGGAACCCTCCGCGGCGAAGCCGCGATCCGGCGCCCTCCTGACGGCGGGGATCAGGTCCCCGACCCGTGGCCCGTGCGTAACCGTCCAAGGCCCGGTGGCCGCCCTCGACGTCCTCGTCGATCCGTACCGGGACGAACGGCGCGGGGGTGATGTCCGGCCGTGAGGCGCCTCGCGGCAATTCCCTGCGGGGAATGGCCCGGGGTCCGCCGCCGCCGTTACAACAGGCCCGTGGACTTCCCCAGCGCGCTTCGCGATCGTCGTGCCCGCCGTCGGCTCAGCCAGCTCGACCTGGCGCTGCGGGCGGGCACCACCCAGCGGTACCTCAGCTTCGTCGAGTCCGGCAGATCCGTCCCCGGCCGGAACATGGTCGTACGCCTGGCCGAGTCGCTGGAACTGCCGTTGCGGGAGCGCAACGAGCTGCTGCTCGCCGCCGGGTACGCGCCCGTCTACCCCGAAAGCCCTCTGGACGATCCGGTGCTGGCCCCCGTGCGCACGGCGATCGACCACATCCTCCGCGGGCATCTGCCGTATCCGGCGCTGGTCGTGGACCGCGGCGGTGACCTGATCGCCGCGAACACCGCGTTCGACCTGATCACCGAGGGCGCGGCCGCCGAGCTGGTGGGCCCGGGCACGAACGTCTACCGTCTTGCGCTGCACCCCGACGGTCTGGCGCCCCGCATCCACAACCTCGCCGAATGGGCGCGGCACATCCTGGCCCGCCTCGGCCACCTGGAGGAGCTGCGTGCCGAGCTCGCCGGGTACGTGCCCGAACTGGAGCCGTCCGCCGGCGCACTGGGTTTCGCCGTCCCGCTCCGCCTGCGGTCCTCGTACGGAGAGCTGCGCCTGATGACGACCGTGACGACCTTCGCCACCGCCGTCGACGTGACACTCGCCGAGCTCAAGCTGGAGGCGTTCCTGCCGGCCGACCCGGCGACGGCCGAGGCGCTCTCGGCCGCCGCCGGGTCCGCTTCCGCCGGTCAGGCCCCCGGGAACATGTAGTCGGTCTTGATCCGGCCGTCGTCGTCGAGCACGAGAACCTCCAGGCCGCCGCCCACGACGTCACCGGTTCCGGCGGACACCGTGTCCCAGCCGAACCTGACCACGCCGTTGAGGCGTACCGCGTCGCCGCGCGGCCGAAAAGTGAAGCCCATCTTCTCGACGAACCGCTCGTAGCTCCGTGTCACCCGGGTCTCGATGGCGTCGTAGCCCTGGGCCTCCAGAGTCGTGTGGTCGAAGCCGAGTTCCGCGGCGATCTCCCGGATCGCCGCGGGCGGCTGGAGGACGTGGGTGGCGTCCTCGGCCCACAACCGCTCGATGGCCGCGCGGCGTCCGGCGGCGTCCGGCACGGTCCACTGGGCCAGGTAGCGGTCGGCCAGGCACTGCGCGTCGATCTCGATCATGTACGTCTCCTTGCCGGCGGGTCGTTGCGCACCAGAGCCTGCGGCGCGCGGCCGCGACCGGCAATTCCCGGCAGGGAATGGACACCACCTTTGTCAGAAGCATTGACGAAACACAGCCGTCCTCCTACCTTCATCCGCGTCGTACTTCGTACGTCATATATGAGACGCGATACGCGAGATCAGATACGTCAGATCAGGTCCCCGGACCTGGTACGTGACCCCGAGAGGCGCGCATGACCTCTGTGCCCATGCCGATCCCGTCCCGCACGCAGTTCGTGCTGGACGCGATCAAACACCGCATACTGACCGGGCAGCTGACGCCCGGTCAGGCCCTGGTGGAGACCGAGCTCGCCGCGCAGTTCGGGGTGTCCAAGACCCCCGTGAGAGAGGCGCTCAAGACCCTGGCCGGGACCGGGCTGGTCGTGATGAGCCAGTACAAGGGCGTCACGGTGCGCATGGTGGACGCGGACATGGCACGCGAGGTGTACGACGTACGGCTGCTTCTCGAACCCGAGGCACTCCGGCGGGCGGTGCGGCGCGGCGCCTCCCTCGACGCCGCCCGCGACGCCCTCACCCGCGCCGACGACGCCACCGACACCGCCGAACGCTCCCTCGCCAACCGGGACTTCCACCGCGCCCTCTACTCCCCGTGCGGCAACCCGCTCCTCGGCCGGATGCTCGACGAGGTCCGCGACCAGGCCGCCCTCGTCTCCGCCGTGGCCTGGGCCGCGTCCCCCTCCTGGGAGCGTGAGGCCGACGAGCACCGCGAGATCCTCCGGCTCGCCCTCGCGGGAGACGCCGACGGCGCAGCCCGTGCCCTGCACGGTCACATCGCGTCCTTCGTCGAGCGCGCGTACCCCGAAGCCCAGGCAAAGGAAGGACAGGAATGAGCAGCGTGGCGTTCGAGACCCAACGTGCGGCCCTGGCCGACGTCGTGGCCATCCCGGTGACCCCCTTCGCCGAGGACGGCAGCGTCGACCGGACCGCCCACCGGGCCCTGCTGCGCCGCCTCGTCGACGGCGGGATCCGCACCCTCACCCCCAACGGCAACACCGGCGAGTTCTACGCCCTCACCCCCCAGGAGCGGCAGCTCGTCACCGAGTTGACCCTCGAAGAGGCCGGGGAGCGGGCCACGATCCTGGTCGGCGTCGGGCACGACGTGCCGACCGCCGTCGCCTCCGCCCGGTACGCCCGTGAACGCGGTGCGCAGATGGTCATGGTCCATCAGCCCGTCCACCCGTACGTCTCGCAGTCCGGCTGGGTCGACTACCACCGCGCCATCGCCGAGTCCGTCCCCGAGCTCGGGGTCGTCCCCTACGTCCGCAACGCCCAGCTCCCCGGCGCCCGCCTCGCCGAACTCGCCGACGCCTGCCCCAACGTGATCGGCGTCAAGTACGCCGTCCCCGACGCCGCCAAGTTCGCCGCGTTCGCCCGTGACGCGGGGCTCGACCGGTTCGTCTGGGTCGCCGGACTCGCCGAGCCCTACGCACCCTCCTACTTCTCGGCCGGCGCCACCGGCTTCACCTCCGGTCTCGTGAACGTCGCCCCGGCCGTTTCGCTGAACATGATCGAAGCGCTTCGATCCGGCGACTACCCGGCCGCCATGAAGATCTGGGAACAGATCCGCCGCTTCGAGGAACTCCGCGCCGCCAACGGCTCCGCCGACAACGTCACCGTCGTCAAGGAGGCCCTCGCCTCCCTCGGCCTGTGCCGCCGCGACGTCCGCCCGCCCAGCAGGCAACTGCCCGAGGAAGAGCGCGCCGAGGTCGCCGCCATCGCCGCCGGATGGTCGATATGAACGCACCCGACACGCACACCCCCCGCAAGAAGCCCGAGGAACTGCGCAGCCACCAGTGGTACGGCACCGACGGCCTCCGCTCCTTCAGCCACCGCGCCCGTACCCGCCAGCTCGGCTACCTCCCCGAGGAGCACCTCGGCAAGCCCGTCATCGCGATCCTCAACACCTGGTCGGACATCAATCCCTGTCATGTGCACCTCCGTGACCGGGCGCAGGCCGTCAAGCGGGGCGTCTGGCAGGCGGGCGGTTTCCCGCTGGAGTTCCCGGTCTCCACCCTCTCCGAGACCTTCCAGAAGCCGACCCCGATGCTCTACCGCAACCTGCTCTCCATGGAGACCGAGGAACTGCTGCGGTCGTATCCCGTGGACGGCGCCGTCCTCATGGGCGGCTGCGACAAGTCCACCCCGGCCCTCCTCATGGGCGCCGCCACCGTCGACCTGCCCACCGTCTTCGTGCCCGCAGGACCCATGCTCCCCGGCCACTGGCGGGGCGAGGTCCTCGGCTCCGGCACCGACATGTGGAAGTACTGGGACGACAAGCGCGCCGGTCTGATCGGCGACTGCGAGATGGCGGAGCTGGAGAGCGGACTCGCCCGTTCGCCCGGGCACTGCATGACCATGGGCACGGCCTCCACGCTTACCGCCGCCGCCGAGGCCCTCGGGGTCACGGTCCCGGGCGCGTCGAGCATCCCGGCCGTCGACTCGGGGCACGACCGGATGGCCGCCGCGGCGGGGATGCGGATCGTCGACCTCGTCCACCAGGACCGGCGGCTCTCCCAACTACTGACCCCCGACGCCTTCGAGGACGCGGTGACGACCGTCCTCGGGCTCGGCGGCTCCACCAACGCCGTCATCCACCTCATCGCCATGGCCGGCCGCGCCGGTGTCCGCCTCACCCTCGACGACTTCGACCGCATCGCCCGCACCGTGCCCGTCCTCGCCAACGTCCGGCCCGGCGGACAGACCTACCTCATGGAGGACTTCCACTTCGCGGGCGGCCTCCCCGGCTTCCTCTCCCGCATCCCCGACCTGCTCCACCTCGACCGGCCCACGGTGTCGTACGACACCTACCGCGAGCAGCTCGCGAGCGCCCAGGTGCACAACGACGACGTCATCAGGCCCCGGGACAACCCGGTCGCGAACGAGGGCGGGGTCGCCGTGCTGCGCGGCAACCTCTGCCCGGACGGCGCCGTCATCAAGCACATCGCCGCCGAGCCGCACCTGCTCAAGCACACCGGCCGGGCCGTCGTCTTCGACGACTACCGGACCATGCAGCGCACCATCAACGACCCCGCCCTCGGCATCACCGCCGACAGCGTGCTCGTGCTGCGCAACGCCGGGCCCAAGGGCGGCCCCGGCATGCCCGAGTACGGCATGCTGCCCATCCCCGACCACCTCCTCAGGCAGGGCGTCCGGGACATGGTGCGGATCTCCGACGCCCGCATGAGCGGCACGAGTTACGGCGCCTGCGTCCTGCACATCGCGCCCGAGTCGTACATCGGCGGGCCGCTCGCCCTCGTCCGCACCGGGGACTCCATCACCCTGGACGTCGAGGCCCGCACCCTCCGGCTCGACGTGGACGACGAGGAGCTGGCGCGCCGCAGGGCGCGGTGGACCCCGCCGCCCGCGCGGTACGAGCGCGGTTACGGCGCGCTCTACGACCAGCAGATCACCCAGGCCGACACCGGCTGCGACTTCGAGTTCCTGGCCCGGCCCGGAGAAGTCCCGGACCCGTACGCGGGCTGACCACCCCCCTTTGACGACGATCGTCGAAGCGCTTCAACCGCGTGCATCGAGCAAGCGCTTCCTGCACTCCCTGTAAGTGTCTGACTGCGAACGGAGAACAAGGTCATGGCCCAAGCCGCAGCCGTGGCGAAACCGCCCGCGCCACCCCGGCGGCGCCGTGCCTCCGCGACACCGCGCAGGCTGCCGTATCTGCTGATCGCCCCGGCGGCCCTGCTGATGCTGGGCTTCATCGCCTACCCGGTGCTCAGCGTCTTCTACTACAGCCTGCAGAACTACAACCCGACCAAGCCCTGGCGGAACGGCTTCGCGGGACTCGGCAACTTCACGCAGGCCTTCGCCCACGACCCGCAGTTCTGGGACACGCTGACCTTCAGCGCCAAGTGGGTCGTGGTGGAAGTCGGGCTGCAGCTGCTGTTCGGGCTCGGGCTCGCGCTGATCGTCAACCAGACCTTCGTGGGGCGGGCGTTGGGGCGCGCCCTGGTCTTCTCGCCGTGGGCCGTCTCCGGTGTGCTGACCTCCGCGATCTGGGTGCTGCTCTACAACTCCCAGACGGGCATCACGCGTTATCTCGCCGACGCGGGGATCGGGTCGTACGGAACCAGCTGGCTGTCGGACACCTCGACCGTCTTTCCGGCGGCGGTGGTCGCCGATCTCTGGCGGGGCGTGCCCTTCTTCGCGATCCTCATCCTCGCCGACCTCCAGTCCGTGTCGAAGGACCTGTACGAGGCCGCCGAGGTCGACGGGGCGAGCCGGCTCAAGCAGTTCTGGCACATCACACTGCCGCACCTGAAGGACGCCATCGTCCTGTCCACGCTGCTGCGCGCGGTGTGGGAGTTCAACAACGTCGACCTGCTCTACACCCTGACCGGAGGCGGTCCCGCGGGGGAGACGACGACCCTTCCCCTCTACATCGCCAACACCAGCGTCGACGCCCACAACTTCGGCTACGCCTCGGCGCTGACCACCGTGGCGTTCGTGATCCTGCTCTTCTGCTCGGTCGTCTACCTGCGGCTGAGCAAGTTCGGAGGCGAGACGAAGTGATCACCGAGATCGCCCCCACCGAGGAGAACCGCGTGGCCGCCGCGCCCGCCCGGCCGGGGAAGAGGCGCCGCGCCTGGGACGAGGTCCCCCGCTGGCAGATCTACCTCCCGCTGGGGATCTACCTCCTGTTCACCCTCGTCCCCTTCTACTGGATCCTGCTCTTCGCCCTCCGCCCGGCCGGTTCCACCTCCCTCGTCCCCTGGCCGGTCACCTTCGACCACTTCCAGAAGGTGTGGACCGAGCGCAGCTTCGGCACCTACTTCACCAACAGCGTCTACGTCGGCGTCGCGACCCTGGTGCTGACCACGGTCGTCGCGCTGGCCGGCGGCTACGCCCTCGCCCGCTTCGACTTCAGGCTCAAGCGCGGCTTCATGCTGGCCCTGCTCTGCTCCCAGTTCGTGCCGGGCGCGCTGCTCCTGGTCCCGCTCTTCCAGATCTTCGCCAACCTGCGGATGATCAACTCCCTGGGCAGCGTCATCATCGCCGAGACGGTCTTCCAGCTCCCGCTGTCGATGATCCTGATCAGCGGCTTCATCCGGAACGTGCCCTACTCCCTGGAGGAGGCAGCCTGGGTCGACGGCTGCAACCGGCTCACCGCCTTCCGGATCGTCGTGCTCCCGCTGCTGCGGCCCGGACTGATCGCGGTCGGCTCCTTCGCCTTCGTGCACGCCTGGAACCACTTCCTGTTCGCCCTGATGTTCCTCTCCGACCAGAGCAAGCAGACCATCCCGGTCGGCCTCAACACCCTGATGAGCGCGGACAGCGTCGACCTGGGCGCACTGGCTGCGGGCGGCATCATCGCCGCCGTACCGGTCGTGATCGTCTTCGCCTTCATCCAGAAGTGGCTGATCACCGGCTTCAGCGCGGGGGCGGTGAAGGGATGAGACACCTCCCCGTTTCCGCAGGCCGGACGCTTACCCTGCACGCAAAGATCGACAGCGCAGGGAGGATGCCATGAGCACCAGGAGTATCGACATCGTTCTGGCGGGAGCGCGCGGCCACGGCCGCTGGCACCTGGAGAACATCCGGCGACTCCAGGAGAAGGGGGTCGTACGGCTCGCCGGGATCTGCGAGCTGACCCCGCTGGGCCCGGACGAACTGCCGGAGGGCCTCGGCGAGCCCGCCCAGTCCGCCGACTTCGGTGGGCTCCTCGACTCGACCGGCGCCGGGATCGCCGTGATCTGCACGCCGATCCCCACCCACACCGACCTGGCCCTGACGGCCGCCGAGCGGGGCGTGCACCTGCTGCTGGAGAAGCCGCCGGCGCCGTCGTACGCGGAGTTCCGGCGGATGGCCGACGGGGTCGCCAAGGCGGGCGTGGTCTGCCAGATCGGCTTCCAGTCGCTGGGCTCGCACGCCGTGCCCGCGATCCGGAAGCTGATCGGGGAGGGCGCGATCGGCGACGTGGTGGGGGTGGGCGGCGCGGGCGCCTGGGCCCGGGCCGAGTCCTACTACCGGCGCGCGCCCTGGGCGGGCAAGCGCCGTCTGAACGGCGTCGACGTCGTCGACGGCGTCCTCACCAACCCCCTCGCGCACGCCGTCGCCACCGGCCTCGCCCTGCTCGGCACCACCCACGCCGAGGACGTCACCGGCATCGAGACCGAGTTGCTGCGTGCCAACGACATCGAGTCCGACGACACCTCCTGCGTCCGCGTCAGCACCCCGCGCGGCCCGGTCACGGTGGCCGCCACGCTCTGCGCCGAGGAACCGGGGGACCCGTATGTCCTCGTCCACGGCGACAGCGGCCGGATCACCTTCTGGTACAAGCAGGACCGGGTGCTGGTGCAGCGGGCGGGCCACGGTCCGCAGGAGATCGAGTACGGCAGTACGGACCTGCTGGAGAACCTCGTCGACCACCTCATCACGGGCGCCGAGCTGCTGGTCGAGCCGGACGCGACCGGCGCCTTCATGAAGGTCGTCGAGGCGATTCGGCTGGCCGACGACCCGGTCGCACTGCCCGCCGGCACCTGGCGCTTCCTGCCCGAGGAGGACCGCCGGGTCGTGACCGGCATCGACGGCCTGGTCGCGGCCGCCGCCGACACCCTCGCCCTCTACTCCGAGCTGAGCGCCCCCTGGGCCCCGCCGAAAGAGGTGAGCACATGACGGACAGCCAGACGAACGGGCTGCTGCTGAAGGTGGCCGGGCGGCCGGTGGGCCGCTATGTGACGTACCACCGGCTCCCCGCCCGGCTCTCCCCGCGCCCCTACCTCCACCCCGTCACCACCCTGGCCGGCACGGCGGTCACCGAGCTGACCCCCGCCGACCACACCCACCACCTCGGCGTCGGTGTCGCCGTTCCCGACGTCGAGGGGCACAACTTCTGGGGCGGGCGGACCTACGTCCGGGACCAGGGGCCGACCGAGCTGGACGACCACGGCACCCAGCGCCATGTGGCCTTCCAGCTCAGCGACCCGGACGGCTTCGTGGAGGAGCTGCGCTGGGCCGTCGCCGGGGCGGACCTGCTGCGCGAGCGGCGCACCGTCGCGGCCACCGAACTCACCGACACGGCCTGGGCGTTGGACTTCACCTTCTCCCTCACCAACGTCACCGGCGGCCCGCTCTCGATCGGCAGCCCCGCCACCAACGGACGCCCCGGCGCGGCCTACGGCGGCTACTTCTGGCGGGCCCGCAAGGAGGCCGCCGCGCCGGACGCCTTCACGGCGGACCGGGAGGGCGAGGAGGCGGTGCACGGCAGCCGCGCCGACTGGCTGGCGCTGGCCGGCACCGACTGGACGCTGGTCTTCGCCGGGGCCACCGAGGACACCCGCCGTGACCCCTGGTTCGTCCGCACTGCCGAGTACCCGGGCGTCGGCTCCTCGCTGGCCCACGACGAGCGGTTGCCGATCCCTCCCCCACAGCCCGAAAGGCGTGGGAGGTGCCCCCATGGCGAGACCGTCGTACGCCGGATCGTCACCGTCGTCGCCGACGGCCGCCTCGGGCGCGGTGAGGCGGCCGCACTGGTCCGCAAGGCGGTGACCCAGTGACGACGTACACCAACCCGATTCTCGACGCCGACTGGTCCGACCCCGACGTCGTCCGCGTGGGCGACGACTTCTACCTCACCGCGTCCAGCTTCGGCCGGGTCCCCGGACTGCCCCTGCTGCACTCCCGCGACCTCGTCAACTGGACCCTGGTCGGCCACGCCCTCGAACGTCTCGAACCCGAGCAGCAGTTCACCACCCCGCGCCACGACTGCGGTGTCTGGGCACCCTCGTTACGGCATCACGACGACCGCTTCTGGATCTTCTGGGGCGACCCCGACCAGGGCATCTTCCAGGTCAACGCCCCGCAGATCAGGGGACCTTGGAGCCGCCCGCACCTGGTGAAGGAGGGCCGGGGACTGATCGACCCCTGCCCCCTGTGGGACGACGAGACCGGCGAGGCGTACCTCGTGCACGCCTGGGCCAGGTCCCGCTCCGGGATCAGCAACCGGCTCACCGGCCACCGTATGCACCCCGACGGCACCTCGCTCCTCGACGCCGGCAAGACCATCGTCGACGGGGACCGCATCCCCGGCTGGTTCACCCTCGAAGGACCCAAGCTCTACCAGCACGGCGGCTGGTTCTGGATCCTCGCCCCCGCCGGGGGAGTGGAGACCGGCTGGCAGGGCGCCCTGCGCGCACGCGGGTTCTTCGGGCCGTACGCGGAACGGATCGTCCTGGAGCAGCGGGACACCGACGTCAACGGGCCGCACCAGGGCGGCTGGGTGCGGACCCAGGGCGGCGAGGACTGGTTCCTGCACTTCCAGCAGCGGGGGGCGTACGGCCGGGTGGTGCACCTCCAGCCGATGCGCTGGGGTGCGGACGGATGGCCGGTGATCGGGGACGACGGCGCGCCCGTCGCCGTACACCCGAGGCCCGGTCTGCCGGCGCAGCCGCCCGCCGCGCCCGCCACCGACGACGACTTCCCCGGCGGGCGGTTCGGACGGCAGTGGCAGTGGACGGCCAATCCCGGTGCGGGCTGGGCCACCCAGCACTCGGGGGACGGGCTGCGGCTGGCGTGCGTGCGCTCGGGGGACGCGCACGATCTGCGGCGACTGCCGCATGTGCTGACCCAGCGGCTGCCCGGGATGCCGTGTGTGGTGGAGGTCGAACTGCGGCTGGACAGCCCGGAGTCCGGTGCGCGGGCGGGGCTCGCGGTGCTGGGGGACGCGTTCGGCTGGATCGGGCTGGAGTGCGGGCCGGACGGGTCCGCGCGACTGGTGCACCGGTTCGCCGTGGCCGCCGCCGACCGGGAACGGGACGCCTCGCGGGGCTGCCCGGCGCCCCGGGGACGGGCCCGGCTGCGGATCGAGATCGGCGCGGGGGCGCGGTGCCGGTTCTCGTACGACGTGGGGGCGGGGTTCGTGCCCTCCGGACCGGTGTTCGCCGCCACGCCCTGGCGCTGGGTCGGCGCCCTGCTCGGCCTCTTCGCCGTCGCGCCCGAGGGGCCGGGCCCCGCCGGGGCGGCCACCTTCACGCAGTTCCGGATCAGCGCCAGGTAGTCCGCACTCCTGTGGGGAGCCGCAATGCCGCATCACCGTAGCAAGCGCTTGCCGACGACACCTCCGCACACCTTCACGAGTTCATTGGATCCAGAAGAAGAGAGCCGACCGATGAAGAGCAGCATCCGCAGAAGCAGGCGCGCGGCCGTCGCCGTCGCCCTGGGCTCCGTGCTCGCGCTGACCGCCACCGCCTGCGGCGACGACGGCAGCGGCAGCGCGGGGGACAAGGGCAACGAGGGCTCCGGCAAGGGCACGATCACCTTCTGGGACAACAACGGCGGTGTCCGCACCGATGTCTGGAAGCAGATCATCGCCGACTTCGAGAAGCAGAACCCCGACATCAAGGTCAAGTACGTCGGTGTGCCCGCCGCCAGTGTCCAGTCCAAGTACGACACCGCCATCCAGGGCGGCGGACTGCCCGACGTCGGCGGGGTCGGCACCGCGATGCTCGCGGAGGTCGCCGCGCAGGGCGCCCTGGAGCCGCTGGACAGCCGGCTCGCCAAGAGCTCGCTGAACGGCAAGCTCAACGACAAGTTCCTGGAGAGCGTCAAGGCCGCCGGTGGCGACGGCAAGACCTACTCCGTGCCGACCTCCGCGAACAACGGCACGCTCTGGTACCGGACCGATCTGTTCGGTGCGGCCAAGCTGGACGCGCCGACCACCTGGACGAAGTTCTACACGGCCGCCGACAAACTCACCGACACGGCGAAGAACCGGTTCGGGTACACGATCCGGGGCGGGGAGGGGTCCATCGCCCAGGCGCTGGACGCCACTTACGGGCAGAGCGGGATCACCTCGTTCTGGAACGGCGACAAGACCACGGTCAACGACCCGAAGAACGTGGCCGCGCTGGAGAAGTACATCGGGCTGTACAAGAAGGACACCCCGTCCGCCGACGTCAACAACGACTTCACCAAGATGGTCGCGCAGTGGGACTCCGGCACGATCGGGATGCTGAGCCACAACCTCGGTTCCTACGCCGACCACGAGAAATCGCTGAGCGGGAAGTTCAAGGGGATTCCGAATCCGACCCTCGACGACGGGACCCGGGTACAGGTCTCCAACCCGGTCGACGGCCTAGGGCTGTTCAAGTCCGGCAAGAACAAGGCCGCCGCCTGGAAGTTCATCGAGTTCGCGGCTTCGCACGAGGCCAACAGCGAGTGGAACGAGTCGGCGGGGCAGGTGCCGGCGAACAACGAGGCGGCGCAGGACTCGTGGGTCCAGGCGTCGGAGCCGACGAAGCTGGCTGCCGAGGCGCTGAACGGGGCCACGACGAAGATCGTGCAGCTTCCTTATTACCTGCCCGACTGGAACACCATTTCCAAGGCCGACAACGAGCCGAACTTCCAGAAGGTGCTGCTCGGGAAGATGACGGCGAAGGAGTTCCTGGACACGTTGGCCGATCAGATCGACAAGGCGCAGGCGGACTGGAAGGCCCATCACTGAGAGCTCGGGTGGTTTCGGTTGTGGGGGGCTGCCGGTTGGTTGTGGCTGGTCGCGCAGTTCCCCGCGCCCCTGAAGAACCTGAAAGGTGGACCCTCGTGTCACTCACCCGTAGGCAGGTCGCAGTGGCCGGCCTCGCCGCCGTTCCTCTCGTCGGGCGTTCTCCCGAGAAAAACCGGCGCACCCTCTATATCGCCGGTGATTCCACCGCCGCCCAGAAATACGCCGACGAGGCTCCGGAGACCGGGTGGGGCATGGCTCTTCCCTTCTTCCTCCGGAAGGACGTCTCCGTCTCCAACCAAGCGGTGAACGGCCGGAGTTCCAAGAGCTTCGTCGACGAAGGGCGGCTCGACGCCATCCTCGCCACCGTCCGGCCGCACGATCTGCTTCTCGTCCAGTTCGCGCACAACGACGAGAAGAGCGCCGATCCGACGCGGTACACCGAGCCCTGGACGACGTACCAGCAGTATCTGCGGATGTACGTCGACGGTGCCCGCGCGCGCGGTGCGCGGCCCGTGCTCGCCACCCCGGTCGAGCGCCGCAGATTCGACGCGGACGGCAACGCCGTGCCGACCCACGGCGACTATCCGGCGGCGATGCGTGCGCTCGCCGCGCAGGAAGGGGTCGCGCTGCTCGACATCGAGGCGCTGTCGCTCGCGCTGTGGCAGTCGCTCGGGGTCGAGGCGACCAAGACGTACTTCAACTGGACCGCCACCGAGCAGGACAACACGCACTTCAACCCGCCGGGGGCCATCGCCGTGGCCCGGCTCGTGGCGCAGGAGCTGCTGCGCACCCGGGTGCTGTCCCGGCACGACGTCATCCGGCTGCACAAGGACATCCCCACCTCCTGGATCACCTGGCCACCCGCAAGCTGAGGAGACCCGCACAGTGATTGCACAGAAATGTCATGGACGCGTCATAGTGGCGGTCGTGGGCTGCACGGCTCTCGTGCTGGCCGTGACCGGGAACGCCCAGGCCGCCGCCCCCCACCGGGTCGCGCCCGACCGGCAGGTGCTGGCCGCGAACGACGGCTGGGGCGCGGCCGGCACCGGGACCACCGGCGGGTCCGCCGCCGACTCCGCGCACGTCTACACCGTCACCACCTGGGACGAGTTCAAGGCCGCCCTCGCCGACGGCGGCAGCGCGCCGAAGATCGTCAGAGTGGTGGGGACCATCGACGCCGACGGGCCCAGCTGCGACTCCTTCGCCGCGCCCGGCTACGACTTCGGCGCCTACCTCGCCAAGTACTCACCCGAGGCCTGGGGACACTCCACCAACCTCGACAACGAGCCCGATGACAGCCCGGAGGGGCTGCGCCGCGCCTCCGAGGCCAACCAGGACGCGTACATCAAGGCCTACGTCCCGGCCAACACCACCATCGTCGGCATCGGCAAGGACGCCGGCTTCAAGGGCGCCAGCCTGCAGATCAAGGCCGTCGACAACGTCATCGTCCGCAACCTGAGCTTCGAGAGCCCCCTCGACTGCTTCCCGCAGTGGGACCCGACCGACACCGCCGACGGCAACTGGAACTCCGAGTACGACAGCGCGGTGATCTACGGGTCCACGCATGTGTGGATGGATCACAACACCTTCACCGACGGAGACCACCCCGACAGCACGCTGCCCTACTACTTCGGGCGGATCTACGAACAGCACGACGGTGAGCTGGACATCGTCAAGGGCGCCGACTACGTCACCGCCTCCTGGAACGTCTTCGAGGACCACGACAAGACGATCCTCATCGGCAACAGCGACAGCGCGTCCACCGCCGCCGTCGACCGGGGGCATCTCAAGGTCACCTTCCACCACAACCTGTTCTCCAACCTGGTGGAGCGGGCCCCGCGGGTGCGGTTCGGGCAGGTCGACTCCTACAACAACCACTTCGTCGCCGAGGACGGCTACGGCTACAGCTACGGCATCGGCATGGAGTCCCAACTCGTCGCCGAGCACAACGCGTTCACCCTCGCGGACGGGATCAGCACCGGCACGATCCTGAAGAAGTGGAAGGAGGCGCCGCTCACCGCCGACGACAACTACGTCAACGGCGAGCTGACCGACCTCATCGCCGTCCACAACACCGAGGTCCCCGGCGAGATCCTCCAGACCGGCGCCGGCTGGACCCCGACCCTGCGCACGAAGATCGACCCGGCGCAGGACGTGCCGCGCATCGTCGACTGTGGCGCGGGCGCCGGCCGGCTGCGCTGACACCCGCCGGGGCCGGGGCACTTCGCGTCCCGGCCCCCACCCCCCATGGCAAAGGACGTACCGCCACCCCCTCTTTCTGTCCATCGCCAAGGAGCACCCGCATGTCCTCGCCCCACCTTCCCCTGTCCAGACGGGGTTTCCTCCTCGCGAGCGCCGGGGCGGGCGCCGCGCTCGGCCTGGCCGCCCTGCCCGCGCACGCCACCGGCGGGCCGCGCCCCTTCGGGCGGTACGGCTCGCCGGAGCACCGCCTCACCCCGGGGACCCTGTACGTCGACCCGTACGGGCGCGGTGACCTCACCACCGTCCAGGCCGCCGTCAGCGCCGCCACCGGCAGCGGCCGGACCCTGGTCCTCGCCCCGGGCGTCTACCGGGAGACGGTCGCCGTCGACGTCACCCGCACCGAGGCCACCTGGATCGGCGCCTCCGAGAACCCGCGCGACGTCGTCATCGTCTACGACAACGCGGCCGGCACCCCCAAGCCCGGCGGCGGGACGTACGGCACCACCGGCTCCGCCACCGCCACCGTGCAGGGTGACGGCTTCACCGCCCGCTGGATCACCTTCGCCAACGACTGGCTGCGCGCCGACCACCCGGACATCACCGGGACCCAGGCCGTCGCCCTCAAGGTGCAGGGCGACCGCAGCGCCTTCCACCACTGCCGGTTCCTCGGCCATCAGGACACCCTGTACGCCGACTCGACGGCCCTCGGCGTCTTCGCCCGGCAGTACTTCGCGCACTGCTATGCCGAGGGGGACGTCGACTTCGTCTTCGGACGGGCGAGGGCGGTGTACGAGGGGTGCCACTTCCGCACCCTGGACCGGACCGACCTGGCGGCCCCTCCGTACGGGTTCGTCCTCGCGCCGTCGACGGCGGGTGCCAACCCGTACGGCTACCTGGTCAGCAGGAGCCGGATCAGCAGCGCGGCTCCGGACGCCGCCTACAAGCTGGCCCGGCCCTGGGTGCCCAGCTCCGACACCACCGCCCGGCCCTCGCTCGTCGTCCGCGACTCCTGGCTCGGCCCCGGCATCGACGCCGTCGCCCCCTACACCGACATGTCGGCGAGCTTTCCCTGGCAGAACCAGCGTTTCGCCGAGTACCGCAACCTCGGCCCGGGCGCCGAGATCACCGTCGCCGAGAACCGGCCCCAACTCACCGACGAGCAGGCCGAGTCCGCGACCAGGGAGACCTACCTCGGCGACTGGACCCCCTGGAAGGAGTGCTGACGTGCCGACCCGACGCGCACTGCTCGCCGCCGGAGCCGCGGTGGCCATGGGCTCGGCCACCGCCTTCACCCGCGACCGCCGTGTCCTGCACGTCCGGCCCGGTGACTCCGTCCAGGCCGCCGTGGACGCGGTGCTGGGCCCCGGCTGGACGATCGTCGTGCACCCGGGGACGTACCGCGAAGTCGTCGACGTGCCTGCGGAAAAAGGAGAGTTGACCCTGCGGGGTGCCGTCCGCGATCCGCGTGCCGCCGTCATCGTCCACGACAACGCCAACGGCACACAGAAGCCGGACGGTTCGGGGACCTACGGCACGGCGGGCTCCGCCACCTTCACCTCGGCGGCGGCCGGGCTCGTGGTCCGTGATCTCACCCTCGCCAACGACTGGCTGCGCGCCGACCACCCGGACATCACCGGTACCCAGGCCGTCGCCGCGTATCTGACCGGGGACCGCACGCACTTCGAGAACGTCCGGCTGCTCGCCCATCAGGACACCCTGTTCGCCGACACCACCGCGCTCGACTCCTTCGACCGGCAGTTCTTCCACCGCTGCTATGTCGAGGGGGACGTCGACTTCGTCTTCGGGCGGGCGAGGGCGGTGTACGAGCACTGCCACTTCCGCACCCTGCAACGGGACGTGGCCTTCACGCCCAAGGGCATGGTGTTCGCCCCCTCGACCGCCCGTGCGGACCCGTACGGGTTCCTCGCCGTCCGCTGCCGGTTCTCCTCCGGCGCGGAGGACGGGGCGTACAAGCTGGCGCGGCCCTGGGTGCCGTCGTACGAGACCACCGCCTGGCCCTCGCTGGTCGTGCGGAACAGTCTCATCGGCCCCGGGATCGACCCCGTCGCGCCCTACACGAACATGCGGGACGCCTACCCGTGGCAGTCCATGCGGTTCGCGGAGTACCGCAACTCCGGGCCGGGCGCGGTGATCACCGTCCCCGAGAACCGGCCCCAGCTCACCGACGCCGAGGCGCTCTCGCACACCCCCGCGACCTACCTCGGCGACTGGAAACCCCAACCGATCCGCTCCTTCTGATCGACGAAAGGACCCGCACGTCATGCGTCGTATCAGCACCTTCACCGCACTGGCCGTGACCACGGCATCGCTCGGACTCGCCGTCGTCGCCACCCCGGCACACGCGGCGACCGTCGTGGTCAGCAACTCCACCGACCTGACCAGCGCCATCAAGAACGCCACTGCCGGCGAGGTCATCCAGGTCCGCGGCGGCACCTACTACCCGACGGCCACCCTCCAGTCCACGGTCAACGGCACCTCCTCCGCGCCGGTCACGCTCACCGCGTACGGCTCGGAGACCGTCAAGATCGACGGGTCCTCGCTGCCCTCCGGCTCCTGGATCTTCAAGCTGACCGCGGACTACTGGAACGTCTCCAACATCACCTTCCAGAACTCCCCGGACAGCGCGGTCGTCTGCCAGTCCTGCACCGGCACCAACTGGAGCAACATCAAGACCATCAACGGCGGCGACTCCGGCTTCACGCTCACCGGGGACGGGACCGTGAACAACACGGTCAAGAACCTCGACTCGTACGGCAACTACGACGCCGCCACGCACGGCCAGAACGCGGACGGCGTCGCCATCAAGTTCGGCTCCGGCACCGGCAACCTGGTCACCGGCGCCCGCCTGTACAACAACTCGGACGACGGGATCGACCTCTGGTCCTTCTCCTCGCCGGTCACCATCGAGCACACCTGGTCCTTCGGCAACGGCGTCAACCGCTGGGGCGACTCCGCCTTCGAGGGCAACGGCAACGGCTTCAAACTGGGCGGCAACGGCGTCACCGTGGCCCACGTCGTCAACAACTCCGCCGCCTGGGGCAACGCCGGCAACGGCTTCACCGAGAACTCCAACACCGGCGCGATCGTCATCAACCGCACCACCGCCTACGCCAACTCCAAGTGGGGCTACTACTTCGCCACCAGCGCGGCCCGCCTCGGCAAGAACCTCGCGGTGAGCAACGGCAGCGGCTCGGTCACCAAGGGCTCGTCGGTGGTCTCCGCCGGCAACAACTGGGACAGCGGCATCAGCACCCCCGCCTTCAAGTCGACGGACGCCTCGACGACGTACAACTCCCGTCAGTCGGACGGCTCCCTGCCGGCGACCACCTTCCTCACGACGGGGAGCACGACCATCGGGGCGACGATGGACTGACCCGGCGATCCGGAATCCCTCCGTCCAGGGCGCTTGACCCGGTTTTTGCCTGCCGATGAGATATCGATCAGGCAACGGGTCTCGCGCCCACCAGGGTGACGCGCGTAGAACTCCTGTCATGCATAAGTCACTTCGGATCGCGGCGATCGCCGCCGCCTGCGCCGTCGCCGGGGGCGCCCTCTACGGCGCCGGTGCCGCCACCGCCGGTCAGTCGACCGCGAACTCCACGCACGAGCCGTACAACATCGGGCTCCTGGTGAAGGACATCGACACCTACTACGGCACCACCGCCGACGCCAACGGTGTGTACCAGGCGTCCCCGGACAGCCCGTACGCCAAGGACCTCGCGCGGGTCGACGCGGCCGCCAGGCGCCAGATCGACCAGGCCGCGCGCAAGGCCCACCACCGGGGCGAGAAGCCCGCGGTCGTCTTCGACATCGACGACACGCTGCTGCTCAGCCTCGACTACGAGAAGCGCTACAACTACACGTACAACTCGACCACATGGGCCGACTACGTCAACAAGGCCGACCGGCCGGGCGTGTTCGGCAGCGCCGAGCTCGTGCGGTACGCGGCGGCCAAGGGCGTCGAGGTCTTCTACAACTCCGGTCTCAGCGAGGCGCAGCGCACCGCCGCCGTCGAGAACCTGAAGAAGATCGGCGCCGACGTCAACCTCGACACCGCCCACATGTTCCTCAAGGACAAGGCCAACCCGCCGTCCTACCTGAACTCCTGCGCCACCCCGGGCACCTGGAACTGCACCACCGTGCAGTACAAGTCCGGCACCCGCAAGCACATCGAGGACGACCTCGGGTACGACATCGTCGCCAACTTCGGCGACCAGTACTCGGACCTGGACGGCGGTTACGCGGACCGCACGTACAAGCTGCCGAACCCGACGTACTTCGTGTCGTAGTCGGGAAAGACGGCAACCCTTTCCGGTCACGGCGGCGACTGGGAGACAGAAACGGGCCGGGGCGGCCCCTCCGGCCCGTTTCGCTCCCTCGTCAGCACGTCGTCAAGGACGTCAAGGAAAGGAACGGCCAGTGCGCTTCAGCACCGGACGCCACCGCAGGACGCGTACCCTCTCGATCGCCGCGGCGGTGGCCGTCGCCGCGGGCGCGAGCGGCGTCTACCTCGGCCTGTCGAACGGCGGTGCCCAGGCCGCCACCAGCACGGTCACCGTCTCCACCACCGCGGCGCTGGAGTCGGCCGTCGCCCACGCCGCCGCCGGCACCGTCATCCAGGTGCGCGCGGGCACGTACTACCCGACCGCCACCCTCAAGTCGACGGTCAGCGGCACCGGTTCGAACCGCATCACGCTCGAGGCGTACAGCGGCGAGAAGGTGAAGATCGACGGCTCCAAGCTGCCCGCCGGCTCCTGGCTCACCGGGATCTACGGCAGCTACTGGACCGTCCAGAACCTCACCTTCCAGAACTCCCCGGCCCAGGGCTTCGTCGCCACGTCGTCCACCGGCGGGATCTTCAAGAACCTCGTCACCGCGAACAACGGCGACTCCGGGTTCACCCTGCGCGGCGACAACACGGTCGACAACCTCGTCCAGAACCTGGACAGTTACGGCAACTACGACAAGGCCGGGCACGGACAGAACGCGGACGGCATCGCCATCAAGTTCGGCTCCGGCACGGGGAACAAGGTGACCGGCGCCCGCCTCTACAACAACTCGGACGACGGCCTGGACCTCTGGCAGTTCTCGTCCCCCGTCACGATCGAGCACAGCTGGGCCTTCGGCAACGGCAAGAACCGGTGGAACGACTCCGCGTTCGAGGGCAACGGGAACGGGTTCAAGCTGGGCGGCGGGGGTGTCGCCGTCGCGCACGTCGTCAACGACAACGCGTCCTGGGACAACACGCTGAACGGCTTCACCGAGAACTCCAACACCGGGGCGATCGTGCTGAACCGCAACACCGCGTACTCCAACGGCGAGGCCGGGTTCTTCTTCGAGACGAGCAAGTCGCGGCTGGCGCGGAACCTGTCGGTGAGCAACAAGGGCGGGCTGTCCACGCTCGGCTCCGCCACGGTGTCCGCGGCGAACAACTGGGACAGCGGGGTGGCGGCGCCTTCCTTCAAGTCGACCGACGCGCGTACTGCGTACGGCGCGCGGCAGACGAGTGGGGCGTTGCCGGCCACGACGTTCCTCACTACGGGTTCGTCCACGATCGGTTCCACCATGGACTGATGGTGCGTTGCGGGCTGCGCGACCGTTGTGGCTGGTCGCGCAGTTCCCCGCGCCCCTATGGGGCGCTCACGTACGGGGCGTTCAGGACAGCAGGTCTATACAGTCGAACGCCGTGCCCGCGCTGAGGTAGGCCGTGCCGCCCGAGCCGCTCACTATGTTGAGCTTCAGGACGTTGTACTGGGAGGCGTCCGTCTTCCACGCGGTGGCAGGGACGTTGAAGACGAACGTGTGGTTGTTGCCGCGGTAGGAACCCGTGGTCAGGGAGCGTGTGTCGGGCTGGGTGGGGGCCGTCGGGACGGCCGAGACCCAGTCGTTGACGGTGACACGGGGGCGGCCGTTCGCGAACGCGTCCGTCACCCCGACGCGGAGGGTGTGCGCCGCGGCCGCCTGTGCCTTGGTCAGCCTGAAGTAGATCAGGACGCCGTCGTTGACGTCCTTCCACAGGTACGCCGGGAAGGCCGCGGCCTCGCCGCCGCTGCCGATCGTGACATTGCCGGTCCACTTGGCCGCGCGGCCGTCGGACGGATGGGCGTACGTCATCAGCTTGGCGTTCTTGAACTCGCCGGGCGTGCCGTCCCAGTCGCCGAGCCGCCAGAGCGTGGCCGCGGCGGACGGGTCGCCGGTGAGGGAGAGGGTGTGCAGGGACGTCGTACCGCCCGCCGTCACCGTGACCGACTCGGTGTGCACGGCCAGTTCGTTCTTGTACACGGTGAGCGTGTACGTCCCCGGGAGCATCCCCTTGCAGGAGAAGGCGCCGGTGCCGGCCGCGGCCTTCGCCCAGTACTGGGCGTCCTTGTTGGCGAAACCCACCGTGTAGGCGTACGTGGCGTCCATGCCCTTGAGGCCGACGCCCGCCACCTTGCCGCGGCCCGCCATGCCCACCCAGCCGGTGATGCCGAGACCGTCCGCCCAGGAGGTGTCGAGGTTGTCGTGGAAGAGCGAGGAGGAGGGCGCCTGGCCGTCCGTGAAGGCGACGACGTACGGACCCTGCAAGCCGAAACGTTCCGCCTCGGTCTGGGCCTCGCCGTAGTGCAGGATCTCGTACAGGCCCGCGCCGCCCTCGTTGGAGTGCCGGAGCAGGGAGCGGTAGAAGGGGCCGCCGGAGGCCTTCTCGTGGTTGGAGCGGACCAGCCAGAGACCGACGGAGCCGGTCGTGAAGCCGATGTGGTCGTAGTCGATGGTGCGCTTGCCCGAGTAGTGCTTGGAGTGGGTCGTGCCGTCCGGGTGCCGCCAGACGTCACCGGCCTCGATGATCTTGTCCGCCGTCGAGTCCCAGGCGTCCGGGCCCGTGTTGGGGAACATGCCGGGCTTGACGCGGACGATGTAGCGGGTCGCGGTGAAGGACGCGTCCGCCTTGTTCGTCCACAGGTACACGTTGTTCTGGCCGCTGCGGGCCGCGTACCACTGGGTGATCGGGCCGTGCACGACCTTGACCAGGATCGTGGAGCCGGTCTGCCTGATGGTGACGGTGGAGGCGCCGAGACCCGACTCGACGTGCGAGTGCTTGCCGCCGTAGCCCTCGTACTCCTTGCCCTTGTAGGCGAGCGAGGTGATGTCCCCGGTCGACTTGGAGACCTTGAAGACAAGGGCGGCGCCGGTGTCGACGACGTAGTTCGTGCCGTCGTCCCGGTAGCCGAAGGCCGCGGCGGAGGCGGTCGCGAGGAGGCCGGTGCCACCCGCGACGGCGGCGCCGGTGGCGGCCACGCCGATCACGGAGGCGCCGAGCACCCGTCTGCGGGTGACGTGCTTCTTGTGCGTGCTCAAGGGTGCGGATCCCGTCGTACTTGAATGTTCACTCAGCTGCAGGAGAAGAGGGCGCGTTGCTCTTCCTGGTTGCCGCAGCCGGGCGATGGGTTGCCACCCGATTCAAGATTCTTTACGAGTCGCCCTCACCGCTGGTGTGTGTCGCGAAGTCGCCGGTCACCGCGTACTGCCTGCCGCCCGCGCTGCCCGTGATCGTGTAGCTGTCGTCCTTGGCGTTGCGGCCGCCGCGCTCGTGGTTGTACTGGCCCGCGAACACCCACTGGCCGACCGCGACCCGGGCGTCCGGCTTGAGCGTCCAGGTGTAGACCAGGAAGCCGTCCTGCTCGGTCACGGTCTGGGTGAAGTCGGTCTCCGGCAGCGAGCGCCAGGCCCCGGCGTTGGACACCCCGCCGGTCTGGGCCACCTTCAACTGGACGGTGAGCGCGGTCAGTTGCTCCGAGGTCTTCAGGGTCACGTTGGACTGCGCCCAGAAGTCGTTGCTGTGCGGGTCCACCGAGCCGTCCGACCACAGCGGGCCGTCCTGCTCGCCCTTCGCGGCGGGTGCCGTCGGGGTGGCGGAGACCGTCGGGGACGACGAGGGAGTCGAACTCGCCCTGGGCGAGGAGGACTTCGAGGGCACGCTGGGAGCCGGCGGGGCGGCCGAGCGGGACGGCGGGCGCGAGGTCGCGTCCGGGGACCCGGAGGGTGTCGGCGACACCGAGACCGTCTTCTCGGTGGGCGTGTCCTTCACGGCCGAGGCGACCGCGTAGCCGCCGACACCGAGGACCGCGGCGACCGCGGCCGTGGCGCTGACCACCCGGACCCAGCCGAACACCGGCGGAAGGGTGGCGCGATGGTCGGGGCGGGCCTTCGCGGCCATGCCCCGCTCGACCCGGGCCAGGATGCGGGCACGGTCGGGTTCGTGCGCCTCGGCCGTCCCGTGCAGCCGGGCGCGCAGCTCGTCGTGCACGTCCTGCTGCCTCATCGGTTCCTTCCTCCGCTCTGACCGGCGCGCGGCGCCATCGCCACGTGCACCCGCTGCGGCCCACCCGGGTCGCCGAGCAGCTTCTGCAGCTCGGCCATGCCCTTGGACGTCTGGCTCTTAACCGTACCCACCGAGATCCCCAGGGCGAGAGCGGTGTCCTTTTCCGACAGGTCGAACGCATGCCGAAGCACCACACACGCCCGTTTGCGGAAGGGCAGGCGGCGCAACGCCCCCTGGACGTCCACCACTCCGGCGATGTCGGGGTTCTCGGTCTTCTCCTCGCGCTGCGACCAGAACAGGGCGATACGGCGCCGCTCGCGCACGGCGCTGCGGATCCGGGTGCGGGCCAGGTTGGCGACGACGCCCCGGGCATAGGCCACCGGGTGGTCGGCCGCGCGCACCCGGTCCCAGCGGTGCCACAGTGCCAGCAGGGCGTCGGCGGCCAGGTCGTCGGCGGCGTCGGACTCGCCGGTCAGCAGGTAGGCGAGGCGGGAGAACTCGGCGTAGTGGCGTTCGAAGAAGGCATGGAACTCCACGGAGGCGGCGTCGTCGACGACTGTGCCCACGGGTGACCTCTTCTGTCTGGGTGTATGTCATGTAGATGACATGCGAACGGCCGGGGGTGCGCCCCGGCGGGAATCCGGAGCGTAGCAGTGATCGTTTCGTGTGCGCCGTACGGGGGTTCGGTGGTGGTGTGTTCCACATCGGGCCGCTGAGCCCGATTCCGTAACACGGGGAAAACCTGAAACCGGTTCAGCGCGGGAACAATCCAGCCAGCATCCGCACACGAACGATCAGGCAACGAGGAGTACGACCATGTCCGAGACGCAGAGAGTGGACCGGCCGCAGGGCGCCGCGCCACCTGTCGGTAACGGCGTCGACCGGTTCTTCAAGATCTCCGAACGGGGGTCCACCTTCGGCCGGGAGATACGGGGCGGCTTCGCCACGTTCTTCACCATGGCCTACATCCTTGTCCTGAACCCCATCATCCTCGGCAGCGCCAAGGACAAGTTCGGCCACAGCCTCGACACCGGCCAACTCGTCACCGCCACCGCGCTGGTGGCCTGCGTGATGACGGTCATCATGGGCGTCGGCGGCAACCTGCCGCTGGCCATCGCGGCCGGACTCGGCCTCAACGCCGTCGTGGCCTTCCAGCTGGCGCCGCTGATGAGCTGGTCCGACGCGATGGGCCTGGTCGTCCTCGAAGGCCTGCTGATCTGTGTGCTCGTCGTGACGGGCCTGCGCGAGGCGATCATGAACGCGATCCCGCAGCAGCTGAAGCAGGCGATCGGCGTCGGCATCGGCCTGTTCATCGCCTTCATCGGCTTCGTCGACGCCGGCTTCGTCAGCCGGATCCCGGACGCCGCGGACACCACCGTGCCGGTGCAGCTGGGCGCCGTCGGCCGGCTCACCGGCTGGCCCGTGCTCGTCTTCTGTCTTGGCGTGCTCCTGACCATCGCGCTGGTCGCGCGGAAGGTGAAGGGCGCGATCCTGATCAGCATCGTCACGATGACCGCCGTGGCGATCGTCATCGACTCCGTCGCCGACATCAAGAGCTGGGGCCTGACCACGCCGAAGATCCCGGACAAGATCGTGGCCGCGCCCGACTTCGGACTCGTCGGTCACTTCAGCCTGTTCGGCGGCTTCGGCAAGGCCGGTGTCCTCACCGCCGTGCTGCTGGTCTTCACCCTGATCCTGTCCGACTTCTTCGACGCCATGGGCACGATCGTCGGCATCAGCGCGGAGGCCGGACTGCTCGACGACAAGGGGCAGGTGCCGGGCATCGGGCGGGTGCTGTTCATCGACGGCGCGGCGGCGGTGGCCGGCGGCATCGGCTCGGCCTCCTCCAACACGGCGTACATCGAGTCGGCGGCGGGGGTGGGGGAGGGCGCGCGGACCGGCTTCGCCAACCTGATCACCGGCGGGATGTTCGGTCTCGCGCTGTTCCTCACGCCGCTGCTCACGATCGTGCCGCTCCAGGCGGCGGCGCCCGCGCTGATCGCCGTGGGCTTCCTGATGATGACCCACGTCAAGCACATCGACTGGGACAGGTACGAGATCGCGATCCCGGCGTTCCTGACGATCGCCGCGATGCCGTTCACGTACTCGATCACGGACGGGATCGGGGCGGGCTTCCTGGCGTACGTCGTCATCAAGGCGGTGCTGGGGAAGGCGAAGGAGGTCAACTGGCTGCTGTGGGCCGTGTCGGCGCTGTTCCTGGTGTACTTCGCGATTGATCCGGTGGAGCAGGTGTTGGGTGTGAAGTAGGGGGTGGGGCGTGGGGTGCGCTTTTGGCCGCGGGTGATTCGTGGCTGGTCGCGCAGTTCCCCGCGCCCCTGACGGGGCGCTCTACTTCAACGCCGCTTCCATCATCGCCTTGGCTACGGGCGCCGCCAGCCCGTTGCCGCTGACCTCCGACCTCGCCGCGTCCGACTGCTCGACCATCACCGCCACGGCGACCTCCTTGCCCGTGCTGTTCGACTTGCCGTACGACGTGAACCAGGCGTACGGGGTCTTGGAGTTGTTCTCGCCGTGCTGGGCCGTGCCCGTCTTGCCGCCCACCGTCACACCGGCGATCTTCGCGTTCGTACCGGTGCCGTCCTCGACGACCGTCTGCATCGCGGACTGCAACTGCTCGGCGGTCGAGGAGCTGACGATCTCCTTGGTGCTGGTGTCGTCGTCGTAGTTCTTCAGTACGTCGCCGCCGCTGTCGGTGATCTGCGAGACCATATGCGGGGAGACCAGCTTGCCGCCGTTGGCTATGGCGGCCGACACCATGGCCATCTGGAGCGGGGTCGCCGTGACGTCGAACTGGCCGATGCCGGAGAGGCCGGTCTGGGCCTTGTCCATGTTCTTGGGGTACACACTCGCGTAGGCGCGCACCGGGATGTCCAGCTTGTCGTCGTTGAAGCCGAACTTCTCGGCCATCGCCCGCACCTTGTCCTGGCCCAGGTCGACGGCCATCTTGCCGAAGACGTTGTTGCAGGAGTAGCGCAGGGCCGTACGGATCGACGCGTTCTCGCAGGGCGCCGAGGTGCTCTCGTTCCGCAGCGGGGTTGTCGAGCCCGGCAGGGTGTAGGGGTTGGGGCTGTCGGTCTTCGTGTCGACGTTCGCGTAGAGCCCGTCCTCCAGCGCGGCCGCCGCGACCACCAGCTTGAACGTCGACCCCGGCGGCAGCGGCTGGCGCAGCGCCCGGTTGGTGAGCGGCTTGTCCGAGTCGGCGTTCAGCTGCTTCCAGGCCGTACCGGCCGTGTTCGCGTCGGTGAGCGTGGAGGGGTCGTACGACGGTGTGGACACGACCGCCAGGATCTTGCCGGTCGTCGGGTCGATCGCGACGGCCGCGCCCTTGTTGCCGCCGAGCGCTTTGTACGCCGCCTTCTGGACGTCCGGGTCGATCGTCGTGATCACGTTGCCCGGGTCGGCGCGCTGGTCGGTGACCGTGTCCATGACCGTCTTGAGCCGGCTGTCGGTGCCGTTGAGCAGGTCCTGGTAGATGCCCTCCAGCTGGGTCGGGGCGTACGCCTGCGAGGCATAGCCCGTCACCGCCGCGTACAGCTTGCCGTTCGTGTACGTGCGCTTGTACGTGAGGTCGCTGCTGCCCGAGGTCCTGGCCGAGCCGGTGATCGACTCACCGGCCACGACGATGTTCCCGAGCGGCTGTGAGTACGTCTCGATGACGTTGCGCCGGTTGTGCGTGTCGTCCGCGAGGGCCTGGCCGTCGTAGAACTGCACCCATGTCGCCCTGACCAGCAGAGCGAACACGAGCAGCAGCGCGAAGACGGACGCCCGCCTGATCGTCTTGTTCATCCCGCTCAGACAGACGAGCGAAGGCGGGGGGTTCGTTCCCTACGGCCGGATTTCTCATCGTCCGTTCATACGGGCCCCGGGCGCGATGAGGTCAGAGTCGTCGGGTGGCCAGCGTCAAGCGGTCCCGCGCGTCGAACAGGGCGTCCTTGATCATCTGTTCGTGGGCGGGGGTGAGGCGGGCCACCGGGACCGAGCAGCTGATCGCGTCGCGGGCCGGGGTGCGGTAGGGGATCGCCACGCCGAAGCAGCGCAGCCCCAGCGTGTTCTCCTCGCGGTCGATCGCGAAGCCCTGCTCGCGGATCTGGTGGAGCTCCTCGATGAGCTTCTCGCGGTCGGTGATGGTGTGCTCGGTGAGCGCCGGGAGGGTCTCCGGCAGCAGCTTGCGGACCTGCTCGTCGGTGTGGGTGGCGAGCAGCGCCTTGCCGAGGGAGGTGGAGTGCGCGGGGAGGCGGCGGCCGACCCGGGTGAAGGGGCGCAGGTAGTGCTGGGACTGGCGGGTGGCCAGGTAGACCACGTTCGTGCCGTCGAGACGCGCCAGGTGGATGGTCTCCGTGGTGTCGTCGGAGAGCCGGTCCAGGGTCGGGCGGGCCGCCGCGACCACCTCGTCGCCGTCGATGTACGACGTGCCGACCAGCAGCGCCCGCACCCCGATGCCGTACCGGGTGCCGGTGGCGTCCGTCTCCACCCAGCCCAGTTCCACGAGGGTGCGCAGCAACATGTAGAGGCTGGACTTGGGGTATCCGACGGCCTCCTGGACCGCCGCGAGGGAGTGCATACCGGGCCGGCCGGCGAAGTACTCGAGCAATTCCACGGTCCGCACCGCGGACTTGACCTGTGCCCCGCCGCCTGTCTCGCCTGCCGACATCGCCCTTGACCCCTTCGTTGGACGAGAAACCGAGGATATAGTCTCCGACAGCATATTCATCATCAGAGACAGCGTTCAGTATATCGAACATCCCTGGTGAATGACCCGGATACTGCGGCAGTACGCACTACATGGAGGGACCCGCGGTGGCAGCAGCACCAGTCTGGAGTGTCGACCCGCGCACCGGGAAGCAGCGTGAACAGGTTGCGGTGGAGGCCACAGCCGAAGAGGTGGACGCCGTCGTCACGGCCGCGCACGCCGTACGCGGCTCCCTCGCCGACCGCACGGTCCGCGCCGCGTTCCTGCGGTCCGCCGCCGCCGGACTCGACGCGGCCAAGGACCGGCTGGTCGAGGCCGCCGACGCGGAGACCGCGCTCGGCCCGGTCCGGCTGACCGGCGAACTCGCCCGTACCGGCTACCAGCTGCGGGCCTTCGCGGACATCGTCGACGAGGGCGCCTTCCTCGACGTCATCATCAACCACCCCGACGCCACCGCCACCCCGCCCATCCCGGACCTGCGCCGCTACAAGGTGCCGCTGGGCGTCGTCGCCGTCTACTCGGCCTCCAACTTCCCCTTCGCCTTCTCCGTCGCCGGCGGCGACACCGCGAGCGCGCTGGCCGCGGGCAACCCGGTCGTCGTCAAGGCCCACCCCGATCACCCGGCCCTGTCCGAGCTGGTCGCCAAGGTGCTGCGCCGGGCCGCCGCGGAGCACGGCATCCCGGAGGCCGTCGTCGGTCTCGTGCACGGCTTCGACGCCGGCATCGAGCTGATCGGGCACCCGCTGGTCGCCGCGGCCGGCTTCACCGGTTCCGTCCGGGGCGGACGGGCGCTGTTCGACGCGGCCGCCGCGCGTCCGGTGCCGATCCCGTTCCACGGCGAGCTGGGCTCCCTCAATCCCGTCCTGGTCACGGAGGCCGCGGCCACCGAGCGGGGCGAGGAGATCGGCACCGGGCTCGCCGGGTCGATGACCCTGGGCGTCGGCCAGTTCTGCGTCAAGCCGGGCCTGGTCCTGGTGCCGGCCGGTGCGGGCGGCGACGGCCTGGTCAAGTCCCTCACGGACGCGGTCAGCAACACGGACGCGGGTGTCCTGCTCGACCACCGCATGCGGGACAACTTCGTCGCCGGGGTCGCCGAGCGCGGCGAACTCCCCGACGTGGACAGCCCGGTGACGCCGGGGGCGGGCGGCGAGCACACCGTCAGCGCGGGGTTCCTCACGGTGGCGGCGAGCCGGCTGGCCGAGGCCGGTGCCTATGACCTGCTGCTGGAGGAGTGCTTCGGGCCGGTGACCGTGGTGGTCCGGTACGAGGACCGGGGCGAGGCGACGGCGGTGCTGTCGCGGCTGCCGGGCAACCTCACGGCGACGGTCCATGTCTCCGACGGGGAGGCCGCGGGCGAGGGGCTCGGGGCGGAGATCCTCGCGGAGCTCACGCCGCTTGCCGGGCGCGTGCTCGTGAACGGGTGGCCGACGGGGGTGGCCGTGGCGCCGGCCCAGCATCACGGTGGGCCGTACCCGGCCACGACCTCCACGTCGACCTCCGTGGGCGGTACGGCGATCGAGCGGTGGCTGCGGCCGGTGGCCTATCAGGGGGCGCCGTCGGCGCTGCTGCCGGCGGAGCTGCGGGACGAGAACCCGCTGGGGCTTCCGCGGCGGTTCAACGGGGTGCTGGAGCGGTGACGCCGTAGGGGTGCGGGGCGCTTCGCGGGGTGCCGGTACGTCGTGGTCGCTCGCGCAGTTCCCCGCGCCCCTTTGGGGCGCGGCTGCTGACACAATCTGACCATGGACGTGGAACTTCCCGAACTTCCTTTCCCCCTCCGCACCTACGGGCCCGACGGGCACTGGTTCTATGAGGACGGTGTGCTCACCGGATGGGCCGGGGCCCGGCAGGACCGGTTCGTGTCGCCCACCGGGGAGGCGTTGGATCCCGCCTCCGACGCGCCCCGGCTGCTGGGGGCGCCCGAAGGTGACTTTCAGCTGATCGCCCGGGTCACCGTCGGGTTCGGTGCCGCCTTCGACGCCGGAGTGCTGTACGCCCACGTCGGCGACCGGGCCTGGGCCAAGCTCTGCCTGGAGAACTCCCCGGACGTGCCCACCGTCTGCACGGTGGTCACCCGGGGTCACTCCGACGACGCCAACTCCTTCACGGTGGACGGGAGTTCGGTCTGGCTGCGGATCAGCCGGACCGGGCGGGCGCTGGCCTTCCACGCCTCCCGCGACGGCCGGAAGTGGGTCTTCGTACGGCTGTTCACGCTGGGCGGCGAGAAGGAGACCGAGGACGCACTGGTCGGCTTCATGACCCAGTCGCCGATGGGCGAGGGGTGCGTGGTGACCTACGACCACATCGAGTTCAGGCCCGACTGGCCGGCCGATCTGCGCGACGGAAGCTGAGCGGGACGGCGGGGCGGACACCGAGCGCGCAAGGGAACCGGGTCCGGCACGGTCACGTCCTCTGATGCATGATCAGTCAACGTGTCACGGGCGGCCCGGTGATCCGTACCGCCCTGCCCGAAGAAGCCGAGATCATCGCCGAGCTGCACCTCCGGGCCCGCTCGACGTACTACCCGGACGGCGTCCCGGAGTCCGACTTCGACTGGACCGAGGCCTGGCGCGGTTCCATCGAGCGCCCCGACGGCCATGTGCTGTGTGCCGTCGCGCAGGGCCGGATCATCGGCATCGCCTCCTTCCGCACCCCGGAAGGCGGACCGGCGGAAACGGTCAAGCTCTTCCAGTTCCACGTCGACCCCGACCGCTGGCGCTCCGGTGTCGGTACGGCCCTGCACACGGCCTGTGTGGAGGAGTGGCGGGCCGACGGCAGGCGGACGGCGGTCCTCGACGTCCACACGGACAACCGGCGGGCCCAGGCCTTCTACGGCCGCCAGGGCTGGGTCCCGGACCCGGAGAACCCGCCCGCCGAGGACGACCACCATCTTTTCCTGCGCTACTCCGTGCCCCGGGAATGAACCGCGCTGTTTGAACGTTCACGTACCGGCGGAGAGAGCCTCCGCGCCCGTACGACCTGGAGAGAGCCGAAGACATGCGCGTCGAGATCTGGAGCGATATCGCCTGCCCCTGGTGCTACGTGGGCAAGGCCCGCTTCGAGAAGGCCCTTGCCGCCTTCCCGCACCGCGACCAGGTCGAGGTCGTGCACCGCTCCTTCGAGCTGGACCCCGGCCGCGCCAAGGACGACGTGCAGCCGGTGCTCGCCATGCTCAGCAAGAAGTACGGCATGAGCGAGGCGCAGGCCCAGGCCGGCGAGGACAACCTGGGCGCGCAGGCCGCCGCCGAGGGCCTGGACTACCGCACCCGGGACCGCGACCACGGCAACACCTTCGACCTGCACCGGCTGCTGCACTTCGCCAAGGAGCAGGGCCGGCAGGACGAGCTGATCCAGATCCTCTACCGGGCGAACTTCGCCGAGGAGCGGTCCCTCTTCACCGAGGGCGACGGGCGGCTCGTCGAGCTCGCCGTGGAGGCCGGGCTGGACGCGGCGGCCGTGCGCGAGGTGCTCGCCGACCCGTCCCGCTACGCCGACGAGGTCCGCGCCGACGAGCGCGAGGCCGCCGAGCTCGGCGCGAACGGGGTGCCGTTCTTCGTCCTCGACCGGAAGTACGGGGTCTCCGGCGCCCAGCCCGCCGAGGTGTTCACACAGGCGCTCGGCCAGGCGTGGGGTGCGCGTTCCCCGCTGCAGCTCATCGACGAGGGCGGCGCGGAGGCCTGTGGGCCGGACGGGTGCGCGGTCCCGCAGCACTGAGAGGGAAACTCCAGGTCAGGGCGGTCGTATAAGCATCGCTTAGCGGTTCTGCGTAAGAATCCGCAATGGACGGGGGGTTTCCTGGGCCGCAAAGTGTACCCATGGAGACCTTCGAGAGCCTCGTCCGCGCCGAGTTCGCCCCGAAGAACACGTTCCTCAACACCGCGAGCAACGGCCTGCTGCCGGCCCGTGCCGTCGCGGGCCTCCAGGAGGCGGCACTGCTGCGGGCCGAGGGCCGGCCGCTGACCCCGCTGTACGAGGACGTCGAGCAGAGCCGGGCCCTGTTCGCCCGGCTCACCGGCGTCCCGGCCACCCGGGTCGCCGTGGGCGCGTCGGTCGCCGCGCACACCGGTGTGATCGCGGCCTCGCTGCCCGCCGGTGCCGAAGTCCTCACCGCCGAGGACGACTTCACCTCCGTGCTCAACCCGTTCCACGTTCGCGGTGACCTCAAGGTCCGTGCGGTCCCGCTGGAGCGGATCGCCGAATCCGTCCGGCCGGGCACCGCGCTCGTGGCGGTCAGCGCCGCGCAGTCCGCCGACGGCCGCATCGCCGACCTGCCCGCCCTGCGCGAGGCCGCCCGCGTCCACGGCGCCCGCACCTATGTCGACTTCTCCCAGGCGGCCGGCTGGCTGCCGATGGACGCCGACGCCCACGACTTCACCGCGAGCGTCTCCTTCAAATGGCTGCTCGGCCCGCACGGCGCGGCCTTCCTCACCGTGCCCGAGGACTTCGGCGGGCTCTCCCCGCTGTTCGCGGGCTGGGTCGCGGGCGAGCAGCCGTGGGACAGCTGCTACGGCCCGGTGGCCGAACTCGCCCACTCCGCACGGCGGTTCGACCTCACCCACGCACTGTTCACCTTCGCGGGCCTGCGCCGGTCCCTGGAACTCGTCGCGGAACTCGGACTGCCGGCGATCCATGCCCACGACGTCGCCCTCGCCGACCGGTTCCGCACCGGACTCGTGGGCGTCGGCCAGGAGCCGGTGCCCGCCCCCGGCTCGGCGATCGTCTCGGTCCCCGGACTGGGCTCCCGGCAGCCGGAGCTGAGCGAGGCGGGCATCGAGGTGTCCAACCGCGCCGGCAACCTGCGCGCGGCCTTCCACCTCTACAACACGGCCGCGGACGTGGACCGCCTGCTCGACGTGCTGGTCGGCTGAGGGACGGCACGGCCGGGCCGGGACCTCCCGTCCCACACGAGGAGATCCCGGCCCGGCGGCTCGACGAGGGGCTACTTCACCGGCGTGAAGTCCCGCGCCCCGATGAACTCCGGCCGCCGTACCGGCGCCGCGAACGGCTCCACCGCCGTGTTCTCCACGCTGTTGAACACGATGAACACGTTGCTGCGCGGGAACGGCGTGATGTTTTCGGCTGAGCCGTGCATGCAGTTGCAGTCGAACCAGGTCGCCGAACCGGCCCGGCCCGTGAACAGCTTGATGCCGTACTCGCCGGCCATGGCGGTGAGGGCCTCGTCGGACGGCGTGCCCGCGTCCTGCATCTGCAGCGACTTCTTGTAGTTGTCCCTGGGCGTGGCGCCGGCGCAGCCCAGGAACGTCCTGTGCGAGCCCGGCATGATCATGAGCCCGCCGTTGGTGTCGTGGTTCTCGGTCAGGGCGATCGAGACCGACACCGCGCGCATGTTCGGCAGGCCGTCCTCGGCGTGCCAGGTCTCGAAGTCCGAGTGCCAGTAGAAGCCGCTGGCCCCGAACCCCGGCTTGACGTTGATCCGCGACTGGTGGACGTACACGTCCGAGCCGAGGAGCTGCCGGGCCCGGCCGACCACCCGCTCGTCGCGCACCAGGTCCGCGAACACCTCGCTGATCCGGTGCACCTCGAAGACGGAACGGATCTCCTGGGACTTCGGCTCCACGACGGAGCGTTCGTCGGCCCGGACCGCCGGGTCGGCGACCATCCGCTCCAGCTCCCGCCGGCAGACGGCGACCTCGTCGTCCCCGATGAGCTGCTCGACGGCGAGGAAGCCGTCACGCTCGAACGCCTCCAGCCGGTCCGCGGCGATCGGGCCGGGCGCGCCGGGCGCCGACCAGACGACGGGGTCCTTGCGGGGGACGGAGACCTCGACGGGGCCGCGGCTCGGGTACAGGTCCGTGATCGTGGTCATGGGTCAGCCCTCCTCCGTCAGCAGGGGATAGACGCCGTTCTCGTCGTGGTCCTCCCGGCCGGTGACCGGCGGGTTGAACACGCAGATGCAGCGGAAGTCCTCCTTGACACGCAGCGTGTGCCGCTCGTGCCCGTCGAGGAGGTACATGGTCCCGGGCGTGATCGTGTACGACCTCCCGGTCTCGCGGTCGGTCAGTTCGGCCTCGCCCTCCACGCAGACGACGGCCTCGATGTGGTTGGCGTACCACATCGACGTCTCGGTGCCCGCGTAGAGGATCGTCTCGTGGACCGAGAAGCCGACCCGCTCCTTGGCGAGGACGATGCGTTTGCTCTCCCAGGTCCCGGACGCGGCCTTCACATGGCGGTCGGTGCCTTCGATCTCCTTGAACGAACGGACGATCACGGTTCTGCGATGCCTCCTAGCTGGTGTTTCAGACGGTTTCCCGGACGGCCCGGGCGAGGATGCCGATGCCCTCGTCCAGCTCGTCCGGGGTGACGGTCAGGGCGGGGAGCAGCTTGACGACCTCGCTCTCCGGTCCCGACGTCTCGATGAGCAGGCCGAGTTCGAAGGCGCGCTTCGCGATGCGCCCGGCCCGCTCCCTGTCGTGGAACTCCATGCCCCACACCAGGCCCCGGCCCCGGTACTCCTTCACATCGGCGAGGTTCTCCTCGACGATCGCGATGAGCCCCTGCTCGATCTGCTCGCCCTTGGCCCGGGTCTGCTTCTCCATCGCCGGGCCGTCGGCCCAGTAGGCCTCCAGGGCGGCGGTCGCGGTGACGAAGGCGGGGTTGTTGCCGCGGAAGGTGCCGTTGTGCTCGCCCGGCTCCCACACGTCCAGCTCGGGCCGGAACAGGCACAGCGACATGGGCAGCCCGTACCCGCTGATGGACTTGGACACCGTGACGATGTCCGGGAGGATGCCCGCCTCCTCGAAGGAGAAGAAGGCGCCGGTGCGGCCGCAGCCCATCTGGATGTCGTCGACGATCAGCAGCATGTCCTGCCGCTCGCACAGCGCCTTCAGGGCGCGCAGCCACTCGGGCCGGGCGACGTTGATGCCGCCCTCGCCCTGCACGGTCTCCACGATCACCGCGGCGGGTTTGTTGAGCCCCGACCCCTGGTCCTCCAACAGCCGCTCGAACCACAGGAAGTCCGGCACGGTTCCGTCGAAGTAGTTGTCGAACGGCATCGGCGTGCCGTGCACCAGCGGGATCCCGGCCCCGGCCCGCTTGAACGCGTTGCCGGTGACGGCGAGCGAGCCGAGGGACATCCCGTGGAAGGCGTTGGTGAACGAGACGATCGCCTCGCGCCCCTTCACCTTCCGGGCGAGTTTGAGCGCCGACTCGACGGCGTTGGTACCCGTCGGCCCCGGGAACATGACCTTGTACGGCAGTTCACGCGGTCGCAGCACCAGCTCCTGGAACGTCTGCAGGAACGACCGCTTGGCCGTGGTCGACATGTCGAGGCCGTGGGTGACCCCGTCGCGTTCCAGATAGTCGAGCAACGCCCGTTTCAGGACGGGGTTGTTGTGGCCGTAGTTGAGCGACCCGGCGCCGGCGAAGAAGTCCAGGTACTCGTGTCCGTCCTCGTCGTACATCCGGCTGCCCCGGGCCCGGTCGAAGACGGTCGGCCAGCCGCGGCAGTAGCTGCGGACCTCGGACTCCAGGGTCTCGAAGACGCTCAGGTCGGGCTGGGTGATGGTCACGATGAGGCTCCTCAGTGCGATGTGGGGGTCAAGGGGCCGATGCGGTACAGGACTTCGGGGTCGTGCGGACCGTCGGGGAACTCCCCGGCCTCGAACAGCACCGAGCGCTCGACGGTGGCGCCGTGCCGGGTGGCGTACGAGGTGAACAGGCGCTCGGAGGCGGTGTTGCCGGGGGTGATGGTGGTCTCGACGGCGGTGAGCGGCTGTTCGGCGGCCACCCGTGCCGTGAGCCCGTCCAGCAGGTGCGCCGCGACACCGCGCCCGCGCTGCGCGGCGTCCACGGCCACCTGCCAGACCAGCAGAGTGTCCGGCCGGTCCGGACGCGTGTACCCGGTCACGAACCCGACGGGCTCACCGTCCGCGCCGCGCGCCACCGCCGACGTACCGGCGAAATCCCGGCACCACAGCAGATAGCTGTACGAGGAGTTCAGATCGAGGCTTCCGGAATCCTTTGCGATACGCCAGAGAGCGGCGCCGTCGGTCACCAGCGGGCGCTCGACGGTCAGGTCTGCTTGTGGGGCAGTCATGCGGATTGAATTTAGCGAGGCAAATACAAAAAAGCACGGCGGGGGGCCTTGCCGCCGTGATCGAGCATGCCTTTATGTCCCGATATGGTCCACCGCAAAACAGACAAATAACCCTGCCGTGTGGAGTGCGTCACAGGGTTGAAACCCGGACGAATTTTCCCCTGTTTAGCTCCGCAAAAAGCGGGCAGAAGAACTCGGGTAAGCCATCCATCAAAAGGGAATTCGGAATTGCCGTGAATTCAGGCTCCGGTGGTGCCGTCGATACGCTCGCGCAGACTGACCTCGACACCGTCCATCGGACCGCCGGCGATCCGCCCGGTGTCGTCGAGCGACCGGCCCGCGCACAGCTCCCGCCCCCGCGCGATCTCCCGCCGCCAGGCATCGAGCGCCTCGCCGAGCCCGCGCCCGGGATGGAGGGCGTACCCCGTCTCCTCCCCGTACACCGGAGGCACGTCGAGTCCCGCGAACACCCGCTGGAACCAGTTCCGTTCGACCTCGGCGAGATGCTGCACCAGCCCCAGCAGCGTCAGGGCGGACGGCTGCGCCGACGCCGTCCGCGCCTGTGCGTCGTCCAGGCCCGCGCACTTCAGCGCGAGGGTGGCCCGGTGGAAGTCCAGCCAGCTGTCCAGCATGGGGCGTTCGGCGCCGGTCATGAGCGGGACCGGGCGGCCGTCCGGGAGGGTCTGGGGCGCGTCGGTGGTCATGGGGCGAGGGTGGCACGGCGCCCTGTGCCACCCACCGCTTTTCGGCCCCTACCGCCAGGCGGACTCCACCGCCCGCCGTGCCCCCTCCGGGTCCACCGCCAGACCCTTCTTCGCCAGCTCCGCCCCGAGCGCGGCCAGGCTCGACCGGACCGCGTCCAGCGTGGCGTCCGCCCCGTAGTGGTTGACGCGGATCATCTCCCCGGCCAGCGCGCCCCCGCCCGCGGCCAGCGGCAGCGTGCCGTCGTTCGCCAGGGCCCCGGCGACCAGCTCCGACGCCACCACACCCGACGGCGCCCGCAGGGTCGTGGCGACCGGAGCCGCGTCGGACTCCTCGTACACGTACGGCTCCAGACCGCCGCCCAGGGCCACCGCCCCGGCCCGGGTGGCCAGCGCGGCCGTACGGTGGCGCCGCATCACCGTCTCCAGGCCCGCCGCCTCGATCCGCTCGACGCACGCCTCCAGCGCCAGCATCTCCAGCTGCGCCGGCGCGTGCAGCAGCGCCTTGCGGCCGCCGTCGATCCAGCGCTCCTTCCAGTCCAGCAGCGACAGGTAGGAGCGGCGCGGGGCGTGCGGGTTCGCCGCCATCCGGGCCCAGGCCCGCTCGCTCACCGACACCGCCGAGACACCCGCGGGGCCGCCCATCGCCTTCTGCGCCCCGATCACGCACAGGTCGACACCCCACGCGTCCGGCAGCACCGGCTCGGCCCCGACCGAGGCCACCGCGTCCAGGTAGAACAAGGCGCCCCGCTCACGTACCACCGCGCCGATCTCCGCGACCGGGTTGGTGTTCCCGGTCGCCGCCTCCGCGTGCACCAGGGACACGAAGTCGACCTCCGGGTGCTCGGCGAACGCCTCCCGGATCTGCGCGGCCGTCACCGCCGTGTGGAACGGCACGGCGAGGTCGATCACCGTCGCACCGCAGTCCCGCAGCCAGTTCCCGAACGTCTGCCCGTACGGACCGGTGATCACGTTCAGCGCGGTCGTCCCCGGCCCCGCCGTCGCCCTGATCGCGCCCTCCAGCGGCAGCAGCGCTTCACCCTGCATGATCACGACGTCCTGGCGGGTGCCGAGGAGCCGGGCCACCCGGTCCTCGACGGCGGCGAAGCGGGCGGCGCCGAGCGGGGGCAGATCGAGGAACGGATGGGTCACGGCGGTGCTCTCTTCGCTCACGGAGGGGTGGATCAAGACGAGCGTAACCGGCGCACCCTCCACACCTGAGACCGGCGACTTCTTAGGCCGGACAGCCCCACGGCCATCGGATTGGTTTGAGAGGCCCAAACATCTCCTTATAATCGGAACCCACAGAACTGGAATCCATAGCTCCCCCACAGATCTGAGGGGGCTCTCTCACAGACCACGGGAGGTCTCGTGACCACGCTCCTCGGGCGCCGCCGGGCTCGCGCCCTGGCCGCCGCCACCGCCGCGGCCGGGCTGGCCCTCGTGGCCGGCTGCACGTCGAGCGGCAACGGCTCCAGCGCCTCCAGGACCGCCGCCGGCGGGGTCGAGCTCGTCAAGGCCGGGCAGCTCACCACCTGCACCCACCTGCCGTACCCGCCGTTCCAGTCGGAGATCGACGGCAAGGTGCAGGGCTTCGACGTGTCGATGATCGACCTGGTCGCCAAGGACCTCGACGTGAAGCAGCAGATCCTCGACACGCCGTTCGAGAACTTCAAGACCGGCGCCTTCCTCAACTCCGGCGAGTGCGACCTGGCCGCGGCCGGCATGACCATCACCGCCGAGCGCAAGAAGAACGTCGACTTCTCCGCCCCGTACTTCGACGCCACCCAGGCCCTCCTCGTCGACAAGAGCAGCGGCATCACCTCGCTCGCCGACGCCAAGGCCAAGAAGGTCCGGCTGGGCGCCCAGGCGCAGACCACCGGCGAGGACTACGCCAAGGCGCAGGGCTTCGACCCGGTCTCCTTCGAGTCCTCCGACGCCGTCCTCAACGGACTGCGCACCGGCCAGGTCAAGGCCGTCGTCATCGACTACCCGGTGGTCCAGGGCTGGCTGAAGGACAAGGCCAACGCGAGCGACTTCCAGGTCGCCGCCAACATCAACACCGGTGAGCAGTACGGCTTCACGGTGAAGAAGGGCAACACCAAGCTGCTCGCCGCCATCGACAAGGCGATCGCCGACGCCAAGGCCGACGGCACCTACAAGAAGCTCTACGAGAAGTGGATCGGTCCCTACACCGCCTCCACGACGGACGGGGCGTCCACCGCGTCCCCGTCCGCCTCCGCCTCATGACCGCCACGGACACCGAACTCCAGCCCCGTAAGAAGGGCCTGACCAGGCGTCAGAAGCGCAGCCTGTCACGCGGTGCGCAGTACGTCGTCTTCGTCGCCGCCGTGATCGCCTTCGCGGTCGCCGCCGACTGGGGACGGCTGCAGAACCAGTTCGCCCAGTGGGACATCGCCAAGCAGATGTTCCCGGACGTCATCACGCTGGCGCTGAAGAACACCGTGCTCTACACCCTGTCCGGCTTCGTCGTCGGCCTGGCCCTCGGCATGGTGATAGCCCTGATGCGGCTGTCGTCGGTCGGCCCCTACCGCTGGCTGGCCGGCATCTACATCGAGATCTTCCGCGGCCTGCCCGCCCTGCTGATCTTCATCTTCATCGGCGTCGCCGTCCCGTTGGCCTTCCCCGGCACGGAGATCGTCGGCGGCACGTACGGCAAGGTGGCCCTGGCCCTCGGCCTGGTCGCCGCCGCCTACATGGCGGAGACCATCCGCGCGGGCATCCAGGCGGTCCCCAAGGGCCAGCTGGAAGCCGCCCGTTCACTGGGCTTCTCACCCGCCCGCGCGATGGTCTCGATCATCATCCCGCAGGCGTTCCGCATCATCCTCCCGCCCCTGACCAACGAGTTGGTGCTCCTCTTCAAGGACTCCTCCCTCGTCCTGTTCCTCGGCGTCACCCTGGAGGAGCGCGAACTGTCCAAGTACGGCCGCGACCTGGCCAGTACGACCGCCAACTCCACACCGATCCTCGTCGCCGGCCTGTGCTACCTGCTGGTCACGATCCCGCTCGGATTCGTCGTACGCCGCATGGAGGCGAAGGCCCAGGAGGCCGTGAAGTGACCCGACCCGAGATCGAAGTACGCGGCCTGCACAAGTCCTTCGGCGACAACGAGGTGCTGCGCGGTATCGACCTGGAGATCCGGCAGGGCGAGGTCGTGTGCGTGATCGGCCCGTCCGGTTCCGGCAAGTCCACGTTGCTCCGGTGCGTCAACCTCCTCGAGGAGCCCACCAAGGGCCAGGTGTTCGTCGGCGGCACCGAGTTGACGGACCCCGACGTCGACATCGACGCCGTGCGCCGCCGGATCGGCATGGTCTTCCAGCAGTTCAACCTCTTCCCGCACCTCACGGTGACCGAGAACCTCACGCTGCCGCAACGCCGGGTGCTCCGGCGGGACAAGGCGCAGGCCGCGCGCGTGGCCGCCGAGAACCTCGCCCGCGTCGGCCTCTCCGAGAAGGCGGACGCCTACCCCGCCTCCCTCTCCGGCGGCCAGCAGCAGCGCGTGGCGATCGCCCGCGCCCTGTCCATGGGCCCCGAGGTGATGCTCTTCGACGAGCCGACCTCGGCGCTCGACCCGGAACTGGTCGGAGACGTCCTCGCGGTCATGCGGATGCTGGCGCGGGAAGGCATGACCATGATGGTCGTCACGCACGAGATGACCTTCGCCCGCGAGGTCGCCGACCGGGTCGTCTTCATGGACGGCGGGGTCGTGGTCGAGGACGGCACGCCCGACCAGGTCATCGGCAACCCCACCCACGAACGCACCCGCCACTTCCTGTCCCGCCTCCTCGACCCGGCCATGGCCCAGGTGGAGGAGGAGACCCCGGACAGCCCCTAGGCGGCGGGGCCCGGCTGTCAGTGCCGTGTGCGAGGGTTCGGCCATGAACACAGAGCACCTGCAACAGGGTTCGGAACTCGGCTGGGAAGACACCGTCGCCCTGTTCGAGCGGCGCGGGCTGCCCGAGTCGTCGTACGAGAACCTCTACGAGGAGACCTACGACGTCCACCCCGGCCCGCTCGCCGTCGCGGGCGATCTCGACCTGGACCTGGACGCGACGGCACCCTCCGGCGCCGGCATCGTCGTCGACGGTGACCTGACCGTCGAGGGCAGCATCGTCAACGTCGACGACGGCTGCCCGGCGGTGGTCGTCCTCGGTGACCTGCGGGCCGCGAACGTCTATCTCGAAGGCGACGCCAAGCTGCTGGTGCTGGGCAGCGTCACCGTGGACGCCTTCATAGGCAACATGACCGACAAGCTCGTGATGATCCACGGAGACCTGCGCGCCAAGGCGACCGTCCTGTCGAGCGAGTTCAGTCCCGATCTCGTCGGCGGCACGCTGCACGGCGCGGTCGTCGGGCCCGCCTACCTCGACCTCGCCCAGGACGTCGACCCGGCCTCGGTCCTCGTACCCGAGGTGCTGCGCGCCGACGGTGAGGAGGACTGGCGTTCCTTCGACGCCCCACGGGTGCACGGCGGTCGACTGCTGAGCCGCATCGATGAGGGACTCCCGGTCGTCCTAGGCTGAGCGCCATGAGCGATCAGGCGGTGCTGCACGTGAGGGGCCGGGTCCTTGCGGGACCCGAGGACGTCCGCGACGAACTGTGGGTGGTGGGCGGTCGTGTCTCCTACGACCGTCCCGCCGGCGCCCGTGACATCCGGACCGTCGAGGGCTGGGCCCTGCCCGGCCTGGTCGACGCCCACTGCCATGTCGGCCTGGGCCCGCACGGCCCGGTCGACACGGCGACGGCCGAGAAGCAGGCCCTCACCGACCGCGAGGCCGGCACCCTCCTCATCCGGGACGCCGGTTCGCCCTCCGACACCCGCTGGGTCGATGACCGCGACGACCTCCCGAAGATCATCCGGGCCGGCCGGCACATCGCCCGCACCCGCCGCTACATAAGGAACTTCGCCCACGAGATCGAGCCCGAGGACCTGGTCGCGTACGTCGCCCAGGAGGCCCGGCGCGGCGACGGCTGGGTCAAACTGGTCGGCGACTGGATAGACCGCGATCTGGGAGACCTGGCCCCCAGCTGGCCCCGGGACGCCGTCGAGGCGGCCATCGCGGAGGCCCACCGGCTCGGCGCCCGGGTCACCGCCCACTGCTTCGCCGAGAACTCCCTCCAGGACCTCGTCGAGGCCGGCATCGACTGCGTCGAGCACGCCACGGGTCTGACGGAGGAGCTGATCCCCCTCTTCGCCGCACGCGGCGTCGCGATCGTCCCGACCCTCGTCAACATCGCCCTCTTCCCGCGGCTCGCGGCGGGCGGCGACACCAAGTACCCGCGCTGGGCGGACCATATGCGCCGTCTCCACGAGCGCCGCTACGACACCGTCAGGAACGCCTACGACGCCGGCATCCCGGTGTACGTCGGCACGGACGCCGGCGGCACCCTCGCCCACGGCCTGGTCGCGGCCGAGGTGGCCGAGCTGGTGACCGCCGGAATCCCGTCCCTCGACGCCCTCGCGGCGACCAGCTGGGCGGCCCGCGCCTGGCTCGGCAGGCCCGGTCTGGAGGAGGGCGCACCGGCGGACCTGGTGGTGTACGAGAGCGACCCGCGCGCGGACGTACGTGTCCTCGCATCCCCCCGGAGAGTGGTGCTGAACGGGCAGGTCGTGGAGTAAGGGAACTCCTGTGCCGGTCGATTCGAATACATTCACGGAAAGTCCACTATTGAGTGAAGTAACGCAGGATTGCTGCCCGTTCACCCATAGTGCGTAATTCTTGGCGGGTCCCGAGCACGTTTCTCCTGGGGGTCCCACCACCTTGAACAGCGACACCTTCCGTATGCCCGCACGCCGTTTCGCGACCGTCGCGACGGCCACGGCCCTGGCCGCCGGTCCCGCGGCCCTGGCCGGTGCGGGCACCGCGCACGCGACCACCGACCACGGCCGCGCGAGCGCGGTCGTCCTGCGCACCGGCCTGGACGTCTCCCTGCTCGACAAGACCGTGAACATCCCACTCGCGGTCTCCCTGAACCAGGTCGAGGCACCGCGCAGCGCCGACCGGACCGCGCTGACCGCCACCCTCGACGGGGTCGACGGCGGCAAGCCGTTCAACGTCCTCGGCGCGGAGGCCGCCTCCGCGAAGGCGACGGTCACCGACGGCCGCGCCGAGGCCTCCGTCCACCTCGCCCACGCCCGGCTGCACCTGCCGGGCCTGCCCCTGCTGTCCCTCGTCGAACTCGACGCGGTCACGTCCAAGGCCACCTGCGAGACCGGCAAGCGACCGCAGGCCTCCGCCAACGTGCTCGGCGCCGTCACGGTGCTCGGCAAGCGGGTCACGCTGAGCGCGGCCGGCCCCACCGACGTCAAGGTCCCCGGCGTCGGTGAGGTCCGCCTGGACCTGTCCAAGGCGGAGGCGACATCGGGCAGGGCGGCGGCCAGTGCCCTCGTCCTCTCGGTCGCCGTCAACCCGCTGAAGCTGAACGTGGCACAGGTGGAGGGGACGGTGACCTTGGCGAAGGTGACGTGCGAGACGCCGTCGGATCCCACGGCCGATCCGACCGATCCGGCGGCCGCCTCGGCCGACCCGACCGATCAGGCTGCCCCGGTGACCGACGTGAAGGCTGAGGGAGCTCCCACGAAGGAGACGAAGCTGGCGGAGACGGGCGGAAGCTCGGTGACACCGTATGCCGTGGGAGGCGCCCTGGCGCTGGTCCTGGGCGGCGGCGGAGCGGTCGCTTTGACCCGACGGAGGCGCTAGTTGGGCTAGGGGCGCGGGGAACTGCGCGACCAGCCACGACGCACCTGCAGCCGAAAACGGCGCGCAGTTCCCCCCAAACTCACCCCTGCGTCACATTCAGCGCCTGATCCAACGCCTGCAGGAACCCGTTCACCGTCACCCTGTCCCGCACGGCTATCCGCACCCACTCCGCATCCAATCCGGGAAACGTGTCCCCCCGCCGCACCGCATACCCCAACGCCCGTAGCTGCCTACGCACTTCGGCTCCCCGCGGTACGCGGACTAGCACGAACGGCCCCTCCGCAGGCCCCACCACCCGCACCCCCTCCGGCGCGAACTCCTCGAGTCCCGCCACCAGATGGGCCCGGTCGGCCGCCCCGCGGTGCGCCGCGTGCGCCGCCTCCGCCAGCGCCCGCGGCGCGACACACGCCTCGGCCGCGGCCAACGCCGGTGTCGACACCGGCCACAACGGCTGCGCCCGCTCCAACTCGGCGACGATCTCCGGCGCGGCCAGCACATAGCCGATCCGCAACCCGGCCAGCCCCCAGGTCTTCGTCAGGCTCCGCAGCACCACCAGACCCGGCACATCGGTCCGCCCGGCCAGCGCCTCCCGCTCACCCGGCACCGCGTCCATGAACGCCTCGTCGACCACCAACGTCCGCCCGGGACGCGCGAGTCGGGCGATCGCGCCCGCGGGATGCAGCACGGACGTCGGGTTGGTCGGATTCCCGATCACCACCAGGTCGGCGTCCTCGGGGACGGCCGCCGGATCGAGCCGGAACCCGTCCGCCTCCCGCAGCAGCACCCGGTCCACGGTGTGCCCGGCGTCCCGCAGCGCCGCCTCCGGCTCGGTGAACTGCGGATGCACCACCACCGGCCGGCGCACCTTCAGCGCCCGCGCCAGCAGCACGAACGCCTCCGCCGCGCCCGCCGTCAGCAGCACCCGCTCCACCGGCAGCCCGTGCCGCGCCGCCACCGCGGCCCGTGCCGCCCGCCCGTCCGGATAGGCGGCCAGACCCCCCAGCGACCCGGCGATCCGCTCCCGCAGCCAGACCGGGGGAGTGTCGGCCCGCACGTTCACCGCGAGGTCGACGAGCGCGGAACCGTCGTCACGGACCTCGGCGTCACCGTGGTGCCGCAGATCGTGCGCGCCCACGGCTGTGCCGTCTCTGGAACCGTCACCTCTGGAACCGCCGTCAGTGCGCATGGGCATGCCCGCCATGATGGTGGTGGTGCCCATGGCCGTGCGGGTGGCCTTCGTCGTCCGGATGGAAGTGCGGCTGCTGCGGCAGGCCGACCTTGTCCTCGAAACCGGGCAGCGCGATCCGGTACACGCACGAGTCGCAGTTCATCCGCAGATCGCCCCCGACCGCCTCCCGGTACCGCTCCATCACCAGGTCGAGCAGCTCCGGCTCCGGCCCGATGACGTCCGCCGAGCGCACCTCGGCCTCGGGGTGCGCGGCCGCCCAGCCCTCGGCCTGCTGCCGTACCCGGTCCGGCAGGATCCCGGTGAACAGGAAGTGCGGGAGGACGACGATCCGGCGCGCCCCCAGCTTCAGGCACCGGTCGAGCCCGCTCGGCACGTCCGGCGCCGCCAGCGACACGAACGCCGTCTCCACACCGGCGTACCCGCGGCCCTCCCAGAGCAGCCGCGCCGCCTTGTGCACCTCGGCGTTGGCGTCCGGGTCGGTCGACCCGCGCCCGACCAGCAGCACGGTGACATCGGCCCGGTCCAGCGGGGTGCGCCCCTCGCCGGCGCCCAGCGCCTCGTCCAGCCGCCGCTCCAGGACCGCCAGCAACGAGGGATGCGGGCCCAGCGGGCGGCCGTACGTGTACGAGATCCCCCGATGCCGCTCCTTCTCCCGCGCCAGCGCCGCCGGGATGTCCCCCTTGGCGTGCCCGGCGGAGACCAGCATCAGCGGTACGGCGGCGAACCGTCGTACCCCCTGCCCCACCAGTTCGGCGACGGCCTCGCCGAGCGGCGGCGGGGACAGCTCGATGAAACCGCCCGCGACGGGCAGTTCGGGGTGGCGGCGACCCAGCTCCCGCACGAAGTCGCGGAACGCCTCGGCCCCGGCTTCGTCCCGGGTGCCATGGCCGGCGATGAGCAGGGCGGGCGGGGTGGTCACAGGGTCTCCTCGGAAGTGGGGTGGTACAGCAGGGCGTTGAGCGCGGCGGCGGCGACCGCCGAGCCGCCCTTCTCGGACACGTTGCTGACGGCGGGCAGCCCGCTCTCGCGCAACGCGGCCTTGGACTCGGCCGCGCCGACGAAACCGACGGGCAGGCCGATGACGAGCGCGGGGGAGGCGTCCAGCGTCAGCAGCTCCTCCAGGGCGGTCGGCGCACAGCCGATCACCCAGAGGGCGCCGGGACCGACCTGCTCGTAGGCGAGCCGGACGGCATGCGCCGAACGGGTCAGCCCGGCACCGCCCTTGGCGTCCTTCAGCCGGCAGACCGTCTCGCGGCGCGTGATCCCGGCGGCGACCATCTCCACGTCCACGACGACCGGCGCCCCCGCGTGCAGCGCCGTATGCGCCTTCGCCAGGTCGTCCTCGTCGGTCACCAGGTCGGTCGCGTACTCCAGGTCGGCGGCGGAGTGGATGACCCGCTCCACCACCGCCCGGGTCAGCGGCGCGAAGTGCGAGGTGTCCAGCCGGGCGCGCAGCCGCCGGAAGGACTCCTGCTCGATGGGGTGGACGATCCGGTTCACTTGCCCTCCTCCTGAGCGCTCTCCTGCCAGCGGTAGCCGCGCGGGGTGACCATCCGCCCGGCGATGTTCCGGGTCGCGGTGTTGCCCACGGTCACGACCGTCATCATGTCGACCCACGCCGGATCGAGCGCGCCCAGGGTGGTCAGCCGGCTCGACTCGTCGGGGCGCGAGGCGTTGCGTACGACACCGACGGGCGTCGTCGGCTCCCGGTGCCCGGCGAGGATCGCGAGCGCCTTGGGCAACTGCCAGTCGCGGCCCCGGGAACGCGGGTTGTAGAAGGTCACGACGATGTCCGCCTCGGCCGCCGCGCGCACCCGGCGCTCGATGACCTCCCACGGCGTGTGCAGGTCGGACAGGCTGATGGAGACGTGGTCGTGGCCCAGCGGCGCGCCCAGGATCGCCCCGGCCGCGAGCGCCGCGGTGACGCCCGGCACGCCGATCACGTCGATGTCGTCGGAGGCCTCGGCGAGCGCCGGGGAGGCCATGGCGTACACCCCCGCGTCCCCGCTGCCGATCAGTGCCACGGCCTGCCCGGCCCGCGCCTCCGCGACCGCCGTACGCGCCCGCTCCTCCTCGGCCCCGAGCCCCGACTCCAGGATCCGGGTCCCCGGCCGCAGCAGGTCACGGATCTGGTCGACGTACTGGTCGAGCCCGACCAGCACGGAGGCGCGCCGGAGTTCGGCCTTGGCCCGTGGGGTCAGCAGGTCCCGGGCGCCGGGGCCGAGCCCGACGACCGCGAGCCGGCCGCGCGCGGGGCGCCGTACGACGGCACAGGTCGCCATGGCGGGCCGGCCGTCCGCCCGCTCCGACTTCCGCTTGGGGACGAGGAGTTCGCCGCCGCGTACGAGCGCGGCGGCCTCGGCGACGGAGGGGGTGCCGACGGCGGCGAGGGGTGCGTCCGAGGGGTTGGGCACCCGGACCCCGGCCAGTTCCTCGGCGGAGTAGGTCACTACGGGCACCCCGAGCCGCGCGGCCGCCTCGACGATCCCGGGCTCCTCGGCCTTGGCGTCGACGGTGGCGAACTCGGCGATGCTACGAGGGGACAGCCCCGCGTCCCGCAGGGCGCCCTCGACGAGCCCGAGCACCTCGTCGACGGGGGCGCCCTTGGACGCGCCGACACCGACGACGAGCGACGGCGGACGCAACAGCACCTCGTTCGCGGCGGGTTCGACCGCGCGGTCGGTCAGCCGTACCCCGTACGCCCCCTCTTCGGCCAGCGGCAGCGGCGGCAGCGGCCACGCCAACTCGGCGCGCAGCGCGACCGGTTCACCGTCCAGCAGCGCCCGTGACACGGTCGCCACCGAACCCTCGACCGGGAAGCCGAGGGTGTCGAGCCCGGGCAGCCCGACGGAGTCCGTGGCCGTGGTCACCACCGGCTGCGCGGCCAGCAACTCACCCACCTCCCGGGCGAGTTCATTGGCACCGCCGCCATGCCCCCCGACCAGCGACACGGCGAACCGCCCGCCCTCGTCGACGCACACCACACCGGGGTCGGTCGTCTTCTCGCCCAGCAGCGGGGCGATCAGCCGTACCACCGCACCCGTGGCCAGGAAACACACCAGCTGCTCGCACTCCGCGAACGCGGACCGCACGGCGTCCCCGACGGGACCGTCGTACACCCGCGTACGGTCCGGCCACGCCGCGGCCAGCCGGTCGCGTGCCGCCGCCCCCGCCGCGGTGGCGGAAATGAGGCCGATCACTGAGCAACTCCTTCTTCGTGAACGGGGGTTCGATCCCCCCACAGCAGGAACACCGGATTGGTCGCGGCCAGCCGGGTCACGTCCCCCGGCAGTGGCGCCAGCCGAGACGACTGCAGCAGCACCCCGTCGCAGGAGTACCCGGCCCCGGTCAGAGCCTCGCGTGCCGCCGGTACCCGGTCCAGGGCGGCCATCGCGACCACCACCGTCCGCCGGGCGCGCAGCGCGCACGCGGTGACGATGGCGGGCAGTTCGGCCCCGCCACCGCCGATGAACACGGCGTCGGGATCGGGGAGTCCGGGCAGCACCTCCGGCGCCGACCCGCGCACCACGTCGACGTAGACGCCGTGCGCCCGGGCGTTGGCGGCGATCCGCTCGACCCCGTCCACGGCCTTCTCCACGGCGACGGCGGCGGCGCCGAGCCGCGCGCACTCCACCGCCACGGATCCGGAGCCCGCGCCGACGTCCCAGACCAGGTCGCCGAGCCGGGGCCCGAGCCGGGCCAGCGCCAGCGCCCGCACCTCGAACTTGGTGATCATCGAGTCGCGGTGTGCGAACGCGTCCTCGTCCAGCGCCCAGCGGGCAGGCCGGGCGGGCACCGAGGCGATCGTGCGCACCGCGCCGAGCAGCCGCGCCTCGTCCAGGCACAGCACGACGCTGACGTCCGTTCCCCAGTCCCTGGCGGCGGCCTCGGCGGGCGTGACCCGCTCGACGCGCTCCCGCGCGGAGCCGAGCGCCGAGGCGACGACGAGCACACGCCCGTGGGACGGCGCGAACGAGTCGGGCGCGGACGAGTCTGACGCGGACGAGTCGGGTGCTGACGCTGACGAGTCGGGCGCCGACGCGGTGTTCGGCTCGTCGCAGGCGTGCCGCAGCGCCGCGCCCAGCTCCGCCGGGCCCGCCCCCGGCCCGGTCAGCACCGCCACTTTCGGATGCGCCCGGCACACGTTGACCGCCGTCCGCAGCTCCCGCCCGTGCGCGCTGACCACGATCGCGTCGTCCCAGGGCAGCCCGAGCCGCGCGAAGGCGGCGGCGACGGAGGACACCCCGGGGCGTACGTCCAGCGCGTCCGCCCCGAACCGCTCCGCCAGCACCCGCACGATCCCGAAGAACCCGGGATCGCCCGAGGCCAGCACGGTCACCGGCCGGTCCTTGGCGAGGTACTCCTCGACGGTGTCGAGCGCGGGCGCCAGCGGACCGAGGACGACCCGCTCGGCGCACTCCGGCAGCCGCACGGCCTCCAGGTGCCGCCGGCCGCCGACCACCAGCTCGGCCCCGGCCAGCGCCTCCGGATCGAGCGGCGCACCCGTACCCGTACCCGTACCGACGACCGTGATCACGTACTCGCTCCCCGCTCGCGCAGCGCGCGCCGCGCCTCGGGGTCGGCCTTGCGGAAGCCGTGGAAGTGGCCGGGGTGGTACAGGTGCGAGCGCGTGCCCCGGGCGTCCAGGGCCGGGCCGACCAGGAAGAGGGTGTGCTTCCAGAGCTTGTGCTCCTTGACCGTCTCCTCCAGCGTCTCGATCGTGCACCTCACGACCAGCTCCTCCGGCCAGGTCGCCTGGTAGGCGACGACGACCGGGGTGGAGGTCGGATAGCCGCCCTCCAGCAGCTCCCGCACCAGCTGTCCGCTGCGCGCGGCGGAGAGGAAGACCGCCATGGTCGTCCCGTGCCGGGCGAACTCCCGCACCTCTTCCCCCGGCGGCATCGGCGTCTTGCCGCCGCCGAGCCGGGTGAGCACCACGGACTGCGCGACCTCGGGAATGGTCAGCTCGCGCTGCGCGAGCGCGGCGACGGCCGAGAAGGAGGAGACACCCGGCACGATCTCGACCTCGATACCGATCCCGGCACACCGGTCGACCTGCTCCTGCGTACCGCCCCAGAGCGCCGGGTCCCCGGAGTGGATCCGGGCGACCCGCAGCCCGTGGGTACGGGCCCGCTCGTATACGGCGACGACGTCCTCCAGCGACATCGTCGCGGAGTCGAGGATCTCCGCGTCCTCGCGCGCGTGCTGGAGGACCTCCTCCTGGACCAGGCTCGCGGCCCAGATCACGACGTCGGCCTCGGCGATCGCGCGCGCGGCCCGGAACGTCAGCAGATCGGCGGCGCCGGGGCCGGCACCGACGAAGGTCACCTTGCCGGCGGGGGCGTCGCCGGAGGCGGTGGCGGCGGCAGCGGCATCGGCCATGAAATTTCGGTCCTCTCTGGACAAAGGGTGTTACGGGTGCTGCTGGATGTGCGCTGAGGCGGGTCGATCGGATACGAAGGGCAGATGATGGCGGTCCTCGTCGCGCTCGGCGCGTTCCTGATGACGCTGGCCGGCGGCTGGACGGCACAGCGCGTGACCGACCGTCGCCATCTGGTCCTGGGCCTGGCCGGCGGTCTGATGCTCGGGGTGGTCGGCCTCGATCTGCTGCCGGAGGCGCTGCGCGCGGCCGGCCGCGAGATCTTCGGCGTGCCGGCCGCTCTGCTGCTGTTCGTGGCCGGCTTCCTGCTGGCCCATCTGGTCGAGCGCACCCTGGCCGCCCGCCAGGCCGCGCACGGCGGCGACGAGCACGGTCACCGGGCGCCTGAGGTGGGCCTGACGGCGGCCGGCGCGATGGTCGGCCACAGTGCGATGGACGGTGTGGCGATCGGCGCGGCCTTCCAGGTGGGCGGCGGTATGGGCGCGGCGGTGGCGCTCGCCGTCATCGCCCACGACTTCGCGGACGGCTTCAACACGTTCACCATCACGAGCCTGTACGGCAACGCGCGCCGCCGGGCGATAGGCATGCTGGTCGCGGACGCCTGCGCACCGGTTCTCGGCGCCCTGTCCACGATCTTCGTCACCATCCCCGAGACCGTTCTCGGCGGCTATCTCGGCCTCTTCGGCGGCGTCCTGCTCTACCTGGCCGCCGCCGAGATCCTCCCCGAGGCCCACCATGAGCACCCGGCCCGTTCGACGCTGCTCTGCACGGTCGCGGGCGCCGCCTTCATCTGGCTGGTGGTGGGCATCTCGGGCTGAGGTCCCGCCGTTCACAGCTTCCCGCCTCTGCCACCGTCCCGGCGCGGGGGCGCGATGAGCGTGGAGAGGTACGGCAGCGGGGAGTCGTCGAGCTCGGCGGCGGGCCGGATGGACTCCTCGGCCAGCCCCAGCGCCGACCCCCACACCGCGTCCTCGACCCGACCGGTCTCCCGCAGCGCCTCGACCACCTCACCGGCCAGCCGTCCGAACTTGTACGCCACGACCGTCCCCGGCCCGCTCAGCGCGTCCTTGAGCACCCCGGTACCCGCCGTCACCGGCACCAGCGTCAGCGGTTCGGTCCCCTCGGTGAGCACGGCCCCGGACCGGGCGGCGAGATCCTGCATGGCGGTGATCCCGGGCACGGTCTCGACGACGACGTCCGGCACCAGCTCGGCGATGGTCTGCGCGAGATACGTGAACGTCGAATAGACATTCGGATCCCCGATGGTGGCGAAGGCGACCGACCCGTGCCCGCGCAGCAACGCGGCGACCTTCGCGCCCGCCGCGTCCCAGGCAGCCTCCCGCCGCCCCCGGTCACTGCGCTCGTTGAGCGCGAACACGACCCGTACGACCTTGTCCTCGGGGACGTAGTGCAGAACCGTGGCCTCGGCACGCCCCCGCTCCCCGGTGTCCATCACGGGCACCACGACGACATCGGCCGCGCGCAGGGCGTTGACCCCCTTGACGGTCACCAGCTCGGGGTCACCGGGACCCACCCCGACTCCGACCAACCTGCTGCTGCTCATGACGTCCGGCACCTCTCCACGAACCTTCGGGCCACACCGGGCTCGGACGCCCAGTGCGTGTGCAGATAACTCGCGTGCACACCCTGCTGTACAAAACCTTCGACATGCGGCCGGGGCGTACGCACACCCCACGCCGGCGCGGCCCCCGCCCCCGGCTCCACCACGGTCCGGTGGAACTCGTGCCCCCGCATCCGCGTCCCGGCGACGGCCAGCACACTGTCCCCGACGGCGACGGCGTCCCGGTACCCGAGAGTCAGCCGTTCCGACATCCGCGCGCTCGCGTCCAGCACACCGCACATGGGCAGCGCGTCGAGTTCACGGCAGAGGTAGAGCAGCCCGGCACACTCGGCGGCGACGGGAGCACCGCGCTCCGCGAGGGCGGCGATGTCCTTCCGGAGCGCCTCATTGGCCGACAACTCCGCGCCGTACACCTCGGGAAACCCACCCCCGACGACCAACCCGCGTGTCCCTTCGGGGAGTTGCTCGTCACGGAGGGGGTCGAAGACAACGACCTCGGCCCCTGCGGCGGCCAGCAGCTCGGTGTGCTCGGCATAGGAGAAGGTGAACGCCTCGCCTCCGGCCACGGCAACGACCAGCCCGTCCGGCGTTGGAGGACGAGGCCGTTCAGGCCGAAGCGGGGGCGAGGAAACCAAGGCCTCGGCCGCATCCCAAGCCGCACCCGACAACACTCCCGCACCCCGCGCCAGCCCCATCAACGCATCCAGGTCACACCCGTCGGAGACCTGCGCGGCCATCGCCGCCACCGCCTCGACAGCCTCCCCCCGCCGCTCCGCGACCGGCACCAACCCCAGATGCCGAGACGGCGTATCCACCTGAGCCACCCGCCGCAGCACCCCGAACACCGGCACCCCGGCCGCCTCCAGCGCCTCCCGCAGCAACTCCTCGTGCCGGTCCGACGCCACCTTGTTCAGGATCACGCCCCCGACCCGCACCTCCGGATCCCACGACGCGAACCCGTGCACCAGCGCCGCCACCGACCGCGACTGCGACGACGCGTCCACGACCAGCACCACCGGCGCCCGCAGCAGCTTCGCGACATGCGCGGTGGACGCCAGCTCCCCTTCCCCCGCCGCCCCGTCGTACAGCCCCATCACACCCTCGACGACGGCCAGATCGCACCCGCGCGCACCGTGCGCGAACAGCGGACCGATCAACTCCGGCCCGCACAGGTACGCGTCGAGGTTCCGCCCCACCCGCCCGGTGGCGAGCGAGTGATACCCGGGGTCGATGTAGTCCGGCCCCACCTTGTGCGGAGACACGGCAAGCCCCCGCGCGGCGAACGCGGCCATCAACCCCGTGGCGACGGTGGTCTTGCCGCTGCCGGAGGACGGCGCGGCAATGACCAGCCGTGGGACGGAAAGGGAACTCACCACGACCTCACCACTCGATGCCCCTCTGCCCCTTCTGCCCCGCGTCCATCGGGTGCTTGACCTTGGACATGTCGGTGACGAGATCGGCGAAGTCGACGAGCTTCTCGGGCGCGTTCCGCCCGGTGATCACGACATGCTGGGTCCCGGGCCGGTTCCGCAGCACGTCGACCACCTCGTCCGTGTCCACCCACCCCCAGTGCATCGGGTACGCGAACTCGTCGAGTACGTACAGCCGGTACGTCTCGGCGGCGAGGTCCCGCTTGACCTGCTCCCAGCCCTCCCGGGCCTTCTCCTCGTTGTCCATCTGCGCGTCGCGCTGCACCCAGGACCAGCCCTCGCCCATCTTGTGCCAGTCGACGGTCCCGCCCTCGCCGGAGGCGCCCAGCACCCGCAGCGCGTTCTCCTCGCCGACCTTCCACTTCGCCGACTTGACGAACTGGAACACCCCGATGGGCCACCCCTGGTTCCAGGCGCGCAACGCGAGCCCGAACGCGGCGGTGGACTTGCCCTTGCCCACGCCCGTGTGCACGACCACCAGCGGCCGGTTACGGCGCTGACGGGTCGTCAGTCCGTCGTCCGGTACGACACTCGGCTGCCCCTGCGGCATTACGCGGCCCTCCTCTGTACGTCCTTCACCAGTCCGGCGATCGAGTCCGCCCGCAACTCGTCGAGCGTCACCGCCGTTCCGCCCAGCTCGCCCGCCAACTGCCCGGCGAGTCCCAGCCGTACCGGCCCGGACTCGCAGTCCACGACCACCGAGGCGACCCCGTCGGCCGCGAACAGCCGTGCGGCCCGCCCCGCGAGGGCGACCGGCTCGGGTCCGCCGGTGGCACGCCCGTCGGTCACCAGTACCACCAGCGCCCGCCGCGCGGGATCCCGCAACCGCTCCACCCGCAGCACGTCGTGCGCCTTGAGCAGCCCGGCCGCCAGCGGCGTACGCCCGCCCGTCGGCAGCGACTCCAGCCGGGCCGCCGCCGCGTCCACCGACGAGGTCGGCGGCAGCGCCACCTCGGCTGCGGCCCCCCGGAACGTCACCAGCCCCACCTTGTCCCGCCGCTGGTACGCGTCGAGCAGCAACGACAGCACGGCCCCCTTCACCGCGCTCATCCGCTGCCGGGCCGCCATCGACCCGGACGCGTCGACCACGAACAGCACGAGGTTGCCCTCGCGCCCCTCCCGGGCCGCCTGCCGCAGATCGTCCCGCCGGATCACCAGCCCCGGCCCGGACCGCCCGCGGGCCCGCTGGTGCGGGGCGGCGGCCTGCACGGTCGCCGCCAGATGCAGCTTGGTCAGGGTCCCGCGCGGCCGGCGCGCGCCCGTGGTCCGCCCGTGCTCGGTCCGCGCCCGGGACCGCCGTCCGGCGGCGCCCTCGCCGATCCCGGGCACGCTCAGCACCTTGGTGCGAAAGGGCTCGGCGGCCCGCACCGGAGCCTGTTCGCCGCCGCCGGCCTGCCGCGGCACGCCGTCGCCCTCCCCGGCCTCGGGCCGGGCGGCACCGTCCGTGTCACCGTCGCCCTGCGGCCCCTCGTCGGGCTGCGGCTGCCCGCCGCCCCCACCGGGACCGTCGGGATCCGGATCGTCGTCGCTCCCGTCCTCCGCGGCGAACTCCTCCAGCGTCTGGTCCAGCTTGTCCTCGTCGAGCCCCGGCGCGTCGAAGGGGTTGCGGCGCCTGCGGTGCGGCAGCGCGAGCAGCGCGGCCTGCCGGACGTCCTCCGCCAGCACCTCGGTCCGCCCGGCCCACGCGGCCAGCGCCGTCGCGGTCCGCGCCATCACGATGTCGGCGCGCATACCGTCGACCTCGAAGGCCGCGCAGGTCGCCGCGATCTGCCGCAGCGCCCCGTCGCCGAGGCGCACCTTCGGCAACAACTCCCGCGCCGCCACGATCCGTTGCCGGACAGCGGTCTCCTCGTCGGCCCAACGCGCCGCGAAACCAAGCGGATCGTCGTCGTACGCGAGCCGCCGCCGTACGACCTCCACCCGCTGGTCGGGCTCGCGGGAGGCGGCCACCTCCACGGTCAGGCCGAACCGGTCGAGCAACTGCGGCCGCAGTTCGCCCTCTTCGGGGTTCATGGTGCCGACGAGGAGGAACTTCGCGGCGTGCCGTACCGACACACCCTCGCGCTCCACGTACGACGAGCCCATCGCGGCCGCGTCCAGGAGCAGGTCGACCAGGTGGTCGTGGAGGAGGTTGACCTCGTCGACGTAGAGGATGCCCCGGTGCGCGTCGGCCAGCAGGCCCGGCTCGAAGGCCTTCACGCCCTCGGCGAGGGCCCGTTCGATGTCGAGGGCGCCGACCAGCCGGTCCTCCGACGCGCCCACCGGCAGCTCGACCATCCGCGCCGGGCGGGACTCGAAGGCGCCGGGCGGGTGGTGCGGGCCGTCCGGGCAGGCCGGGTCGGGGGACGCGGGGTCGCAGGAGAAGCGGCAGCCGGCGACGACGTCCACGGCCGGCAGCAGCGCGGAGAGGGCACGTACCGCCGTCGACTTGGCGGTGCCCTTCTCACCGCGCACCAGCACCCCGCCGACCGCCGGTGACACGGCGTTCAGCAGCAGCGCGAGCCGCAGGTCGTCCTGTCCGACGACGGCCGTGAAGGGGAAGGGGGTGCTCACTGGTCGTCGCCCTCCAAGTCGCCTTCCAGTTCCAGGTAGGTGGCGCGCAGCCGCTCCAGGGTGTCCGCGTCCGGCTCGGCCCACAGGCCCCGGTCGGCGGCCTCCAGGAGCCGTTCGGTGATCCCGCGCAGCGCCCACGGGTTGGACTTCTTCATGAAGTCCCGGTTCTCCGCGTCGAAGACGTACTCCGCGCTGAGCTTCTCGTACATCCAGTCGTCGACCACGCCCGCCGTGGCGTCGTAGCCGAAGAGGTAGTCGACGGTCGCCGCCATCTCGAAGGCGCCCTTGTAGCCGTGCCGGCGCATGGCCGCCATCCAGCGGGGGTTGACCACCCGGGCCCGGAAGACGCGGTGCGTCTCCTCGCCGAGCGTCCGGGTCTTCACCTGGTCCGGTGTGGCCGAATCGCCCACGTACGCCTCGGGGTTGGTGCCGGTCAGATGGCGCACCATGGCGACCATGCCACCGTGGTACTGGAAGTAGTCGTCGGCGTCCACGAGGTCGTGCTCGCGCGTGTCCACGTTCTTCGCGGCGACGGCGATCCGCCGGAACGCGGTCTCCATGTCCCCGCGCGCCGCCCGCCCGTCCAGCCCGCGGCCGTAGGCGTAACCGCCCCACACCGCGTACACCTCGGCCAGATCGGCGTCGGACCGCCAGTTCCGCGCGTCGATCAGCGGCAGCAGCCCGGCCCCGTACGCCCCCGGCTTGGAGCCGAAGATACGGGCGGTCGCGCGCCGCCGGTCGCCGTGCTCGGCGGTGTCCTCGTCGGCGTGCGCCCGCACGTAGTTGGACTCCGCCGGTTCGTCCAGCTCGGCGACCTTGCGCACCGCGTCGTCGATCAGCCCGACCACGTGCGGGAACGCGTCCCGGAAGAAGCCGGAGATCCGGACGGTGACGTCGATGCGAGGCCGGCCCAGTTCCTCCAGGCCGATCACCTCGAAGCCGGTCACCCGGCGCGAGGCCTCGTCCCAGACCGGACGGCAGCCCAGCAGCGCCAGGATCTCCGCGATGTCGTCGCCCTGGGTGCGCATCGCGGACGTGCCCCACACCGTCAGGCCGACGGACTTCGGGTACTCGCCGGTGTCCTGGAGGTAGCGCTGCACGAGCGAGTCCGCGAGCGACTGGCCGACCTCCCAACTCAGCCGGGACGGAATGGCCTTGGGGTCGACCGAGTAGAAGTTCCGGCCGGTCGGGAGGACGTTGACCAGTCCGCGGGTGGGCGAGCCCGAGGGGCCCGCCGGGACGTAACCGCCGTCCAGGGCCTTCAGGATGTGCCCGATCTCGTCCGTGGTCCGGGCGAGGCGCGGTACGACCTCGTTGCACGCGAACTCCAACACCGCGACGGCATCGGGCAGTTCGGTACCGAGGACCTCCCGTACGATCGCGCGGCTCTCGGCGACGGCCCAGGCCCGCTGCTCCATGCCCTCCGCGACCCGGCGGCACAGCTGCTCCAGCAGGTCGATCGCGTCCGCCGCCGTCCGCGACGGACCCTCGACGAGATCCGACAGCTCGACCGGCACCTTCACCGGCGCCCCCGGCTCGGCCAGCAACTCCTTCTCGACCAGACCGAAATACGCGGCGAAGGCGGCGCGGAGCCCCGGCAGCGCGTTCGCCTGCCCGCCCCACACCTGCGAGGCCCGCAGCACGGCCAGCACCAGGTTCACCCGCGGCTCACCGACCGGGCCACCGCCCAGGATGTGCAGGCCGTCACGGATCTGCACGTCCTTGATCTCGCACAGATAGCCGTCGATGTGCATGACGAACGAGTCGAAGTCGTCGTCCTCCGGCTGCTCGTCCACGTGCAGGTCGTGATGCAGCTCGGCCGCCTTGACCAGCGTCCAGATCTGGGCGCGGACGGCCGGCGCCTTCGTCGGGTCCAGATCCGACACCAGCGCGTACTCGTCGAGCAGCTGCTCCAGCTTGGCCAGGTCGCCGTAGGTGTCGGCGCGGGCCATCGGCGGCACCAGGTGGTCGACGACGGTGGCGTGCCCGCGCCGCTTGGCCTGGGTGCCCTCGCCGGGGTCGTTGACGATGAACGGGTAGATCAGCGGCAGATCGCCGAGCACCGCGTCCGGCGCACAACCGGCGCTCAGGCCGAGGCCCTTGCCCGGCAGCCACTCCATCGTGCCGTGCTTGCCCATGTGCACGATCGCGTCCGCGCCGAAGGAGTTCTCCAGCCAGCGGTAGGCGGCCATGTAGTGGTGCGACGGCGGCATGTCCGGGTCGTGGTAGATCGCGATCGGGTTCTCCCCGAAGCCGCGCGGCGGCTGGATCATGACGACGGCGTTTCCGAACTGGAGCGAGGCGAGCACGATGTCGTCCCCGTCGACGTACAGGGAGCCCGGCGGCTCGCCCCACGCCTGCGTCATCGCGTCGCGCAGCTCGGGGTCGAGCTTCTCGAACCACGCCCGGTAGTCCGCCAGCGGCACCCGCGCGGGCGCGGCGGCCAGCTGATCCTCCGTCAGCCACTCCACGTCGTGCCCGCCGGCCTCGATGAGACGGTGGATCAACTCGTCGCCGCCGGAGGGGTATCCGGTGACGCCGTACCCGGCGTCCCGGAGCGCGTCCAGTACCCGGACCGCCGACGCGGGGGTGTCCAGGCCCACCGCGTTGCCCACCCGCGAATGCTTGGTCGGATACGCGGTGAAGACCAGCGCGACCCGCTTCTCCGCGTTCGGCTTGTGCCGCAACCTGGCGTGCCGTACGGCGATTCCGGCGACGCGTCCGGCCCGCTCGGGGTCGGCAACATACACCGGGACGTCGTCCGGACCCTGCTCCTTGAACGAGAACGGCACGGTGATCAGCCGTCCGTCGAACTCCGGGATCGCGACCTGCATCGCCGCGTCCATGGGGGAGAGGGCGGCGTCCGACTCGTCCCAGGCGGAGTGCGAGGAGGTGAGGCAAAGGCCTTGCAGGACAGGGATGTCGAGGTCGGCGAGGGCGCCGATGTCCCAGGCCTCCTCGTCGCCGCCGGCCGAGGCCTGCGACGCGTGGGTGCCGCCCGCGGCCAGCACGGTGGCCACCAGCGCGTCGGCCCCGGCGAGGATCTCGTACAGCCCGGCATCCGCCCCGCGCAGCGAACCGCAGTACACCGGAAGGGCGTTGGCGCCGTGCGCCTCGATCGCGTCGCACAGGGTGTCCACGAAGGCGGTGTTGCCGCTCAGTTCATGGGCCCGGTAGAAGAGCACGCCGACCGTGGGACGGCCCTCCTGGATCTCGTACGAGCCGTGCACCCCGAACTCGGGCATCTTCTGCGGCTCGACGAACCCCTCGCCGGTCAGCAGCACGGTGTCGGACAGGAACCGGGCCAGTTCGGTGAGGTTGGCGGGCCCGCCCTCGACCAGGTACCTGAGGGCCTCGGCCACCACGCCGGCCGGCACCGACGACTCGGCCATCAACTCGGCGTCCGGCACCGCCTCGCCGCCGAGCAGCACGGTCGGGATCCCGGCGGCCTTGAGCACGGCGAGCCCGTCCTCCCAGGCACGCCTGCCGCCGAGCAGCCGTACGACGGCGATGTCCGCGCCCTCGATGAGCGCGGGCAGTTCCGCCGTGACGTCGATGCGCGTCGGATTGCCGATCCGGTAGTCGGCACCGGAGGCGGCCCTGGCCGCCAGCAGATCGGTGTCGGCGGTCGACAACAACAACACTGTGCTCATGCGGGCGCTCCCGGTGGAATGAAAGGCAGTCCTTGCGGCGCGCCCGACTCGATGAGCCGCCAGAGCGCGTCCGTGTCCGCGTGCTGTTCGATCAGGTCGCCGAGCCGGTCGAGCTGCTCCTCGCGCAGCGCGGCGAAGGAGGTGTCGGGGGCCGGCACGAACCGGCGGCCCGCGGCGGCCGCCACCTCGCGCAGGAACGCCCGCCGGAAGCCGTCCGACTCCAGCGAGCCGTGCCAGTGGGTGCCCCAGGTCTGTCCGACCCGGCACCCGTCCAAGCTGTGTCCTCTGCCATCGGAGATGAACGCGTCGCCTCCGGTGACTTCGGCGACCCCGTGATGGATCTCGTACCCCGAGACCCGTTCACCGAGTGCCTCCCCCTCCGGCCGGGTAAGGATCTTCTCGGGGGCGAACCGGACCCTTAGGGGCAGCACCCCGAGGCCCTCGACCTGCCCCCGCCGGCTCTCGACGTCGTCCTCGATGTGCTCACCGAGGATCTGGAAGCCACCGCAGATACCGAGGACGGGCCGGTGTTCGGCGGCCCGGCGCCGCAGCGCGTCCGCGAGCCCGCGCTCCTGCAGCCACTCCAGGGCCCGGACCGTTCCCCGGGTCCCCGGAATCACGACGAGATCGGCGTCGGCGAGTTCCTCCGGCCGGTCCACGAACCGCACCACGACCCCGGGTTCGGCGGCCAGCGCGTCCACGTCCGTGAAGTTGGACATCAGGGGGATGGCACAGACGGCGACCCGCAGTACGTCCTCGCCGACGGGGGGCGCCGTGTTCGACTCCCGTACCGTCCCGCGCAGGGAGACCCGGAGCCCGTCCTCCTCGTCGATGCCGAGGCCGTGCCGGAAGGGGAGGACGCCGTACGTCCGCCGCCCGGTCAGCCCGTGCAGCATGTCGAGCCCGGGTTCCAGCAGGCTCACATCCCCCCGGAACTTGTTGACGAGGAACCCCGCGACGAACTCCTGGTCCTCCGGCGAGAGCAGCGCGACGGTCCCGAAGAAGGAGGCGAAGACGCCCCCGCGGTCGATGTCCCCCACGACCAGCACGGGGAGCCGCGCATTGCGCGCGATCCCCATGTTCACGATGTCGGTCCGGCGCAGGTTGATCTCCGCCGGACTGCCCGCCCCCTCACAGATCACCGCGTCATACGTGCCCCGCAACTCGGCGAGACAGTCGAGCACGGTCCCGAGCAGCTTCTGCTGCCGCCCGCCGTGATAGCCACGCGCACTCAGTTCGCCGACCGGCTTGCCGAGCAGGACGACCTGACTGCTCTGCTCGCCACCGGGCTTGAGCAGCACGGGGTTCATCAGCGCGGTCGGCTCGACCCGGCAGGCCTGCGCCTGCATGGCCTGCGCCCGCCCGATCTCGGCGCCCTCGCGCGTCACGAAGGAGTTGAGGGACATGTTCTGCGCCTTGAACGGCGCGACCTTCACACCCTGCCGCACCAGCCACCGGCAGATACCCGCGGTGACGACACTCTTGCCGGCGTCGGAGGTGGTACCGGCGACGAGGAGACCACCGTTCATGACGTACGTCCCTTCCCGACGAGGCGCGCGGCGACGGTCACGCCGAGCGCGAGCAGACCGACGCGACGGGACAGCCGTACCGCCCGCCGGATGTCCGCGACCTCCACGGCCCGCCCCTTCCGATTCAGCACGGGCCGGTGCTCGACCCGCCCCGCATACGACAACGTCCCCCCGAGCCGTACCCCCAGCGCGCCCGCGAACGACGCCTCCACGGGCCCGGCGTTGGGACTCGGATGCTTGGCCGCGTCGGCCCGCCAGGCCCGTACGGCGCCCCGGGCGTCACCGCCGGCGACCGTCGCCAGCACGGCCGTCAGCCGCGCCCCCGGCCACCCGGCCACGTCGTCCAGCCGCGCGGAAGCCCACCCGTACCGCCGGTACCGGGCCGACTTGTGCCCCACCATGGCGTCCAGGGTGTTGACGGCCCGGAACCCCACGAGCCCCGGCACGCCTGCCACGGCCCCCCACACCAGCGCCCCGACGACGGCGTCGCTGGTGTTCTCGGCGACGGACTCCACCACGGCCCGGGCGATCCCGTCGGCGTCCAGGGCCTGCGGATCCCGTCCGCACAGATGCGGCAGCCGGGCGCGGGCGGCCTCGACGTCACCCGCCTCCAGGGCACGCCCGATGACCCGGGCCTCGCGGGCGAGCGAAGTGCCCCCGACGACGGCCCAGGTGGCGGCGCCGGTGAGGGCGACGGAAGCGGCGGTGGACGGTCGTACGACCCGCTGGGCCAGGGCCCCCAGGGCCACGGCGCCGCCGGCGCACACGGCGGTGTGCAGCGCGCCCCACCCGCGGTGGTCCCGCCACAGCACCCGCTCCACGGCCCCGGCCGCCCGTCCGAACGCGGCGACCGGATGCCCCCGGCGCGGATCGCCGAGCAGCAGATCACCGAGAAGGCCGGCGGCGGCGCCGTACGCGAAGACGCGATCGGCACCCATCGGCTCAGCCGACCGCGGGGTCGGGTACGGGCCGGGTACTGCACCTCGAACGGCAGCCGCGCATGGCGTTGTGTCCTCACTCAGGGTGTCCGCGCCCTGGTTCGACGAGACCGGCGGTGAGAGTTCCTGGCTCCCGGGGATTGCTACCCCGGTGACAGTGGCGGGACCGCGCCGGATTCACACCGGCTTCCTCTCTTGCCGCCGTACATGGCTCCGGAAGTCCACCACGCCCCCGGAAGACCCGTCAACCTGCCGTTGACCTGTGCGGGGAGAGTGTGCGAAGGCCCACATCCGGTGGGCTGACGGTGGCTCATCGGGGCCCCTGGGACATGCCGAAGGCTCCTGACCCGACCATGTCGGACAGGAGCCTTGCCGGCCTCGGAGTTCCCGGCTGCGTCAGGCCTTCGCCACGATCAGGTGGATGCCGTACGCCACGGCCGCCGCGCAGCCCGCGAAGCAGACGTAGGCGGCGGTGACGGCCGGGGCCGCCGAGTTGCCCTGGGCCGTGGCGCGGGCGCGAGCCGAGAGGCCCTTGATGCCGAGGGTGAAGAGGGCCACGAGGCCCACGGTGGCCACGAGGCTGACGCCGAAGACGGAGCCGATGGCTGCCCAGTCGATGCTCATGTTGGTTCTTCCTCGGGGGTCAGACGGTGGCGGCCGGGTCGGTCGCGGGAGCGGCGGGGGAGGGGATCGTGGCGGTGAGGCCGTCGGTCACCGTGACCGCGGGCGGGGGCGTGACCGCGGCGATCGCCGCGGTGACCACGCCGGCCGGCTCCTCGGCGGCGGTGTCGTTGACGTTGCCGCTGTCCACGACCTCGCGGCGGGAGAGCTTCCAGATCGCGGCGCTGGAGGCCACCAGGAAGACGGCGACGACCGCCGTGCCCCAGTCCCCGAGTTCCGTCACGGACTCGGCGAGCGCGCCGACCAGCGCGGCCGCCGGGAGGGTGAGCAGCCAGGCGACGACCATGCGGGTCGCGGTGGACCAGCGGACCGTGCCGCCCTTGCGGCCCAGGCCCGCGCCCATCACGGAACCGGAGACGACATGCGTCGTGGAGAGGGAGAAGCCGAGGTGGGAGGAGGCCAGGATGGCGGTGGCCGCGCTGGTCTGGGCGGCGAAGCCCTGCTGCGGCTGAAGGTCGGTCAGGCCCTTGCCCATGGTGCGGATGATGCGCCAGCCGCCGATGTAGGTGCCGAGCGCGATGGCGAGACCGGCCGAGAGGATGACCCAGGTGGGAGGGTTCGAGCCGGGGGCGATGGAACCGCCCGCGATCAGCGCGAGCGTGATGATGCCCATCGTCTTCTGCGCGTCGTTGGTGCCGTGCGCGAGCGAGACCAGGCCGGCGGAGGCGATCTGGCCGGCGCGGTAGCCCTTGCGGGTCGCCTCGTCGTCGGCGTTCTTCGAGAGCGCGTAGGAGAAGCGGGTGGAGAGCATCGCCGCGAGGCCCGCGACCAGGGGAGCGGCCACGGCCGGCAGCAGGACCTTGGTGACGAGCACGTCGCCGTGGACGGCGCCGAACCCGGCCGAGGCGACGGTGGCGCCGACCAGACCGCCCATGAGGGCGTGCGACGAGCTGGAGGGCAGGCCCACCAGCCAGGTCACGAGGTTCCAGAGGATGGCGCCGACCAGGGCGGCGAAGATGACCTCGGGGCGTATGCCGTTCTCGTCGACGAGGCCCTTGGAGATCGTGTTGGCGACCTCCACGGAGAGGAAGGCGCCCACCAGATTGAGTGCGGCGGACATGGTCACCGCGATCTTGGGCTTGAGCGCGCCGGTCGAGATGGTCGTGGCCATCGCGTTGGCGGTGTCGTGGAAACCGTTCGTGAAATCAAACGCGAGTGCGGTTACGACCACAATCGCGAGGATCAGCGAGAAGCTTTCCATTTACCCAGGCAATCTTTAGAAGTCATCGGTCGTTGGACAGTAGGCAACCTGAGTGAACGGAAGATGAACTGGGATGGTCTCTGTGGTGTCCTGGATCGGCTTTGAGGTGCCCATGGGCGGGAGCGACCGAGGCCGCCGTCCCGGTTCCGGTCCGGCGGCCCAGTCGCCCCTTGGTCAGTAGCCCTTGGCGAACGACTTCAGTCGGCTCGCCGACCCGTTGAAGAGATTCTGGTCACCCGGCAGGCTGCCGCTGTTGTCGTACTGCCAGAAGGTCCAGGACGACCAGCCGGCCGGCAGCGAGCCGGCGTCCGCCGAGCCGTGGCGGGCGATCCACAGCGCGTGGTCGGCGGCGAAGGCGCTGCTGCCGCCGGTGCACAGGTTCCACCAGTGGGTGGTCGTGTAGATCACCGGCCGCCGGCCGGTCTCCCGCTGCAGCTCGTCGCTGAAGGACCTGATCCAGCCGACCATCTTGGAGGTGCTCAGGCCGTAGCACTTGTGCTTCTTGTCGTACGGGTCGTACTCGACGTCGAGCGCGGGCGGCAGCGTCCAGCCGTCCGCGGTCCAGGTGCCGCCGTGGCTCACGAAGTACGCGGCCTGCTGGGCGCCCGACGACTGGTCCGGCAGGGCGAAGTGGTACGCGCCCCGCATGATCCCGGCCTTGCGTGAGCCGTTGTACTGCTGGCTGAAGTACGGGTTCTGGTAATTGGTGGACTCGGTCGCCTTGATGTAGACGAACCTGGCGCCTTTCGCCTTGGCGCTCGACCAGTCGACGTTCTTCTGGTGCGAGGAGACGTCGTGCCCCTTCGGCAGGCTTGCCACGGATGCCGGTGTCCCGGCGAACGCGGGCGCGGTCCCCGCGAGGGCGAGTGCCACCACGGACGCTGCGAGGACACGGGCGCGGACGCGGTGGCGGTGGCGGTGGCGACGGCGGGACGGAATGCGGTCACAGGCCATGTTTCCCCCCGGAATGGCGACGTGTACGAAAAATCGGTCCAGAGAGTATTGGAAGATCGACGTATGATCGGCGATCTTCGGCCAAGCATGGAAATGAAGCCTTTTACGGTGGTTTGCGCCCTACTGGATTCGGGACGTCCGGCCTAAAGTGCCCTGCCGTGCAGGCCGGTTGAGGCGTCGGCTGACAGGATCGTGCCATGGCTGAGCGGTGGCGGGACGAGCGTGGCGGACGGGCTGAACGGGGCGGCGCACAAGGTGTGTCCGAGCCGCGAAGGAGGGATGTACGCGCGGAGGAGGCCGACGCCTGGCGGGAACTCGTCGCCACGGCCCGCCGCACGGTGACCGACGGACTGGTCGTCGGCACCTCCGGCAACGTCTCGGTCCGCGTCGGCGACACCGTGCTGGTCACGCCGTCGGGCGTGCCGTACGACCGGCTCACCCCGGACGACGTGACAGGCGTGGACCTCACCGGCCGCCAGGTCCTCGGCGCTCTGGTCCCGACCAGCGAACTGCCCATGCATCTGGCCGTCTACGGCAGCACCGACGCCGGCGCCGTCGTCCACACCCACGCCGTCCATGCGACGGCCGTCTCGACCCTGGTCCCCGAACTGCCGGCGATCCACTACATGTCCGGGGCCCTCGGCGGCGCTGTCCGGGTTGCCCCGTATGCGACGTACGGCACCGACGAGTTGGCCGAGAACATGCTCCGCGCCCTGACCGGCCGCTCCGGCTGCCTCCTCCAGAACCACGGCACGATCACCTACGGCACGACCCTGACCCAGGCCTACGACCGCACCGCCCAACTGGAGTGGATGTGCCGCCTGTGGCTGACGGCGTCCTCGGTACCCGGCCTGACCCCGACCCTGCTGTCCACGGACCAGGTGGCGGAGGCGGGGGAGAAGCTACGGGGGTACGGACAGAAAAGAGGCTGACGCGGCTCGGGGCGCAGCCCTCTCCGGGGAGGGGGCAGACTTCGGGCGCGGGCCTCGGGGGTCAGGCCTCGGGGGTCAGGCCTCTGGGGTCAGGCCTCCGGGGGCAGGCCATCGGGGTCAGGCCCCTGGGGCGGGCCTCCAGGGCCTCGGTCGCCCGGATCCGGTTTCCGGTGTCTCGGTCGCCCGGGGCCGGTCTCCGGGCTCCGGTTTCCGGGGGCAGGCCTCCCGGCTCCGGTTTCCGCGGTCTCGGTCGTTCGTGCTCGGTTTCCGGGGCCAGGCATCCCGGGTTCGGTTTCCGGGGTCTCGGTCACTCGGGCTCGGTCTCCGGGCTCAGGCCTCCGGGGTCTCGGTCGCCAGCGCTCGGTCTCCCGGACCCGGTCTCCCGGACCCGGTCTGTCGGAGGCCCGAACTCCCGGGCCGGCCTCCTTCCCTCCACTGGCCGCCGTCCCGGTCCGCCCCGACACTGGACAGGTGCGCCCAGTCAAAGTCACGGCCGCCGCCGTCGGTGCCGTACTCGCCGCCGGCGCGGCCAGTGTGGCCGCCGGGCGGTTCGCCAGTGACGCCGCCCTCAAGGCACCGCCGGGCCGGCCCCTGCCCACCGAACCCCGGCTCACCGTGCACGGCACCGCGGCCGGCCGCATCACCCTCACCCGGGACCTCGCCTCGCTGCGCCCCGGCATCTACGGCCTGGCCGGCGACGGCTCGCACGCGGTCGTCGGCGGCGTCCTGGAGTCCGCCGCGAACACCCCGGACACCGTCGTACGGCGCCTGGAACGCGTGACCCACGGCACCCTCGAGACCGGCGACAAGGTCTGGCTCACCCCCAACGTGCACGTCGGCGACCCGGGGGCGGCGCTCGGCCTGGAGTGCGCCGACATCGACATACCCGGCGAACTCGGCCCGCTGCCCGCCTGGTTCGTACCCGGCTACCGGGACACCTGGGTGATCGCGGTGCACGGACTCGGCACCACCCGAGAGCTCGCCATGAACGTCATGGGCTTCCTGCACGGCCGCCGCCTGCCGGTCCTCGCCCTCGCCTACCGCGGCGACCTCGGCGCCCCGCGCCCTCCGGACGGCCTGAGCCACCTCGGCGAGAGCGAGTGGCGCGACCTGGACGCGGCGATCCGCTACGCCGTCCGCTACGGCGCCCGCCGCGTCGTCCTGTACGGCTGGTCCACCGGCGCCGCCATGGCACTGCGCGCCGCTGCCCACTCGGCGCTCGGCGAGCGCGTCTCCGGGCTGGTCCTCGACTCCCCGGTGCTCAACTGGGAGGCCACCCTGCGCGCCCTCGCCCAGGCCCGGCACACCCCCGAGCCCCTGCTGCCGCTCGCGGTGCGTGCCGCCCAGGGCCGCGCCCGCCTGCACCCCGACCACGTCGGCGACTTCGTCGACCCGGCGCAGCTCACCGTGCCCACCCTGATCGTCCACGGCCCGGACGACACGGTGGCCCCCTGGACCTACTCCCGCCGGCTCGCCACCCGGCGCCCCGACCGGGTCGCCCTGCACACCGTGCCGGACGCCCCGCACGGCGCGATGTGGAACGCCGACCCGAAGCAGTACGAGGAGCGGCTGCGCCGGTTCCTCACCCCGCTGATGTGATGTCACTCCTTGATGTGATTCTTCGATGTGATCCTCGGATGTGATCCGCGGGTGTGATTCTTCCCGCACCCCCGCTCCCGGCCCGGCGCCTGCTCGGCGCAGGCCGGAAGCCCCGGTTCCATCCGGTTCCAGACGTTCCGTTTAAGGCTGTATCACTGGCCTGAACATGTCTCCCCGCCTCCCGTCGGACCCCGTGCGTTGGCCAGCCCCGTCGCCCGGCGTGACATTCCGTTTGGGTTTTCGGACCGTCAACCGGAAGACTGCACCCGTGACGTCCCGTATCCCGCGCGACTCAAGGCTTCGACTCGTCCGAACGCGACCCCTGGCCGCCGCCCCCCGAGCGATGAACCAGCGGCCCGCGCGCCGCCCCGCACCCCGCCCGCCCGAGGGCACCCCGGCCCCCGCCGAACTGGCCAGAATGGCACGCTCGGGCCTGGCCGGAGCGGCCCGCGTCGCCCACTGGGCGGACGCCGCCCTCGGACCCGGCAGCGACGGCGCCACCGCCGACGGCAAGGCCACCCTCTCCGAGGCGACCGCCGAACGCGCGGCAGACGATCTGGGCCTGACCGTGGCTCAGGTGCGCGCCGACTGGGACACCGCCCGGCTCGCCGGCCTGGTCGAGGTGCACGGTGACAGCGCGCGCCCCGGCTGGCGGCTGCGCGCCTGGGACCGCGACGACAGCGCCGTGCTGCGCGGCTGGGTCGCCCTCTTCGACGCCTGGTCGCTCGCCCATCCGGAGCCCACGGATGTCGAGGCCGCGGCCGTCGCCGAGGTCGTCTCGGCCATGCCCCAGGTGCTCTCCTTCCTCCAGCTGTCCGCCGGTCCCGTCCCGGTCGAGCAGCTCCTGGACCTGCTGCGGCAGCGGGTCACCGAACTGCGCACCGAGCGCTGCGAGGTGCCCTACGAGACGGTGACCGGGTCCGGTCCCGTGGCCGCCGTGCGCTCCGCCGACGCCGACCCGGCGGACCGCGCACCGGCCGAGGACCCCGCCCCCGCCGAGGACGCCGAACTCGCCCCCCTGCTCGACTGGTCCCTGCACGCCCTCGCCTCCGTCGGCGCGCTGACCTGCGGCGACGGCCAGGCCACCCTCACCCCGCTGGGCAGCTGGGCGGTCTGGGTCAAGCTGGAGCAGATCTGCGTGGCCGCGCAGAGCCCCGCCGGGAACATCGAGGTCGCCGCCGAGGAGATGCTGCGCGGCTGCGCCCAGCTCCGCCCCAACGCGGCCCGCGCCGAGTACCGCGCCTGGCTCGCCGCCCGCCCCGTCGGCAGCGCCGTCGGCGAACTCGTCGACGCCGCCCGCGGCGAGGACGCCCTGCTGCGCGGCCTCGCCTTCGAGGCGCTGCGGGTCGTCGGCGCCCCCGCCGAACCGGACGTCCGCGCGGTCGTCGAGGAACCCACCCTCAGGCCGTACGCCCTGCTGTGGCTGGCCGAGCACGACGGGGTCGACCCGGAGGACGCCCACGAGGTGCTCACCCGGGAGGAGGCCACCTGGCTCTGGGTGGACACCGCGGCCGCCGTCGCCGACCACGGCGAGGCTCCGATGCTCGTCCGCCACCTGGAGTCGGCGCTGCAGCCCACCGTCCCCGCGCTGCTCGACGAGGTGCGCGCCGTCGGTCACCCGCGCACCGTGCAGGTCCTGGTCGCCCTCGCCGCCGCCCACCCGGACCCGGCGCTGGCCAAGGCCGTCCGCCGGGCCGCCTTCCAGGTGCACACCGGCGGATAGCCGCCGGGGTGCCGGGCCGGGCCGAGCCGGGGGCGCCGGATCAGGTGGCTATCTCCGGGGCGTAGGTGCCGAAGCTCCAGACGTTGCCCTCGACGTCCCGGGCCATGTAGTCCCGCGAGCCGTAGTCCTGGTCCGTCGGGGGCATCAGGATCTCGGCGCCGTGGTCCACGGCTCGCTGGTGGTGTGCGTCGACGTCGTCCACGACGATGTACACCCCGGTCGGGCCCGCGCCCTCCATCGCCGCGTCGAAGCGGCCGCCGCGTCCCGTGGAGCCCAGCATGATCGCGCCGTTGCCCTGCGCCAGCTCGGCGTGGAGCACCATGCCGTCCTCGTCCTCGTACACCGACAGCTCGGTGAAGCCGAAGGCCTCCGTCAGCTGTTTGATCGCCGCCTTCGCGTCCGCGTACAGCAGTGACGGATAGATGCTCGGACGTCCGCCGGTCATGCCTGCCATCCCGATCACTCCCTCGTGTGCCGGTCCCCCGAAAGCCGTCTTTCCGGCCTGCTGCACAGTTTTGCACCCGCCACTGACAACGCCCCGGGAACCGACGGGAGCCGCTCACCGGAAGGTGTCGCACCGCCCCATGTCCCCGGTCCGGTACCCCTGGTAGAACCACTGCTGCCGCTGCTGCGCCGACCCGTGCGTCCAGGTCTCCGGCGTCACCCGCCCCTGGAACCGCTCCTGGATCCGGTCGTCGCCCACGGCCGCCGCGGCGTTCAGGCCGTCCCTGATGTCCGCGTTCGTCAGACTGGTGATCAGCGGCCGGCCGGTCGACTCGTCCTTCGTGGTCGTGGCGTGCCGCGCCCACACCCCGGCGAAGCAGTCGGCCTGGAGCTCCACCTTCACCGCGTTGCTGTCGACGCCGGTCAGGTTGTCCCGCGACCTGCTCAACGTACCCGTCAGGTCCTGCACATGGTGCCCGTACTCGTGGGCCACGACATAGGCCTGGGCGAACGGCCCGCCGCTCGCCCCGAACTCGGACCGCAGCTCGTCGAAGAAGCCGAGGTCCAGATAGACCTTCCGGTCGCCCGGGCAGTAGAACGGCCCCACCGCCGAGGTCGCCGTTCCGCACGCGGTGCCGACCCGCCCGGTGAAGAAGACGGTGGGGGCGTTCGTGTAGGTGCCCCGGCGCCGCCGGAACTCCTGCGTCCAGAAGTCCTGCACGCTGTTGACCACCGCCACGGTCCGGCAGTCCTGCCTGGTGTTCGCGTCCTGTCCGGTACGACAGCTCTGCTGCACCTGTGCCAGGGAGGAGGACGCGGGCGCGGGCGAGCTGTCACCGGAGGAGAGGCCCAGCTGCTCGGGGCCGACCCCGAAGAACAGGGCGAGGAGCAGTGCGATCAGGCCGGCCAGACCGCCGCCGACGGTCGTCCTGCCGCCGGGGACACGGCTGCCCCGGACATCCTGGACCTCGGAGGTGTCCAGGTTCGCGTCGTCGTCGAACTGCATGGGGCACCGCCCTCTGCTCGCACCGTCCCCCCCGCATCCACCTTGCGGCATCCGCGCCGCCGGTTCGCGCCGGTGGCCCGACCGCCGCCCGATCGGGCGACGTCCCGCCCCGCCCCCGCGTCACGCCCGCCCGTGCGCCGCGGGCGTGACTACGCTCTGCGCCTGGCCGATGGGACACGGGCGCCCGGCCGGGCGCCGGAGGGGGGAGCGGTGGCCGTTCTGCCGCAGGGGAGGACACGGCTGCCGAACCCGGAGACCGCCCCGGGGCCACCGCCCCCAGCCGACCGCTCCGGCGCCCCGGAGCCGCCTCCCACAGCCGACGCCTCTTGCACCCCGAGGCCGTTTCCCACGGCCGACCGCTCCGGCGTCCCTCGCACAGGGCCTCCTCTTGCCGCCGACCGCTCCGGCACCTCTCGCACAGGGCCCCCTCCCGCCGCCGAGCGCTCCGGGGTCTCCCGTGCGGGGCTGCCTGCTGCGGTCGACCGGTCCGGGGTCTCCCGTGCGGGGCCGCCTTCCGTAGCCGACCGGTCCGGGGTCTCCCGTACAGGGTCGCCTTCCGGAGTCGACCGCTCCGGTGCCTCTCGCACAGGGCCCCCTCCCGCCGCCGAGCGCTCCGGGGTCTCCCGTACGGGGCCGCCTTCCGCAGCCGACCGGTCCGGGGTCTCCCGTGCGGGGCCGCCTTCCGCAGCCGACCGCTCCGGTGCCTCTCGCACCGGGCTGCCTTCCGCAGCCGACCGGTCCGGAGCCTCCCGCCCAGAGCGGCCTCCCGCGGCCCACCGCCGTCGAGTCGGGGCGTTCCCGGCACGGTCTCCCGTCGCCGGCCGTCCCGGTGCCACCGCCGATCCGGCTCCGCCTTCGCCGCCGCCCCGCAGTGGCTTCCGGCCGGTCTCCCGCGGGCAGCGGCGCCCCACCCGAGGCAGCCTTCCCGTCACCCTGGTCCTCCTCCTGGTCGCCGCCCTTCTCGGTGTCGCGCATCACATCCGCCCCGCCCCCTACGGCGACCACCTCACCCCCGGCCCGCCCGCGCACACGGCACGCGCGCGTGGGGACGTCGTCGAGGCGTACGACGGGCGGACCCTGCGGTGGCGGTACGCGCGCGTGGGCCGTCGCCCGCTTGACGTGCTGGCCGCGCGCGGGCACGCGATCACCGTCTGGGACGACGGGCTCGTCACCGACACCGACGGCCGCTCCGTGCGCTGGCACCGTGCCCTGCCCGCGGCCACCGGCTGGCTCCGAAGGCAGGGCGCCACCGGCGTCCTGCGTCCCCTCGGCCGCGGCATCCTCGCCGTCGTCACCCCCGCCCGCATCACCGCCTACCGCACCGCCGACGGCGACCTGCGCTGGGTGCTGCCCGCCCGCGCGGGCTGCGCGTTCCGCCCCGAGCGTGCCGTACGTCACGGCGTGGCCCTGCTGGTCGCCCAGCCCTGCGCGCACGGCGCCTGGACCGCGCAGCTCGTCGCCGTGGACGACCTGGGCGGGATCGCCCCGCACCGCACACCCCTGGGCAACGACCGCCCCGGCACGGGGCGCCTCGAACACCCGCACACAGAAAAAGCGCTTGCATCGCCCCGTTAGACTTGGCCCATGGCCATTCTCCTCGCGCATTAGACGGCGGGAACGTCCTCAGCCGCCCACCCGTCAAACCCCGTACGCCCTGGAGTCTGTCCGTGATCTCCGCCTCCGGTATCGAGCTGCGCGCCGGTGCCCGCATCCTCATCGAGAGCGCCACGTTCCGCGTCGCCAAGGGCGACCGCATCGGCCTGGTGGGCCGCAACGGCGCCGGCAAGACCACGCTCACCAAGGTCCTGGCCGGCGAGGGCGTCCCCGCCGCGGGCGCCGTCACCCGCTCCGGCGAGGTCGGCTACCTCCCGCAGGACCCCCGCACCGGCGACCTGGACGTCATCGCCCGTGACCGCATCCTCTCGGCGCGCGGCCTCGACGTACTGATCCGCAAGATGCGGGAGAACGAGCAGCGCATCGCCAACGGCCAGGGCGCCACCCGCGAGAAGGCGCTCAGGCAGTACGAGCGCCAGGAGACCGAGTTCCTCACCAAGGGCGGGTACTCCGCCGAGGCCGAGGCCGCCACCATCGCCGCCGCGCTCAGCCTGCCCGACCGGGTGCTCGGCCAGCCCCTGCACACGCTCTCCGGCGGTCAGCGCCGCCGTATCGAGCTGGCGCGGATCCTGTTCTCCGACGCGGACACGCTCCTCCTCGACGAGCCGACCAACCACCTCGACGCGGACTCGATCGTCTGGCTGCGCGACTACCTGAAGACCTACCGCGGCGGCTTCATCGTGATCTCCCACGATGCCGATCTGGTCGAGACGGTCGTCAACAAGGTGTTCTACCTGGACGCCAACCGTTCCCAGATCGACGTCTACAACATGGGCTGGAAGCTCTACCAGCAGCAGCGCGAGGCCGACGAGAAGCGCCGCAAGCGCGAGCGCGCCAACGCCGAGAAGAAGGCCGCCGCGCTGCACTCCCAGGCCGACAAGATGCGCGCCAAGGCCACCAAGACGGTCGCCGCGCAGAACATGGCCCGCCGCGCCGACAAGCTGCTGGCCGGCCTGGACGCCGTCCGTGTCTCCGACAAGGTCGCCAAGCTCCGCTTCCCGGAACCCTCGCCCTGCGGCAAGACCCCGCTGACCGCCGAGGGCCTGTCGAAGTCGTACGGCTCGCTGGAGATCTTCACCGACGTCGACCTGGCCATCGACAAGGGGTCGAGGGTGGTCATCCTCGGGCTCAACGGTGCCGGCAAGACCACCCTGCTGCGGTTGCTCGGCGGCGTCGAGCAGCCCGACACCGGCGAGGTGATCGAGGGCCACGGCCTCAAGCTCGGCTACTACGCGCAGGAGCACGAGACCCTGGACCCGGACCGCACGGTCCTGGAGAACATGCGCTCGGCCGCCCCCGACATGGACCTCGTCGAGGTCCGCAAGGTGCTGGGCTCGTTCCTGTTCTCCGGCGACGACGTCGACAAGCCCGCCGGGGTCCTCTCCGGCGGCGAGAAGACCCGCCTGGCCCTCGCCACCCTGGTCGTCTCCTCGGCGAACGTCCTGCTCCTCGACGAGCCGACCAACAACCTCGACCCCGCCAGCCGCGAGGAGATCCTCGGCGCCCTGCGCACCTACAAGGGCGCGGTCGTCCTCGTCACCCACGACGAGGGCGCCGTCGAGGCGCTCCAGCCCGAGCGGATCATCCTGCTGCCCGACGGCGTCGAGGACCTGTGGGGCGCCGACTACGCGGACCTCGTCGCCCTCGCCTGAGCACCGATCCCGTCGCCGTCGTTTGATCGAATGCCTGATCCACTGGCTATGGATCATTCGGCCTATCGGTGATCCATCATCTGTGTGAGATCTCCTCGTATCGAGGTGTGTCCTACATCGATTTCGCGGCCGATCCCTTTGTCGACAAGGGGTCGGCCGCTTTCCATGTCTGACCTGGCACTTCACGGAAGAGCTCGTTCGACCTGATGGACAGGCCTCACCGGAATCACAGATTCCACATGTGGGGATGCGCTCCTGTCGTCACAACGATGTCTCACGGACCTTGCCGAATGGGTGGCCATCGGGCCCCGGAGGGGTGATCATGAGGGGACCAGAGCGCACTTCCCATGAGGAGGCACGGGTGGCCGAGACTCTGAAGAAGGGCAGCCGGGTGACCGGCGCCGCGCGCGACAAGCTCGCGGCAGACCTGAAGAAGAAGTACGACTCCGGTGCGAGCATTCGGGCACTGGCCGAGGAAACCGGCCGCTCGTATGGCTTCGTCCACCGGATGCTCAGCGAGTCGGGTGTCACGCTGCGTGGGCGTGGCGGGGCGACGCGGGGCAAGAAAGCCGCGTCCTGACCCCGGGCGGCCCATCGGCTTCGATGGTGGCCACCCGGTCGTTCGGCTGAGCGGCCGGGTGGTTACTGTGCAGTCACTTAGCATGCCGTACGGCAATGCGTGATGACCGCACACATCGGAGGCGTCCCATGGCTTCGCCCGACCAGGACCTCGCTCCTGCACTCGACAAGGACGGCGTACGGCTCACCGTCGACGACGCGCTCGCCACGGTGACGCTGACCAACCCGGCCAAGCGCAACGCCCAGAGCCCCGCACTGTGGCGGGCGTTGGCCGAGGCCGGGCGGTCACTGCCGGGGTCGGTCCGGGTCGTTCTGCTGCGCGGTGAAGGCCAGTCCTTCTCCGCGGGCCTCGACCGGCAGATGTTCACGCCGGAAGGGATCCCGGGCGAGCCGACCTTCATCGAGCTCGCGCGTCGCGACGACGCCGAACTCGATGCGAGCATCGCCGAATACCAGGAGGCGTTCACCTGGTGGCGGCGCAACGACATCGTGTCGATCGCCGCCGTCCAGGGCCACGCCATCGGGGCCGGCTTCCAGCTCGCCCTCGCCTGCGACCTGCGCGTGGTCGCGGACGACGTGCAGTTCGCCATGCGCGAGACCAGCCTGGGCCTGGTGCCGGACCTGACCGGCACGCATCCACTGGTCTCCCTGGTGGGCTACGCCCGCGCGCTGGAGATCTGCGCGACCGGACGCTACGTCCTGGCCGAAGAGGCGGTGGCTTCCGGCCTTGCGAGCGTGTCGGTGCCGGCGGCTGAACTCGACGCTGCGGCACGGGACCTGGCCGGGGCGCTGCTTGCCGCGCCGCGGGACGCGGTGGTGGAGACCAAGGCGCTGCTCCGGGGCGCGAGCGATCGTACGTATGACGAACAGCGGGCTGCCGAGCGGCAGGCTCAGGCTCGGAGGCTGCGGGATCTGGCAGGGGTGGGCGAGTAGCGCCCCTCAGAGGCGCGGGCTGTATGTGGTCACCCCACGGCCGTCACCACTACGGTGACCGTCGGCTGATCGTCCAACGCCTCACCGACAGCCGTACGAACCCCGCGGGCGACCTCGACCGCCCGCGGGCCGTCGGTCACCGCCACCTCCACCCGTACGTGCCGACGTGGCAGTGCCGCGTCGAAGTGGATCTCACGGCTCAGCGCGCCCGTCACCCGGTCCACTCCCGGCACCGCCAGCACCGCCGCCGTCACCCGTGCCCCGTCCGGATCGGCGCTCTCCCGGACCGACGGCGGCCGGGGCGGACGTACCGTCGCTGCCTCCGCCGTGTCCGCTTCCAGCAGGTCGGTCACCCGGAGGTCGATCTCGGTCACCGCCAGCCCGAGCCGCGTCGTGGCCGCCGCCAGCGCCCGGCGCAGTCCGGCCGCCGTCGTCGGCAGCGGCTCGGCGGCCGTCGCCGCGAAGTCCGCCGACAGGCGCAGCGGACCCGGCGGTACGGCACCGGGCGGCGGCGGTACGACGGGCTCCCGTACGTCCTCCGGATCCGCCGGCGCGAGCCGCACCGCCCCCAGCCGCACCCCCGTCACCTCGGCCGCCGCCCGTCGTAGGACCGCGTCGGCCGCCGCCTCCGCGAGCCATGCCCCGTCGCTCGGCCCGCCCAGCGGAAGCAGCCTGCCGAAGCCCAGGGGGTGCCGTACCGCGTCTGCCCATCGGTCCGCCGTCATTCCTCCAGCCTGCCGCATCACCGGGGCATGACAGGGCATCCGCACTTACCGTGGTCGCAGGACGACGACCGGAAGGGATGCACGGCGATGAGCGAGACCGCGGCCGAGGCCGAGAAGGACCCCACGGCGATCACCCGCAAGACGACCAAGCGTGGCGGTGGCGATCCGGCCACCCGGGGCCGTACCACGATCGCCGACGGTGTCGTGGAGAAGATCGCCGGGCTGGCGGCCCGGGACGTGGTCGGCGTGCACGCCATGGGCAGCGGGCTCGCCCGCACCTTCGGCGTCGTGCGCGACCGGGTGCCGGGCGGCTCCAAGTCCGTGAGCCGGGGCGTGAAGGCCGAGGTCGGCGAGGTGCAGACCGCGCTGGACCTAGAGATCGTCGTGGACTACGGCGTGTCGATCTCCGATGTGGCCCGCGCGGTGCGGGAGAACGTGATCGCCGCCGTGGAGCGCATGACCGGGCTCGAGGTGGTCGAGGTCAACATCGCGGTGAGTGATGTGAAGCTGCCCGAGGAAGAGGAAGAAGAGCCGGAGTCCCGGCTTCAGTGACGGGCTCGATCAGTGACGGCTCGATCAGTGACGGCTTGAGGGGAGCGCACCATGGGCATGGCCGTGGTCGGCATGATCGCCGGCATGGCGCTGGGCTTCGCCGGGTACTTCGGCGGGTTCGGCGCCTTTCTGCTGGTGGCGGCGCTGGGGGCGATCGGGTTCGTCGTCGGCCGGTTCGCGGAGGGGGACCTCGAACTCGGCGACTTCTTCCGCGGCCGCGACGACCGGCGTGACCGGCGGCGATGACCTCCGTGAGCAGTGGGACACACGGGAGTCCGACGGTCGTGGCGCCCGGGGAGCGGGGCGCCATCCGGATCGCGGACCGGGTCGTGGCGAAGATCGCCGCGCAGGCGGCCCGCGAGGCGCTCGGCACCCTCCCGAAGGACGCCGTGCCCCCGCACGCCACGGTCGTGGTCCACCACGACTCGGCACGCGTGCGTGTCCACCTCGAACTGGACTACCCGTCCGACATCGGCGCCCGGTGCGCGGCCGTGCGTCGGCATGTGGTCGAGCGGGTAGGCGCGTTGGTGGACATGGAGGTCCCGGAGGTCGCCGTCCACGTCGAACGGCTCCACCCGGCCCAGACCCAGGGGAGGGCGTGATGAGCACCGAGCAGACACCGGTCATCGAGAAGCCGCCGCCGACGGACGTGCCACCGCACACCCGTGAGGCCCGCTTCTGGTCCCCGCGCCGCACCCCCGCGGCCCTGGTCGCACTGCTCACCCTGGTCGTCGCGGGCGCCTTCCTGTACGACATCGCGGCCGTACCGGCCCACCACCCCGCGATGCACTGGCGCCGTGAACTGGCCCGCCAACTCGCCCGGCAGCCTCTCGACAGCACCTGGGTCCTGGTCGGGGCCGGCGTCGCCGTCGCCCTCGGCCTGTGGCTGCTGACCCTGGCCGTGACGCCCGGCCGCCGGGACATCCTGCCCATGCGCCGCACCCACCCCGACGTCCGAGCCGGGCTGCGCCGCGACGCGGCCGCGATGGTGCTGCGCGACCGGGCCATGGAGATCTCGGGCGTACGCCGGGTACGGGTACGACTGCACCGCTCCCGCGCCCATGTCCTCGCCATCTCCCACTTCCGCGAACTCGACGAGGTCAGGGCCGACCTGGAGGCGACCCTGAACGACGCGATCCGCAGCCTGGGCCTCGCGCGTCCGCCCAGGCTGTCCCTGCATGTGCTGCGACCCGGCAAGAAGGTGTGACGTCATGCTCAGCACGGCCAATCGCGTACTGGTCGGCCTCGTGGGCCTCCTGCTCCTCGCTCTCGGCGGCGCGGTCCTGGCCGTCGGCCTCGGCGCCCCGCCGCCGTCCTGGTGGATCCACAACGGCCGTCACGACGTCCTGCTCTCGACGGCCGAGCGCACCCACTGGCGCGACGCGGGCTGGTGGTGGCCGACGGTCCTGGCGGCACTGGCCGTGCTGGTCCTGCTCTCCCTCTGGTGGCTGACCGCGCAACTGCGCCGGCACCGCCTCACCGAGGTCCTGGTGGACACGGGAGACGGCGAGGGCGCGCTGCTGCGCGGCAGGGCCCTGGAGACGGTCCTGGCGACGGACGCGGCCCACCAGGAGGGCGTGGCCCACGCCCAGGCGGTCCTGAGGGGCAGCCGGACCGCACCGGAGGTACGGGTGTGGCTCCGGCTGGATCCGGACGTGTCACCGGGCGAGGCTCTGAACGACCTGACGGATCACGCTCTGGCCCACGCCCGCGAGTCGGCGGCCTTGAAGAAGCTCCCGGCGGAAGTCCGACTGACCTCGGTCAAACACCGTGCGGAGAGGGTCACCTGAAGTCGCCGCCCACGGGAAACCGCGCGATCAACCCCCACCGGCCCGCACCCACAGAACGACCGTCAGAACCCGTGCCGCATCCCCCCGTCGACAGGCACCATGATCCCCGTCAGATAGGACGCCGCCGGCGACAGCAGAAACGCCGCCACCCGCCCGAACTCCTCCGGAGCCCCGTACCGCCGCATCGGAATCCGCGACTCGTTCGCGACCCGCGTGGCCTCCGGGTCGGCGGACAACGCGTCCAGCTCCCGCACCCGATCCGTATCGATCCGGGACGGCAGCAACCCCACGACCCGAATCCCGCGCGGCCCCAGCTCGTCCGCCAGCGACTTGGCGAACCCGGCCAGCCCCGGACGCAGTCCGTTGGAGATCGTCAGCCCGGGAAGCGGCTCGTGCACCGACGCGGACAGCACGAAGCCGATGACACCCCCGTCCTCCAACTCGGCCGCGGCCGCGCGGGCGAGCCGTACGGCCCCCAGGAACACCGACTCGAACGCCGTCTGCCACTGCTCGTCCGTGTTGTCGGCGACGAACCCGGCCGGCGGCCCACCCACACTCACGAGAATCCCGTCGAACCGCCCGAAATGCTCGCGCGCGGCCGCGATCAGCCGCTCCGGCGCCGACGGATCGGCATTGTCCACGCCCACTCCGACCGCGTTCGGCCCCAGCTCGGCCGCCGCGGCGGCGGCCCCCTTCTCGTCCCTGCCGGTCAGAACCACCTTCGCCCCGTCGGCGACCAGCTCGCGCGCGGCCGCGTTGCCCAGCCCGCGGGTCGCTCCGGTGACGACGTACACCCGGTCCTTCAGTCCAAGATCCATGGTCCCTATCCTGCCTGCTCGCCTCCGAACAGTGTGAGGGCGGTGTTCACCAGCCCGATGTGACTGAACGCCTGCGGGAAGTTGCCCAGCTGGCGCCCGAGCCCCGGGTCGTACTCCTCGGAGAGCAGCCCCACGTCGTTGGCGAGTCCCACCAGCCGTGCGAACAGTTCCTTCGCCTCGTCGGTTCGGCCGGTCATGTGCAGCGCGTCGGCGAGCCAGAACGAGCAGGCCAGGAACGCGCCCTCGCCGCCCGGCATCCCGTCGACGCCGACCGCGTCCGTGTCGTAGCGGCGCACGAAACCGCCGTGGCCGAGGTCGTCGCGGATCGCGTCCACCGTGCCGATCACCCGGGGGTCGTCCGGCGGCAGGAAGCCGAAGCGCGGGATCAGCAGCAGCGCGGCGTCGAGTTCGCGCGACCCGTAGTACTGCGTGAAGGTGTTGCGCTTCGGGTCGAACCCCTTCTCGCACACCTCCCGGTGCACCTCGTCGCGCATGGCGCGCCAGGTCTCCAGTTCGCCGCTGAGTTCCGGGTAGTCCTCCAGTGTCTTCACCGCGCGGTCGGCGGCCACCCACACCAGCACCTTGGAGTGGACGAAGTTGCGGCGGCCGCCGCGCACCTCCCACAGGCCCTCGTCCGGCTGCCGCCAGATCTTCTCCAGGAACTTCATCAGCGCGCACTGGATGGCCCACATGTGCGGCTTGGTGGACAGACCGGCGGTACGGGACAGCGACAGCGAGTCCATCACCTCGCCGTACACGTCGAGCTGGAGCTGGTCGACGGCGCCGTTGCCGACGCGTACGGGCTTGGAGTCCTCGAAGCCGGGCAGCCAGTCCAGCTCGAACTCGGGCAGCCGGCGCTCGCCCGCGAGGCCGTACATGATCTGCAGGTCGGCGGGGTCGCCGGCGACCGCGCGGACCAGCCAGTTCCGCCAGGCCTCGGCCTCCTTGTGGTAGCCGGCGGACAGCAGGGCGCCGAGAGTGAGGGTGGAGTCGCGCAGCCAGCAGAAGCGGTAGTCCCAGTTGCGCACCCCGCCCAGCTCCTCGGGCAGCGAGCTGGTGGCGGCGGCGACGATGCCGCCGGTCGGCCGGTAGGTGAGCGCCTTGAGGGTGATCAGGGAGCGTACGACCGCGTCCCGGTAGGGGCCCTGGTAGGTGCAGCGGGCGGTCCAGCGCCGCCAGTCGGTGACGCTGGTGCGCAGTGCCTCGTACGGGTCCACGAGCGGCGGCCGCGGCTCGTGCGAGGGGTGCCAGGTGAGCACGAACGCGACCCGCTCGCCCTCCGCGACGGTGAACTCCGAGTGGGTGCCGAAGTCCTCGCCCCAGGTCCGTACGGACGGTTCGCTGCGCAGCCACACCGAGTCCGGCCCGGCGACGGCGACCCGGTGCCCGCCGGAGCGGCGCATCCAGGGGATGACCGAGCCGTAGTCGAACCGGAGCCGGAGCGTGCTGTGCACGGTGACCCGGCCGCTGACGCCTTCGACGATGCGTACGACGTCGGGGGAGCGGTCGCGCTGGGGCATCAGGTCGGTGACCCGGACCGTGCCCTCGGCGGTCTCCCATTCGGTGTCCAGGACCAGGGTGTCGGGCCGGTAGCCGCGCCGGGTACAGGTGGTGGCGTCCCTGGGGGCGATCCTCCAGTGGCCGTTGTTCTCGTCGCCCAGGAGTCTGGCGAAGGAGGCGGCCGAGTCGAACCGGGGCAGGCACAGCCAGTCGATGGAGCCGTCCCGGCCGACCAGGGCCGCGGTCTGTTCGTCGCCGATGAGGGCGTAGTCCTCGATGCGTCGGTCCACGGGGTCCGGTTTCCCGGTGGACCGGTGGGCCAATCAGGGGGTGGGCCGGGGGAGTGACACCCCCGGCGGACGGCGTGTCAGACGGTGGCCGGTTCCGACTCCTCGGCCGTCTCCTTCTCCGCCGTCTCCGCACGCGTGCGTGCCTCGCGGCGGACCAGGACGAAGAAGCCGTAGGGGACGCCCGCGGCGAACAGCCACCACTGGATCATGTACGCGTAGTTCAGCGGGGCGTCTTCCTTGCCCGGGTCGGAGATCTGCTCCGGCGTGTCGCCCTTGGGCTGCGGCGCGGTCTGCTCGATGTAGCCGCCGAGCACCTGCTTGCCGAGCCGGCGCGCCTGCTCCGCACTGTTGATCAGCATGATCTGCCGGTCGGGCAGGCCCTTGATGTCCTTGATGCCGCTCGCCGCGGTGGTCTCGTCGGGCATCAGCCGGCCCTGGATGGTGACCTTTCCGGCCGGCGGGGCCGGGATCTTCGGGAAGGCGGTCTGGCTCGGGCCGTCCGCCGGGATCCAGCCCCGGTTGACCAGCAGCACCTCGCCGTCCGCCAGGACGAAGGGGGTGAGGACGTGGTAGCCGACCTCGTCGTCGGCGTTGGTACGACGGCGCACGACGACCTCGTCGGCGGTGTCGAAGGTGCCGGTCGCGCTGACGGTGTGGTACCGCTCCTTGCGGGTCACCGCGTGCCCCGGCTCGGTCACCTGCTCCACGGGCACGGGCTTGGCGTTCAGCGCCTCGGCCACCAGCTGGTTGCGGGCGCTGCGCTCCTCGTACCGGTGTTTCTGCCAGAACCCCAGCCGGATCATCGTGGGGATGAGAAGCAGCGAGATCAGGGTGAGGATCACCCACTGCCGGGTCAACAGGAAGCGGTACACCCCACGACCGTACAACTCGGTCGTGGGGCGCGATCGGGCGGGTACCGGGTCACACGCGGTCGACGATCCCCGCCTTCCCGGCCTCACGGGCACAGTGCGCGCCGCAGTACCACTGGTTCTCGGCCTCGACGCCCTGGCCGATGATCGAGACCTTGCAGTTCTCGCACTGGGGGGCCATGCGATGGATCGCACAGGAGAAGCAGTCGAAGACATGGACCGCGCCCTGGGCGTGCACCTCGAAGGTCATTCCGTAGTCATTGCCGCAAACTTCGCATTTCGCCATGCGCCACAGGGTGGGCGGTCGTCCTCGCGGGGGCGAGCGGGCGCCGGGCGAGTCGCACGGCAATCACCCGTCCGTACGGTCCCCCCGCGGGATCACTTCTCCGCCGCCGGCGCCACGTCCCGCAGCAACTGCCCGAAGGCCGCCTCGTCGACGACCGGGGTGCCGAACTGGCGGGCCTTGACCACCTTCGACGTACCCGAGTCCGGGTCGTTGGTGACGAGCAGGCTGGTGAGCCGCGAGATGCTCGTCGAGACATGCAGGCCGGCCTCCGCGGCCCGGTCCTCCAGGAGCTCCCGGTCGATCGACGTGTCCCCGGAGAACGCCACCCGCATGCCCTGCCTGAGCGGCTTGCCGTCCTCGTACCGCCCCGGATTCGGGTACGGGCAGGCCGGCCGCTTGCGGGACGGCCGCCAGCCGTTCGGCCGGTAGCCGCCGTAGCCTCCGCTCGCCTGCTGCCCGATGCGGGGCGTGTCCGACCACTCCGTCAGCGGCCGGCACTCGAGCAGCGGCAGCCGTACGTTGCCCGCCGCCGCGGCCCGCAGACTGGGCCGGAACGCCTCCGCGAGCACGCGCGCGTCGTCCAGCGCGTGGTGCGCCCGCCGCTGTACGACACCGAAGTGCGCGGCCAGGGTCTCCAGCTTGTGGTTGGGCAGCGGCAGAGCCAGCTCCTTGGAGAGCGCGATCGTGCACAGCCGCTGCCGCACCGGGGCCTCGGTCTTCGCGCGCGCGTACTCGCGAGCGATCATCTGCCAGTCGAAGACCGCGTTGTGCGCGACCAGCACCCGGCCGTCGAGCCGGGCCGAGAACTCCTCGGCGATGTCGGTGAAGAGCGGCGCGCCTTCGAGCACCTCGCTCGTCAGACCGTGGATCCACACCGGACCCGGGTCGCGCTCCGGATTGACCAGGGTGTACCAGTGGTCCTCGACCTCGCCGCGCTCGTCCAGCCGGTAGACGGCCGCGGAGATTATCCGGTCGTCCCGGGCCAGTCCGGTGGTCTCCACGTCAACGACCGCGTACCCCTTGGGATAGGCGGCCGGCCACGGGGTGCCGGGGGACACTGCGGTCGTACGGTCTTCGAGCATGGTCATTGAGGATACGGGCCCCGGCCGACAGTCCGGTCCGTCAGGCCGCCTCCGGCACCCGCCCGTTCGAAAGTCCTGACGACCCTTCGCACGGCCACGGCCCCTTGTCCCGATCGCTTTTCCTGCGCCCGTGGACCTTTGTCCCGATTGCCCTTCGCGCGGCTATGGACCTTTTCGCCGCCCGGTGCAAGCGTGCTCCCCGCCCGGCGCGCCGACGCGACGACTCCGCGCCGACGCGGCGCAGACGGCGGTCGACGGAAGGGCGGTACGACGGATGGCACGCGTACGGTACGGCGCTCGGACCGAGCGGGAGATCGCGGCCGCGCGCACCACGAAGCTCCCGGACGTCTGGTCCACCGGGGTGGTGGCCGTCTGGGAGACCGACCCGGACGCGGTCGCGGCCGTGCTGCCACCCCCGCTCAAGCCCACCGGCCGGCCCCTGGCCCGGGTCAACATCAGCAAGGTCGAACTGCCCGGATACCCGCTCGGCGCGGGTTCGTTCGCGGTCGCCGCCGCGCACGGCACGGTCGAGGGCTGGTACCCGCTGGTGATGCCGATGACCCATGAGCGCGCCCTGACCGGCGGCCGCGAGGTGTTCGGCGAGCCCAAGAAGCTCGGCGAGGTGACCGTCGAACGCGAGGGCGGCCTCGTCCGCGCGGCACTGGCCCGGCACGGCGTCGCCTTCGTGGAGGTGAGCGGCACGGTCGACGGCCCGCTGCCGCTGCCCGAGCCCGCCCCGAAGACCGACTTCTACTTCAAGTTCCTTCCCGCGGTGGACGGTTCGGGCTTCGACGGCGACCCGGTCCTCGTGCACTGCGTCCGCGAGGAGAAGGTCCGCCGACTGGAGCGGGTGACGGGGGAGGTGATCCTCCGCGAGTCCGTGTACGACCCGGTCGCCGACCTCCCGGTGCTGCGCCTGCTGGACATCACCCTCGGCGAGAAGACCAGCGACCAGCGCGGCCGGGTCGTCGAACGGGTCGACGCCCAGGCCCTGCTGCCCTACGTCCACCAGCGCTACGACGACCCGCGCCAGATCCATGACGCGCCCCCGGAAGGGAGCGAGGGCTGATGGAACTCCGTGCCGGACAGGTCGCCGTCGTCACCGGCGCGGCGAGCGGCCTCGGGCTCGCGATGGCCCGGCGGTTCGCCGAGGAGGGCCTCAAGGTGGTCCTCGCCGACGTCGAGGCCGCCGCGCTGGAGAAGGCCGCCGACGGCCTGCGCGCACAGGGCGCCGACGTGCACGCGCGCGTGGTCGACGTCGGCGTCCGCGAACAGGTCCTGGAACTCGCCGAGTCGGCCTACGAGACGTACGGCGCGGTGCACGTCCTGTGCAACAACGCCGGGGTCGGATCGGGCGCCGAGGGCCGCATGTGGGAGCACGAACCGAACGACTGGAAGTGGGCGTTCGAAGTCAATGTGTGGGGCGTTTTCAACGGTGTACAGGCTTTCCTGCCGAGGATGATCAACTCGGGTCAACCCGGTCATGTGGTCAATACATCATCCGGCGACGGCGGTATCGCGCCGCTGCCGACGGCTTCCGTCTACGCGGTCACGAAGGCGGCCGTCGTCACGCTCACCGAGTCCCTGTACGCCCATCTGAAGGCGGAGCACGCGCGCGTGGGCGCCTCGGTGCTCTTCCCGGGGCCGCACATGCTGCGCACGGGCCTGTGGGAGTCGCACCGCAACCGGCCCGCCAGGTACGCCAAGGAACGGCCGCGCAGGACGCCGTACCGCAGCCTCGACCAGTGGGAGGCGGCGATGCGCGCGGCGGGCGAGGAGGTCGCCTTCACGCCCGTCGAGGAGGTCGCCGAGTTCGTCGTGGCGGGCATCCGCGCGGACCGCTTCTGGCTGCTGCCGGAGAGCGGGCACAGCGACGCCCAGATCCGGGCGAGAGCGCGCTCGATGCTGGACCGGACGAACCCGTCGTACCTCGAAAGCTTCATCCTGGACTGAACAGGGGGCAGTGGTGACCGCCTACGACGATCCGTATCTGATCATCTCCTCCGACTGCCACGCCGGGCTGCCCACCGAGGAGTACCGGCCCTATCTGGACGCCCGGTTCCACCGGGACTTCGACGAGTTCCTCGCCGGGCGCGAGCGCCGCCGGGAGGAGATGACCCGGCTCGGCATCCGCAACGAGGCGTTCGCGACGAAGTGGTTCCAGGACAACGAGGAGGGGCTGCGCGGGGGCTGGGACACCGCGCAGCGGCTCAAGGAGCTCGACGGCGACGGGGTCGCGGCCGAGGTGGTGTTCCCGGACGCCGACGCCGTCGACAGCCGGACCGCCGCTCCCTTCGGCGTCGGCCTCGGCCTGTCCGGCGACCACGATCCGGAGCTGGGCATGGCCGGCGCGCGGGCGCACAACCGCTGGCTGGCCGAGTTCGTGTCCGAGAACCCCGAACGGCACTGCGGGGTGGCCCTGTTGCCCGTCACCGCCGACGTGCCGAAGGTGGTCGCCGAGATCCACCGGGCCAGGGAGTCCGGCCTCGGCGCCCTGATGATCCCGGCCATGTGGGGCGACAGGGAGCCGTACCACGACCGCCGTTACGACCCCGTCTGGGCGGCGGCCGCCGAGTGCGGGATGCCGGTGACGACACACTCCGGTTCGGCCCCGCGCCACGAGTACGGCGACCATCTGGGCATCTTCGTCAGCGAGGTGACCTGGTGGCCCGCCCGCCCCCTGTGGTTCCTGCTCTGGTCCGGTGTCTTCGAACGCCATCCCGGACTGCGCTTCGGAGTCGCCGAGTCGGGGTGCTGGTGGCTGCCCAACCTCCTGTGGTTCATGGACCGGCTCTACCTGGGCGCGCACGGCGGCAAGAAGCTGTCCCCCTTCGAGGAGCTGAAGCGGCCCCCGAGCGAGTACCTCGACCGGCAGGTCTTCATCTGCGCGACCAACACCAAACGCCGGGAACTCGCCCAGCGTTACGAGATCGGCGTCGACAACATCCTCTGGGGCAGCGACTTCCCGCACCCCGAGGGCACCTGGCCCGACACGCGCGCGTGGCTGCGCCGCACCTTCCACGACATCCCGGTGGCCGAGACCCGCCGGATGCTGGGCCTGGCGGCGGCCGAGGTCTTCGGCTTCGACGTGGAGCGCCTGACCCCGCTGGCCCGCCGCATCGGCCCTACCCCCGCCGATCTGGACCAGCCGGCCGACCAGGCGGCCGTGGAGGCCTCCTGGGCCCGCTCGCGCGAGGTGGGCCGTCACTGGCTGACGGACAACGACTTCCCGACCCTGGGGGTGACGCGGTGAACGACCGCTACACGGTGATCTCGGCCGACTGCCACGCGGGTGCGGACCTCCTCGACTACAAGCCGTACCTGGAGAAGGGCCACCACGACGACTTCGACGCCTGGGCGGCGACGTACGTCAACCCGTACGAGGACCTGCTCGCCGACTCCGCCGACCGGAACTGGAACTCCGCCCGGCGGCTCGCGGAGCTGGAGGAGGACGGCATCGTCGCGGAGGTGATCTTCCCGAACACCATCCCGCCGTTCTTCCCCTCCGGCTCCCTGATGGCCCCCGCGCCGACGGCGGCGGAGTTCGAACGGCGGTGGGCGGGCCTGCGCGCCCACAACCGCTGGCTGGCCGACTTCTGCGCCTCGGCACCGGGCCGCCGGGCGGGCGTCTTCCAGATCCTCCTGAACGACGTAGAGGAGGCGGTCAAGGAGATCCGCTGGGCGGCGGACGCCGGGCTGAAGGGCGGACTGCTCCTGCCCGGTACTCCCCCCGGCTCCGGCCTTCCCGAGCTCCACGCGCGCGTGTACGACCCGATCTGGGCCGTCTGCACGGAACTCGGCGTGCCCGTCAACCACCACGCGGGCTCGGCGTCCCCGCCGCTCGGCGACGAACCGGCCGCCCGCGCGGTCTTCATGGTCGAGACGACCTGGTTCTCGCACCGGGCGCTGTGGCACCTGATCTTCGGCGGCGCCTTCCGCCGCCACCCGGACCTGAAACTCGTCCTGACCGAACAGGGCTCCGGCTGGATCCCCGGGGTCCTGGCCATGCTGGACTACTACCACGGCCGCATGCTGGCCGCGGCGACGCGCGCGACGACCGCGGAGTCGAAGTTCGGCGTCGGCCTCGCGGAGTCGATGGGCGAGCCCCCCTCCCGGGTCTGGCACGAGAACTGCTTCGTCGGCGCGAGCTTCATGCGCCCGCACGAGGTGCCGCTGCGGGACCGTATCGGCCTCGACAAGATCATGTGGGGCAGCGACTACCCGCACGACGAAGGGACGTACCCGTACACGCGGGAGGGCCTGCGCTTCGCCTTCGCCGGCGTCCCGCGCGACGAGCTCACGGCGATGCTGGGCGGCAACGCGGCCCGGGTCTACGGCTTCGACCTGGCCCTCCTGGACCCGATCGCGGCGAAGGTGGGACCCACTGCCGCCGAGATCGCGGAGCCGTTGCCGGAGCCGCCGGCGGACGCGACGAGTCCGGTGTTCGCGCGGGGGGCTTCGGTACGGGTCTGGTGACGTCGGTGCGGCGGAAGCGCACCTCGGGGTGCTCGGGGTGCGATCCTCCCTGCTGTGACGGAACCAACGCACGACAACGAGGCCCATGGGGGAGCCCTCGGCTCCCGGCTCAACTGGCTGCGGGCGGCCGTGCTCGGCGCGAACGACGGCATCGTCTCGACGGCGGGACTCGTCGTCGGCGTCGCGGGCGCCACGGCCGACCGCAACGCCCTGCTGACGGCGGGCCTGGCCGGCCTGCTCGCCGGGTCGATGTCGATGGCGGCGGGCGAGTACGTCTCGGTGTCCACCCAGCGTGACTCGGAACTGGCCGCGCTGGCCCAGGAGAAACGCGAGCTGAAGGAGCAGCCGGAGGCGGAACTGGAGGAGCTGACCGAGCTGCTGGAACGGCGCGGCCTGTCACGCGAGGTGGCTCGCGAGGCGGCGGTCCAGCTGACGGAACGGGACGCGCTGAGGGCCCACGCGAGCGTGGAACTCGGCATCGACCCGGACGAACTGACGAACCCGTGGAACGCGGCACTGGCGAGCTTCCTGGCGTTCACGGTGGGGGCCCTGCTGCCCCTGCTGGCAATCGTGCTGCCACCCGCCGCTTGGCGCCTGCCGGTGACGGTGGGGTCGGTACTTGCGGCACTGGTCCTGACGGGCTGGGCCAGCGCGAGGCTGGGAGCGGCGGCGCCGGGACGGGCGGTCCTGCGGAACGTGATCGGCGGGGCGTTGGCCATGGGCGTGACGTACGCGGCGGGGAGTCTGCTGGGGGCGGCGGGGGTGTGAGGGGTCAGTCGATGAGGAGGCGGTCGGCGGGGAAGAGCTCGGTTCCTTGCACTTGGTCGCAGGAGTAGAGCTCGATCTTGAGGTGATGTAGAGGAGCAAGAGGTGTCAAGTCGATTGGGCCGCAGCGGGAGAACCTGACAAGTTCTAGATACGGAAGTTCGGTGAGGCTGGCGATACGGTCCGCTTGTGCAACCTTGCCAAGAAATACCCGAGTCAGTCCTTGGTGGCATAGCAGTTCGGTGAGGTCGATACGGGGTACATCCAGAATCTGGATTGTTTTCAGTGGTGAAAATACCCCGGCCGAGAGGAAATCGCGCCACTGTTGTTCTTCATTGACGGTGAGCCATTCGAGGGAAGTCATGGCCTCTATCCCTGTCAGCGCCGTGATGCATCCCTGTCGGAAAAATCCAAGACCCCTGAGCCGGGGCGCGAAGCTCAGCTCTGCCAGACTGGTTTCCAGGGCTGCGAAGTCGAACGTCAGGTGGCAGAGTTCTGGCAGGTCGGCCAAGGGCGCCAATGAGAGCTGCTCGGCAGGGCGATAGACATGCAGGTTTGTTATCCGGAGCCCGGAAAGGGTACCGAGGTCGGTGACGGATCGACAGTTGTCGAGAGTCAACGTCCTTAGGCAGGGAAGCGCTTGCAGTGGCGATAAATCACTCACGGTGGAATTGTTGGTGAGCTTGAGAAGTTTCAGGGGTGTGTGAGTGAGAACCTCTGGCGGGAGTCCATGGTCACCGACCAGGGTTACATAAGCGAGTTGTGGAAAGCGTGGCAGGAGCGTCAGCTTTTCGACAGTATCGAAGCTGAGTGTCTGTCCGGCCACCACCGTACCTTCGAGAATCGCCTCGAAGTACTTGATGGTGTCGAATGACGACCATGCGGAGTCAAGCTCGGCACGAACCGGCAGCCGTTCGTCTTGACGGAATCGGGCGATGATCTCCATAGCTGCGTCGCCTGCGATCGATCCGGCGGTGCGTACCACCGCCGTTGCCTCCCGTTTCGTCAACCCGTCAGGCCCCGGCAACAGCTCCAGCACCAACTCCCCTGCCCGTGCCAAGGCCTCCGCCTGCTCGAACGAACGCGGCGGCAACAACCCCTCCGTCCGTTCCTCCACCTCCCGCCTCACCTCGGGTTCCAGCTCCGGCGCATGCTCCAGACTCGCCGCGGCCAGCAACACCAACCGCTCCCGGTGTTTCTGCACCTTCTCTGCCCGCCGCAACAACTGCCGTAGCAACCGCGTCCGTTCCTCCACGCGGGCGTGGCCCACCGCCATCCGCACGACGTCGTCCCACTGATCGTCATGCGCGTTGCGCACCAGCACCCCGAAGTCCCGCGCGTCCACCGCCGCCTTCGCCCCCAGGTAGTCCTGAAAGGTCCGGTGGACGAAGTCGACGTACCCCGGCACAGGCTCGCGCAACAGCCCACTGCGGATCAGCAGATGCGAGAACACCTGCCCCGCATTCCCCTGCTCCCGCACCTGGGGCATGGCGGCCAGCCACTGCTCCAGCATGCCGACGACCTCGTCCCGAGCCGCCTCCACCTGCCCGTTCCGGATCATCCAGTAGGCGAGCCGCTGCAACAGCGCGGTCTGCTCGTCCCTCGACAGCGAGACCCCCTCCACCGAGGCGATCTCCCGCTCCGTGTCCCGACGCACCAGCAGCATGTCGAGGGCCGCGTCGTACAACTCCTTCCGTGCCCGGGGCAGCCGCATCCGCCGGTCCCGGTTCAGCGCACACAGCAACGCACACATCAACGGGTTCGTGGCCAGCCGCCCGAGATCCCGCCGCGTCGCCACCGCCTCGTTCAGGCTCGCCTCATACCGGTCCAGGACCTCCGATTCGGCCGCCTCCGCCCCGCACTCCAGCCGCGCCGCGTCATGCCAGTGCCGTACGAACGTCCTGATGTCGTCCCGCTCCATCGGCAGCAAAGTGTGCGCGCTGAACCCCTGCCCGGCCATCCAGTCCTCAGGAACCGCGGACGGCCGGGTCGTCACCACGTACCGAGCCCGGGGGAACGCGGTGACCAGCGACCGCAGCCAGTGCTCCGTGCGTTCACGCAACCGAGCCGGCACCTCGTCGACGCCGTCCACCAGAACCAACGCGCGGCCGCTCAGCAGCAGCCCCTCGACCCAGCTGTCCGGCGCCTGCAACGGCACTCCCGATGCCGTCAGAAAGTCCGCCGGCATCGGCAGGCCCTCTGGCGTACGGAACGACCGCAGACGCAGCACGAACGGCACACACCGGTTCCAGTCCGCCAGCTCCGCCCCGAAACTCTGCCGCGCCGCATTCAGCGCCAGCCACTGGAGCAGCGTCGACTTGCCCGACCCTGCCGGGCCCCGCAACAGCAACCGGTGCCCCGCCGTCGCGAGCGCCTGTTCCACCTTCACCGGCGTCGGCGGTGCCTCGGGCATGCCCTCGTGCTGGGGCTCGTAGCGCCGTTCTCCACTCACCGTGAGACTCAGATACGCCGTCTCCAGCGACCACTCGGCCCGCCGTCGCCCACCGAGCGTCACCCCGAACAGCTCCAGCCGCGCGTGCATGGTGGCGGCGAATCGCGTGTATCGCCCTTCGAAGCTGCTCTCGTTACCGGACCCGAGCCCGTCCCCGGACTCGGCCGCCTCCCGCTCCCGTAACAGCCTCCCGGTCCGCCGTGTCTGCTCCACCGCCGCCCGCGCCGCGAACGACGGATGTGTGGTGAGCTGTTCCACCAGGTGCTCGCAGCACAGGCCCAGCAGCTCCCCGTACAGCTCCTGTGCCGGCTCCGCCAGGTCGCGCACCGGCCGGTGCAGGTCTCCCGCCAGTCGTCGCGGGTCGAGGTCCGCGGCGAACAGCCGGTCCGCGTCCAGCGCCGCCGCCGCGAACGTGTCCTGTACGGCCGCCACCGCGGCCAGGCGTTCGTGCTCCGGGAGTCCCGCGTACGCCCCCGCGATCCGCCCGCCCAGCACCCGTGCCAGCCGATCCGGCCCCGCAGGCTTCGGCAGCGGTCGTACCGGATCCGGCACCAGACCGGCCCCCGGCGCGCGCGTGAGCAGCGACTTCGCGACCGTCTGGGCCACCGTCGACGCCAGCCGGACCAGCACCACCTCGAGCCCCTGCATCCCCCGGCCTCCCCCTGTCGGCGCCCCCGGAATCCTAGGACCGGCCGCCCGCCCATTGGCGGAGATCGCCAACAAGCAAGCGCATACCGCCGGTCATACTTGTGGGTAACGACGTCTAGGCGCAGCCGACCTGCGGTTCTACGGTGCCTGCATGCCGAACCTGCCCGATGTCGTGCTGTGGTCGATACCCGCATTCGTGCTGCTCGCCGTGATCGAGGTGATCAGCTACCGCATCCATCCCGACGACGATGCCGCCGGGTACGAGACCAAGGACGCGGCCACGAGCGTCGGCATGGGGCTCGGGTCGATCGTCTTCGACTTCGTCTGGAAGATCCCGATCGTCGCGATCTACACAGGGATATACGAACTCACCCCGCTGCGCGTTCCCGTCCTGTGGTGGACGGTTCCGCTGATGCTGTTCGCGCAGGACTTCTTCTACTACTGGTCCCACCGCGGCCACCACGTCATCCGCATCCTGTGGGCCTGCCACGTCGTCCACCACTCCAGCAAGAAGTTCAACCTGACCACCGCGCTGCGCCAGCCCTGGACCTCGCTGACCGTCTGGCCGTTCTACGTCCCGCTCGTCGCCGCCGGTGTGCACCCGGCCGCGCTCGCCTTCTGCTCTTCCGCGAACCTCGTCTACCAGTTCTGGATCCACACCGAGCGCATCGACAAGATGCCCCGGTGGTTCGAGTCCGTGTTCAACACGCCGTCCCACCACCGGGTGCACCACGCCTCCCAGGGCGGCTACCTGGACCGCAACTTCGGCGGGATCCTCATCGTCTGGGACCGGCTGTTCGGGTCCTATGCGCCCGAGGTTGAGCGACCCGTGTACGGGTTGACCAAGAACATCAACACGTTCAACCCGATCAAGGTGGCCACCCATGAGTACATGGCCATCGGAAGGGACCTGAAGGCCGCCCGCGGCTGGCGGGAGCGGGCCGGGCGGGTGTTCCGGGGACCTGGCTGGGCACCGGCGGCCGTCGCGGAACAGACCGAGGAATCCGTGGCCGCGTGAGAGCGCCCCGGATACTGCTGGGCGCCTTCGTCCTCGCCACGGTCCTCGACCTCGTCTCCCTCGCCGTCGGCTTCCGCGCCGGACACCTGGTCGCCAAGCCGCTGCTCATGCCCCTGCTCGCCGCCCGTACCGCCCGCGCGGGCGGCCCGCGGCTCCTCGTCGCCGCCCTGCTGTGCGGCTGGGGCGGCGACGTCCTGCTCCTCTCCGACGCCGGCCCCGCCTTCATGGCGGGCATGGCCTCCTTCGCCGCAGGACACGTCTGCTACCTCGTCCTCTTCCGCCGCCAGGGCCCGCCACGCGCGCGTGCGCGCATCCTCGTCCCCGTCTACGCCGCCGCCCTCGTCACCCTGGTCGTCCTGCTGTGGCCGGACCTGCCCGCAGGCCTCCGGGTCCCCGTCGCCGGCTACAGCACGCTGCTGACCGCGATGGCGTACACCGCGGCCACCCGGCTCCGCCCGGTCGCGGGGCTCGGCGGCGCGCTCTTCATGCTCTCCGACACCCTCATCGCCACCGGCGTCGCCGGCTGGCCGCAGCTGCCGAGGCCCGACTTCTGGATCATGCTGACCTATGTGGCCGCGCAGTTCCTGCTGGTCCGGGGCACCCTCGACGCGCGACCGGCACCGGCTACGGCGTACCGTGAAGTGCGCTCCACCACCCCCTGAGCGCACCCACGACCTCGCACGAGAAGGACCCTCGCCATGCGCGCCACCACCATCCACGCCCCGTTCGACATGCGCGTGGAGGACGTCCCCGAGCCCGTGGTGCAACTGCCCACCGACGCCGTCGTACGGGTGCTGCGCGCCTGTATCTGCGGCAGCGACCTGTGGGCGTACCGAGGTGAGGCGGCCCGGCAGCCGGGGCAGCGCATCGGGCACGAGTTCCTCGGTGTCGTCGAGGAGACCGGCTCCGAGGTGGGCACGGTGCGGCGCGGGGACCTCGTGGTCGCCCCCTTCATGTGGTCCGACGGCGTCTGCGACTACTGCCGCGAGGGCTTGACGACGTCCTGCGAGCACGGCGGCTTCTGGGGTGCCGTGGGGTACGACGGCGGGCAGGGCGAGGCCGTGCGCGTGCCGTTCGCCGACGGCACCCTGGTCCAACTGCCCAAGGACGCGGCCTCGGACGACCGCCTGCTGTCCGCCCTGCTGACCCTCTCCGACGTGCTCGGCACCGGCCACCACGCGGCCCTCGGCGCGGGCGCCCGTCCTGGCGCAACGGTCGCGGTCGTCGGGGACGGCGCGGTCGGTCTGTGCGCCGTGCTGGCCGCGAAGCGGCTGGGTGCCGAGCGGATCATCGCGCTGGGCCGGCACACCGTCCGGACCGACATCGCGCGCCGCTTCGGCGCCACCGACGTCGTCGCCGAGCGCGGGGACGCGGCCGTGGAGGCCGTCCGCGAACTCACCCGCGGCCAGGGCGCGCACGCCGTCGTCGAGGCCGTCGGCACCGAGCAGTCCATGCGGACGGCCGTCAACATCGGCCGGGACGGCGGCGCGATCGGCTTCGTCGGCGTGCCGCACGGCAGCGGCACCGGCCTGGACCTCGGCGTCATGTTCGACCGGAACATCGCCCTGCGCGGCGGTGTCGCCCCGGTCCGTGCCTACATCCCCGACCTGCTGCCCGACGTCCTCGACGGCACGATCGACCCGTCGCCGGTCTTCGACCTGACCGTCGACATCGAGGGCGTGCCCGACGGCTACAAGGCGATGGACGAGCGCACCGCCCTGAAGGTGCTCGTGACCAACGGCTGAATCAACGTCCCGATCAATACTTGATCAAGTCCATCTGATCGGCAGCGGCAGCGCCGTCAGCACCCCCGACACCGCGACCACCAGCCCCAGCACGGCCACCTCGGCCCGCGCCGGGACGTACGCGGTCAGCGGGTCGGCCGCACGGCGCAGCCGGAACCGAGCCCACAGGGCGAGCACGGCGACGGCGGCGACGAGGATCACCTTGGCCAGCAGGGTGCGCCCGTACGCCGTCGTCGTCAGCTGGTCCAGGATCGTGCCCGCGGGCATCCGCCGCAGCGCGCTCCACACACCCGTGGCGGTGATGGCCGCGAGCAGGACGGCGGCCACGCGCGCGTAGAGCCCGAGCAGCGCGGCCCCGGACTCCTGGCCGCCCCACCGCCGCAGCATGCGCAGCGCGTGCAGCAGACCGCCCACCCACAGCGTCGCGCACGTCAGATGCACCAGCGTCAGCGCCGAGCCGAGCAACGGGCTGTGCTCGGGCGCCGGATGCGCGCGCAGCGCCTCGGCGGCGACCACCGCGGCCAGCGGCCACACCTGGGCCGCCGGGTGGCGCGAGCGGGCGCACAGACCGGCCAGCAGAAAGGCGTTGACCTCCACCAGCGCCACCTTGCCGTCGCGCGACTGGTACAGGCCGCCCACGTCGATGTCGGCGAGAGAGCGCGGCACCAGGTTGCCCGTCGACACGACCGACGCGAGCCCCAGCGCGGCCACGAAACCGGCGGCGGCCGCGAACACCGCCCAGCTGTACGGGCGTTCGGCCGGCGCGTCCGGCAGTCGTCGGGCCAGCCGGTCCACGAACAGCTCGCCCGACGGCACACACAGAGCGGCGAGCAGCACCCCGCGCAGCAACGCGATGCCGCCCACCCCCGGCGCGGCCGCCTCCCCGGTGCCGTGCAGCGCGACGGACGGCCCGAGCAGCGGCACCAGCGCGGCCAGGGACACCAGGACCAGGACGGCGACGGCCCGGCCGGTCCCGGGGCGTCCGGCGGGGCCGCTCGCGGCCACCTCGGCGGTCGGTCGTGTCAACGTCACCCCATGATCTCCACCAGCCATGACAGAGCCGGGCAAGTACAGGAAAACAGCCGACGGAACGGCATTCCACCCATTCGTACGTTTCCGGCCACCCTGGCACGCACGGTCGACGCCCAACAGACCGGATCCGGCCACCCGGACACCCGCGGCTATGCCCACCGGGCCGGAGCCGACCCCCAGGGCACCGGAGGCCGCGCCCAGTCGGCCGGGCCGCCCGTGAAGGACAGCGGCGGCCGGGCGTACCGCAGTCGCCCCAGCGCGCTGTCCGTCTCGGCGAGCCAGGCGTCCGGGCCCTCGTAGGGCGCACCGGTCTCGGTGCCCGGCTCGATCTCCGTCATGAGCCACCGCGCGGTGCGCGCCAGGGCCAGCCGTACGAACCTGCCGCCCCCGTCGTACGACTGCTCGGTCAGTGCCCGCAGCACGCCCGCCGCCAGCAGATAGCCGGTGCCGTGGTCCAGTGCCTGCGCCGGCAGCGCGCCCGGCCGGTCCGCCGAGCCCTCGATCTCCGCGATGCCGGTGGCCACCTGCACCAGGCTGTCGAAGCCGCGCCGCCCGCCCCACGGCCCGTACGCACCCCATGCCGACACCTGGGCCACCACCAGCCCCGGCCGCCGTTCGGCCAGCGCCTCGGGGGAGAGCCCGAACCGGTCCAGCGCGCCCGGCCGGTACCCGGTGACCACGACGTCCGCCGAGGCCAGCAACTCCTCGAAGGCCGCGCGGTCGGTCGTCAGGTCGAGCGTCGCCGACCGCTTCCCGAAGCCCGTGTCGGCGTGCTGGTCGGGGAGTTCGGGCAGCCACGGCGCGTCCAGCCGCAGGACGTCCGCGCCCAGCAGTCCCAGCGTGCGGGTCGCGACCGGGCCGGCCAGCACCCGGGTCAGATCCAGGACGCGCAGCCCGGCCGCGGGCAGCAGAGGAGACGAGCCGGTGTCGAGCGGCGCGAGCACGCGCGCGTGCGCCGTGTCCAGCCTGCCCCGTTCGACCAGGGGACGCGCGGCCACCTCGACCGCCTGCCCGTGCTCGGCCCAGTCCTGCGGCGAGCGCAGCGCCACGGCCAGCCCGCCGGCGCCGTGGACCGCGTCCTCCACCTCCCGCGCGGGCCGCTCGGCGATCCGCGCCGCCACGTCCTCGGCCGAGGCGCCTTCCGGCAGCCCCAGCGCGCTCAGCAACCGGACCCTGTGGTGCGGGTAGTTGGCGTGGGTGCGGACCCACCCGTCGGCCGTGCGCCAGAACCGGGACAGCGGGGCGAACTGCACGGGAGCCCGCCCGTCGACCAGCAGCTGCCGCTCACTGGTGAACGCCGCCGAGACCGCCCCGTCGTCCACCCGAACCCCGGGCAGCTCCGTGGTACCGGCCCGCCGCGCCCCGAGTTCGGCGGCGGCCAGCGCGCACACGCCGACGCACGCGCGTGCGAGCTGCCGTACCGGAAGGTGTGCCTGAAGCGTGCCCTCGCGTGCCACGGTCGTGATCCGCGCGGGCAGCGACGGATCGCCGCCCAGCGCGGACCACGCATAGTTGATTCCAGTCATGACTGCACTATGCATTATTGACTGAATCAATATGGCGACCTCACCCGGCCACTACCTGGTCACTGCCGCCAGCGCGTCGGCCGTGCCCCAGCCGTAGAAGCCGTTGTGGTTCTTCGAGCCCTGGCACACCGCGTCGACCTTGCCGTCGCCGTTGATGTCGTACGGGTCGGTGCACGGCGTGGCGGTCGCCTCGGCGTACAGCAGGGCCTTCACCAGGGCGGGGGAGGCATGCGGATGGGTTGACTTGATCAATGCGGCGACACCGACGACATGCGGGGTCGCCATCGACGTACCCGCCATGTAGCCCCACCTGCCGCCCGGCAGCGGACCCAGGATCAGGCCGCTGGTCGCCGGGGGCTCGGGCTTCTGGTAGGCCGTCGCGTCGCCGCCCGGCGCGGCGATGTCGATGACCCCGAGGCCGTAGTTGGAGAACGACGACTTGAGGCCCTTCGCGCCGGTCGCCGCGACCGTGACGACACCCGGCAGCTGGGTCGGTATGTCGTAGCACTTGTGCGGGTCGATCACGCGGTCGCGCGGTGTGCCGTCGTTCGGCGACACCGGGTCGGTGATCGAGTCGGAGGCCAGGTCGTAGCTCTCGTTGCCGGCCGCCGCCACATTGACGGTGCCCTTCTTCTCCGCGAACAGGGAGGCGCGGGTGATGGCGTCGACGAGCGCCTTCTGGTCCGGGTCGTCGGTGCAGTTGAAGTACCAGGGATCGGTGTAATAGCTGTTGTTGGTGACGTCGACGTGGTGCTCGGCCGCCCAGACGAAGCCGCAGACCACGGCCTCGGTGTAGAAGTACCCCGCCGACGTGGCGACCTTGATGCCCGCCACCTTGACGCCCGGCGCCACCCCGGTGATGCCGATCCCGTTCTTGGCGCCCGCGATCTCCCCCGCCACGTGCGTGCCGTGGGGGCTCTCCGAGGCGCTGGGCCGCCAGGCACCGTACGTCGTGTCCGGCTTGCCCGAGACGCAGTTGGTGGACGCGGCCGCGTCGAAGTTCGGGGCGATGTCCGGGTGGGTGTCGTCGACGCCGGTGTCGATGACGGCGACGGTGACCTTCGGGCTGCCCAGGGTCACCTCGTGCGCCTTGTCGGCCCTGATGGCGGGCAGGTCCCACTGCAACGGCTCCAGCGGGTCCTGCCCGTCGGTGGCCTGCGCGTCCGCCTCCGCGACCTGCTCGGAGCTGAGCACCTCGGGGGTGCCGACGTCGGTGGTCGACTGGGCGGGCAGCGGCGCGTTGCGCGTGGCCCCGGCCGAGTCCACGCCCGGCACCTGGCGGATGATCCTGGCGAAGTCGGCGTTCGACGAGTGGACGACGATGACGCCGATCTCGTCGTACGCGATCACCACCGAACCGCCGGCCCGGTCGATCGCCCTCTGGACGCGTTCCGAAGTGCCGTGCCCGGGGCGGACGTTGACGACATAGCTGAGCGATGTCCCGTCACCGGTGTCGGCCGCGGACGCCGAGACGTTCGGCAGGAACGCGAGGGCCGCGGCCATGGCCATGCCGAGCGGGACGGCGAGGACGCGGCGGTGGCGGGGCTGGGGCACTGTCATGGGTGGGAGCCTCCGGTTCGTGGGCGAAACGGGCATGCCGTGCGGGAAGTCCTGCTCAAGGGGTCACTTGACCGCGCGGAGCGCGTTGACGACACCGAAGCCGTAGAAGCCGTTGACGTGCTTGCCGCCCGCACAGGTGGCGTCCACGACACCGTCGCCGTCCCCGTCGTACGGGCCCGTCGGGCAGCCCGGGTTGTCCGCCTCGGCCTTGAGCAGGGCCTGCAACCGGGCCGGAGTGGCATGCGGGTGGGCCGACTTCAGCAGCGCGGCCACCGCGGCCACGTGCGGGGTCGCCATCGAGGTGCCCTGGAGGAAGCCGTACCGGTCGCCCGGCAGGGTGGACAGGATGCGGCCGTTCTTCGACGGCGTGTCCGGGATCTGGTACTTGTCGCCGCCCGGGGCCGCCACGTCGATGACGCCCAGTCCGTAGCTGGAGTAGTAGGACTTCGTGTCGTTGACGCCGACCGCGCTCACCGTGACCACGCCGGGCAGCTGGGTCGGCACGTCGAAGCACTCGTGCGGGTCGACCGTCCGGGTCGTGGCCGTCGAGTCGTCGGGGCTGGAGTCGTCGACGAGGGCGTGCGAGTCGAGGTCGTCGTTCGAGTTGCCCGCCGCGGCCACATTGAGCGTGCCCTTGCTCTGGGCGTACAGCTGCGCCCTGTTGACCGCGTCAACGATGGCACGTTGATCCGGGTCGTCCATGCAGTTGTACAGCCATGGATCAACGTAGTAGCTGTTGTTGGTGATCTCGATGCCGTGGTCGGCGGCGAACACGAACGCGCAGACGACGCTCTCCGGGTAGAACAGCTGCGTCGAGTCGGGCTGTGCGACGGTGATGCTCGCGACCTTCACGCCCGGTGCCACGCCCGCCACGCCGATGCCGTTGCGGGCGGCGGCTATCTCACCGGCGACATGCGTGCCGTGGTAGTGGGCGGCGTCCGCCGGCCGCCAGGCGCCGTACGTCGTGTCCGCCTTGCCGCTCACGCAGTTGGCGGACTGCGAGGCGGAGAAGTTCGGGGCGATGTCCGGGTGGGTGTCGTCGACGCCGGTGTCGATGATGCCGACGGTCACCGAGCGGCTCCCCGGGTCGATCGCGGCGGCCTTGTCGGCGCCGATCGCCCGCAGGTCCCACTGGTCGGCCTCAAGCGGCTCCTGGCCCGTCGCCGACCGCTGCTCGACCTTCGCGGCCTCCGCCTTCGACAGAACCTGCACGGCGCCCTCGTCCGTGCTCCCCGCCGCGCTCAGCGGTGCCGTCCGCGTGGCCCCCGCCGACTGCACCCCGCGCACCGCGCGCATCGCCGCACCGAAGCCCGGGTTCGCCGAGTGCACGACGATCACACCGATCCTGTCGTACGACACGACGACGGTGCCGCCGTTGCGGGCGATCGCCTGCCGCACCGACTCGATGGTGCGGTGATCCGTCCTGGTGTTGACGACGTAGGCCAGGTTCGGCCCGTCCGCCGACTGCGCTGCCGGGGCCGTCGGCGGGGCCGCGGAGGCCGCGGTCGGCAGCAGGCCGAGCGACGCGGTCAGCGACAGGACGACCGGGACGGCGAGCGCCAGCCCACGTCTGGAACGCAGATGAGCCATGGGGTCTCCACATCATCCGGAACAGCATCCGAAACCGCCCAGGACGCAGGTGCCGCTTGGGCAGGTACATGACGGGTGGTGCAGGGTGAAGCTATCTCCCGCACTCACCGGCCAGCAATGACCAAGGGCGACCCGCGCGGACGACTTCCGAAAGAACCCGGGCGAGTTGAACCCGTCCACGCGTGGCGCCGTGACCTTGGGCAGGGAGCCGCAGCAGGATCGAGGCCCCCTGTCGGTATCACTTACGGGAGTCGCTCCATCACTCCAGGTAAGTGATCCAAGTGTCTGTGAGGTCAGAATCCGCATGTCCGTATCGCGAGGAGACTCCGTGGCTACCGAGACACCACCGCCCTCGAACACGCAGACCCGGCTTCCCTCCAGCGAGGAGTTCGCCGAGGTGCAGCAGAGTCCGGAGTTCGCCGAACTGCGGCACTCCCACCGCTCCTTCGCCTTCCCGCTGACCTTCGCCTTCATCGCCTGGTACCTGCTGTACGTCCTGCTCTCCAACTACGCGGACGGGTTCATGGGCACCAAGGTCGTCGGCAACATCAACGTGGCCCTGGTCCTCGGCCTCGCCCAGTTCCTCACCACGTTCCTCATCGCCTGGTGGTACTCACGGCACGCCGCCACCAAGCTCGACCCCAAGGCCGAGGCCATCAAGTCCCGGATGGAGGACGGCGCATGAGCCCCGCACAGCACACCGCCCTGCTCGCCGCCGGCGAGGCCAGCGACCACCGGGCGCTGATCATCACCCTGTTCTCGGTGTTCGTCGCCGCGACCCTCGTCATCACCGTCTGGGCCGGCCGCCAGACCAAGGACGCCGCCGACTTCTACGCGGGCGGCCGCCAGTTCACCGGCTTCCAGAACGGCCTCGCCGTCTCCGGCGACTACATGTCCGCCGCGTCCTTCCTCGGCATCGCCGGCGCCATCGCCCTCTTCGGCTACGACGGCTTCCTCTACTCCATCGGCTTCCTGGTCGCCTGGCTCGTCGCCCTGCTCCTGGTCGCCGAGCCGCTGCGCAACTCCGGCCGCTACACCATGGGCGACGTCCTGGCGTACCGCATGCGCCAGCGTCCCGTCCGTACGGCTGCCGGCACGTCCACGATCGTCGTCTCGATCTTCTACCTCCTGGCCCAGATGGCGGGAGCGGGCGTCCTGGTCTCCCTCCTCCTCGGCATCACCAGCGACGCCGGCAAGATCGGCATCGTCGCCCTGGTCGGCGTCCTGATGATCGTCTACGTCACCATCGGCGGCATGAAGGGCACCACCTGGGTCCAGATGGTCAAGGCCGTCCTGCTCATCGCGGGCGCCCTGCTGCTGACCTTCATGGTCCTCGCCAAGTTCAACTTCAACATCTCCGACCTGCTCGGCAAGGCCGCCGACAACAGCGGCAAGGGGTCCGCCTTCCTGGAGCCCGGCCTGAAGTACGGCGCCACCGGCACCAGCAAGCTGGACTTCCTCTCCCTCGGCATCGCCCTGGTCCTGGGCACCGCGGGCCTGCCGCACATCCTGATCCGTTTCTACACCGTGCCCACCGCGAAGGCCGCCCGTAAGTCCGTGATCTGGGCGATCAGCCTGATCGGCGCCTTCTACCTGATGACCCTCGCCCTCGGCTTCGGCGCGGCCGCGCTGATCAAACCGGACGAGATCATCGCCTCCAACAAGGCCGGCAACACGGCGGCCCCGCTCCTCGCGCTGCACCTGGGCGGCGTCGACTCCAACTGGGGCGCGATCCTGCTGGCCACCATCTCGGCGGTGGCCTTCGCGACGATCCTCGCGGTGGTCGCCGGCCTCACCCTGGCGTCCTCGTCCTCCTTCGCGCACGACATCTACGCCAACGTCATCAAGAAGGGCCAGGCCACCGAGAAGCAGGAGCTGGGCGCCGCCCGCTGGGCCACCGTCGGCATCGGCGCGGTCTCGATCGTCCTCGGCGCACTCGCCCGCGACCTGAACGTCGCAGGCCTGGTCGCCCTCGCCTTCGCGGTCGCTGCCTCCGCCAACCTGCCGACCATCCTCTACAGCCTCTTCTGGAAGCGGTTCACCACCGCCGGCGCCCTGTGGTCGATCTACGGCGGCCTGGTCACCGCGGTCGGTCTGGTCCTCTTCTCGCCGGTGGTGTCCGGCAAGGAGTCGTCGATGTTCCCGGGCGTCGACTTCCACTGGTTCCCACTGGAGAACCCGGGCATCATCTCGATCCCGGTCGGATTCCTCCTGGGCATCGTGGGCACCCTTCTGTCCAAGGAGGCCCCGGACACCGCCAAGTACGCGGAGCTGGAGGTGCGGTCCCTGACAGGCACCGGAGCGCACTGAGCTTCGTACGACTGGCCGCGTCGACGGGATCGTAGGGTCCTACGACGCGGCCGCGTCGTACCTCGTGGCATCGGGCCTCTGACGTTGTCAGTGCCGTCACGTAGGCTCGCAAGTGACGGCAGAGAACTGGTCCGGAACGAGGGAGGGGGCCCACGTGCTCATCGACACATACGGCCGAGTGGCCACCGACCTGAGAGTGTCGCTGACCGATCGGTGCAATCTGCGCTGCACGTACTGCATGCCCGAGGAGGGCCTGCAGTGGCTGGCCAAGCCCGACCTGCTCACGGACGACGAGATCGTCCGCCTGATCGACATCGCCGTGCGCCTGCTGGGCGTCGAGGAGGTCCGCTTCACCGGCGGCGAGCCGCTGCTGCGCCCCGGCCTGGTGGGCATCGTGGAGCGGGTGGCGGCGCTGACCCCCCGCCCCCAGATGTCCCTGACGACCAACGGCATCGGACTGCGCCGCACCGCGACGGCCCTGAAGGCGGCCGGCCTCGACCGGGTCAACGTCTCCCTCGACACCCTCCGCCCGGACGTCTTCAAGACCCTGACCCGCCGCGACCGCCACCAGGACGTCCTCGACGGCCTCCGGGCCGCCCACGACGCCGGCCTCACCCCCGTCAAGGTCAACACGGTCCTGATGCCCGGCCTGAACGAGGACGAGGCCCCCGACCTCCTCGCCTGGGCGCTCGACCACGCCTACGAGCTGCGCTTCATCGAGCAGATGCCCCTGGACGCCCAGCACGGCTGGAAGCGCGACAGCATGGTGACGGCGGGGGACATCCTCGCCTCGCTCAGCACCCGCTTCGACCTCACCCCCGAGGGCGCCGACGACCGCGGCTCGGCCCCGGCGGAGCGCTGGCTGGTGAACGGCGGCCCGCACCGCGTCGGCGTCATCGCCTCGGTCACCCGCCCGTTCTGCGCGGCCTGCGACCGCACCCGCCTCACGGCCGACGGCCAGATACGGACCTGCCTGTTCGCCAGGGAGGAGACAGACCTGCGCGGCGCCCTGCGCTCGGGCGGATCCGACGAGGAGATCGCCCGCATCTGGCGGCTGGCGATGTGGGGGAAGAAGGCGGGAGCGGGGCTGGACGACCCGTCGTTCATACAGCCGGACCGGCCGATGTCCGCGATCGGGGGCTAGCCCGGTCCCGCTCAGTCCCCGTGTTGCTCCCACTCCCGCAACAGCACGACATCCTTCAGGAAGCCCCGAACTCCGAGGAACTGCGAGAGATGCTCCCGGTGCTCCTCACAGGCGAGCCAGGTCTTCCGCCGCTCGGGGGTGTGGATCTTGGGGTTGTTCCAGGCGAGAACCCACACGGCCTCGGCCCGGCAACCCTTCGCTGAACAGATAACGTCACTCACTGCTTCGACTCGCACTGTGTCGTCTTGCAAAAAAGCCCCGCAAACAAGGCGACGCCGAGCAGCCACGGGGGGAGCTGCCCGGCGTCGGTCCGTCGCTCCGACGGGGGATGCGGAGCGCGTACGCAGTATGTCATGGGTCACCCTTGGCCCGGCACTGGAACAGCACGATTGATCTGAGCTTTTCTTGAGCTTTGTGCTCAGACGGACTCCGGCCGTTCGTCACGCACACCAGCCGCCGGATCCGCCACCACGTCCTCCGGAACGGATTCCCTGGGCGGGTCCTCCGCGCGCGGCGCCGCGATCATCAGCCGGGTCGGCGCGACACCGAACGTGGAGGGAAGCGAGGGCGGCCGTTCCCGGCCCGCGTTGGCGATGACGACCGCTACATACGGGAGCAGGGCCCCGAGCACCAGCGCCACGACGGCGACATACCGCTCGACGTTCCACAAGGTGGCCGCCAGGATCACCGAGACGGTTCGGACCGACATCGAGATCACGTATCGCCGCTGCCGGCCGCGCACGTCCTCCGTCAGGCCGGTACGGGCTCCGCTGATCCGGAACACCTGGCCGCTGCCACTGCCGCCGCGCTGCTTCCGCATCACAATCCACCATCCGCCCGCATCGGACTCTCCCCGGCCCGTACCCTGTCCGCACCCGTACGGGGAACCGGGCCAGGACTGATTCCACGTTACGCCGCGCCTGCGCCGCCTTCGAGACCGGGTCGCCCTCCCGCCTGCGTGAACGCCCTGCGCCGTACCATGTAGGGGTGTACCGACATGCGCCGTACGGCGGACGGACCCAGACTTGGCGTAATGCTCACGTCGAGCCGTACGAGGAGGCAGCCATGGGCTGGTTGTGGGCGATCATCGTGGGATTCGTACTGGGCCTGATCGCGAAGGCCGTCATCCCGGGCAAGCAGCACAGCCCCCTCTGGCTGACCACCATCTTCGGCATGCTGGGCGCGATCGCCGGCAACGCGATCGCCCGCGCGGTGGGCGTGGCGGCGACACCGGGCATCGACTGGACCCGCCACATCTTCCAGCTGGTCGCCGCGATCATCATCGTCTTCCTGGGCGACATGGCGTACATGGCAACCCTGGGCAAACGAAAGCAGCGCATCTGAAGCGCCCCGTCAGGGGCGCGGGGAACTGCGCGACCAGCCACAACGCACCGGCACTCCGCAGCGCCCCCGCACCCCTACGGCGCTTACGAACCCACGACCTCCACGGCCGCCAGATTCTTCTTCCCCCGCCGCAGCACCAGCCACCGCCCATGCAGCAGCTCCGCAGGATCCGGCACCGCATCCTCGGCGGTCACCTTCACGTTGTTCACGTAGGCCCCGCCCTCCTTCACGGTCCGCCGCGCAGCGGACTTGCTGGCCACCAGCCCGACCTCGGCGAACAGGTCGACCACCGGCGCCAGCTCGGTGACCTGGACATGCGGCACCTCGGACAGCGCAGCCGCCAGCGTCCGGTCGTCCAGCTCCGCCAGCTCACCCTGCCCGAACAGGGCACGGCTCGCGGCGATCACCGCGGCCGTCTGGTCGGCGCCGTGCACGAGCGTCGTCAGCTCCTCGGCCAGCGCCCGCTGCGCGGCCCGAGCCTGCGGCCGCTCCTCCGTCTGCTTCTCCAACTCCTCAAGCTCCGCACGGGACTTGAAGGACAGGATCCGCAGGTACGTCGAGATGTCCCGGTCGTCCACGTTCAGCCAGAACTGGTAGAACGCGTACGGCGTCGTCATCTCCGCGTCGAGCCAGATGGCACCGCCCTCGGTCTTGCCGAACTTCGTGCCGTCCGCCTTGGTCATCAGCGGCGTCGCCAGCGCGTGCACATCGGCGTGCGGCTCCAGGCGGTGGATCAGGTCCAGGCCGGCCGTGAGGTTGCCCCACTGGTCGCTGCCACCCTGCTGGAGCGTGCAGCCGTACCGCCGGAACAGCTGGAGGAAGTCCATGCCCTGGAGGATCTGGTAGCTGAACTCCGTGTAGCTGATGCCCTGGTCGGACTCCAGGCGGCGGGCCACGGAGTCCTTGGTGAGCATCTTGTTGACACGGAAGTGCTTGCCGATGTCCCGCAGGAACTCGATCGCGGAGAGGCCCTCGGTCCAGTCGAGGTTGTTGACCATGACGGCCGCGTTCTCGCCCTCGAAGGACAGGAACGGCTCGATCTGGGCACGGAGCTTGCCGACCCAGCCGGCGACGGTCTCCGGGTCGTTCAGCGTGCGCTCGGCCGTCGGGCGCGGGTCGCCGATCAGGCCCGTCGCACCGCCCACCAGCGCCAGCGGCCGGTGCCCGGCCTGCTGGAGCCGGCGCACGGTGAGCACCTGGACCAGGTGCCCGACGTGCAGGGACGGCGCGGTCGGGTCGAAACCGCAATAGAACGTGACGGGACCGTCCGCGAGCGCCTTGCGCAAAGCGTCCTCGTCAGTGGACAGGGCGAACAGCCCCCGCCACTTCAGCTCGTCGACGATGTCCGTCACGGTTCTCGTGTCTCCTTGATGATCTTCGGGCGGTCGAGCGACCACCGGCTCCGAGGTTATACGCCCTGACTGACAGAGCTCATATTGAAGTCGGGCACCCGCAGCGCGGGCATCGCAGCCCTAGTGAACCAGTCGCTCCATTCCCTCGGCAGCGTCTTTTCCGTGCGCCCCGCCTCGGTCGCCCGCCCGAGCAGGTCCACCGGCGACTCGTTGAACCGGAAGTTGTTCACCTGCCCGGTGACCTGGCCGTTCTCCACCAGATAGACGCCGTCCCGGGTCAGGCCCGTGAGCAGCAGCGTCGCCGGATCGACCTCGCGGATGTACCAGAGGCAGGTCAGCAGCAGCCCGCGCTCGGTGGCCGCGACCATCTCCTCCAGCGAGCGGTCCTGGCCGCCGTCCAGGATCAGGTTGCCGCCCGCCGGGGCGATCGGCAGCCCGGTGAGTCCCGCCGTGTGCCGGGTGGTGGTCAGGTGCTTCAGCTCGCCGTCCGCGACCCACTCGGTATCACCGACCGGCAGCCCGTTGTCGAAGACCGACTGGTCGCCGCCGGAGGAGTGCGCGACGACGAAGGGCGCGGACTCCAGGCCCGGCTCGTTCGGGTCGCTGCGCAGGGTCAGCGGCAGATCGGTCAGCTTCTCGCCGACGCGGGTGCCGCCGCCCGGCTTGGAGAACACGGTCCGCCCCTCGGTCGCGTCCCGCCCGGACGCCGACCACAGCTGGTAGATCAGCAGGTCGGCCACGGCGGTCGGCGGCAGCAGCGTCTCGTACCGGCCCGCCGGCAGGTCCACGCGCCGCTCCGCCCAGCCCAGCCGTACGGCCAGCTCGGCGTCGAGCGTGCCCGGGTCGACGTCCTTGAAGTCCCGCGTGGACCGCCCGGCCCAGGCCGACCGGGTGCGGTCCGGTGACTTGGCGTTCAGTTCCAGCGTGCCGGTGGGCTGGTCGTGCCTGAGCCGCAGCCCGGTCGAGGTGCCCAGGTACGTCGACACCAGCTCGTGGTTGGCGAAGCCGTACAGCTCGCGGCCGCCCGCACGCGCGCGTGCGAAGGCCTCGCCGAGCGCCGGGGCGAAGTCGGCGAACACGGCGGAGGAGGTCTCGGCGGGCGCGTCCGTGAAGTCCGGCGACTCCGGTACGCCCGTGACCAGCGGCTGGGCGTCCTCGGCGGGACCGGCGCCGCGCGCGGCGGCCTCGGCGGCCCGCACCAGCGGCTCCAGTTCGTCTGCGGTCACGGCCGACCGGGACACCACGCCCGAGGCGGTGCCCTCCTTGCCGTCGACAGTGGCGATGACGGTGAGCGAACGCCCGCGCGTGACGCCGTTCGTGGTGAGCGCGTTGCCGGCCCAGCGCAGGTTGGCGGTGGAGTGCTCGTCGGCGATGACCACGCAACCGTCGGCCCGGGACAGCTCGAGAGCGCGCTCGACGATCTCGTGCGGCTTGTTGTTACGGGCGCTCATCGACCGGCCTCCTGCGTGGTGTTGAGGATGTTGACGCCCTTGAAGAGGGCCGAGGGGCAGCCGTGGGACACGGCGGCGACCTGTCCCGGCTGGGCCTTGCCGCAGTTGAAGGCGCCGCCCAGGACATACGTCCCCGGGCCGCCGACGGCCGCCATGGAGCCCCAGAAGTCGGTGGTCGTCGCCTGGTAGGCGACATCGCGCAGCTGCCCGGTGATCCGCCCGTTCTCGATCCTGAAGAACCGCTGGCCGGTGAACTGGAAGTTGTAGCGCTGCATGTCGATCGACCAGGAACGGTCGCCGACGACGTAGATCCCGCGGTCGACCCCGCCGATCAGGTCCTCCGTCGACAGCCCGGCCGGGTCCGGCTGGAGCGACACGTTGGCCATGCGCTGCACGGGTACGTGCCCGGGGGAGTCGGCGAACGCGCACCCGTTGGAGCGCTCGAAGCCGGTCAGCTTCGCGATCCTGCGGTCGAGCTGGTAACCGACGAGCGTGCCGTCCTTCACCAGGTCCCAGGACTGGCCCGCGACGCCCTCGTCGTCGTAGCCGATGGTCGCCAGGCCGTGCTCGGCGGTGCGGTCACCGGTGACGTTCATCAGCTCGGAGCCGTACTTCAGCTTGCCGAGCCGGTCGAAGGTGGCGAAGGAGGTGCCGGCGTAGGCGGCCTCGTAGCCGAGCGCGCGGTCCAGCTCGGTGGCGTGGCCGATGGACTCGTGGATGGTCAGCCACAGGTTGGAGGGGTCGACCACCAGGTCGTACAGGCCCGCCTCGACGCTCGGCGCCCGCATCTTCTCGGCGAGCAGTTCCGGGATCTGCTCCAGCTCGCTGTCCCAGTCCCAGCCGGTGCCGGTGAGGTACTCCCAGCCGCGTCCGACCGGCGGCGCGATGGTCCGCATCGAGTCGAACTCGCCGCTGGACTCGTCGACCGACACGGCGGTCAGCTGCGGGTGCAGCCGCACGCGCTGCTGGGTGGTCACGGTCCCGGCCGTATCGGCATAGAACTTGTTCTCGTGCACGGTGAGCAGCGAGGCGTCGACATGGTCGACCCCGTTCGCCGCCAGCAGCCGCCGGCTCCAGTCCGCGAGCAGCGCGGCCTTCTCCTCGTCGGGGACGGAGAACGGATCGATCTCGTACGACGAGATCCACGTCTTCTCCGCGTGCACCGGCTCGTCGGCCAGCTCCACCCGCTCGTCCGACCCCGCGGCCTTGATCACCTGCGCCGAGAGTTTCGCCATGGCCACCGCCTGCGAGGCGACCTTGGCGGCCGCGTCGAGGGTCAGGTCCACCCCCGACGCGAAGCCCCACGTACCGCCGTGCACGACCCGGACCGCGTACCCGAGGTCGGTGGTGTCCGAGGTGCCGGCGGGCTTGGCGTCCCTGAGCCGCCAGGACGCGCTGCGCACCCGCTCGAACCGGAAGTCCGCGTGCTCGGCCCCGAGCGCACGCGCGCGTGCCAGCGCGGCGTCGGCCAGGGCCCGTAGCGGAAGCGCCGTGAAGGCTTCGTCGATGGAATGAGGCACGGAGGTCTCCCTGCTGTCGTCGCCTGTCCGTCCGATCATGTCGCGCCCGCGCCCGCGTGGACCACAGGTTTCGACGGGGCGTCGGGCCTTTCTGTAGGGATCCGACAGCGACGCCCCCGAGCCACTGTCGGTGCCCGCTTGCCCGTGGAGATGACGGGACCGATAGGTTTTCGATGAAGCCACCTGTCATGCCAGCTGTTCGGGCGGGTGGTCAGACCGAACGAAAGGGTGATCTGTTGAGCCGCTCGGTTCTCGTCACTGGAGGCAACCGGGGCATCGGCCTCGCCATCGCCCGTGCTTTCGCCGACAACGGCGACAAGGTTGCCATCACGTACCGCTCGGGTGAGCCGCCGGCCGCCCTCAAGGAGTTGGGCTGCCTCGCCGTCAAGTGCGACATCACCGACACCGAGCAGGTGGAGCAGGCCTACAAGGAGATCGAGGAAGCGCACGGCCCGGTCGAGGTCCTGATCGCCAACGCCGGCATCACCAAGGACACGCTCCTGATGCGCATGTCCGAGGAGGACTTCACCTCGGTCGTCGACACCAACCTCACCGGCACCTTCCGCGTGGTCAAGCGTGCCAACCGCGCCATGCTGCGTGCCAAGAAGGGCCGTGTCGTCCTCATCTCGTCGGTCGTCGGCCTCTACGGCGGCCCCGGCCAGGCCAACTACGCCGCCTCCAAGGCCGCCCTGGTCGGCTTCGCGCGATCCCTCGCCCGTGAGCTGGGCTCGCGCAACATCACCTTCAATGTCGTCGCGCCCGGCTTCGTCGACACCGACATGACCAAGGTGCTCACCGACGAGCAGCGCGCCACCATCGTGTCGCAGGTGCCGCTCGGCCGGTACGCGCAGCCCGAGGAGGTCGCCGCGGCAGTGCGGTTCCTCGCCTCGGACGACGCTTCGTACATCACTGGAGCCGTCATCCCTGTTGACGGCGGACTGGGAATGGGTCACTGATCATGAGTGGAATCCTTGAGGGCAAGCGCATCCTGATCACGGGTGTCCTGCTGGAGTCCTCCATCGCCTTCCACGCGGCCAAGCTGGCCCAGGAGCAGGGCGCCGAGATCATCCTCACCGCGTTCCCGCGGCCCACGCTGACCGAGCGTGTGGCCAAGAAGCTGCCGAAGCCCACCAAGGTCATCGAGCTGGACGTCACCAACGACGAGCACCTCGGCCGCCTGGCCGACATCGTCGGCGAGGAGCTGGGCGGCCTCGACGGTGTCGTGCACTCCATCGGCTTCGCGCCCCAGGACGCCATGGGCGGCAACTTCCTCAACACCCCGTTCGAGTCCGTCGCGACGGCCATGCACGTCTCCGCGTTCTCGCTGAAGTCGCTCACCATGGCCTGCCTGCCGCTGATGCAGAACGGCGGCTCGGTCGTCGGTCTCACCTTCGACGCCCAGTTCGCCTGGCCGCAGTACGACTGGATGGGCCCGGCCAAGGCCGCCCTGGAGGCCACCAGCCGCTACATGGCGCGTGACCTGGGCAAGCAGAACATCCGCTGCAACCTCATCTCGGCCGGTCCGCTCGCCTCCATGGCCGCCAAGTCCATCCCGGGCTTCGACGGTCTGGCCGCCATCTGGGACAACCGCTCCCCGCTGGAGTGGAACCTGGCCGACCCCGAGCCGGCCGGCCGTGGCATCGTCGCCCTGCTGAGCGACTGGTTCCCGAAGACCACCGGCGAGATCATCCACGTGGACGGCGGTCTGCACGCCATCGGCGCCTGACCCGCACGGACTCCCGAGGCCCGCATCCCGCAAGGGTGCGGGCCTCACCCGTTCGGCCCACCGGCCGGGCCGTCGCCGCCCGCGCGGCGCACCCTGGATTACGCGTCGGATCACGTGTCGGATCACGTGTCGGATCACGCGTTCACCGCGCGATGTCCCTCCCCAGCCCGGCCGAGGAGGTCCCCTTGTGCGCCTGTCCCGCAGCCTGGCCCCGGTGACCATGGCCCTCGCCCTGGTACTGGCCCTGCCGTACGACGCGATGTCCCACGCGCGCGTGGGAAGCGGCCACAGCCCGGCACCGGAGCTGTTCGGCGCCGAGTGCCGGACCACCGTCCACGGCTCCCATGTGGTGGCCTACTGCCACAACCCCTATGTCGACACCGACCGGGTACGGCTGCACATCGAGTGCGCCGAGTGGTGGGACATCGACACCGACGGCGCACCGGCCGACACCGGGCCCGCGATGACCGTCCGGCTCAGCGGCCGCTGCTGGAAGGACGTCCGTGCGGTGTGGATCAGCCACCAGAAAGTGGACTGAGCCTGCCCGGACGGCAGTGGAACGGATAGCTCGCCGCCTCCTTGGCGGCCGCGTCCGCGTCGCCCGCGCGGATCGCCTCGACCAGCCGGCCGTGGTCCATGTACGTCTCCGGCGTCAGCTCCGCGCCGACGTCCGCGCGCAGCCAGTCCCGCAGCACCTCGCCCAGGTCCGCGTACATCGCCGTCAGCACGTCGTTGTGGGAGGCGGCCACCACGGCCAGGTGCAAGGTCGCGTCCGCCGTCACGAAGGCCTCGGCCTCGCCCGTCCGCCAGGCCTGCTCGCGGCGCACCAGGAGCGCGTCGAGCTGCCTGAGGTCCTTCTCGGTGCGCCGGGCCGCTGCCAGCTGGGCCGCGGACGACTCCAGCGTGGAGCGCAGCTCGGCGATGTGCCGGGGGTCGGCCCCGGCGAACCGGCGGTGCATCACGCCCGCCAGCTCACTGGTCGCCACGACATACGTCCCGGAGCCCTGACGGATGTCCAGCAGGCCGTTGTGCGCCAGCGCGCGAACGGCCTCCCGGACCGTGTTGCGGGCCACCCCGAGCTGTTCGACCAGCTCCGGCTCGGTGGGAATGCGCGAGCCGACCGGCCACTCGCCCGAGGTGATCTGGTTCCGCAGCTCGGCGATGACCTGCTCGGACAGCGCCGAACGGCGCGGGTGGCTCAGAGGCATGACACACCTTCGCACAGGAGAGCCGGGCGGGAGCGATCGCGTGCGCCCAGGGCTGGACAACCAATCATCCCATGATTCTATGATGGGCCTCATGGCGAGCAAGGACACCACGACGGCATCCATGGCGACACGACCGACGGCACCCGACCGAAGCCCCGCGAACACCACGCGCGCGTGGACGACGCGTCTGGTCGTCGTCGGCATCCTGCTGTCCGCGGTCAACCTCCGCCCCGCCATCACCAGCCTCGGCCCGCTCCTGGAGGAGGTCCGCGACGGGCTCGGCATGAGCGGCAGCGTGGCCGGACTGCTCACCTCCGTGCCGCCGCTCTGCTTCGCCGTCTTCGGCGTCATGGCACCCCGCCTCGCCCGCCGCTTCGGCCCCGCGGCGGTGGTCTGCGCCGGCATGGTCGCCATCACGGCCGGCCTGCTGATACGGCCGTACGCCGGGAGCACGGCCGGCTTCCTGGCCGCCAGCGCACTCGCCCTCATGGGCATCGCGGTCAGCAACGTGCTGATGCCGGTCATCGTCAAGCGCTGGTTCCCCGACCGGGTCGGCTCCATGACCGGTCTGTACTCCATGGCCCTCGCAGCCGGCACCTCGGTCGCCGCCGCGGTGACCGTGCCCATGACCGATGCGCTGGGCGGCAGCTGGCAGGCCGGGCTCGCCGTGTGGGCCGGGCTCGCGGCGTGCGCGGTGCTGCCGTGGGTTCCGCTGGTGCGGGACCGGGGGACCCCGGAGCCGCCGGCCGAGGCACACGCGCGTGCGGACCGGCAGCGGCCCGCCCTGCGGATCACCCGCAGCCGTACCGCGTGGGCGCTCGCCGTGTTCTTCGGACTGCAGGCCACCGCCGCCTACATCACGATGGGCTGGATGCCGCAGATCTTCCGGGACGCGGGCGTGCCCGCGAGCACGGCCGGGGTCCTGCTCGCCGTCACCATGGTCATGGGTGTGCCACTGTCCTTCGTCATCCCGCGCGTGGCCACCCGGCTGCCGCACCAGGGCCCGATCGTGCTCGTGCTCGGCGTCTGCGGCCTCGCCGGATACGCCGGCCTGTACCTCGCCCCCGCCGGCGGCGCCTGGGCCTGGGCCCTGCTGCTGGGCGTCTCGAACTGCTCCTTCCCGCTGGCCCTCACGATGGTCGGGATGCGCTCCAGGACCGGCGCGGGAGTCGTCCAGCTCTCCGCCTTCGCCCAGAGCACCGGCTACCTCATCTCCATCCCGGGGCCGCTGCTGGTGGGCGTGCTCTACCAGCAGGGCGGCGGCTGGGGCCTGCCGATCGCCCTCATGATCGGCCTGATGATCCCGCAGATGGCGGTGGGTGTCCTGGCGGGCCGCGACCGCACGGTCGAGGACGAGGCGGCCGAGGCCGACCGACTCCGCCCGGCCCGGTGACGCCTCGGTCACGCCCCGCGACCCGCCGAGGCCCACCCCGCCCGATCCGTCCCCTTCGGCAGGTGCCAGACTGACCCCATGCCAGTGCTCGACCCGAACCCCCAGAACGGTCAGAAGAAGATGCTGATCGTCTTCGGCTCGTTCTTCGCCATCTTCATCGTCATCGCCGTCATCGCGACCCTCGCGTCCCCCTGACCACCGCCCCGGCGGCCGATGGTGGGGCTAGCTCCACCATCCCCTAGGGGGTGAGGGTCAGGGTCAAGTGGGTGGGTCACCGGATGGGTTGGCGACCACCGATTCCGTAATTTCGAGGTGTGGCCGCGAGGGGCGGCCAGCAGACCCCGGAGACCAGCGGAGGCGACCATGCCGGCCCGAACGCACACCCGGCCCCACCCGGCGACCCCGGGCAGCGTCGACATCCGGCTGCCCTGGTGGGCCCTCGTCCTGCCCGCGCTCGCCTTCGTCTCCCTGCTCGCGCTGATACTGAACCCGGCGGACGCCCACGCGGCCGTCGGCGACCCGGTCGTCACCCGTCTCGTCGAGCACGTCCGGCAGCTCGTCACCCGCTAGCGCCGGTGGCCCCGGACCGGGCGAAGCCGCATGTCAACTCCCTGCGCCCGATGGCCTGTTTCATGCGAAGCTGGGTCCCATGAGCGTCGCAGAACCCCGCAGGATTGTCTTCTTCCGCCATGCGAAAGCCGACTGGCCACAGGTGACCGATCACGAGCGACCGCTCGCTGACCGGGGCCGTATGGACGCCGCCGTCGCCGGACGCAAGCTGGCGGACAGCGGCATCACCTTCGACCTGGCCCTGTGCTCCACCTCCGTGCGTACCCGGGAGACCTGGAAGCTCGCCGTCCATGAGCTCGCGCACCGGCCGAAAACCATCTACGAGGAGCGGGTGTACGAGGCCTCACCGGGCGAGCTGATCGCCGCGCTCAACGAGCTGCCCGACGACGCGCAGAACGTGATCCTGATCGGTCACAACCCCGGCGTGCACGGCGTGACCGAGATCCTGGCCGGCACCGCCGAGGGCGACGCCCGCGAGCGGATGAACCGCCGGGGCTTTCCGGCCGCCGCCTTCGCCGTGGTGACGTTCGAGGGCTCCTGGAAGACCCTGGAGCCCGGCGTGGCCACGCTCGTGGACTACTGGGCACCCTCCGAATGAGACCACCGCACGGCCGTCGTACGACGACCGCCTCCTGAAGCGGGACGACAAGGGCCCGGCACCGGTCTCCCCGGTGCCGGGCCCCCGCACTCCGATCGGCCGGGCCGGTCAGCTCTCGTCGTGGGTGTCCGCCGCCTCGACCTCTTCACGGGTGACGCCCAGCAGGTACAGGACCGTGTCCAGGAAGGGGAAGTTCACCGCCGTGTGCGCGGCCTCGCGGACCACCGGCTTGGCGTTGAAGGCGACACCGAGACCGGCCGCGTTCAGCATGTCCAGGTCGTTGGCGCCGTCACCGATGGCCACCGTCTGCGCCAGCGGAACGCCCGCCTCGGCGGCGAACCGGCGCAGCAGCCGCGCCTTGCCCGCCCGGTCCACGATCTCGCCGGTCACCCGGCCGGTCAGCTTCCCGTCGGCGATCTCCAGCGTGTTGGCCTGGGCGAAGTCCAGCCCCAGCCGCTCCTTCAGATCGTCGGTGACCTGGGTGAAGCCGCCCGACACGACACCGACTTGGTAGCCGAGCCGCTTCAGCGTACGGATCAGGGTCCGGGCGCCCGGCGTCAGCCGCACCTCGGCCCGCACCTTCTGCACGACCGACTCGTCCAGGCCCTTCAGCAGCGCCACGCGCGCGTGCAGCGACTGCTCGAAGTCCAGCTCGCCGCGCATCGCGGCCGCCGTCACCTCGGCGACCCGGTCCTCGCAGCCGGCGTGCGCGGCGAAGAGCTCGATCACCTCGTCCTGGATGAGCGTCGAGTCCACGTCCATCACGACCAGGCGCTGGGCCCGCCGGTGCAGGCCCGCCGCGACGACCGCCACGTCCACGCCGAGCTCGGCCGCGTCGGAGGCCAGGGCGGTGCGCAGCGGCTCCGTCTCCACACCGGACACCGCGAACTCCACGGCTGTCACCGGGTACTTGGCGAGCCGGAAGATACGGTCGATGTTGCCGCCGGTCTTGGCGATCCGGGCGGCGATGGCGGCCGTCGACTCGGCGGTCAGGGGGTGACCGAGGACGGTGACCAGGGAGCGGCCGAGACCGCGCGGCCGGTTGTCGCCGCGGCCGGAGATGATCTCCGCCTGCATCTTCATCGACTCGGCCCAGCTGTGCACGGTCGCCCTGAGGTCGCCCTCCAGCCCCGCCGGGGGCTGGGTCACGAGCGCGCACAGTACCAGGCGGCCTCGCGTGACGACCTGCTCGATGTCGACCACGTCGACCATGTACGCGGCAAGGGTGTCGAAGAGGCCGGCCGTGATGCCCGGCCTGTCCTTGCCGAAAATCTTGACGAGGAGAGTGGGGACCTCGGAGGTCTGCGGATCGCTCATGGTGTAACCACCGTAACCGGCGCCCTGTGGCTGCGGCGCAGGTGGTCCGCCTGACGGACACGGAACAATAAGTGTCGGGCCGGTGTCGGAGGCCTTGCTTCCGGACAACGGACGAACGTGCGTGCGATGTCAATGGGTATGAGCGGGGCGCACCGGCCGTGCCTTCACCCACGGTTAACCGTCGAGCCACGCACAGTGCAGCGGCCACCGGCCTCACCGATTGGGCCGCCGGGGAGGCGGGGGAGGCGGCGGTGGAGGAGGTGGTGGCGGTGGCGGGGCGTTCCGACCGTCCGGGGACCCGTCTCCGCGCCGCGCCCCCGGACGCCGCGGGGAGCGGGGCGGCGGGTCCATCGGCCGGGCCATGGTGGGAGCGCCGTACACATCGCCCGAGCCGGGCGGTACGTCGGAGCGGTCTCCGCTGCTGTCGGGCCAGCCCTCCTGCGAAGACCGGCGGTCGTCGGCGTGCCCGGCGTCCGCCGGGGGCGATGAACCCTGCGGTTGCCGTGGCCCGTCGGGCCGGTGCGGCTGCCCGTCGTACGGCCCCGGAGCCTGCCACCCCCGCCCCCTCTCGGACCGAGGCCCTCGGCCGCCCCCCGTCTCCCGCAGCTCTTCCGGCACCCGGAGGTAGGGATTCGTGCTCGGATTCGGCGGACGGTACGGAGTCTCCGGCACGTAAGGACCCGCAGCCCCGCTCCCGACCCGCCCCGGAGCCCCGGGACCCCCCGGATGCACCGGACCGCTTCCCCCGCCGTCCCCGCCGCTCCCCACCCGACCCAGCGCCAGTGGTGCCGCGTGGGACCCGGCCGCGCCGGTCGCCCACGCCAGGAGCGCCCCCGCGGCCCCCGCCGCCGCACCCCAGGCCGCGCCGAGCAGCAGCGCCATGCCCAACTGCCCGTGCAGTTCGATCCCCGCGCCGAACGCGTCGAAGCCCAGCACCGACAGCGAGGCGTCCACGGACACGTCCGTCAGCCAGGCCAGCAGCGGCAGCGTGAGCGCGGTCGCGATCCCCAGCCGCACGGCACACCGCCCGGCGAACCCGAGCGCGCCGGAACGGGCGACCCGCCCCTCCGCGCCACCCGACCCCCACCCCACCGGCGTCCGAACCGCCATGAACACCCCGGCCAGCAGCATCAGCAGTGCCGCCGCGACCCCCAGCAGCCACACCCGTCCGTCCAGGTCGGCCAGGTGGCCGAGCGTCACGGACTGGTCGGACCCGGAGTTCAGGAGGTCGTCCAGGGGGTGCGGCAGAAAGGCGGTCAGGACGCCCGTCGCCCTGCCGTCGAACGGGACGAGAAGGCCGATCGGGACGCCGAGCCAGACGCCGTTCGGGGCCCCGAGCAGCGCCGCGCCCGTGATCCGGGCCGGGTGCGGGTCGCCGATCGCCGCGTAGGCCGCCGCCGCCCAGCCGGCCGCCACGGCCACCAGCAGTACCGTCACCAGTGCCGAGGCCGCCGGCCGTACCACCCGGTGCACCGCCTCCCAGCCGCGCGGCAGCGGAGTGCGGCGCGAGGCGAGCAGGGCGATCAGCAGGATGCCCGTGCACCAGCCGAGGCCGCCGAGCAGGGTCGCCGCGGTGTCCACGCGGAAGCCGACCGCCGCGTTCGCGTGGACGAGGTCGCCGAGGCGGTTCGGCAGCAGCCCGCCGATGTCCCCGATACCGGGGATCTTCAGCCCTCCGCCGCCGCTCCCTCCCCCCGGCAGCTTGTCCAGCCCGAGCGCACCGCCGTCGATCGTCACGACCGAGTGCCCCGCCCACGCCAGTCCGCCCAGCGTCGCCACGAACAGCACGACCACCGTGCCCGCGCGGGCGAGCAGTTCGGCCGGTGCGATCACAACTCCGGCCGTGCGCAGGGACCGTAAGAAGAACCATGACAAAAGGAGCGCACCGACCAGGCTCACCCCCAGTGGCGTGATCTGGATGGCCGTCGTGGCCTCCGCTCCCTTGAGGCCGAAAGCGGACAGATCTCCGTTCGGAGTGACCGAACCACCCGCCCCGAGCGCCACGACCGCCGCTGTCATCGGGCCCAGTGAACCCGCCGCGTCGGCCTGCAGCAGATGCAGACCCAGTGCCGCCGTGCCCGCCATGCCGATCAACGCCCAGCTCACGGCGGCGATCGCGGACAGCGAGATGTCGCCCCACGGCAGCCGTGCGCCGTGCCTCGCGTTCTCGACTCCCGCGCCGGAAGCGCCGGAAGCGCCGGAAGCGCCGGAAGCGCCGGAAGCGCCGGAAGCGCCGGAAGCGCCGGAAGCGCCGGAAGCGCCGGAAGCGCCGGAAGTGCCGGAAGTGCCGGCCGTGCCAGCCGTGCCAGAACTCATGGCAGACCCCCCGATCCGCAGACGTCCGGGGCCGCTCCGTCGCGCTTGTCCCCCTCGCGTGGATTACCACTCTCCGGCCCGGTTTCAACCCCGTCAACGGAAAGAGTTGAAGCGCTCGTACGAGACCCCCGCAAGGCCCGACTTTCGGTCACAGGGGCGAGCCTGAAATAGTTCCCGACGATGTTCGACATCCCTAGACTCCCTGTGATGGGGGTAACTCGGGGGACTACTCATGGGGCTTGGAGTGCCGGAACTCGTACTCGAATCAAACGGACGTACCTGGACGCTCGACACGTCCAGGTCATACACCCTCGGACGTGATCCGCAGGGGGACATCGTGTTCGATGACGCCAGGGTCTCCTGGCGGCACGCCACGATCAGCTTCGACGGCCGCAGTTGGGTCGTCGAGGACCACGGCAGTACCAACGGCACCTTCGTGCAGAGCCGGCGGGTCCAGCGGACCGAGATCGGCCCGGGCTCGGCCGTGCACCTGGGCAACGCGAACGACGGACCGCGGCTGAGCCTCTCCGGCGCCGCGACCGCCGTCGCGCAACCGCAGCCCCAGCAGCAGCCGTTCGCGGCGCAGGGTGCGGGCGGCGCCGGCTGGTCCCAGCAGGCTCCGCCGGCCCCGCAGGCGGACTGGCAGCAGCCGCAGGCGGCTTCGGCGGGCCCGCACCAGGCGATCCCGCAGCAGCAGGGCGCCCCGGCCGTGGCCTCCAGCGGTGGCGCGGGGGCGTCGCCGGTCTACGGTGACCGCAGCCCGACCACGTTCCACCAGTTCTCCATCGGCCGCGTGATGCGGATCGGCCGTGCGCTGGACAACGAGCTGGTCGTGTCCGACCTGCAGGTCTCGCGCCACCACGCCGAGTTCCACTCCACGCCCGACGGCCGCATGGAGATCCGCGACCTGGGCTCGCACAACGGCACGTACGTCAACGGTATGCCGATCTCCAAGGGCGGCACGGCGGTCCTCGACGCGAACGACATCGTCGGCGTCGGCCACTCCACCTTCCGGATCGTCGGCGACCGCCTCGAGGAGTTCGTCGACACCGGTGAGGTCTCCTTCTCCGCACGCCGGCTGACCGTCACGGTCGACGGCGGCAAGCAGATCCTCAAGGACGTCTCCTTCGGTGTCCCGGAGAAGTCCCTGATCGCGGTCATCGGCCCGTCGGGCTCCGGCAAGTCGACGCTGCTCAAGGCGCTCACCGGCTACCGCCCCGCCAACGAGGGCGAGGTGCTGTACGACAACAGGAACCTGTACAAGCAGTTCGCCGAGCTGCGTCAGCGCATCGGTCTGGTCCCGCAGGACGACATCCTGCACAAGGAGCTGACCGTCAAGAAGGCCCTCAAGTACGCGGCCAAGCTCCGCTTCCCCGCCGACACCACGGGCGAGGAGCGCGAGGCCCGCATAGACGAGGTGCTGCGCGAGCTGAAGCTGGACATCCACAAGGAGAAGAAGGTCACCTCCCTCTCCGGCGGCCAGCGCAAGCGCGTCTCGGTGGCCCTGGAGCTGCTCACCAAGCCGTCGCTGATCTTCCTCGACGAGCCGACCTCGGGCCTCGACCCGGGCATGGACCGCGATGTCATGCAGCTGCTGCGGGGCCTGGCCGACGACGGCCGCACGGTCCTCGTCGTCACCCACTCCGTGGCCGAGCTGGCGCTGTGCGACAAGCTCCTGGTGATGGCCCCGGGCGGCGCGGTCGCCTACTTCGGCCCGCCCGAGGAGGCGCTGAACTTCTTCGGCTACGACACCTGGGCCGATGTCTTCTCCGCCTTCGAGAACTACCGCGACTACGACTGGGCCGGACGCTGGAAGGGCTCGCAGCACTACCAGATGTACGCCGCGGACATCGACGCGATTGCGCCGCAGTCCGTACAGATGCCTCCGATGCAGGCGATGAAGCCGAAGAAGCCGCAGAGCTGGGGTTCGCAGCTGCTGACCCTGGTGCGGCGGTACGTGTCGGTCATCGCCTCCGACAAGGGCTTCCTGCTGCTGACGGTGATCCTGCCGGCGGTGCTCGGCGCGGTCAGCCTGCTGATCGACAGCGACAAGACCCTGCTGGTGAACCCGGTCAACCACAAGACCGGTGTCCCCGTACCGAACGGCACGGCGACCACGGTCCTGCTGATCCTCGCGGTCGGCGCCTGTTTCGCGGGTGCCGCGAACTCCGTGCGTGAGCTGATCAAGGAACGGGTCATCTACGAGCGGGAGCGGGCGACCGGCCTGTCCCGGTCGGCGTATCTGATGTCCAAGGTGGTCGTGCTCGGTGTGATCACCGTGCTGCAGGGCCTGATGGTCGGCCTGATCGGCTTCTCCAGCCGTACGATCCCCGGCGAGGGCGTGATCCTCGGCCACTCCACCCTGTTGGAGCTGTGCATCCCGATCATGGGACTCGGCTTCACCTCGATGATGTTCGGCCTGGTCATCTCGTCGCTGGTGAAGACGTCCGAGAAGACCATGCCGCTGCTGGTGATGTTCGCGATCATCCAGGTCGTGTTCACCGGCTGCCTGTTCAACCTGAACGGCGCGGTGGGCGTGAACCAGGTCTCGTTCCTGATGCCGTCCCGCTGGGCGGTGGCCGCCGACGGCGCCACGCTGGACTTCAACAACATCGCGCCGAACACCGACGACCCGACCAAGACGGACCCGCTGTGGAACCACACGGCCGGCGCCTGGACCATGGACATGGCCGCGCTGATCGTCCTCGGGGTGATCTGCGGCTTCCTGGTGGCCCGCTTCCTGCGCCGCCACGAGCCCGAGGTCATGCGCAAGTAGTCCCTCCCGTACGACGCCGAAGGGCGGCGCCCCGCAGTGGGGTGCCGCCCTTCGGCGTGTGCGTGCAGAGGTCCGCGCAGGCCTCAGTACGCGCTGTTGACGTTGTCGATCGAGCCGTACCGGTGGGCCGCGTAGTTGGCGGCGGCGGTGATGTTGGCGACCGGGTCGTAGATGTTCCAGGACGTGCCGGAGACGTGGTACGTCGCGAAGGTCGGCGGGATCACCTGGAGCAGGCCCTTGGAGGGGACGCCGTTGATGGCGTTGATGTCCCAGTTGTTGATCGCGTTCGGGTTGCCGGACGACTCCCGCATGATGTTGCGGTGCAGGCCGTTGTAGGAGCCCGGGATGCCCTTGGTGTGCATGATGTCGAGGGCCTGGCGGATCCAGCCGTCGAGGTTGTTGGCGTAGGTCTTCGAAGCGACCGGCTGGAGCTGCGGGCGCTGCGCGGACCGGCTCGCGGCCTGCTGGGCGGCGGCCTTCTTCAGCGCGGCGACGTGCTTGACGTGGGCGGCGTGCACCTCGTGGGCCGTGGACGCCTTCGCCTTGGCGGCGATGGCCTCGACCTTGACGTTCTGGAACGCGAGCTGGTCCGTGACCGTGCCCTTGACGTCCTTGATCTGCTCGGTGCCGTAGGCCACGTGGGACGCGGTCTCGGGAGCCCCGGTCACGAGCGTCTCGGCGCTGCTGGGCACGGCGGAGAAGGCGACGGCCGCGGCGCCGAGCGTGGCGACACCGGCGAGCGCGATCTTGGAATGCTTCTTCAGCGTAGGACTGTGGGTGTTCTTGGGCATGGCAGTGGACCTCTTCGAATAGCGCGGAGGTCGCTCGTTGTCCGCGGGGGGAGACCGGCTCCTCCTGCACGAACACCGCGGTGGGAACCCGCGGTGCTGAGCGACGAGAGCAATTCTTAGCGGCCGCAAAATGCCGTGGCAAAGGTGTGACGTACGATCCCGGGTAGTGGACCCTGGAAGGGCAAAACGGGACAGACTAGGTCGTCTGTCCCGTTCATGTGGGGGGCCTTTATCTCCTATGTCCGTTCGTACGTGATGTGCACCCTATGTGCGGCCTCACATCGGCCGCACATGAATCTCACTGCGAGTTGCTGACGCAATGCCCTGTGTGAGGTCCGTCCCCCGGGAGGATGAGGTGCACGTCCCCGAACTCGTGCCACAGGTAGAGCCCGCCCAGCGCCTCCTCGTAGCTGCGCTCGATCGCGGCCCGCCCGGCGACCGCCTCCAGCATCAGCAGATGCGAGGCCTCCGGCTCGTGCAGCCCGGTCAGCAGCCCGTCCACCACCCGCACCCCGCGCCCGGGCGTCACGACGAGCTCCGTCCATCCCGCGGCCGCCCGCACCACCCCGTCGGCCCCGGCGGCCGACTCCACGGCCCGTACGGCGGTCGTCCCCACGGCGACGACCCTGCCTTCTCCCGCCTTCACGTCGTTGATGAGCCGCGCCGACGCCTCCGGCACGGCGAACCGCTCCGCGTACGGCGGCTCGTGCACCTCCGCCGACGACACCCCCGTGTGCAGCGTGATCGGCGCGAACTGCACCCCACGGCTCACCAGCTCCGTCACCAGCCGCGCGGTGAAGGGCCGCGCCGCACTCGGCATCTCCGCACTGCCCGCCCCGTCCGCCGAAGGCAGCGCGAACACCGTCTGGTACGCGGACAGCGGCTGGTCCCGCTCCGTATAGGAGTAACGAATGGGCCGCCCGTGCTCCCGCAGCACCCCGCCGACGTCCGCCGAGGTCCGCGCCCACCAGAGCCGCTCGCCCCGCGTGCTCAGCGGCTCCTCCAGGACCATCCGCCCGCCCCCGGGCAGTCGCACCCCAGTTCCCGCGCGCGTACCCGCACGCGCGTGTGTCGTGCCGTTCCCGTCCGGCTCCCGCAGTTCGACCGCCCACCGTCCGTCGTCCCCGCGCATCGAGAAGTGCACCACCACGCGCGCGTGCCCGACCCGCCCGTCCACGGCGGCCGCCAGCGTCGGCGAGGTGTTCACCACCAGCAGGTCCCCGGCCCGCAGCAGCCGCGGCAGCTCGGCGAAGGCGTGATGCGACACCGCCGTCCCGCACGACACCAGCAGCCGTACGGCATCCCGGTCGAGCCCCGGCCCCCGCTGCTCGGCGGGCACGCGGGCGGACAGTTCCTCCGGCACCCGCAAAGCGGTCGTCATCGCCCCTCCACCAGTGCGGGCGCCCCGTACCGCCCGCTCGCCGGCCGCTCGTCGAGCAGCCGCAGGAACGCCGGTACGACGCTCGACGGCGCCGGCCGCGGATCGTCGTCGTCCGGTACGGCCGCCGCGTACAGGCCGGTCGCCATGTCCCCGGGATCCACCGCCCACACCCGCAGCCCCGGCTCCTCCACGCCCAGCACGGCCGCCAGCTGGTCCAGGGCCGCCTTCGAGGCGCCGTAGCCTCCCCAGGTCTCGTACGCCTCCGCGCCCGCGTCCGAGCTGACCGCTATCACCGCCCCGCCCGCGGACTCCCGCAGCAGCGGCAGCGCCTCCTGGACCAGGCCCAGCGCGGCCACCACGTTCACCTCCAGCGCCCGGCGCAGCCCCGCCAGGGGCAGCTCGCCCAGGCGCACCAGGGGCTCGGCACCCAGCGCGCTGGCATTGCTCACCAGCAGATCCACCCCGCCCAGCTCACGCGCGGCCGCCACCAGGCCGGCCCGGTGCCCGCCGTCCGTCACATCCCCGGGCAGGGCCGCCACCCGCCGCCCGTGCCCCGCGACGGCCTCCGCCGCCTCTTTCAGGGCCCCGTCGCCCCTGGCGTCCAGCACCAGGTCCCAGCCGCGCGCGGCCAGCGCCTCGGCCAGCGCCCGCCCCAGCCCCTTCGAGGCCCCCGTGATGATCGCTACCGGCATGACAACCGTCCCCTCGGCTCCGTCCGCCTCCGTCGGCGGTGCCCTCACCGTAGGAACGGGCCCGTCCCGGCCGCCTCGGACGCGGGCCGCAACCGGGCGGGGCCCTTCGGACTACGCCGCAGGTCCGGGACCTGCGCCCTAGGTCCCCGGGCCTACGGCCGGCGGCCCAGGCCCTGCCGCCATCGGTCCGATCCGCGGTGTCACACCCCGTCGGTACCGTGAGGGCATGAGTCACGTTCCCCGGTCCGGCCTCGCCGCGGTGAGTTCCGCGCTGCTGGCCATGAGCAGGCATCTGGAGGTGCGCGACGTCCTCAAGACGATCGTCGCCTCCGCCCGTGAGCTGCTCGACGCGGAGTACGCCGCGCTCGGGGTCCCCGACGACCACGGCGGCTTCGCCCAGTTCGTCGTCGACGGCGTCACCGACGCCCAGTGGAAGGCCATCGGCCCGCTCCCGCGCCAGCACGGTATCCTCGCCGCGATGCTCCACGAGGCGAAGGTCGAGCGGCTGGCAGACGTCCGCAAGGACCCCCGCTTCGAGGGCTGGCCGTCCGCGCACCCCGACATGTCCGACTTCCTGGGCCTGCCGATCCGGGACGACGACGAGATCATCGGCGCGCTGTTCCTCGCCAACAAGAACTGCCCCAAACCGGAAGGCGGTTGCGGCTTCACCGCGGAGGACGAGGAACTCCTCTCCATCCTCGCCCAGCACGCGGCCATCGCCCTCACCAACGCCCGCCTCTACGAGCGCAGCCGCGAGCTGACGATCGCCGAGGAACGCTCCCGGCTCGCCCACGAGTTGCACGACGCGGTGAGCCAGAAGCTGTTCTCGCTGCGCCTCACCGCCCAGGCCGCCGCCGCCCTGGTCGACCGCGACCCGTCCCGCGCCAAGGGCGAGTTGCAGCAGGTGGCCGCGCTGGCCGCCGAGGCCGCCGACGAACTGCGGGCCGCCGTCGTCGAGTTGCGCCCCGCAGCGCTGGACGAGGACGGTCTGATCGCCACCCTGCGCACCCAGGTCCAGGTCCTCGACCGCGCCCACAGCGCGCGCGTGACCTTCGCCTCCAGCGGCTTCCGCGCCCTGCCCGCCGCCCAGGAGGAGGCCCTGCTCCGGGTCGCCCAGGAGGCCCTGCACAACGCGCTCAGGCACTCCGGGGCCGAACACGTCGACGTGACCGTGAACCGGCGCGGCGGCGGAGCCGTGCTGCGGGTCGCAGACGACGGCAGCGGCTTCGACCCGCACGTCACCCGGAGCGCCGGGCGCCATCTCGGACTCGTCTCCATGCGGGACCGGGCGAGCGGCGCCGGCGGCTCGCTGACCGTGGAATCGGCGCCCGGCAAGGGCACCACGATCGAGATGGAGGTCCCCGGTGGCTGACGCGATCCGGGTGCTGCTGGTCGACGACCACCAGGTCGTCCGCCGGGGCCTGCGCACCTTCCTGGAGGTCCAGGACGACATCGAGGTGGTCGGCGAGGCCGCCGACGGCGCCGAAGGGGTCGAGCGCGCCCAGGAACTGACCCCCGACGTCGTCCTCATGGACGTCAAGATGCCCGGCATGGACGGCGTGGAGGCCCTGCGCAGACTCCGCGAACTCGACAACCCCGCGCGCGTGCTGATCGTCACCAGCTTCACCGAGCAGCGCACCGTGATCCCGGCCCTGCGCGCGGGCGCCGCCGGGTACGTCTACAAGGACGTCGATCCCGAGGCGCTCGCCACCGCCATCCGCTCGGTGCACGCCGGGCACGTCCTGCTCCAGCCCGAGGTGGCCGGCGCGCTGCTCTCCCAGGAGGAGGCCAACTCCGGGCAGGGCAGAGGCGGTTCGCTCACCGAGCGGGAGCGCGAGGTGCTCGGTCTGATCGCCGACGGCCGCTCCAACCGCGAGATAGCCCGCGCCCTGGTGCTGTCCGAGAAGACCGTGAAGACACACGTCTCGAACATTCTGATGAAACTCGACCTCGCCGACCGCACCCAGGCCGCCCTGTGGGCCGTTCGCCACGGCGCGGCCGGCTGAAACGCCCTCCGCACCGCTTCACCGACGGCAACATGGAGGGTCGCCTTCCGGGCTGAGATTCATACCGTCGTGGGAATGTCACCCGGACGGCGCATCCTCTCCCGGCCACCGCCGTTCTCCAGTGCGTGCTGCGGCGACCGCCGCGGCGATCGCCAAGGAGGGCTCAAGAAGTGAAGAACCTGAAGAAGGCAGCGGCCGTGACGATGGTGGCCGGCGGGATCATGGTCGCCGGTGCGGGCATGGCCTCCGCCCACACGGGCGGCGCCCACGCCGGCGGCGCCGCCCAGGGCTCTCCGGGCGTCGTCTCCGGCAACGTCATCCAGGTCCCGGTGCACATCCCGGTCAACGTCTGCGGCAACAGCGTGAACGTCATCGGCGTACTGAACCCCGCGTTCGGCAACGTCTGCGTCAACCACTGACGCCGCGCCTTACGGCGGCTTCGGCCTCCGGCCTTCCGGGCGCCCCCGGAAGGCCGTTCGGCGTTCCTAACGCCCCCGCTCGCGTTTCTCCACCACGGAGTTGTACGCCGCCACCTGCGCCCGCCGGGCCGTCCGCTCCACCGGCCGCAGCGCCAGCGACCGCGCCGCCATCTCCGACGCGCTCACCGCGCCGCCGTGCCCGTTCTCGTACGCCAGCGAGATCAGCATCCCCACCCGCTGCGCCAGCTCCAGCACCCGCACCGCCCGCGGCGGATACCCCGGCGCCAGCACCTCCCGCCCCCGCTCGGCCCGCGCCCGGTACGCGTCGATCGCCGCCTCGGCCACCGGCCCCGACCCCGCGACGTCCAGCTTCGACAGCACGTCGGTCGCGTCCCGCAGCGCCTCCGCCAGCTCCCGCTCCGCTTCACCGAGCGAGGGCACATCGGCGGGCGGCGCCTCCCGCACCGGCAGCACATGCCAGACCACCTCGACATGCACATCACCGGCGGGCCCGGCCTCGTACACCTCCGGTACGAGCCCGAACGCGGCGCCGTAGCAGATCACCGCCTCCTCGGCGTCCATCGCCCGCGCGTTGAACTCCGGCGGCCCGCTCAGCCCCAGCGGATGCCCCGGCGCCGGCAGCGCGATCCGCAGCCCGGTCACCCCGAGCGTCCGCAGCCGCCCCAGCGCCAGCGTGAGCCCGACCGGCGCCGACTCACCCGGCAGCCCCTCCACCCGGTGCACCGCGTCCTCGCCGACGATGGCGAGCACGGCGTCATCCGGAGAGACAAGTCCGGCCAATAGGGCATTTCCCCAAGCGGCAAGGCGTCCTGAACGCGGTTCCGAGAGCATGCCCCCACCCTAAGGACCGGACCGATGGAATGGAGCGCCGCACTCGTGGCGTAGATTTCGTAGGGGCTGCGCCCACCGGCGCCGCCGCCCGAGCCACAGGCGTACGCGACAGCCGAGACCGGCCACACTGCAAGGGGAGACAACGCGCTCATGAGCGATGTTCTGGAGCTTCAGGACGTATCTGTGGTCCGTGAGGGCCGGGCTCTGGTGGACCAGGTCTCCTGGTCGGTGAAGGAGGGCGAGCGCTGGGTCATCCTCGGCCCCAACGGCGCCGGCAAGACCACCCTCCTGAACATCGCCTCCAGCTACCTCTACCCCAGCAAGGGCACCGCCACCATCCTCGGCGACACCCTCGGCAAGGTCGACGTCTTCGACCTGCGCCCCCGCATCGGCATGGCCGGCATCGCGATGGCCGAAAAGCTCCCCAAGCGCCAGACCGTCCTGGAGACCGTGCTCACCGCCGCCTACGGCATGACCGCCCACTGGCAGGAGGAGTACGACGAGGTCGACGAGCAGCGCGCCCGCGCCTTCCTCGACCGCCTCGGCATGACCGACTACGTCGACCGGAAGTTCGGCACCCTCTCCGAGGGCGAGCGCAAGCGCACCCTGATCGCCCGCGCCCTGATGACCGACCCCGAGCTGCTGCTGCTCGACGAGCCCGCCGCCGGACTCGACCTCGGCGGCCGCGAGGACCTGGTCCGCCGCCTCGGCCGGCTCGCCCGCGACCCGATCGCCCCCTCCATGATCATGGTCACCCACCATGTCGAGGAGATCGCCCCCGGCTTCACCCACGTCCTGATGATCCGCCAGGGCAAGGTCCTCACCGCCGGCCCGCTGGAGCTCGAACTGACCTCCCGCAACCTCTCCCTCTGCTTCGGCCTCCCGCTCGTCGTCGAGCAGCTCGGCGACCGCTGGACCGCCCACGGACTGCCCCTGTCCTGACTGCCCCTGTTCCGACGGGCATTGACGCGGCAAAGCACCCTGTCGGGTTCGGCACCCCCGGCCCTACCATGACAATGTGAACAACATCGACGCATGGGTGTGGTGGCTCGTCGTCGCGGCGGCACTCGGCATCCCGCTCGTGGTGACCGCGATGCCGGAGTTCGGCATGTTCGCGGTCGGCGCCGTGGCCGCCGCCGGCACCGCCGGGTTCGGCGCGGGCGTCGTGCTCCAGGTGCTCGTCTTCGTCGTCGTCTCGGTCGCCCTGATCGCCGTCGTACGCCCCATCGCGAACCGGCACGCTCTCCAGCGCCCCCAACTCGCGACCGGCGTCGATGCGTTGAAAGGCAAACAGGCCGTCGTACTCGAACGCGTCGACGGCTCGGACGGACGGATCAAGCTCGCCGGCGAGATCTGGTCCGCGCGCTCACTCCACCCCGACCGTGCCTATGAAGTGGGCCAGGAAGTGGATGTCGTGGAGATCGAGGGGGCCACGGCGATCGTCATCTGACCTCGTAAGACTCAACTGAACAGAAGAGTCCCCGAGTTGCGTGTGCGTCTGTCAGACTCATCCAGCAAGATCTTCAACAACCATAAGATCTGCCGAAGCGTCGAGGCGGAGAAGGGTACGGGGAGCGACGATGGAACCGGTCATCATCGTCCTGGTCATTCTGGTGGTGTTGGTCTTCATCGCCTTGATCAAGACGATCCAAGTCATCCCACAGGCGAGCGCCGCCATCGTCGAGCGCTTCGGCCGCTACACGCGGACGCTCAACGCGGGCCTCAACATCGTGGTCCCGTTCATAGACACCATCCGCAACCGCATCGACCTGCGTGAACAGGTCGTGCCGTTCCCGCCCCAGCCGGTGATCACCCAGGACAACCTGGTCGTGAACATCGACACCGTCATCTACTACCAGGTGACGGACGCGCGGGCGGCCACCTACGAGGTCGCCAGCTACATCCAGGCCATCGAGCAGCTCACGGTCACCACGCTCCGCAACATCATCGGCGGCATGGACCTGGAGCGCACCCTGACCTCCCGCGAGGAGATCAACGCGGCCCTGCGCGGCGTCCTCGACGAGGCCACCGGCAAGTGGGGCATCCGCGTCAACCGCGTCGAGCTCAAGGCGATCGAGCCGCCGACCTCCATCCAGGACTCGATGGAGAAGCAGATGCGCGCCGACCGCGACAAGCGCGCCGCGATCCTCACCGCGGAAGGCACGCGCCAGGCCGCCATCCTCACCGCCGAAGGTGAGAAGCAGTCCCAGATCCTGCGCGCCGAGGGTGAGGCCAAGGCGGCGGCGCTCCGCGCGGAAGGCGAGGCCCAGGCGGTCCGCACGGTCTTCGAGGCCATCCACGCGGGCGACCCGGACCAGAAGCTCCTCTCCTACCAGTACCTCCAGATGCTCCCGAAGATCGCCGAAGGCGACGCCAACAAGCTCTGGATCGTCCCCAGCGAAATCGGCGACGCCCTCAAGGGCCTCTCCGGAGCGATGGGCAACTTCGGCTCATTGGGCGGCGGTTCGAACGGCGGAGGCGGCAACATCCCCGCCCAGGAACGCCGGGAGAAGCCGAGCATCGACTGACGGCCACGGGAAAACAAAGGTTCCCCGCACCCCGGTCAGGGGCGCGGGGAACTGTGCGATCAGCCACGAACAACCTGTACTCGCCCGGCAACCTGAGCCAGGCAGACGACTAGGCGGCCACATCCCCCGCCAACCACTCGGGCAACGCGGCGAAATCCTCCGCCCCCATCGCCAACAGCATCGCATCCCGAGGCGAGGGCTCGAACGGCTCCCGAAGCAACGGCATCTCCGCCTCCTCAGGCGTCCGGTCCGCCTTCCGGTGATTGTCCTCCGCGCACGAGGCCACCGTGTTCAGCCACGAATCCTGACCACCCTGCGCCCGGGGCACCACATGGTCCACGGTCGTCGCCCGCTTCCCGCAGTACGCGCACCGGTGCCGGTCCCTGACCAGCACTCCGCGCCGCGACCACGGCGCCTGTCTCCGAAACGGTACCCGCACATACCTGCACAGCCTTATGACCCGGGGCGCCGGTATATCCACCTCGGCACCGCGCATGCGCAGCTCGGGGTGGGCCTGCTCGACGACGGCCTTGTCCTGGAGCACCAGAACGACAGCGCGGTTCAACGTCACCGTAGACAGCGGCTCGAAGCTCGCGTTCAGCACCAGCGTGTCACGCATCCAGCCCACCTCCCATGTGCACCGTGCCCACCTCCGGCGGGCGTGGATCAACTCTGGACGGGCGCGCCGAGATGGACAACGCAATAAAAACTGCCCGCCCCTGATCACTTCCATGACCAGAGACGGGCAAACGTTCAATGAACGCTCAGCTGATTTCGCGCGCTGCGTCAGCCCTGCTCGGGGTTCTCGTACTCCCCGATGAGCTGCGCCCGCGCGATCGCGTGGAACCGCAGGTTGAACCCGACGACGGCAGGCGACACATCGGCGTCCGGACCGAGCTTCTCCTGGTCCACCGCGTACACCGTGAAGACGTACCGGTGCGGCCCGTCCCCGGGCGGCGGCGCGGCACCGCCGAAGTCCTTCGACCCGTAGTCGTTGCGCACCTGCAGCGCACCCGCGGGCAGCCCCTCGAACTTGCCGCTGCCCGCGCCCGCCGGCAGCTCGGTCACCGAGGCCGGGATGTCGAACAGGACCCAGTGCCAGAACCCGCTGCCCGTCGGGGCGTCAGGGTCGTAGCACGTCACGGCGAAACTCTTGGTCCCGTCAGGGAAACCCTCCCACCGCAGCTGCGGCGAGGTGTTGCCCTTCGCATGGACCTGAGCGTCCTTGAGCGTCGCCCCTTCCTCGATGTCCTCGCTCGTCACCGTGAACGACGGGACGGGAGGGTGGAAGTCATGGGGGAGAGGCCGCCGCTTGAGCTCGGACACCTCGGTACCTCCTGATCGATTACCGGAATCAGCAGTGCCGAGCCTAGAACCAGTTGCGCTTGCTGCCGACCTCGGACAGCCACTGGTTGAGATAAGACGCCCAGTCGGTCCCGTGGAAGTCGTGCAGACCCACCTGGAACGACCGGAAGGTGTCACTGCCCTCGCTGAACAGCCCCGGCTTCTTGTCCATTTCGAGGATGACGTCCATGGCGTGCGCGTCCGTCACGAAGCTCAGCTCGACCTGGTTCAGTCCCCGGTACTGGGACGGCGGGTGGAACTCCACCTCCTGGTAGAACGGCAGCGTCTGCCGCGTCCCCCTGATGTGCCCCTTCTCCAGGTCCGCGCTCTTGAAGCGGAAGCCGAGCTGGATGAAGGCGTCCAGGATGGCCTTCTGGGCCGGCAGTGGATGCACGTTGATCGGGTCCAGATCCCCGGAGTCCACGGCCCGCGCGATCTCCAGCTCGGTGGTCACCCCGATGTGCATCCCGCGCAGCGCCTGCCCGTCGATCATGGTGACGGGCGTCTCCCACGGAATCTCCAGCCCGAACGGCACCGCGTGCACGGCCCCGGCCTGAAGCTCGAAGGCACCACCGAGCCGCACCTTGCCGAAGTCGATGTTCTGCTTGTACTCCTCGTCGCCGTGCTCCACCTCGACCCGCGCCTGAAGACCCACGGACAACCCCTGGATCTCCTGGTTCACCGATCCACCCTGGATCCGCACCTCGCCCTGGACGACGCCACCCGGCACGACGTTGATCTCGGTGAGCACCGTCTCCACGGACGCCCCACCGGCACCCAGGCTCGCGAGCAGCTTCTTGAAGCCCATGACTCTCCCTTTACGTACGGACCTTTGATCCCTACAAACGCGAACCGGCCACCGCCGGTTCCGGCCCACACCCTGGCAAGCAGACGATTCCTTGACCAGCCCTTGGCATCCCCGGACTGGACTAGGCTCGGACGCCATGATCGCGCCCCCGGACCGTACGCCACTCCTCAGGGACTTCTTCGACCGCCCTGTACTGGAGGTCGCCCCCGACCTCCTCGGCCGCATCCTCGTCCGCACCACCCCGGACGGCCCGATCGCGGTGCGCCTCACAGAGGTGGAGGCGTACGACGGCCCGAACGACCCCGGCTCGCACGCCTATCGCGGCCGCACACCCCGCAACGAGGTGATGTTCGGTCCGCCCGGACATGTGTACGTCTACTTCACCTACGGCATGTGGTTCTGCATGAACCTCGTCTGCGGTCCCGGGGGCAGGCCGAGCGCGGTCCTGCTCCGTGCCGGCGAGATCGTCGAGGGCGTCGAACTCGCGCGTAAACGTCGACTTTCGGCCCGATACGACCGGGAACTGGCCAAAGGTCCGGCCCGCCTGGCCACCGCACTGGGCGTCGACCGCGCCCTGGACGGCACGGACGCGTGCGCCTCCGGCGAGACACCGCTGCGGATACTGACCGGCACCCCCGTGCCCTCCGACCAGGTACGGAACGGTCCGCGCACCGGAGTCGCCGGCGAGGGCGGGAACGGTGACGTCCATCCGTGGCGCTTCTGGGCGGCCAACGACCCGACGGTGAGCCCCTATCGGGCCCACGCACCCCGGCGCCGCTCAAGTTGACGCGTCCCTGGAAGGTGCGTAATGTAGCCCGAGCCGCTTGAACCGGGTACGGCAATCGCCAGCAGCCGGAAGCGGCCACCCACTACCTACGACTTCCCCTGACGGGGTCGAATTCCGCATGCCTGCATGCCCGAATTCGAACTCGCGGAACTCGATTATGAGTCTCGACGGGAGTCGGCTAACGTAGTGAATGTCGAAAGGCCGACGGGCGAAAGCCGGAAAGCCTTACGACACTCCCGCTGACTGGGAATCAGACGCCGAAAGGATCTGATAGAGTCGGAACCGCCGGAAAGGGAAACGCGAGAGCGGGAACCTGGAAAGCACCGAGGAAATCGGATCGGAAAAAGATCTGATAGAGTCGGAAACGCAAGAACGAAGGGAAGCCCGGAGGAAAGCCCGAGAGGGTGAGTACAAAGGAAGCGACCGTTCCTTGAGAACTCAACAGCGTGCCAAAAGTCAACGCCAGATATGTTGATACCCCGTCCGTCGGAAACATTCCGATGGTCGAGGTTCCTTTGAAATAACACAGCGAGGACGCTGTGTGCGAGGGGATCATTCCTCCTCTCGCACCGCTCTCGTGTGTGTCGTC